>CAVVBY010000033.1:0-669219 GCA_963746685.1 uncultured Bacteroidales bacterium
TCAAGCCAGGCTTCGTTAGTTGAACTATTTTTATTCACATTCTTTGGTTGTTTTATGTCAGAACAACCGGAGAACAAAAATATTATCAGCATGCTGATAACAGAAAGCAATTTGTTTGTCTCATAATTGTTTTGGGGTTATAAGTAAAGATTTATCTTTTTATAAAGGTTTGTATGGACTAATATCTCCTGATTCAAGCATTTTCTGATACCTGTCTCTGTATTTTTGCAGAAATACCTTATCAAACTTTTCCTGCCCTATCACCAACGGATTAGGTTCGCCTGGTTTTCGTATCCGAAGTTGAGCAAAATCTGACTCCTGCGAATGAAATGCAAGACCAACATCGCATTTTGCCGCCTGAGCAAATGCTTTAAAATATTCGATCGAAGATTTGTAAAGTCGTGTTTCAACCTGAGTAGGCCACACGGCAGATCCCCCCATAATTCCCGCCATGTGAGTTTCTCCATTGTCGGTTACCGGAAAGATGAAGGACAAACATCCCGGACTATGACCTGGTGTTGCAATAATCTGAAATATCACAGATCCGATTTTAATTTTCATTCCATCAAGGAGATAAATGTCAATTGATTGTGGCCTTGTCCCGATATAAGCCCATTCCGACGGAACTGTTTGTAACAAATTCCATCCCACTAAACTCATAGCAACTTTGGCATCAGGACATACATTCTTTTTAAGATATTGGACTCCACCATAATGGTCAAAATGTTCGTGTGAGATGAATATGAGTTTTATCCTGGAAGGATCGAGTCCTAACTTTTTCATATCCTCAACCATCATTGCAATGTCTGCATCACCAATGCCGGTATCAAGCATAACCAATCCATCACCCGAATCCACAATAAATGCACCAACAGTGGTTGTGCCGACAAAATACAGATTATCAAAGAGTTTAATTGGCTCAATAGATCTATATGGGGGACTAAAGGAAGCAGGTAATTTTGGGGATACTCCCGGATCAGCAGCCAGTGGAGCTGCTGCCTCATGGACTTTCAGGGCGGAGATTGCTTCGTCAATTGTCAGATAATCATGAGCAGCTCCTTTAACTGCTGATTGCTCTGATATTTTCTTTTCAGTCGTGCATGAGATAAATGCCAGACCTAGGAATAATCCGTGATAACAGTATTTTTGGTTTCATATTCTTATAATTAATTTATTAAAGATATGTACATCAATTAATCTGGCTATCGATCATATTAGTCTTATAAGAGACACCCCCTGTCTTGGCAGATATAGTGATAGATTTATCACTCCATTCTTTGCATCTGCCCGATAAGGAGAAGAGAACATCTTAAGTGCACCTGCATCTTCAAGAGTTTCATACTGTTCAGGTGTCGGATTCTGCGGTGAACCCATTTTTTTCCATACCTCGTAGGAATTACTGTTTTCCTTATCAATACGGTACTCATGAACCAGAACTTTTGAAGAAGCAAGGCCCGAAATATTTATTCTGACCTGTGATGCCTTTGCAGGCAGGTCGTCATCATGATAATTCCATACCATGATTGATATTCCGTTATTATCTTTGGATGCCATGGCATTTATATCAGGAGCACTTCCTTTTACTCCCGATTCACGTATCATAAAAGGGTCATATATCCCACCTGTAACGGCCACTCTTGTTCCGCTCATCATGCCAAACATCCGAAAAATATTTAAAACAGGTTTATCAACACCATTGGTAGCTAAATCGCGGAATCCGTCAAACCACGGTTGATCTTCAAACTCAAATGCCCAGGTAACTGCGCCCCTGAAATTTACCTTAAAATAATCAGCAAGAGCATACTTTCTGGCAAAAATAGCTGCTTCATAGCTTGAATAAAGGGTTCCGTTTCTATAGCTGTTTGACGGATTCCGGGTCATAGAGCAGGCTGCACATCCTTCCGGATCAGACTCTCCTATTATTACGGGAAGGTTCCTGATCTCCGGAAATGATGAAACAATTTCAAATCCGTTTGATATATCCTGTAACTGAAGATTAATATTCATCTGAACATGTCCATCAACAATTTTCGGAGATCCTTTCGCATGAAAACCTATATAATCGAGAGGAGAACCTTTTTGTCCTGTTTTATAGTTTTTACCATTTATACAATGATCAATAAAACTTTTCAGCCAGCCGGCAGCATTTTTATCTCTTGGACTTGTAGTATGAGGACCTCCTATTTTGGCATCCGGGCATGCTTTTTTAAGCGCCCAGGAAGCAAAGTCGTACATTTTAAAATATTCTTCCATTGAACCCTTCCAATAATTTATGTTTGGTTCATTCCATACTTCCCAGTACCAGCTCTCGACCTCGTTCAGTCCATACCGCGATATACAATGTCTTGTAAGCTGATAGACCAGTTCTGCCCATTTATCATAATCCCTGGGTGGATATGCCCAGCCCGTGGAAAAGGTCTCAGGCCAGGAATGCCTGTAGGGAACAGGATTGGCAGATAATGCTTCAGGCATAAAACCAAGTTCAACAAGAGGTTTCATGCCTCTTTCAATGAATGTGTCAAAAATCTTGTCAATTATTGTCCAGTCATATACAGGATTGCCATTTTTATCCTCTGTATAAACATTTGTGGAACCCCATTTGAGTGATGCGGAGCCATCACCTGTTGTAAGCAGGTTATGGGTACGGATATAAACCGGAACCGGACTAAGTGCTGCAATTTCTGAAAGAAGTTTTTTACCATCTTTCATATAGGTGTAATTTGGCTCATCATATCCGAACCATGCCCATGCAGGATTCATCTTACCTGTCTCAGATGACAGGTCAACTTTTAAAACCACGGTATCCGAATTAGACTGATTTTGGCTTGTCTGTGCAAATGCTCTGATACCACTCCCCACTATTATCAGCCCCAGACATAGTCTGACAGCGAGATATTGAAATGTCGGTTTATTAATCATTTTTCCCATTTCTGAATTATACATTTCGTAAAACATAATCGATCACCTGCAATTCCTGAACCTCTACGACCTTTGAATGATAAAGGCTCCATCAGATCTACTCCCACACTACCGCAAAAACCGAATACTTTTGAATGAGCCGCGCTGATAAAAGGATCATTTCCCTGATACCCGCTGGTTATATCTTTTGCCTCAAAAAAATTATTCTGTTCTTCAATATTTCTTTGCATAACAAACTTCTCAAATTAATGAGAGTGAATTTAAGGAAAGTATTTATCGGATTTTAGTTTTATAAAAGTACACTAATAATGTATTATCCCCACCATTTCTCACCTTCCACCAGATACTTCATTGCTATCTCTTTATTCAGATCAAGCCCAAGACCAGGTTTGTCAGAGAGCTGGATATATCCATCCTGTATTATCTCTCTGTCATATACTATCAGGGTTTCCCAGCCGCTGTGACCATCACGGGAATCTTGTTTATAATCATAGCTCTCATGTCCGATAAAATCAAGCATTGTGGCAGCACAATTTGCTGAAGCAATAGTAGCAATAGGTCCCATCACATTATGTGTAGCAACGGGCATATAATATGCATTTGCCAGGGTAGCGATTTTTTTTGCTTCCAGCAGACCACCTGCCATTGAAATATCTATCTCAACCATATGAACAGCCTGGTTAATAATAAATGGCAGAAAATCGTAAAGAGTATAAAGGTTTTCACCACAAAGAATGGGAACCGGAGAGGCTGCGGTAAGCTTAGCCCAGGTGTCTACATAATTTATCGGCATAGGATCTTCGATCCACCACGGTCTTATAGGTTCCAAAGCTTTAGCGAAACTCAGTGCATCAAAAAATCCGAATTCCCAATGGCAATGAACGATAATTTCAAATTCTTTACCAGCCGCCTCTCTTAAATTGGTATATGCCTGAATATTGTTTTCCAGTTCCGTGAAAGACAGACGACGATTTAATGCCTCACCTCCTGGACGTCTTGATATCCTGAAAGGCTTCGCAGCTGTCCATTTCTGAACCGATTGCTTAAGGTAATCGACCCATTCCTTACAGGATGCCGGATCAAGCATATTTCTCGGCTGGCTGGTAAGATAAGCCCTTACGCGGTCAGTGTAACATCCTCCGCCAAGAATTTTACGAAGCGGCATACCAAGCAGCTTACCCACCAGATCCCACAAGGCAATTTCACATCCTGTAACGGCATGCATCCCAATCCCTCCATTTCCACCCAGATATGATACACGGAATTTCATTTGCTCGGTTAGGCGGGCTATGTCGAAGGGGTCCTGCTTGACAAGAATCTGCCTGAATGCATTCATAACCACATCCTTGGCACCTAGTCCGGTGACGTCATGATGACATTCACCAATTCCATATACACCTGCATCCGTTTCAATCTTCACCAGGGGTAAAACATGTCCTCTTCCTATTTGTACACGCATACATTTTACGTCGGTTATTCTGACTTTACCTAACTCGGTCTCCGCAATACGGGCAAAGTTAGGGACCACTGTAGCAGCCGGGACGGTTGCTGCCATTGTTTTTAAGAATTTATTTCTATTCATGATTGCTATTAGTAATTAGGTTAAAATCCTGTAAATAACAGTTTAATTTACCCAATTATGTTATGATTATCAGTAAAGCAACAATAAATTATCAATCAGTTATAAACAGGGTTTGAATATTTGATGTAAATATCTTTAACTTCATCCCAGGCAATCATATAGGGTCGATATATTCAGTTAATAATTCAATTGAAGAAATAATATAAGTGTTATGAGAAAAATAGTTAAAACAGGTTTACTGGTATTTGCGATCTGCATTTGTTGTGCAATAACAGGCCAGACACCCGAAAATGACTGTACAAAAGATGTAAAG
This sequence comes from uncultured Bacteroidales bacterium, assembly GCA_963746685.1. Classification (GTDB taxonomy): domain Bacteria; phylum Bacteroidota; class Bacteroidia; order Bacteroidales; family VadinHA17; genus LD21. Next base: position 4,815 of record CAVVBY010000033.1, read on the forward strand.
GATAAGCGTGGAATTATGAAACCATAGGAAAAAGGTGCAATGGTCAAATGCACGCCGATGCCGTTGGAGGATCGGATCAGGTGGAAGATTATGCCGCGGCGGGGCTTTTGCAATCAGGTGACTTAGTAAGCAGTTCTTTTCAGAAGGGGAGAGGGGGAGAATAATTGAAGAGTGAGTGTGAGAAACGGTCAAAAAGGGTTTCTTATATTTTCCTGAATCATTTTAAATCTTGCGATATTATTAAGTAACTTTATTTTGTTTATTGCCAAAATAATAATTCAACAAAACTATCATATTATTGTTGCACATGAATCATATTCATAAGTCTTTAAAAGGAAGGAAATAGTATAACCTGAATAATTAAACTAAGACAATGAAAAACATAAATTCAAGAAGAGCATTTTTAGGCAAAGCTGCCAGTATTGCTGCTGTAGCAGCTGTTTCCCCTTTGGCCAGCTTTGGAAATGGCTATCAACAAGCCATAACAGCAGCATCAAAAACTTCCGCTCCATCTGATCTGAAAATCACAGACGTTAAGTGTGGTTACGTCGGGGGAAGTCTTTTTGTGAAGATATACACTAATCAGGATATTTATGGTTGTGGAGAAGGAGTTGATGCCATAGGTGGAACTTATTATTTGGTTCAAAACATGGCAAGAAGGCTTAGAGGGCAAAGCCCATTAAATGTGCACAGAATTTTTGAAGACATCAGGAGAGGAGGTTTTTTTGGAGGAGCACAGTCAGGTGTTTATGTTGCCGTTCTTTCTGCCTTTGAAACAGCTTTGTGGGACCTTGCCGGAAAGGCACTCAATGTTCCTGTTTATCAGTTACTGGGTGGAAAATTCCGCGATAAGGTAAGGGTATACAGCGACACTGCACTCTACAGGTCTAACAATCCTGCACCAAAAGAATTTGCTGATTCCGCTCTTAATGCCGTAAAAATGGGATTCAATGCAATTAAGTTTGATATAGACCAGGCAGGTGACCCAAATAGATTCGACAGATACAACTGGACTGCCAGCCAGGGTGAGCTGCAAAGAATGTATGACCAATTAGCTGCTGTCAGGGAGGCAGTGGGACCAAAGATCGATATAGCTGTGGATATGCACGGCAGGTATGATTTGAATACTGCCCTGGCAATTTCCAAACGGGTTGAGCCGTTAAACCTGCTATGGCTGGAAGAACCAGTCCCTGCAGAAAATGTTGAAGCATACAGAATGGTATCTCAGGAAACAAGTACACCAATCGCTGCAGGTGAAAATATCTATCTGGCTTATGGGTTCAGGAGGCTGTTGGAAATAGGTGGGGTTGATGCTGTAATGCCCGATTTGCAAAAAATGTGGTGGACTGGGTGAAGGACAACGTATTGCCAACCTGGCAAATCTGTATTACATTCCTTTTGCACCACATATGGTTGCTTCGTTTCTGGGTGCCATGGCATGTGCACATGTGTGCGTGTCGGTACCTAACTTCTTAATTATGGAGTGGCAATCCTACTTTCATACCAACCCTATGTATAAGGAAATTGTCACCTTTGATGAAGGTGATTGGATAAAGGACAGTTTTGTTACAGTATCTAACCATCCGGGAATTGGTGTGGATATTAATGAAGAAGCAATGAAAAAATATGCCACCAGGGGCGTACCTTTTTTTGAATAAAATAAATGGGTTAGTATAAAAGACAAGGCTTTAGTAGCATCTGCAATGACTTATTTCGGTGAGCTGATATACGAAGATACCTGATCTTGCGGTCCTCCTATATACCTTGGAAAGTTCGGATATGAGCAGAGAATATATCCTTTACCTTCAGGTTTCACTCCAATTCGCCCCTCGCTGTTGACAAAAAGTGTTTTCGCAGGAGCATTGCTTTCTTCAACCCAGGATATTATCATATCTATTTTGTCATTAGAGTTTGGTGCCGGTATATTTTTTACTTCAACCGTGTCGCCATCCCCGTTCATCTTATAACTCCTGCCTGATAATCCGTGACCTCCCTGTGGAACAACATATAACCGCGCAAACTTATCCAGTTTCTTCTGTCCCATCTTATTTATCAAAGACTGATAGTAATCAAGCTGTGCACCGGAAGAGGCTATAAAATCCTGTGTGCCAACGGTAAGCATAATCTTACCTCCGCGTTTATAAAATGCACTAAGATCAGGATTCGTGGCATCGAGCCATTCGGAGATCTGTTTACGGCGCTCATTCATTGCTTTTCCTTCGGCATAGTCAAGTGGATTAGCTGATGGATTCTGCATCAGAAACCCGGTTACTCCAAGAACTCCCAGAGATGAATGTACTGGAGCGGTTTCAGGTGCACCTTCCTGTCCTTTGTACCGGAAAGAAGTAATCGTCCCAAAAGATTCAGGATCGATAGTCGGGAGCCACATACCGAACGATTTAACACGATTTGCAAGAGGAGATGGGAATTTATATGGACTATATACAAATTCAAGCGTCTTAATCTGTCCACTGGTGAGTCTGGCCGATGTTGAATTATCTTCAGGTTTTGGATCCTTATTGCCTGGCTCACGAAGGGCTGCCCATGGATCAACAGGGCCAGAACCATCTGATACATCAAAGATAGCACGTGAAGCCATGTAGTTATTGATTATTCCATCAGACAATCCGTCAAGTTTGTCACATTGTTTCAGAAACTCAGCCCTGATTGCATTTACCTTGACAGGTGTTACCCAGTTTGCCAATGGTTTTTCCTGTATCCTTATCAGTTCAGGAGCAAGCATAAGTGTTGAAAAACTAACTATCGGAACGTCGGATATTATGCCGTCATAATCCTCCGGGTATCTTTGAGCAACCATAAGTCCCTTCGCGTCCACCCTGTGAACCTCCAATATAATAGTTGAAACGGGGCCGTTCACCATAAATTCTTTCAATTATTACCATTGCGGCATCGTGAGTCTTCTTCATCTGCATGTAACCAAGATTACGGATGGCCTCTTCGTTGAGAGCCCAATCATCAGGTTTAGCTCCTGCAGGACCGGAAGCCAGAACTGCACCTCCGCCACCCATGCCTCCCTGGTGGCCTGAATCGCTGCCATACATCACAAATCCCCTGTTTATCATCGGATTTTTGCCTTCCCTGACAGTGATTGATCCATTCATTCCTCCACCACCCGCTTGCATTGCACGGTGCGACCAGCTTGCCGGAAGAAGCACCCGGAAATTAATGGGCCAGCCATTGGGATCTACCGGGAAAATCGAACCTTCTACAACAGCATAAGCAGGCGTAGCATCGGTTGCTTCAATCCAGCGCGGGGTATAGAGTTTTACAGAGCCAACCGGTTCCCCGATTGCTGAAACAGGGATCGAGGTACCCGCTTTTTCAATGTCGTTTTTGGTAATGACTATATTTTCGGAAAAAGGACCCTGACCGACAGCTATGACTTCTGCCAAAATCAGTGTTACAGTGATTAAAAAATAGAATCTTTTCATAATTTCTAAAATATATTATTTGAAATTTTCTGTTTCAATTCTTCAGCTCCTGGAGTTGCACCGGCCGCATTTATCAACGAGGAACTTTCCAGCTATTTTTTTTGAGTTAAGCGAAACTTAACTCTTTTACCAGCTGTTTATACATGATCTGATTGCACATGCAATTCCAAATTCACTTACTGGACGATTATTGCATCAACAGCCACTGGTCCGGTTCCGCGATTTACAACATTTACAACATGTCTGCCCGGAGTCAGATCAGCTATTTTGCATGCCACATTCTGAGCCTGGCGCGATCCATTTAATGACAGATCGGCCGTTGCCCTGCTTTTTCCGTCTATCTGAATCTCTATTTTTCCGGCGCCTTCCTCTTTCGGGGCGATTACTGAAATGCTTGTTCCGGTGAAGTAACAGCTCCATACATCACCGGGTGTATTACTGGTTGTAAGATCGTTGTTGAAATCTCCTGTTCCAAGATTACACTTACGGAGCCATCCCTTAGCCACAGCACCTGGGTCATCATCATTGATCCAACCCTTATCATGGGTAACACGGAGGACCCGGCACTTCGAAGCCAGCTGCTGATCAGCCATTCCGGAAATTGGCTGTACTGATCCGTTGAATGTAACTGTAAGTCCCTGATCGTCTTGAACAAATGTAAGCGGAACATCAGAGCCGAGCATTTCGACTTTGGATACTTTACCTAAGGTCGCACTACCGGTGTGTAAAAGCCTTCAGTGTAATTGGGCCTCCCTGCCAATCGAGAAGTGCAGCATAAACATTTCCGTTGTTGCGTGTGTAGCAGACTGAATTCTCACCATAGACTTCAAAAGGACGGGATCCATAGACAGCTTCACCGTTGATTTTCAGCCAGGCACCGATGTCTTTGCAAATGGTTGTCACCTCAGGATCCAGATCGCCGCGACCATGCTGGGTGATATTGAGCAGCATAGTTCCGTTCCGGCAAACATTTTGCATCAGCGATCTGATAATGGCTGCTGGCATCCATGTATTTCTGCCCGGTTTGATAATGCCAGTCAGCGATGCTGGTTTCAGTCTGGAATGGATAGGCCATAATTTCCGATTCTATAAAGGCTTCAGTACTCTTAACCAGTGAACGGTCGACATAAGGCAGCAGTTCGGGATTATTCTGGAAGCTGTTGTAACGCCCGCCTACCCCTTTGAGATTTATCACCACATCCATTTTCCCATTGTTCCATTTCAAAGATTTGTTATAGTAGTTGGCAATCAGCTGGGGAGCGAGAAAACCTAAGTCCCATGTGCACACCTAAATCCACTTGTGAATCGCCGGCATGTTCATCGAAATATATTACATCGGGATGATATTTAGTTATTGCATCATCTATCCGCCACATAAACTGATTGGCGAAAGGTGAAAGCAGGGGATCTATTATGTCATGAACCGGGCCGTAAAGGTCAACCGGATCCATTCCTTCCCACCATTTTCCTTTTCCGTCCTGAATCGTTTGCAGTGCATCGTAAGGCACGCCCTTCATCGGCCCGGTCTTGTCACTGGTGTACCGTACTGGTCATGAACTGACCCCAGGTTCGGGCCGGAGTATTGTGGAAACCGATACCGAAACGCATACCATGCTTCCGTGCTTCTTTTTCCCAGGTGCCGACAATGTCGACTTTTGGACCGATATTGACAGAGTTCCATGGCTGATATTTTGAATCATAGCAATCAAAATTGTCATGATGACTACCCATTGCCATGAAGAAACGGGCCCCCATTTCGACATACAGGTCCATAAGATCAGCCGGGTTCCATCTATCTATCACCCAGTTATTGCAGATGTCCTTATACCCATATTCAGAAGGATGACCAAATTGTTTGAGGTTATACTCATACTGCCTGTTACCCTGAATATACATGCCGCGTGCATACCAGTCACCCTGCTCAGGCATGGATTGCGGATCCCAATGCGACCATGCACCAAACTTGGCATCACGCCACCACTCAGGGACGGTGTAAAGCCGGCTCAATTCCTTCCAGTCAGCTGTGTACTGACCGGTCAGCCACGGTTAATGGTGGAAGGTTCCATATATCAGGAGGTAATCCCAGATCACCTTCACCAACAATTATCTGATCAATATTCACAATTGATATCATTGGTAACCAGACTAATGATCAGTGTAGCTTTGGAGGGAATTGAAATATCAATTATGGCATACAGGAATGAGTCTGAAAGATTTCCTGAAGAATGGATATTCAATTTTTGGATGGGTTGATTGTTGACAGAAACACTTATCAATCCCACTTTCAAGGGATGCATAACGAATCGCCAGTTTACCGGCTGCCGGAAGCTGTGAGAAACTGATGGCATCTCCAGGTTTGGTCAAGCTAACAACGTAGCCACCCGATGCAGCTTTATCGGCCATTTTGGATATGTCCCCGATGAGTTTTGCAGATTCTGCCTCGAATTTTTCCTTTTTACCGGCTGAATCTGAACTGAAAGCAGTAAACAATAAAAGAGATAATACCAGGGAAATTCTGATAGGGTAAATGAATTTGAATACCTTTAATTTATACTTCCTAAACATGGGATGTTTGTAATTCTATTTATGTCTTCAATTCCGTTTAGTTTTTAATACTGCCCAAAGCAGGGTATCTCAAAACAAATATATATCAACCTTCTTAATATATCTTCAGTCTCCTTCGGACAATTGTTTATATAAGTTTTTTTCATACTCTTCCAGTCCGGTAATATCATGAAGGTGGTTAACGGAAACCCAGGACAACCAACTCCGTAAAATAAATTTGCCAGACCTCAATTTTCCTCCAGTTTTTAATAAGTCAATAAAAATTACGAATGCAATCAGGTTAATAAACTGATAACTTTCATCGTCTTTTCATATCATTTTCTATCAGATCGTTCAGATCGTTCACCGGCCGTTCTATATCATAAGGGACTGGTTTCCGGCTGAATTTCTGAAAATATAGCAGGCAGGCATCTTTCCATACCTGGGCATTCCTGCATTGTGTGCGTAGTTTGCTTTGAACCAGAGTAAACCGTTCATGTATCCACATAAGGCTTCAACCTTATCCCAGATTTTTTGAAACTCCCGGACCTGCTTTACTCCAGTATCATAATTGTAACATATTTCATCCCATAAGGTACGTCCGCTTTTCATTTTATAATCCCATGGCAGATGATGGAACCATAACAGGTATCTTTCAGGACAGGTCTTCAAATCATTGAACTGAGAACCCAGAGGTTCGTGGTACTGACTTACAGCATCACTGCCTGCTATGGGTCCTGTCAAACCCAACCCCATTTGTATCGGCTTTATGATAATAAGGAGGAGTCCAGTCCGTCCTGCACTCTTGCAGGAGCCCACCATGGTCCGGGACCATAATGTTCATTTGCGGAAAAAATATGATGAAATCCAAGAGGCATCATATAGTTAACAGCAGCTTCCCTGCTTTGAAGCATCATTTGTCTTAACAGGAATCAGGAAATTTTCTGTCCATTCGGTTGAGAAAAGTAGTTAATAGCGGCTTGTCTGAAGGGTATCTGACTGAAAGTAAGTTTAATCCATTCATCAGCAATTTGTTCACTTGTCAATGTAGTTATTCCAGGCCAGACGTCCAAAAGCATACCAGTTTGCCTGTGCAAATGGATGTCCGCACCAGTTTGTATCCAGCCCTATATTGGACACACCTGCAATTGCAGTATGTTTCTGTGGATAAATGCTTCCATCGGTACAACGGGCAACAGTACTTCCCTGTCCTTCCTGGTAGGTATCACTTTTCAGGCATTCTTCCCACATGGTCGCCAGAAAAACCAGATGAATCGATTGTCCCAGATATTCCTGGGTTATCTGAAATTCAGGCATGACAGATGTTTTTTTCATCGCTCCGAAAAGCGGACTGAAAGGTTCACGAGGCTGAAAATCGACCGGCCCGTTTTTAACCTGAATTATAACATTATCACGAAACTGACCATCAAGTGGCATAAATTCAGTGTAAGCCTGTTTGGCACGATCAGGATCAGTCAGGGCTGTATACAAAAGCACGCCACATCACAATACCTCCAAAAGGTTTAAGCGCATCGGCCAGCATATTTGCGCCATCTGCATGAGTCCGGCCATAATCCTGAGGACCCGGTTGCCCTTCACTACTGGCTTTTACAAGAAAACCACCAAAATCAGGGATCATACTGTAAATTTCCTGAACCTTGTCTTTCCACCATTTTATTACATCAGGACTTAAAGGATCGGAAGTTTTTAATCCGCCAATTAGAGAAGGAGAAGAAAATTTTACTGAGAGATAAGTTTTAATACCATACGGACGCAGCACCTCAGCAATTGCTTTTACCCTTTCCAGGTATTCTTTTGATAACATCAACGGGGAAGCGTTAACGTTATTGAGGACAGCCCCGTTTATACCGACAGAGGCATTGGCACGTGCGTATTCCTTCCATAAAATCTTATCATTTTCAGTGACAACCAGGGAATTTTCGCCTTTGCGCCAGAATATAGAACGACCGGCATATCCCCGTTCAATGGAACCATCAGGATTATCCCAGTGGTTCAATACCCTGGCTTCATACGAAGGATTACAAATCATTTCTTTAACAGGTTCTCCGGTTTGCTGGCGACGTAAAAGTTCATAAACACCATATAGATATTCCCAGGTCAGTATTTGCCTGAATTCCGTTAGGGCTGATTTTAAAACCATCTCCTGGATTTCGTTGTTATCGGGTTTGACAGTAAGAACAACTTTAGCACTCTGCTTTACCCTGCCAGCCTTTTTGCAACTCCTGAAGTGCAATATCGATGGTTGGCTGACTTCTTTGAACAGATAACATTTACAGGTGAAGTACTTTTAGCTCTAAGCCAGAGATTATGTCCATCTTCAGCCTGAAGGAATACAGATTGAATTAACATAAATGTCAGAGTAAAACCTTCATAATCTTAAGTAATTTATTGATTAATGAATAACTGGAGACTTTGCCATAATATCTTCATTAACATTTTGTTTCCGGAAATGGTAATATTATAACCCGGAATTGAAAGCATCATGGATGCAAATATCTTTCCAAATTTCCTGTAATCTTCAGCATAAAAATGCAGATTGTACAGGGAATCTATGCTGCCGCTTACTGTGATTCTTATTTCCAAAAGGTGCGTAATAAAATTATTTTACTTTATGTTAACCATTGCCATTTTCAGATCCCTGGCATCGGAACTGTTACCATACCATATTTCATACTCGCCGGGAGTGACAGCCATTTTACCGCTCGTCCGGTCGAAGAACTCAAATGATACTGAAGGCAGGTTAACAACTGCCTGACCCGATTTTCCGGCAGCCAGTTCAATCCTCTTGAATCCCTTCAACGTTTTAAGAGGTCCATCCGTATCATTTGCTTTATGCACATAAACCTGAATGATTTCTGTTCCGGCACGTTTCCCTGTATTTGATACAGGAATAGTAAGTTCAACGTTTCCGTCCTTGCTGATCTTATTGTTAGCAGATCTGTGCAGTCCCGATTGAGAAAGTTGTATAGCTCAGTCCAAAACCAAAGGGAAAGAGTGGATCAGACATATAACGATAAGTACGTCCTTTCATTGAGTAATTCTCGAAATCGGGCAATTGTTTCATATTCCTGTAGAAAGTGATTGGCAGCTTACCTGATGGGTTATAGTCGCCAAACAGAACATCGGCAATTGCCTGACCGCCCGATTCCCCAGCATACCAGGCCTGAAGGATAGCGTCACAGCTTTCCGTTTCAGGCACTAAACCCACGGCAGAACCTGAACAGTTTACGAAAACAATTTTTTTCCCAGCCTGTCTCAAAGCTTTTAAGCAATTACGCTGTGTGGCAGGAAGTTCTATATCAGTACGATCGCCACCCTTGAAACCAGGCAGTTCAACAGGCATTTCTTCACCTTCAACCTGTGTTGAAAGACCTCCGGCAAATATTACCAGGTCAATTCCCTTAAGTTTCCTTATCAGGTTACTATAATCTATATCCTTTTCTTTGCCAAAATTGAAATCGATGTTTGCCTGCCAATCGTTCTGTTGAGTAAGTCTGATCTCGATATTATATTTTTTTCCCTTTTCAACCCTGAATGGAGTTTTTGCAATTACAGTTCTCCAGTTACTGTATTTTTTAATTGATTCTCCATTTATTTTCAGTTCAAATAATCCTGTGGCACCGAATCTCAGGACAATGGTTTCATCCTGCGTTGGTTCAAAGACTGTTTCATATTTAACAGAAAATTTATTTTGATTAACTCCGGATGCAAAAGTATTCTGTCCTGAAACCGACTGCAATATCGGATTTGCAATGTATTGTGTTAATACTGCATTTCCTTTAAAATCAGTATTATTCCAGTAAGTGGCTTTAAATCCTTTTTTCCCGGCAAATGAACAATTCGGAATATAGCTCTCAATTGCATTATTATCAACCAGTTCACATCCTTTGTCGTACAGATATTTTGTCGGCTGGTAGTTTGGAAGTAATTCCATCAAGGATTGTAATTGTCCTTACAGGAGTTCCGTTATAATTTCCCCATAACACAGGTTCATTATCGGCATTAGGTCCGATTACTGCAATTTTTTTGATTGATTTCTTTAGGGGAAGAATATTATTTTTATTCTGAAGAAGTGTCATTGATTCACGGGCCATTTCGAGAGCAAGTTTTCTATGATCCTCATTATTTATTACCGAAACAGGTATTTTAGTCCATGGAACCAATGCATCATCGTCCATTTCACCAAGGTCGAAACGGCCAACTAATGCACGCATCAAATGTTTGTTGATTTCTTCTTCGGAAATCAAACCTTTTTCAATAGCTTCAGGCAGATCTTTAAATGCATAAGACTGCCAGGCGCATTCAACATCAGTTCCTGCCAAAACGCTTTTTGCTGAAGCATGTGTCGGATCGGATGAAACATTATGGCCGGTATAAAAATCGGCTATTGCATCGCAATCTGAAACAACCATATACTTATAACCCCAATCATCCCTTAAAATATTCTGAAGTAATCGGCTGTTACCACAACAAGGTTCATCATCTAATCTCTGATAGGCACACATTACCTGCCTTACATCTGCCTCCTGAACAAGCGATTTGAATGCAGGCAGATAGGTCTCCCATAGATCGCGGGGATCGATATTGTTGAGGTTTAGTGCATGACGGCTCCATTCCGGACCCGAATGAACTGCAAAATGCTTGGCACAGGCAAGCAGTTTTCAGGTACTTTGAATCCGCAGGTCCCTGCAATCCTTTAACAACGGAAACTCCCATTCTGGAAGTAAGGTAAGGGTCTTCACCGTAGGTTTCCTGCCCACGTCCCCAACGCGGATCGCGGAAGATGTTGATATTTGGTGTCCAGACCGAAAGGCTAAGGAAACGTTTGTTTTCCTGTCCTTTTTGTATTGCCTCATTATACTTGGCGCGGGTTTCGTCAGAAACTGCATCGAAAATATGATAAGTAAGTGAGTCATCGAATGAGGCTGCCATGCCAATTGGTTCAGGGAAAACAGTAACTTTATCATTATTGGCCAGGCCATGAAGAGCTTCGCTCCACCAGTTAAATTTCTTAATACCAAGACGCGGTATGGCATCTGACTGGTCGCACATTAATGCAGCTTTTTCTTCAAGTGTTAAGCGGGATATCAGATCTTTGGCCCTTTCTTCTGAGCTTAAACCAGGGTTTTGAAAGGGATATTGCTGTCCCCAAAGGCTTGATGTCATAATTATCCCCAGGGTAATAAATAAAGTTTTCTTCATAATAATTGTATTAAAAATGTCTGCAATGAATTTAGATGGATATTTTTAATGCATTAGCTTCGCCAACCTTCTGGTATTGACCAACCTGGCTCAAGTATACACCCCCGGATCAAGGCGTGGGCACACCAAGACTCTTCTGCAGAATCATAACAAGGTCATCCGCATTATAAGGTTCGGGAATGACCCAATGCGAGCCGAAAATCAGCTTGGGAATGCCGCCCCTGCCGTCCTGGATGGTCTGGCCGTAAGTCCGAATGGAGGTTTGCAAATACCGTCCGATCCAGGGGTCGGACCAGGCTGCATCGAACTTCGCCTGACCGACTAATTCAACCGCTTTTCCCCTGGCAGTTTCGAGACTCCGGGGGCGCCATCCATCCCCGGACTCAAATGTAAACATCCAGTTTTCGAAGTCAGGAAACACCTCGCGGTTAGCCACCCATACCGCCAGGCCAATCTTTACCAGTTCGCAGGAATTCTTGAACTCATCCACATCCCGTGGGATGTAAGGGTTGCATTGGGTATTCAGTGGTGCCGGACATAGTGCAAATGCCAGTTTGCCATCATAAAGGCGAATCACCTCATCGAGCATGAAATGTATCTTCTGACAATGGGAACACTGATAATCAAAGAGCAAGGTGACGACATAGGGGGCGTCCGGAGACCCGACCATCGGTACAGCATGGTAATCGATAGCGGGTATGTTATCCTGTGACTCGCCGTCGCGATAAACAGCTGATGGAGTAAAGCCGACCTGAGAGGCTGCCAGGATGCCGGCCAGAACCAGACCGATCAAAACTCTTACCATGGCAGACAATGGGCGAAGAATATAACTGGAAGAATCCGTGACCGACCGCCAGATGATCAGTATTGTCAACAGCAGCCCGGTGAGGTGCGTAGTCATGCAATAAAAACAAAAATCCCCGATTATCCATTTCTGTAAGATTGTGAACCATATAGCACTTCCGGCAATTGAACCTGCCAGTATCAACATCACACTCCAGGCCAGGCGCCTTATCGGTGCCTCTGAGGAGGGGCCAATAAAAAGGCTGGCAGCCAGAATAGCCAGGTAAACCCCAAAAGCCAAACCGCTGATGGGTAAGATCCCTGCTATCGTCGACCATTGGCTGTTCAGAACCTTTTCGCACGGACTCCCTCCGCCGCAGCCGACAATCGATCCGCCCACCAGAAAATGCCAGCTCATGATGGCGCTCAAGACCAGAGCCAATATGTTCATTCCAGTCATGATCCAACGCCACCAGGGCCAGTACTTTCCTGTTGTCCTCACTAAGGTCTCCTTATATATTGATTTGATTCACCTGGAGTGGGAACATTACCGGCTACCTGAGAACCGATATTATGAACCATGGTCAATGGTGCGGCAAGGGTGATACCGCTGCCGGAGACCTGCGCACCCACTGCGTATGAATATTTCAGCGGCTTGGCTACAGTGATGGTATCAGCAGGTATACTTCCGGGAGCACCAAAACGGCGACGTCCGGGTGCGATGTTTGCAACAACTGCCGTCTCAAGATTTGCACCATTGCCAATACTTATAGTTTGACCTGCATTAAAGCCTACCACGCCGGAAACCAGGATAACTGTCGTGCCCTTCCTTGCAGCAGAACTTACAATACTGCCACCCGGTGTACCAACGGTGGTTATAACAGCGTCCTCGCTATCTGTGCCTGAACCTATAATTACCTTCTGACCGGGGACAAAATCCGCTACTCCAGAAACTTTAATATTATTGGAACCTTTAGCTGTCGGAGCTGATATGGTGACAACGCTCTGCACCAGAAAATCATTGCAGTTACTGTCGGTATCTTTGCCATCCGGAAAACGTCCTGCACTCCTGTTAGGCTGGCTGGTGGGTGTGGAAGGTCCCATCCTGAAGCCTCTGCCCATACTGGGTGAAGTAACGATGCATCCGTTTGCACCAGCTCCCGAAGCTGCCTGGTAACCTTCGGCTGCCCAGGGATCGACCAGACCGCCATAGTTGAGGCCGTCAACAACATTAGCATCTTCGTCACGCAGCACCATGGTGCCCGCGCTGGCAGAGAGAGCCGGACCTCCGAACCATTGATCAGGCTCAGGTCCACCCTGGTAGCCTGCAGAGGTAACCTTTTCATCGCGTACAACAGCATCGATATCATGGTTGTCAGAGAGAGGCTGGTCGAGGGTTATACTTGAGCTGAGTGCCAGTACAGGCTCGTTGCTTGAATGAGCGAAGTTTGTCGCCGGTTCGAAGGTGATTCCCGTTCCTCTTGCGCTAAAAGGCATATTGGATGCATGATTGAATTTCAGAGGTTCAGCCAGATCGAGGCCTGTTCCCGGATCCTCGTTCTCTTTTAACGGGCCGTTAAAAGTGCTGCGGACAGACTGTGTACCAACGCGGTTCACTGTCACGGTTTCTATTCCATGACCTTCGCTGGCGAGGTCAATCCTGATCTTATCACCAACTGAGATGTTTTCAACAGAGGATACCTTAATGTTTGTCTCACCGGGCTTAGCGTCCATTGAGAGCCAGGCCTGTGTGCCGGGCTTTCCGACGTTAGTGATTGTAACCACCTCATATTTTTCAATCGTCTTGGAAACGGTGGGGTATGTAGCACCAGAACCGATGGCCATTTTCTGTCCGACCTCGAAGCCATTCACACTTGTGACAGGTATATTGTCAGACCCTTCAGGGATGGTGATCACCGGACCGTCGGGTAGGGGCTGCCACACTGTTGTTGAGCCTCTTGGTCCGCCACGGAATCCTCCGCCGAATGGTGATGCGGGTGCCTCAGGCTGGGCAGGTGCGGTAAAGCTGACTATGGTGCGTTTTTCCATGGTTGAACCCGTACCAATTTCAATCACATCGCCAACAGACATACCTGTCGTATTCCTAACGTATATGGTCGACTCACCCTTTTTCGCGGGAACTGCCATCCCCGAGTTGGAGAGACCTAACAGGTAGAAACTATTGGCAGCAAGTTTTGTTCCGGATGGAACCTTAACTGATGAGAAGATTGGCATTTGGGTCGGATGGTGGGTGAGAGTCCAGTCTGAGATATCAATTTCGCTCCCTCCAGCGTTATAAAGTTCTATGAATGTGTTAGTTGAGTTAACAGTAGAACCATCGCTGATGCGGAACTCATTAATCTTTACCTGGTTAACGATTACGTACTTTTTCAATAGCTATTTCCGATTGAGTTTTGCCCGAAGCGTTAGTCCACGAAGCAGTGCCGACCAGATCACCGTTGAAAATCTCCGATCCTGAAGTGATCATGAAAATTGCATTTACGCTTGCACCCGGAACGATCGGTTCAGCGAACTTCTTCGAAGATTCTGTGGAGGTTAAGATTACAGATTCCCATCCGCTGGGTACGGTTACGCTCAGGGTGAGGTCATTCACAGGTGCTGCGGTGGTATTTGTGAATCTCACTGTAGTGTTCTGCTGACGACTTTGGTGAGAATGTCTGAAGTCCTGCAGGAGTATCGATAGCCTCGGCCGGGGCAATGCTCAGACGCTGAACATCATATTTTGCAGCTACTATATTAGCCTGGATTTTCTGATTTGTTTCCAGCGTCGGGAAAGTGCCCGGGGCCGTCATTGCTCCTTCATAAAAAGTACCTTGCGAACCATTACTGTTATCCCCTCCGTTACCCAGAAGAATAGCTCCCTGCTTGCGCATCGGGTCATAGCTGCTTCTGTCATTTATAATGCGGGGTCCGTCGAACATAACTTGCAGGTCACCCTGCTGGGCATCTCCGCCCATTGATCTCCAGTGGTGGGATTCACCATCTGCCATAGCGGTTACAAACCGCCAGGTGATGCTCGGCAGTTCTTTGCAGAATTTATCGTTTGGAGAGGGATTGACACAACCCACCAGGTTGTTCTCCTGGTCGGTCATGATCCACGGGCCGGGTGCCTGCCCACGATACCAGGCAGTGGCGTTACCGTAGTAGGTGGTTTCCATGGTGCCGTCGCCGTCGTCGCGGCTGTCGGTCTCGGCGTTGCCGTAATCGAAGCAGCAGCCGGAGTTATAGTGGAGTCCGTTAACAATCCAGTATTGACCTTCAGCCTGGTCGTCGACAGCTGTGCCGACAGGGTCGTCGTCCCGCAGGCCCATACCAGGCTCGATGAAGACACCGTATACTTTGTGTCCCATTAGGGTAACCGGAGCCATGTCGGCAACCGGCAGGTTGTTAAATCCACCCATGGCAGGACCACTGAATCCGCCGCGGGGAGCCTGGGTGAGGTGGTTACCTTTACCTGACTGGTCGTAGAGAATAGTGATCCAGCAGTATGTGTTGGCGCAGAATTTGTCCTGAGCGGCTGCATCAGCATATCCGCCAGGATCACCCTTACCGGGACGGACCACGCCTATGTCAAGGGTTTTGCCATCCGACTGGCGCATAACCTGGTACAAAGGGCCATTATAGGATGCGTATAACGCACGAGTACTACTGTGGGCAGCCACACACGGATTGGCGGCATCAGCATAGATATCACACGGACCTTCCGGTCTGGCAGAAGAAACATTGCACCCTGTACCTGCTATCATAATCACCATCATCATAGTGACCGGCAGTACGAGCGCCAGAGCTAGAATTACTATTAAACGACTTTTCTTCATCATGTTTATTTTCCTGTTTTTATACTGAGATTTTCAATAGTTTTACTTTTGTCAGGCATTCCTGTTTGGAACATTCTCCAGTAACATTCATTTTTTGTCATCTAAGCTAATACTTGTTTTTATTTCTTTTTGGGTATCTGTTTAAAATTTATCCGATTATTCAATCAATAACCGGTCTAATCCATTAAATTTAAAGTTTTTAAAGTTCCTCCTTTTCTTTTTCAATTATTGCCAGTGAGTCGAGGTAAGATCTGGATTGTTCATTTGTTAAAGTCATCCAGTACATCATATACCTGGCATCATGAATCCGGAAAAAAGGCTCCAACTCAACTTTTACCGGATTGATCATATTAAATGCAGGGGCAGTAAAGGTTAATGACTTTCCTTTTACGGGGATCAGTTCATTTACAATTTTTGATCTGTCATCCTCAATAATTATCGGGGCCTTGTCGACAGGGAGTTTTTGCCCTGCCGGCATTTGTCCCCATCGGCTGTCATCTGCAATCAGTCCTTTCAAATCCTCTGTCCCGGTTTTGGCACCAAGCAGAATAGGTCCATGCATGAAAGCAATATATTCGGGTACATTTGGTAATTGTTCGATTGTATTATGCATTGGCAGGGAAACCAGTACAACATCTCCTTTTTTCCACTGGCGATTCAGAGCGATATAGGATGAGGGATGGGCATTATAAGAAACAGGTTTCCCGTTGACAGTTATTTTTAAAGCACCTTCCTTTACCCATGACGGATACCGTATCATTAAATTAAATCTTGAAGATCCTTCTGTTATAGTCAGTTTTGTTTGTTCCTCATCAGGAAATTTAGTTTCCTGCTCTATTTTCACTCCCTTTTCCTTCCAGTTCAGTTCTGATGCAATGAAGAGGTTTAAATACAAAGAATCTCCATTGTGTGTGTAAATAAACTGATTGTATTTTCCATGATTTTCCATGCCGGTTCCCACACAGCACCACATTGCTTCATTCGGGGCTGAATAAACCCTGTAATGACGGGGGCGGGCCGGAGTAAAATATACATACCCACCATGTTCAGGATGCTGGGTTGACAGGATATGGTTATAAAGTGTCCTTTCATAGTAATCAGCATATTTAGCCGAAGGGTCAGATCTGAACAGATCCTCGGTAAGCTTAAGCATATTGTATGAATTGCACGATTCAGGGCCCTCAATATCATTTACAAAATCGATACAAGATGATGGGGCCGGAAAAAATTCCCGTCTGCTGTTTCCTCCGAATGCCAGCGACCTGTTTTCTGTAACAGTTTGCCAGAAAAAGCTGCCTGCCTCGGCAAACTTTTTATCGTGAGAAAGTTCTGCTATCCTCTGAAAACCTATTGCTTTCGGAATCTGTGTATTCGCGTGTTTATTGTCAAGATTATCTATATCAGAAGACATTGCATCCAGCAGCATTTTGTGTGAAAATCTTTTTGCTGCAGTCAAGGTATTTTTCATTACCCGTAATCTGATATGCATCGGCATACATTTCATTAATTCCGCCATGTTCCGAGTCGAGCATTGTTTCCATCTGTGTGTCAGAAAGGGCAGAGGTGATATCTATTCCCCAGTCGCAGAATTTCAGGAACATGGTTTTAGCCTCCTCATTTCCGGTATATACCCATGCATCCCTGAGGCCGGCATACATCTTATGAATGTTGTACCATGGGGCCCATGCTGTTCTGTATACTCTGAAATCACCGTTCTTCAGGGTACTCCAGAGGCCTTTGCTGTTTGGAATCCCTCCAAGATATCCTTTCCCCCAGTCAGCATTATTTATCCCGTTTGCATCCTGGCAGGCTTTGAGTTCAGCAATCATGTAATCCATCCGCTTTTTGCATTCGGCATTACCGGTAGCAGCATAATTCATAGCCATTGCTGATAAGTAATGGCCACCGACATGACCATCCAGTCCCTGCCAGTTTGGGAAAAGGGGTGCTTTTTCCGGCAAGCCGGCTTCTTTTCTGAATGGAGCCAGTAGACGATCAACATCATATTTTAAAAGAGTTTGAATATTCAGATCACGGGCATGTTTGAAACGGACCGTCGAGCAGGGTTACATCCTTTAAGGGGAATTCATTTGGATAAAGTTTGTCCTGTGCCTTAATTTCACTGCAAGCCAGGAAAATACAACATATTACAAGAAAAGGAAGATCTATTTTCGACATAGTGAATTATTTTACTCTTCATGAAATTCTACTTGAAAAGGAGCTGGTGTTCCTAACAGGCTGTATTTGTTGAATTTAGACATGTCTACAGGTTTAAAGATCAGCTGTGAGAACATATAGAGGCTGTTTTTCCAGACTTTAAAGTCATGCACACCGGGTTCAATATAATAGATGTGCGGAACTTTATTGGCATTAAGATAGTCGTGTGTGCGCTTGCTGTAGGTAATGAGTCCATCGGCATCGCCGCATGAAATCCATAGCAGTTTCAGCTTCTTCCTGGTCTTCATCAGGATTTGGCACCAGCTGTTCAGGAGGTTTGGTATTCGGAGCTGATGAAAATCCACCAACCCAGGCAAACCTGTCGAGATTGCCAAGTCCGAAATTCAAGCGATTGTCCACCACCCATTGACAGACCTGCAATAGCACGGTGTTCACGGTCTTTAATTACGGGATATTTCTTTTCAATAAAGGGGATGAGATCGTTTAGAAGATCTTTCTCGAAAGTAGCAAATGCCTGTACCTTGTCAGGTGCCATCATATTCTTTCCCACACGGTCATCCTTCATTGCCCTGCCATTAGGCATTACTACTATCATCGGTTCAATCTTCTTATCGGCATAAAGATTATCCAGGATGACCTGCGGCTGGCCTCCTTTAAGCCATTCCTTTTCATCTCCACCAATACCATGCAAGAGATAAAGAACCGGATATTTCTTGCTTTTTGAATAAGCCGGCGGTGTATAGATCAAAGCCCTGCGGTTTGCCCCTACAGTCTTTGATGCATAAGTGATTGTATCAATTTTCCCATGCGCAATACCGGTCCGGAGTGAGTCAAAGCCCAGCGGCGCATGCTTTTCAATATTCTGTGAATTCGCATATAAGCTGAAAACACATAAAGTACTTATAACTGCAAATGATTTTTTCATGGTAACTTCAGATTTTCTTGTCAATAAAGTGAAAATTACTTTTTAAAAAGCATGGGAGCGAACTGAAGCAGGTCTCTTCTCCAGGTAAGCCACTCATGCGCAGTTCCCTGAGATTCGTAGTAGACGTACCTGATACCTGCTTTTTCCAGCATAGCACGGAATGCTCCGATAGAGCCGGGGAACGGGTTTGGTTCTTTAGTCCCCAGGCCAAGCCAGAATAGCTTGATCTGCTTATTCAGCGCCTCTCCGTCTTTGAATTTCCCGTTCATAAATGTTGCTGGGTCAATTTCTGTAGTATTCGGATAATTGGATGTACCGCTGAAACCCCCTATGTATGAGAACTTGTCGAGGTTGTTCATTGTGATCTGTATGGTCTGGTTGGCGCCCATCGATAGGCCTGCCATAGCTCTGTGCCCGCGGTCGGAAAGGGTACGGTATGTGGCGTCAATCATCGGAATTATTTCATTGATCAGGACCTCCTCGAAGGTTGAAATACCGCCAGGTCCTCTGGGAGGCACTCCGGGATTCTGCGCCTGTGCCTGGTTTGGCTTTGTTGCATAGCCTTTATCCATCACAATGATCATCGGAAGAGCCTTTTTCTCGGCTATCAGGTTATCAAGGATAAGATTGGCTTTGCCCTGAACCGACCATCCTGTCTCATCTTCACCCATACCGTGCTGGAGATAGAGAACAGGATAACGGGCAGAGATGTTCTTGTCATAATCCGGAGGAGTATAGACAAAACAACGCCGCCAGGACTGAGTGATCTCAGAGAAATACAGATTCTCCCTGACCTGTCCGTGCGGGATATTTTTCAGGGCATAGAATTCCTGGTCTTTAGCCGGAACCTCAATACCGCTTCCGGCCCTGCTTGCACCATAGAAGTAAAGACTTCCTGGATCAGGCACCGAAGCACCGTCGATATTGAGCTGGTAATAATGGAATCCTTCATCCTGAGGCGCAGATTCACCGGTCCAGACTCCTTTTTCATCCTTAATCAAATCGTATTTCACTGCACCGATATCTATCTGAACTTTCAGGGCCTGGGGCGCCAGAATGCTTGTCCGGACACGACCTTCGGAGTTTACCTGGGGATACTGTTTGCCCGGCTGGGTTGTTGATGATACTTTAAAATCCTCAACAACCTTTGACTGATTAGTTTGTGCTAAACACATTCCACCTGTTATCATGAGCGACGATAACAGATATAAATACCTGTATTTCATTTAAGAGTTTTAAATTCTTTTAATATCTACCATTATTTACTTTTTGTCAGTAAACAGAAGCTGTGCCATCTGGTAAAGGCTTCTTCTCCATGTCTGGAATTCATGACGTGTATTCTCCGATACGAAGGAGACTGCATTAATTCCGGCATCTTTCAGATCAGCTGCTGCTTTTTTTACACCATCGGGATTCTCGAAGCTTCCGCAGCTCAAAAAGATAAGTTTGACTTTCGATTTATCCTTGATATCAGCCGGTGCATAGGTGCCACCGCTTAAAAGTCCGAAATGCGAAAATACTTCAGGACGGGCAAGGGTGATAGTTTTTGTTTCCATGCCACCCATCGACAGACCTGCCATAGCACGGTGAACCTGATCGGCAAGTGTACGGAAATTGGCGTCAACATAAGGAATAAGTTCATCAACAAGAACTGCTTCGAAGCCGTTGTTCATCATACCGGGCATTCCACCAGCAGGACGCTGAGCACCGGTAGGGCGAGCGCCCGGGGCAGCAGCAGGAGCTTGTCCGGGAGCTGGTGCAGCACCTGGAGCACCAGCAGGAGCAGCACCTGGAGCGCCGGCAGGGCGTCTCATAGCGCCTGGCCTGAAGCCTTCGTTAGTCATACCATAGGTCATAACAATAATGAATGGCTTGATTTTGCCTGCAGCAATCAGGTTGTCCATGATAAGGTTGGCGTGGCCCTGGTTACTCCATGCTGTTTCATCCTCACCCCAGCCATGCTGCAGATACAATACCGGGTAACGGGTATTCTGATCTTTGTTGTAGTTGGGCGGAGTATATACAAATGCCCTGCGGTCAGTTTTTGTACTCTTTGAAGGGAAAAGAATCTGCTCAACTTTACCATGAGGAACATCTTTTAATGCATAGAAATCCTGGTCGTGAGCAGGTATTTCAATACCGCTTTCCCAACGTGTTGAACCGTAGTAATTGTTGGTGCCTGGATCATTAAAAACGCCCCCGTCAATTGTAAGGTGGTAATAGTGGAAACCCTCTTCCAGTGGACCTGCTGTGGTACCAACCCAGACTCCTGCTGTGTCTTTGGCGAGAGGTGTTCCTCCTCTTGTACCGCCTAATCCCAGACTTACAACAACACTTTTAGCGTCGGGTGCTGTGATGCGGAATCTTGCATAACCCTGTGAATTGACCTGGGGGTACTCTTGTCCAGGTTGATTTTTGGTCGAAGGTTTGAAATCGTCGATAATCGTTGACTGGGTTGTCTGAGCTACACACAGAGAACCTGATAATGTCATTAGTAAGACTGAAACTTTTTAAATAGTTTTTCATAATTTTTCTTTATTAGTTAATGAATAAAAGCTGTGCAAATTCACGCAGGCTTCGTCTCCATGACTGCCATTCATGAGCAGTTAATGGGGAAATGTAGGAAGCACTCTTTATGCCGGCTTGCTGAAGTGCATCTGCTGCAGCCTTGACACCTTCAGATCCTTTTTCACGGCTGCCATAGCTTATAAATACGAGTTTGACTTTGGATTTGTCAGAAATTTCTGCCGGGGCAATTGTACCGCCGCTGAAAAGGCCGATATATGCGAACATATCGAGGTGAGCCAGTGTGACCGACCTGGTGCACATAGCACCCATCGACAAGCCTGACATGGCGCGATGTGCCTGATCGGGCAGGGTACGGAAGTTTTTATCAACCCAGGGGATCATATCGTTAATCATAAGGTCTGCATATGTGTCAAAAGAGAAACGGGGACGGGCGCTTGCAGCCTGGGCACTGGCTCCGGGTGCACCGGGGCCGGTGCTCCCGGCTGCTGAGCTCCAGGTGCTGCAGCACCTGGAGCGGGAGCAGCAGGACGCGGACCCATCGGAAATTGAGGACCAACAGCGCTGGTCTCCATAACAACAATAAATGGTTTGATTTTTCCTTCTGCAATAAGGTTGTCAAGTATTAAATTGGTGCGTCCCATTTCAATCCACACTCTTTCATCCTCACCGCCACCATGCTGAAGGTAAAGCACCGGGTAACGGTTTTTGATGTTTTTCTCATAATCCGGAGGCGTATAAACGAAGATATGCCGCCAGGATTTAGCCACCTTAGAATAGTAATTATTTATCAGGACATTGCCATGAGGCACGTCTTTTAACTCATAAAACCCACCATCCGGATCAGGAATTTCAAAACCATTGCACATATGGCTATAGCCAATAAATGCATTGTTAGCCGGGTCGACGACAATAGCCCCATCAACAATCATCCAGTAGTTGTGATAGCCTTTATCCTGTGGTTCACTGGTGTAGGTCCACACACCGTCAGGTCCTTTTACCATATCAAAGGGAACGTTGACGATGGAAACCTGCACCTTCTGGGCATTGGGAGCATTGAAGCGGAAAGTAACTCTGGAATCAGCTTCAATACGGGGATACTTTACTCCGTAGAGATTGTAAGGTGAAGTGTGGGCTGTATCAGTGTTAAAAACGTTCGAAGCCTGTCCCGATTGTGCAAAACAGACTCCGCTGACGGATGTGACCATCAGCAAAATGGCGAATAATGTTTTTTTCATTTTAATATTTCCTTTAAGGTTAATATTTAAACTGTTAACAAATTATTGCAATGATAATTAAGGTAAAATATTCACTATTACCCTTTTATATCTTGTCAGGGGAGGATTTCCCTTGTCAGTTACTTTAAGGATGAAATGAGCTGTTTCTGGTTTGTCGACCACAGGAGCCTTAATATATGGGATCCTGTAAAGGTCTTCAGCCTGATCAAATCGAATAGGTTTTTTATATGAGCCAACCTCAGTATACTGAAACCAGAAGTAGCTAAGATTATCCCCGTCAGGATCTGATGTGCCACTGGCATCAAGTATGAAGCCTTCGCCTGATTTTACGGTGATCTGGTCTGGATGCCCTAGCGCAGGAACAGGAGGATGATTAGCTTCCTCGTAAGATTTGGTGCACCAGTCCATTCTTGCTGCAAAGTCATTCTGAAAATCGTTCCTCCAGCGGAACAGGGTAGCCTGGTTATTATTGAAAACAACTGTATCCCTTCTTATCGCCTTTCCGTATTCATTATATACATAAGGAATAAATCTGTCGTTTACGTTGGTCCAGATTGCCCGTGGTTCAGGCTCTACAGGCACACCACCTGTAAATCCTTTGGTATCCAGAGTCGAATACTCAGGCTGGTATAATTCATAACGACCACCCCAGCCACCCCAGTCAGGGTGTTCGTAATTATTCAGTCCATTGGGAATTAGCGAAAGGAATGTAGGTGTGTCTCCCTCCATTCCGTAGGCTACATCAGGATAGACGGCTCCAAGCGGACCATGTCCCTGTTGAATGTTTTGTGCCAGCCATTTATTGCTTATCGTTTCATTGTTCAGCCCGGGGACTGCAAGATTTATTGCAGTCCATGTAGAGCTACTATAGCCTCCGGGAGAGACGATATAGAACAGGTCAGGAAAGTTTTTCCGCATCCAGATGCCGCTGTCGTCCTGATCTGAGATAGTATAGACATGCAATTTTTTTATCAGTCTTTTAGCATCAGCTTCCGATTTTGTCTGCCGGATTTTGTACAATGCCTGGGCAAGGGTATTTGGACCACCCCAAACACAAATCCATAACGGGCGGGGATCGTTTTCGTCAAGGATTTTAATAATCCAGTCTGATCCCTGTGAGTCTTTTCCTGTCTCCAATGCCGCCCATTCCATATTCCGGCAAACCATGCTTTACAAGCTGTAATAGTGAAATAGCTTCCGGGAATCCCGGTTCATGCCTTAAAAGGTTCTCCCTAACCTTACCATAGGCATAAATGGCTCTTTGGATTGTTTCGGGATGTACCTCTTTCTTCATGTGAACTGAGGTAGTTGCAATTATTCCTTTTATATCGATCAGATTTGAATATAAAAGCAATCGGACCAGAGATTCAGAATCGTCAGGTTCATTTTCAACATCCGTCAGAATAATTACCCTGCACTTCTGAATTTCCTGAGCGCTGAGAAACCTGGGAGAAAACATCAGAAATAATAAAATCAATCCATATAAAGTCACTTTATTTGGATTGATTCGAATGTTACTTATGAGATTCATAGCAACTTAGCTTTTAACTATCACAATAACCTAACAAATTGGTGATCGGAAACCCATAAACAATTTCACCCATTGAAAGTCCGGCCATTGCGCGGTTCTGTCCATTAGTTAATGTCCTGAAATTCCCATCAATGAGTGGAATAAGATCATTGAGCATGATTTACTGAAAGGTTTTGAATGTAAATGGCATCGGGGGACGTTCTCCTCCAGCATGTTGAGCACAAGGGGTAATCTGTCTGCCTGTAGCAGGTGCCTGTTGTCCTGGCTGCGGCAGAGGTTCGCCAGGCTTTCGGGCTGCGCTTGATTCCATCACAACCAGCATGGATTTTGTCTTGAACTTCCAGGTCAAGAAGGGTTTCGCCGTACGCCTGTCTCTGATTTTGTGTCTTCATAGATGTTCTGGTATAAATTCAGTTCAGCGAACGGATTGTTTTTTCAAGTTCAGCAATTGTCATTTCTTTTTTTAAAATAAAGATAGAAATAATACAAGACTTATAAGTCTATTTTATATTAAACTCTTAATGCATCCTGGTACGATTTAGAGTGCGAGGAACAAGATGGGGAATTAAGTGATGAAATCCATCTAATATGGGATCAAATAAACCTAAGAATTATATTCTTGGC
Organism: uncultured Bacteroidales bacterium; assembly: GCA_963746685.1. Taxonomy (GTDB): domain Bacteria; phylum Bacteroidota; class Bacteroidia; order Bacteroidales; family VadinHA17; genus LD21. Next base: position 29,678 of record CAVVBY010000033.1, read on the forward strand.
ATGCGCTGCCTTGTAATCTCCATACCATCTGCAAACAGGGTACAAAAGAGCGACTACAGCAATCCAAATCAAATAAATGGCTGCAAGGCCAACACCCCCTCCAGTTTACTGACAACCCGGACTGTAACCTGACCGGCATCAGTTATTTAAGCGGTTATTATGATCAGTCTCATTTTATAAAAGATATTAAGCAGATGACAGGAATCTCTCCAGGGTATCTTCAGGGAACAAAAACATCAATAGAGGCAATGCATAATAGATTATTTGTAAAAACTGCATAGTATTTTACCTTTGGAAAGGTTGAGTGAATGTCGCAAATTTACAATACAAAAGCTTGGAAAGACCATAATTTTGGTTTAAAATCAATTAATTAAACCTAGACGTTATGAAGACACTTAATCATTTCTCCCAGGAGTACAGGTTTTTAATAAGAGTCCTTTCGCTGCTTCTGTTTTTTATAATTGGCTGTACCAAGCAGGACGTGGTACCTGATAGCTTCAATGGAAATCTTAATGAAAAAGGTCTCAAATGACTGCCTATTAATGAAGGCCCCATCATCCTTGTGGGGTTATTCGCGCTTCGATATTTATGCAATAAAAGAACATAGGGTAATTACGGATGGCAGGGAGTGGTATCTTCTATGTACAGCAGAATTGATTTTCCCCGATAAACGAAATAAACAAAATTTCGTGCTTAATACGACGGAATCTTTTGATAATGACGATGGTACTCAAACTCTTTTCAGGAAAATATCTTTTAAAGGTAAAATGACACCAGGTGGCCTGCTAACGTTTTGCTGGCCAAAAACCTGGCTTGAACTGGATGACAATGGGAATTTAACGGACCACTCTAACGTTATTGATCAAATGAGAGACCATCAGGGGTATGATCTTTATGGCCCGGGAGTCAATCAAAATACCCTGATTTATGCAGGTTATTTTATAAAAAATAAGTTCCAGGCCGCTTTTCATATTATTGGACATTATCGGGAACCTGGCTCTATGGGAGCTCCATACGATGTCGTAGTTGATGGCCCGATATCGGTTAGCTTCTCCTTTGACCTTCAGGCATCCGATTAAGCTTTTCCGTCCGTCAGCGGTTTGGCTGGATCAGTTCCGGGATATTAACAAATCGGAGCAGAGCGACGATTCCGACCAAAGCGTCAGGAGAAAAAGCCTGGCATCGCTTCGCGTTTTCAATTAATAAATGTTTGGATTTCTCCCTCTTTACAAAGCTTTACAAAGGTGAAGGTTTGGGGCTAGGGTTAAGAAAACAGAGCAGTGGGGTGAGTACGTGTTGAAAAAAAGGTTTGAAATATCTAACCTTCAATTATTAAGAGATATGGAGGGAGTTGTTTAGATGGCAGATAAAGTCTGAAAATAAGTTAAAATTTCTTAAAATATTTCAACTGTCTGAATAAAAGAGATACATTGATTATCTTTATGATATAACCCATGATTAAAAGACGTTTTACTCAAATAAGAACTATCAATTTTCTTAGAAATATTCTTGAATCATAAAACCCTTAAACCGAATTAAATATTTAAAAAAATGAGTGAAAACAGACGTTCTTTCATGAAAAAGTCGGTACTGGCTACCGCCGGTATTGCAGTTGCACCAGCATACATAAAAGGATTCCAGCAGGTAAAACCGAGCGACAGGCTTAATGTCGGGGTTATCGGAATACATGACCGCGGAGGATTGTATAATGGAAGCGGGCACACGGCCAATTTTACAAAGATAAAAGAGACAAGAGTTGCAGCTATATGCGACTGTGTTGATTATCTTTTACCAAAAGCAATCTCAGATATAGAAGGTCTCGGCGGTGAAAAGCCCAGGACCTTCATCGATTATCGCAAGATGCTGGAAGACAAGGATCTGGATATCATTTCAATAGCCACACCCGGCTACTGGCATGCTTTAATGGCAGTCAACGCCTGCCAGGCCGGCAAGGATGTGTATGTTGAAAAGCCAATATCATATAATGTTGACGAAGGAAGGAAAATGATTCTTGCTGCAAGAAAATATGACAGAATCGTTCAGGCCGGAACCCAGCGCAGATCTAACAGGCTTTCACTGAAAGCAATACAACTGCTTAAAGAAGGAGTCATCGGGGATGTTTACATGGGGCGCGGAACAGTTTACCGCAGCCGCGAGGATATTGGTAAAAAACCAGACACCGCTGTTCCGCAGGGAGTTAACTGGGATCTCTTCAGAGGACCGGCACCGATGATCCCGTTCAACGAAAATCATTTCCTTTACAACTGGCACTGGTATTGGGATACAAGTACGAGTGAATTCGGTAACAATGGTATTCATGTGATGGACATAATAAGGCTTGGTATGAATATCAATGAACACCCGAGGAAAATTTCATGCTGCGGTGGCTTCTATGCATTTAAAGAAACCTCAGATCAGGAGGTCCCCAATCTTCAGGTTGCAGCATTTGAATACTCAAATGGATCTGTTATGGAACTGGAAGTCAGAAGCCTTCCTACTCCAAGTGACCCATACAGCCACCTCTGGCTCGGTACCAAGGGTTATGCAATCATCCAGGGTGGAGCTTTCCAGGTATTTCAAGGGGGAAGGGGGCCAGCAACGGCAGGAGGACAAACGGGTACCGCTGCATTTGCATCCGGAGCACCTCAGGACAGAACTGCAAAACCTTCAATGCAGGTGACCAATGCTGACCTTGAACCGAATCCAGGATGGGACGAAATAACCAAATCCGGAATTGATTATCATTTCCAGAATTTTGTCGATTGTGTAATTGACCATAAGAGAGAAAATCTGGTAGCTGAAATCGAAAGCGGCCATATGTCAACAGCAATGATGCATCTTGGAAATATAGCATACCGCACTGGCAGAAAGCTGGAATTCGACACTAAAACTGAGAAATTTATCGGTGATAAGGAAGCCAATGCTTATTTGTCGCGTCCTGAAGGAGGGAGAAAGCCCTTTAATATGCCAGGAGAAGTTTAAATATCCACGCAACTGAAACCACTGTACCTTTTTGGATGCTTTTTCTTTGTAGACAAGGAGTTTGAAATATCTAGCCAAAGCTTAATCGGAGATATGATAAAATACCCGATTACTTATGTTCAATAGGTTTCCATGTTAGATTTGATTCCGTGTTTGGATTATAATTGGGATTGTCAGTCATAATATATTCTCCCAGGTTATTGCACCAGGCATGGTTATAACCACTCGGTAGTTGTACTTCCCCCTCTTCGAAAGGATTATTTCAGCCAGGATCAACCATTCAGTTTATAAGCTTTTTTTTGTGCTGTCAAAGCCAGTTCCGTAGCAAGGAAACAATGATCCTGCGTCATGGCAGTTTCGGTGCGATTAACCACATCGCTGACAAGTTGTTCTCCATAGGGCATATACACATTGGAGCAATCGTAATACTTTGTTTCTTTGTGGTTAACAAGAAACAAGTGATTTCCCCCTTTACGACCGGCAATATCAATGTACTTTCGCATTTCAATGTAACCATCCGTTCCCAGAATGAAGATTCGTCCGTCTCCCCACGTGGCGAGGCCATCGGGGGTGAACCAATCGATACGGATGTAGCCTGTGGCGCCAGAACTGCGTACGAGCATATCACCAAAATCCTGGTAATTGGGATATTTAGTGGTGTTGAAATTTCCTATTTGAGAATAGCTGACTTCTGCCTGTCGGGAATTGGTGTAAAAAAGGAACTGGTCACACTGATGTGAGCCAATATCGCACAAGACCCCTCCTGCCTTGTCGGGATCAAAAAACCAGTCGGGACGCGTAGCAGGAGTCATTCTGTGGGGACCCAGACCTATTGTCTGGACCACTTTTCCTATAGCCCCTGACTTTATCAGTTCTCCCGCTTTGACAGAGGCAGGATTTCCAAGTCGTTCGCTATACATGATTGAATATATACGCTTTGTCTGCTTCTGTACTTTTTTTACCTCGTTAAATTGTGCGAAAGTGAGAATGCCAGGCTTATCGGCCATAAAATCCTTTCCAGACAGCATAACCCGTATTCCAAGAGGTGCCCTGTCAACCGGAATTGAAGCACTGGCTACCAGCTGAATGGACTTATCTTCGAGAATTTCTTCTTCGCTTTTAGCTACTTTAATCCCGGGGTAGCGTTTGGTGAAACTCTGCTGCAATTCGGGCTCCCTGGCATATACTGAGACCATTTCCCCACCACCGGTGATAAGCGCGTCTATCATGCTGTAAATATGCCCATGATTAATGCCTATTACGGAGAACCTGATTGATTCTTTGGGCATGGATCGTTTTTCAGGTTTCAATATAATTTCTTCAGGATGTAAAGTTCCATGGAGGTCCAAGCCAAACAGATCGGAAGGCAACATGGAAGTAGCTGCTATTCCTGTAGCTGAAGCAAAGGATTGCAATATAAATTTGCGTCTGTCAGATTTCATGCTCTGAATTTTTAGGTTAGAAGAATCAGAATGTCAAATTTACGAAAAATTGAATATAAGTATAAATGCAAGAGCCAGGCAGATGACCATTTCTTTTTTGGAGGAAACCGGTAGTTTGATATACTGACCCCGTAGGTAACAGAGCGAAGGAAAAGCCATGCGATCAGCCGGTTGGCGGGTTTTGGGAGGATTATTTCATGATCCTCTTTGGAGTGCTTAACAAAGAAAAAGCCTTGTCACGCAGTACAACTTATTTAAATATTCTCCCCCTCCCTCCCGGGGGAGAGCCTGTCCCGAACGAAGTCTCGGGAGGATGAAGGGGAGAGGTAAAAAAAGAGAGGATTAAGCCTCATTTCACTCGGCTTTTTCCTCTTTGATTGAGTAACAGCCCAAGTCAAAATCCCTGCAGCTGCTTTCAGCGTCTGTCGGGTCTTTTTGTTTTCAGCCCTCACATGTGCAAGCACAGCTCGGTCTGAAAACAAAAATCCCCGGCGCTTTCGCGCCAGGGATTTTAACTTGTAGCGGAGGGAGGATTCGAACCTCCGACCTTTGGGTTATGAGCCCAACGAGCTACCACTGCTCCACCCCGCAATATTGTGGCTGCAAATGTAACATATTGATTGCAATTGACAAAACAAATTTCAAAATAATTAGTAAGTTTGCAGGAAGTTCAAAGCTGGAAGACGGAAGACAGAAGACTGAATGAAACATCCCACTGCCCGCTGCCTACCGGCAGGCAGGCCTTCAAAGGGGGAATTTACTTCGGTCTTCTGTCTCCGGTCTTACTGACTTATTTACTGGAACATTAATTACTAAATATCATTTTAATACAAAACACCATGCCAAGAGTATTTAAAGCCACTGATATTGAAAATGAGGAGAAAGAAATAAAGCGCGACTACCTCGACCGCCATATGCCTCATGTGATTTGTCCCGATCAGGTTAACAGAGGAGAAAAATTTGCTGTTAAAGTAAGGCTTGGTGAAGAGTATCCTCATCCCGATGAATATGATCATTCTATAAGTATGATCCAGCTATGGAACCGCGAAACTCTTCTTGCTGAAGCCCGCTATACTCCAGGGGTATATGGTAATCTTCCTTCACATGTCGAAATAGATTTCTATATTGTGGCTCCCGATGTATCAATGAACCTGTCGGCAATGTCGGTCTGCTCAAAGCACGGTCTGTGGCAAAGTGAGGATAAACCGGTAAAGGTTGTTTAAGGTTTATTATCTTTGCACGCCAATCATGTAACGGATTATGCCCAAGAATCGAAAAGAAAAAACGCAGCTGGCGCGATAAATACAGGTTTTCAGTAACCAACGATACAACTTTTCAGGAGGTATGGAGGATCAGACTGACCCAGTATAATGCTTTCCTGCTTATTACATTTCTCGTATTTTTCATCATCGGCACAACAACTGCTCTTATTGCATTTACAAACCTCAGGGAATTTATTCCTGGTTATCCGGATGTTACAATGCGGCGAAACATTCTTGTAAGCGCTATCCGTCTTGACTCTCTCGAAAAAGAGCTCGCTCTGCGAGACAAATATTTCGAAAATCTTAATGCAATCATAGCAGGTAACCAGCCTGTGAGTTCTTTAACTCTAAGGGATACAACACGAAACTATAACACTATCACCTTCCGCACCTCCCCCGAAGACTCTGCCCTGAGAGCACAGATTGAAAGAGATGACAGGTATAACCTTACTCTCGGTCCTGCAGCAACTGAATCGGTTACCAGTCTGGCAGGCCTTCATTTTTTCCCTCCGGTGAAAGGTATTGTGTCAGGGAAATTCGATCCACGTTCAAAACATTTTGGCACAGATATAGTTACAAAACCTAAATCGCCTGTTGATGCGGCACTCGACGGAACCGTCATTTTTACCGGATGGACAATGGAGACCGGATTTGTCATTGAGGTCCAGCATTCAAACAATATTGTTTCAGTATACAAACATAATGCTTCACTGCTTAAGGAGACAGGAGATCTGGTACGGACAGGGGAATCAATTGCGATAGTGGGCGATTCAGGCGAACTTTATACTTCAGGCCCTCATCTCCATTTTGAAATCTGGTACAAGGGCAGCCCTCTTGATCCTGAAAAACATATAATTTTCTAAAACTGGTAGTGCCCTATGCCAAAAAGAATTGCTTTGTTGGGATCAACCGGATCAATAGGCACTCAGACCCTTGATGTCATTTCAAGGTTTCCCGGAGAGTTTAAGGTTGAAGTGCTCACAGCCGGGAATAATATCAGGCTTCTGGCCCAGCAGGCAGCTAAGTTTCTCCCTGATTCAGTGGTTATAGGGAATTCCATTCATTATCACCAGCTTAAGGAAGCTGTCAGGGATATTCCTGTAAAAGTGTTTGCCGGAGATGACGCTATTGAACAGGTCGTAAGAGGTTCAAACATCGACATGGTGGTTGCTGCCATGGTAGGCTATTCCGGTCTGAAACCCACCATTTCAGCCATCAGGGCCGGCAAAAAGATTGCCCTGGCAAATAAGGAAACTCTTGTGGTTGCCGGCGAAATAATAAAAAAGCTGGTTAAGGAATCAGGCAGTAAAATAATCCCTGTCGACTCTGAACATTCTGCAATTTTTCAATGCCTTGCCGGTGAATCGGGGAATCCCATCGAAAAGATCACTCTGACTGCTTCGGGAGGCCCTTTTCTGAATTTTACGGAAGAGATGCTGAAGAATGTAAAACCGCATGAAGCCCTTAAACATCCAAACTGGGAAATGGGGAATAAAGTTACAATCGATTCTGCTTCGCTGATGAATAAAGGGCTTGAAGTTATTGAGGCTAAATGGCTCTTTGACCTGACTCCTGAACAGATAAAAGTTATCATACATCCACAATCGATAGTTCATTCACTGGTCCATTTTGCTGACGGATCGGTAAAGGCACAGCTGGGCGTGCCTGATATGAGGGTACCGATATTGTATGCATTAAGCTATCCCGACAGGTATTCATCGGATCTTCCAAAGCTTGATCTGAGCCTTTATCCGGCACTCAATTTTGCTGAACCGGATCCTTCTACGGTTCCGTAACCTTGCCCTGGCTTATCACGCACTCAGACAGGGAGGTAATATGCCCTGCATAATGAATGCTGCCAATGAAGTCGCAGTGAGTGCATTTCTTTCAGGCAAAGATTGGCTTTCTGCAGATGTCGGATGTTGTTGAATTCACTATGGAAAAAACTGAATATTTTGCATCTCCGGGCCTTGGTTTCCTTGAAACATCCAATACAAGGGCAAGAACAGTTGCACAGAACTATATTAACGAACTTTGTAAAAAATCATGACAATACTGATAAAGATACTTCAGTTTCTCCTGAGTCTTTCAATCATAGTGATCATCCACGAATTTGGTCATTTTATTTTTGCCAAGCTTTTTAAAACAAGAGTTGAAAAATTCTATCTCTTTTTCGATGCCTGGTTCGCACTTTTCAAACGTAAAATAGGTGAAACAGAATACGGGATCGGCTGGATCCCACTGGGCGGTTATGTAAAGATCTCAGGGATGATAGATGAATCGATGGACAAGGAACAGATGAAACAGCCTCCCCAACCATATGAATTCAGATCCAAGACAGCCGGGCAGAGACTAATGATTATGACTGCCGGAGTAATATTTAACTTTATTTCTGCATTGCTGATCTATGTTTGTGTGCTTTATGCATGGGGTGAGACTTATCTTCCTACGGCCAATGTAAAATATGGTATCGTTACCGATTCGGCCGGTTACTCAATAGGCCTCAGAAACGGGGATAAAATCATTTCGATCGATAATCAGAAAATCGAGAACTTTTCCCAGATCACATCCGATATAGTTCTGAATGACAGGAAAACAATTCAGGTTGACAGGAACGGAGAAATTGCTGAATATTGAAATCCCGGTCGAGTTTATAGCCAAGATGCTTAAGGGAAACGGAAAGATAGAGCCCAGAACGCCATTCAGACCGTATGTTATTTCGGCTTTTGGAAAAAAATCTCCCGGAAAGGCAGCAGGATTGCTTGCCGGCGATGAACTCATGGGTATCGACGGAAATAATTTCGAATGGTTTGATGAATTTCAGAAATATATTTCAGATAACAGGACCAGGTCGATAGTTGTAAATATTCTGCGAAAAGGGGAACAGATTGATATCCCTGTTGTGCCTACAGCGGAAGGCTTGCTCGGAATAGGAAGCTCCAGGACATATGACCAGATGTTTGATCTGAAAACCATAAAATATGGATTTCTTGCATCAATTCCCGCCGGAATCAGTAAAGGATTCAAAACGATAGGAGATTATCTCAAGCAGTTCAAGGTGATCTTTTCAAGACATACCAAAGCTTATGAATCACTGGGCGGTTTCATAACAATCGGAAGCATATTCCCGGGCGTATGGGACTGGCAGTCTTTCTGGAACCTGACTGCTCTGCTGTCAATCATCCTGGCTGTGATGAATATTCTTCCGATACCGGCACTCGACGGCGGACATGTTATGTTCTTACTTTATGAAGTGATTACGGGAAGGAAACCAAGTGACAAGTTCCTTGAATATGCACAGATTACTGGAATGGTCATTCTCTTTGCACTCCTGATTCTTGCAAACGGGAACGATATCATCAGGCTTATTAGGAAATAAGACTGAAGATAGAAGGCGGAAGACAGAAGTGTTTCTTCGTCTTCGTCTTCGGACTTCTGACATGAATATTTTTCTGTTATTGCAAATAACCAAAGTATTTATAACTTTGCATAAATTCAAAAACTTAAAGAGATGGGAAAGATTGGAGTAACTGAGATAATTCTTATTTTGCTTGTTGTTGTGCTCTTATTCGGGGGTCGTAAAATTCCTGAATTGATGAAAGGCATAGGCCAGGGCATGAAGGAATTCAAGAAAGCATCAAAGGTTGATGGTGAAACTGAAAACAAGGAAACTTTCAAATAGGAGATTTTGTAATTACCTGATAATAAATTAAAAGGGCTGGTAAATCAGCCCTTTTTTATTACCTGCCAACCCCTGCAAGGTTTAACTCCATGCGAACTCCGTGTTAACTGACTTTTGTATCGGTTAAGAGTAAAAGGATTCATATTTCTGATTTCTTCTTACCGGATTAAATCCGGCTTCCCTTATTATCTCCTGAATCTCATCTGCATCAAAGCGGTTATTTGATCCTGCTGCACTCACAACATTCTCCTCTATCATTATCGATCCGAGATCATTTGCTCCTGCATGCAGTGACAGCATTGCAACCTCTTTTCCCACCGTTAGCAGTGAGGACTGAAGGTTAGTGATATTATTCAGCATTATCCTGCTGATTGCAATCAGGCGGATATAATCGGGCCCGTTATACCTGCTTTTAATTCCGTGTTTTTTTGAAAGCACGGTTCCTTCATCCTGGAAGGGCCATGGAATAAATGTTATAAATCCGTAATTGCCTTCCGGTTTTTCATCCTGCAGCTCCCTGATCCTGATAAGGTGCTCAATCCTTTCTGCAACTGTTTCAAGATGTCCGTACATCATGGTAGCCGAAGTTGGCAGATTCAGACGGTGAGCCTCTCTCATCACATCCAGCCATTCCCCGGCAGTAGCTTTGGCTGGTGAAACTATCTGTCTGACCCTGTCAGACAAGGATTTCAGCACCGGCGCCGGGAAAACTGTCAAGACCTGCATCTATAAGTCTCCTGAGTACTTCAGCGTATGGCAGTCTCTCTTTTTTTGCAAGATAGACAACCTCGGGCGGACCCAGGGCATGTAGCTTTATTGCAGGATATAATCTCCTTAAGCTTTCTTGAAAAGATCAGTATAAAATTCAAGTCCGAGGTCGGGATTCATACCCCCCTGAAGCAGAAGCTGATCGCCTCCGAGAGCAATGAGCTCATCTATCTTTTTAATATAATCGTCGATGGATGTAACATATGCATCAGGAGAATCCTTCCTGCGGCAGAAATTACAGAATTTGCACTGGGAAAAACAGACATTGGTGATGTTTACATTTCTGTCGATCATCCAGCCGGCATTGTTGCCGGGTATATGAATCTGCCTGAGTTTATCACCTATAAACATCAGCTCTTCAAGAGGGGCTTCATGATAAAGTGCAGTTCCCTCTTCAGCTGTAAGAGGGATCAGATCGAGGGCTTTTTTATATAGGTTTTTCAATTCCATACTTTTAAATTAGTGAACATAAATTATTTAACCCCTACAATCCCCCAAGTGGGGACTTTACAGCCATATTTATTACCTATAACTCCGTTTAGCGAGGACCTTGCTATAGCCCCCCTTTAGGGGGGATTGGGGGCTAAATCGTAGAACAAAGGTAACTCTTTAGAAACTAAACAATCAATAATTTAATTAACTTTACATCCTTAAAAAATTTAGATCTAATCAATGAAACCCGAACTACATAAAATATCACAAATATCTTCCTGATCAGTCTGTTATATGTATTCTTGGCAAGGATGAAATACCTGAATGGCTGAAGCTTACCAAATCGGAAAAGGAATTTGCATTAAAACAGGTGATGGCAAAGGAGGAGTATGCAATTATCAATTCATACTACAAAAGCACTTACATTATCAGGATAAATGAATCCGGTTCCGAATTCAAGATAAAGGAGGAGCTGAGAAAGACTGCATTCAATCTCAGGAAAGTGATCAGATCAAATAATCACTCTGAGCTTGTAATTGCTTCATACAAGGCTTTTAAGGGAGCTCTTGAGGCTTTTACCGAAGGATTGTTGCTCAGCTTTTATTCTTTCGATAAATACAAAACAAAAAAAGAAAGCTGGGAGAAAAAGAATTACCCTTCAAAACTTCTGTTATACGAAGGACCTGATGATGAAGATCTTAAATGGCTGATCGACCTTACTGATTCGGTTTATCTCATACGTGATCTTATCAATGAGCCTGTTAACCATCTCAATGCTCCTGCACTGGCTGAAGAGATAAAAAAAATCGGCAATACTGCAGGATTTAAGGTTGAAGTCCTTAATAAGGGAAAGATCGACGCCCTTAAGATGGGCGGATTGCTGGCAGTCAATAAAGGAAGTGTCGATCCTCCGGTGTTCTGCATTCTGGAGTGGAAACCGGAAAAGGCTCTTAACGCGAATCCGCTTGTTCTGGTTGGTAAAGGTATTGTTTATGATACCGGCGGACTGAATATCAAGACAGGCGATTATATGGATAATATGAAAGCTGATATGGCTGGTGCGGCAGCAGTTACAGGCGTACTCTACACAATTGCCAGAACCGGGATCCCGCTTCATGTCATCGGCCTTATCCCTGCCACGGATAACCGTCCGGGAGGAAATGCCTACACCCAGGGGGATATTATTACAATGTACAACAAAATGAATGTTGAAGTCGGTAATACCGATGCCGAGGGAAGACTGATACTGGCCGATGCGATCAGCTATGCATCAAAATTCAAGCCCGAGCTTATTATTGATATTGCGACACTTACAGGTTCAGCTGCCATGACCTTTGGCATTCAGGCTATTGCAGTCATGGGCAATGCTGACAGGAAGTATTTCAAACTGCTTGAGGAGTGCGGCAACGAAGTTTATGAAAGGACAGCCGAACTGCCATTCTGGGAAGAGTACGGGGAACTGATAAAATCTGATATAGCTGATATTAAAAACACTGGAGGAAGGGAAGCCGGTGCTATAACCGCAGGCAAATTCCTTGAGAATTTTGCTGAATATCCTATGATTCACATGGATATAGCGGGAACCGGATCACTGAAAAAGGATGATTTCTACAGGCTAAAGGATGGACCGGGCTCCGGAGTAAGACTGCTTTCGACATTTCTGAAAAAGTATGCAGCAGATCTAATGGTTAAGTAATGACATTATTATGGAGAAGAAAACAATAATTGCAGGAATCTCACAAGGTGATATCAATGGCATTGGATATGAGGTTATCATAAAAGCCCTCATGGACAGTGAAATTAACGATATCTGTGTTCCGGTGGTTTATGGCTCGCCTAAAGTGGCTGCTTATCATCGTAAGGCGTTGAATATTAATAATTTCAGTTTTAATAATATACGTTCGGCTGAAGAAGCAAATCATAAAAAGGCAAACCTTATAAATTGTCTTGATGACAATATCAGGGTTGAATTGGGAAAATCGACAACTCAGGGAGGTGAAGCAGCCTTTGCCTCACTTGAAAAAGCTGTCGCCGACCTGAAAAGCGGTAAAATAGATGTGCTGATTACAGCGCCAATTGACAAGAAGAATATTCAGTCGGATAAATTTCAGTTCAGCGGGCATACGGAATATCTTAAGTCTGTAGCAGGAGCCGACGATGTTCTTATGTTCATGATAAGTGAAAGCGTCAAGATAGGAGTTGCAACTGGTCATGTGCCATTAAGAGAAGTTCCGGATCTGATAACAGTAGATCTTCTTCTCAGAAAATTCAGGCTGATGAATCAATCCCTTATACTTGATTTCGGGATACGCCGGCCGAGGATTGCAGTTCTTGGACTTAATCCTCATGCAGGGGATAACTCACTGCTGGGGAAGGAAGAGGCTGAAGTGATTACTCCGGCAATACAACAGGCACTGAAGGAAAACATGCTGATTTTTGGTCCTTTCCCGGCTGACGGATTTTTCGGGGCAGGATCATTTACCAAATTTGACGGGATACTTGCAATGTATCACGACCAGGGTCTTGCACCTTTTAAGGCTTTGTCGTTCGATACCGGGGTGAATTTTACGGCAGGACTGCCATTCATCAGGACTTCTCCTGTTCATGGTACTGCTTTCCAGATAGCCGGAAAAGGAGAAGCTTCGGAAAGCTCATTCCGCCAGGCAATTTACCTTGCCTGCGATATATTCAGGAACCGGCAGATGTATTCAGAGATCTCACGCAATCCGCTTAAACATCAGGATATAGAGATTCATACAGACCGGGTTGACGAACTGCCTCCTGAAATTTTTAACTCTGAACAACAAATATGATCGATTATATAAAAGGGAAATTAGCAGAATTGACCCCTGCATTTATCGTTATTGAAAATGGAGGCATTGGTTATTTTGTAAGCATATCCCTTTCAACATTTACAAGGCTTGAGGGTAAAACGGAATGTAAGATACTCGTGCATGAAGTCATCAGGGAAGACAGCCACCAGCTTTTTGGATTTGCAGATAAGGAGGAACGTGATATTTTCAGGTTGCTTATATCTGTGTCGGGCGTTGGTGCAAGTACCGCGAGAATGATGCTTTCTTCTCTGAGCCATGACGAAATTGAGAAAGCTATCCTGGAATCAGATGTCAATACTTTAAAGAGTATTAAAGGGATAGGTTTAAAGACTGCTCAGAGGATAATTGTTGACCTGAAAGACAAACTTGGAAAACAATCCGGAACCGGCGAAATATTTGCATTTACAGACAATACTAAGCGTGAAGAGGCGTTATCAGCTTTAGTGATGCTTGGGTTTGGCAAAAGTGCTGTCTTAAAAGTTCTTGACAGGATAATCAGAGATGAGAAAAATCTGACTGTTGAGGAGCTGATTAAGAAAGCCCTTAAGAGCCTGTAAATACATATATTTTCATTTGGGATCAGGGATATCATATAAAAATCTGCTGAAATTTTCATATTTTCTATTATTCGCTTCTCTTGTACTCTTTTCAACTGAAGCAAATAGTCAGATTCCCGTCCCGGCTACGGCAGGAGATACAATCAGAAAATCCCCGTTAAAACTTAAAGATGTTTCAGGAAATCCATGGGAGTCAGCCCAGAAGGCTCCATTATTTCTGAATAACCCTTCAAATATCACATCCACTGTTATTTACGATCCAGAAAAGAATGAATATGTGATTTATCAGAAAGTCGGAGCTTTTGATTACCGTACGCCTGTGCATATGTCACCTGAGGAATTTCGCAAATACCAGTTCAACAAGGAGATGCGCGATTACTGGCAATCAAGGGTATCAGGTGAAACAGCAGGTTTCAAATCGAACCTGATTCCACAGATAGAAATCGGAGGCGCAACCTTTGATAAAGTATTCGGCAGCAATGTTATAAATATTGTTCCACAGGGATCGGCAGAACTGATTTTTGGTATCAATATTTCACGTACTGAGAATCCGACTCTGTCGGAAAAGCTACAGGACCATCCCGACATTCGATTTCAAGGAAAAGATCCAGATGAATGTGACAGGTACGATCGGCGATAAAATGCAGCTCGGTGTGAATTATAATACTGATGCAATGTTCGATTTTGAGAACAAGACCAAGCTTCAGTACGCCGGTAAGGAAGACGAGATTATTAAGAAAGTCGAGGTAGGAGATGTGACACTTCCGCTCCCGGGAACCCTTATTACAGGGAGCTACAGCCTGTTCGGACTTAAGACTGAGATGCAGTTCGGGAAATTGAACCTTACTACTGTTCTGTCGCAGCAGAAAGGTGAAACATCAACTATCGAAGTCAAAGGCGGGGCACAGATAAGCGAATTTGAAGTCTATGCTGATGATTACGAAGCAAACCGTCACTTCTTCCTTTCGCATCATTTCAGGGATATTTACAATGATGCCCTGAAAAACCTTCCTGCTGTCAGCACCGGATTGAATATCACCCGTATTGAGGTCTGGATCACAAATAAGACAAGCAGCTATGATGAAACAAGGAACATAGTCGCTTTTGCCGACCTGGCTGAAAACAGCAGCCATATCTACAACAAAGTCCCTGCTTTCCAGGCATCACCGGGAGCAGTCAGATTTCCTGACAATGCAGCTAACCATCTGTATGAACAGCTGCTGACGAACTATACCTCAATGAGGGATGTTGACCAGGTCACAACTGCCTTCAATTCATTGTACCCCGGGTTCCAGATCGGACGGGATTTTGAGAAAATTGAAAATGCCCGGAAGCTCAATGACAGGGAATACACTCTGAACAGCCAGCTCGGGTATATCTCTCTTAATACTGCATTGAATACTGATGAAGTGCTGGCTGTCGCATATGAATATACACTGAACGGGCAGGTTTACAAAGTGGGAGAATTCTCCACTGATGGAGTTATGGCTCCCCAGACACTGATCCTTAAGCTTATTAAGGGAACAACTCTCAGTCCTAAATATCCGACGTGGAACCTTATGATGAAAAACATTTATTCACTAGGTTCCGGAAGACTTGAAAGCGGCAATTTTCAGCTAAATATTCTTTACGAGGACGACAAAACCGGAAATTCCATCAATTATCTGCCTGAAGGTAAGACTGCAAACAAGATACTCCTGCAGGTGCTTGGACTGGATAATCTTAATTCACAGCAGGATCGTATGTCAGACGGTTTTTTTGACTTTATTGACGGAGTTACCATAATGATGAGCAGGGGCAAGGTAATTTTTCCTGTAACTGAACCTTTCGGCAGCTATCTGAGGAGCCAGATTGGTGACAAGACTATTGCGGATAAATATGTGTTTCAGGAACTTTACGATTCAACCCAGACCATTGCCAGGCAGATGGCCGAAAGGAACAAGTTCAAAATGACCGGTCAGTATACGTCGGAGTCGGGTTCCGAGATCAGGCTCAATGCAACAAATATTCCTGTCGGATCAATTATCGTTACAGCAGGAGGGGTGACCCTGACTGAAAACACTGATTACACGGTTGATTATAATATGGGGGTAGTAACGATTATAAACTCAGCCCTTATTGAATCACAAACACCTATCAAGGTCTCACTCGAGAACAACCAGTTTTTTGGATTCCAGACCAAGACCCTCATTGGCACTCATCTCGATTACAGGTTCTCCGATAATTTTAATATTGGAGCTACAATACTGCATCTTAATGAAAGGCCCTATACCCAGAAAGTTAATTTCGGCGAGGAACCGATATCGAATACTATCTGGGGACTTAATACGTCATACAGGGGAGAATCGCAGCTTCTTACAAAGCTTATTGACAAGATCCCCCTGCTCGAAACAAAAACCCCCTCAAGCATCTCATTCAACGGGGAGTTTGCAGAGCTGATCCCTGGCCATTCCCGCGCAATTTCAAATGCAGGCAATTCCTATATTGACGATTTTGAATCGAGTGAAATCCCTCTTGATCTTAAGTCGTTCAATGCCTGGTCAATATCAAGCATCCCGCAGGGCCAGGATCAGCTTTTTCCTGAATCATCAATGAACAACAATCTGACAACCGGGAAAAACAGGGCTAAAATTGCCTGGTATGTTATCGATCCTCTTTTCCTGAGAAACGGTTCTTCAACACCCTCAAATATTAAGCAGGATGCTAATACACAATCAAGCCACTTTGTCAGGGAAATTTATGAAAATGAGATCTTTCCGAACAGGGAGAGTACAAGCGGGATCCCAACGACAATATCAGTGCTTAACGTAGCTTACTATCCGGAAGAGAAAGGACCTTATAATTACGACACCGATCCCAGTTCATATTCAAGGGGAATGAATTCAAATGGAAAGCTTAATGATCCGCAATCGCGGTGGGGCGGAATAATGCGGGAGGTTCTTACAAGCGATTTTGAGACAGCTAATATTCAGTATATTGAATTCTGGCTGATGGATCCTTTTGTTGAAGATCCGACGCATCAGGGTGGCGACCTTTACTTTAACCTTGGAAATGTCTCGGAAGATATTTTAAGGGATTCACGTAAAAGCTTCGAAAACGGTCTGCCAGGTTCACCAAATATTCAGAATGTTGACACAACAGTATGGGGAAGGGTTCCTACAGTGCAGTCGGTTGTGCATGCATTTGATAACAGTTCCGAATCGCGAATTTACCAGGATGTAGGGCTTGATGGATTAAGAGACCAGGATGAGCAGTCATTTTTCATTAATTATGTTCAAAGAGCCGAGGCTATTACTTCTCCTGATGTTTACAAAGAGATACTCAAAGACCCTTCGAATGACGATTTTCACTATTTCAGGGGATCAGACTATGATTTCAGCCAGCTTGGGATCCTCGACAGATACAAGAAATACAATGGACAGGACGGTAACTCACCAACCTCGGATATGTCAACCGAATCGTATCCGACAACCGGATCAACACTGCCCGACATGGAGGATATCAACCGTGACAACACCCTGAGCGAAACTGAAAGCTACTACCAGTACAAGGTCAGCCTGAGACCGGAGAACATGAAGGTCGGATCGAATTATATTGTTGATGAGATCGAACCTACTGTAAAATTTGCTAACGGTAATGAATCGAAAGTTAAATGGTATCAGTTCAAGATACCGGTAACAGATTACCAGAGAACGGTTGGAGTGATAAGCGATTTTAAATCAATAAGGTTCATGAGAATGTTCCTGAAAAACTTCAATCAGCCTGTTATAATGCGTTTTGCTGAACTTAATTTAGTAAGGGCGGAATGGAGAAAATACAATATCACCTTCATGGAAGGGGGAGAGAGGATTACAATTCCGGAACCGGAGGATGGCACGTTCGAAATAAGCTCTGTAAGTATTGAGGACAATGCAGGCAAAAAACCTGTCAATTACGTTCTGCCTCCGGGATTTAACAGGGTTGTTGATCCTCAGAATCCCCAGCTGAGACAGCTTGATGAGCAATCAATGGTATTAAAAGTGCAGGATCTTGCAGATGGCGATGCCCGTGCAGCATACAGGAATGTAAACCTTGACATCCGTCAGTACCGTCGGCTGAGAATGGAAGTTCATGCCGAGGCATTGATCGGTCAGCCTTTATATAATAAGGAGCTTACGGCATTTATCAGGATCGGATCGGACTATAAATCAAATTTCTATGAGTATGAAGTTCCTCTGAAACTTACGCCTCCGAATGATAAATATGATAATAATTCAGATGTAGACAGAGCTATTGTCTGGCCCGAAGATAACAAGTTCGATATTGATCTTTCAGTGCTTCAGGAAGCCAAAAAAGAGCGAAACAGACAATTGCAGATGAACGGATCATCGCTGAGCATTTCAGATGTATTTGCCTTCAAAGATGATTCAAACAAGGTATATGTATGCGGAAATCCCAATCTGAGCAATGTAAAGGTTATAATGGTTGGGGTCAGGAACCCAATAAAGACAAGAAATCCTGATGGAGACAATGGCGATTCCAGATCGGCTGAGATCTGGGTGAATGAATTAAGGCTCAGCGACTTCGTGGAAAACGGGGGCTGGGCGGCAAATACCCATTTACAGGCTCGCCTGGCCGACCTGGGAACTGTTGATATTGTGGGTCAGGCAAGCACTCCAGGCTGGGGAAGCATTGATAAGAAGGTTAACGAAAGGAGCAAGGAAGAGGTTCTGAAATATGATGTCTCTTCGACATTGGAACTTGGAAAATTCTTCCCGGAGAAAACAGGTGTTCGCCTTCCGGTATATGCAGGTTATTCGGAGACACACATCAAACCGCAGTACAATCCCCTTGACCCGGATATCACTCTCAAAGATGCTCTGAACGAGGCTGTAAACAAGAAGGCAAGGGATTCGATCAGATCAATTTCGGAGGATTATTCAAGGCGAAAAACAATTTCAATAAACAATGCAGGCATCACGAAACGTGGCGAAAAACCCCATGCATGGGATCTTGCCAACTTCAGTGTCAACTATACTTTTAACGAAAATTACAGGAGCAATACCAGGACAGAGATAGACCTTGAAAGGAATTACAAGGGAGGCATAAATTATAATTATCGAGGCCCAACCTAAAAACATTACGCCTTTTAAGAATGTGAAATTCCTAAACTCACCGCTGTTCAGAATAATTAAGGACTTTAATTTTTATCCTTTCCCGAAAAGCATTTCATTCAGAACTGACGTATCACGGTATTATAATGAGGTAAAAACCAGGAATATAAACAATCCTAATCTCCTGATATCCCCTACTTTCAGAAAAGACTTCGAATGGACAAGGATCTTTGATGTTAAATATGACCTTACGCGTCAGCTGAAAATTGACTTTACATCGACCAACATTGCAAGGATAGATGAACCTGAAGGAGCCGCCGACCGCAAAAGATACAGGAGTGATTATGAAAACTGGCGCGATTCAGTGTTGACGAATCTGAAACGATTGGGGAGGACCACATCCTATAATCATTTTTTTAATGTCACATACAATATTCCGATAAACAAGCTTCCACTTGCTTTCGTGGGTCACTGCAAATGCCAGGCTCGGGTCAGATTATTCATGGCTGGCCGGAGCATTGTATCCCGATTCAATGAAAATCAATCTTGGAAATGCGATCAAGAACCATACTGAGCTCACATTTTCAGGAACAGCCAACCTGTCAACGCTTTATAGCAAATCAAAATTTCTGAAGAACATTGAAAACAATACGCGACCCGATGCAGTTCAGAGAATGAAGACCGAATACAGGACAGTAACATTACACCAGGGGCAATCTTAATTTCAAGGCAAATATTGTAAGGGCAATTGCTCATAATCTGAAAACAAAGGATGTAAAGGTAAAGATCGTTAAAAAAGACGGAACGGAGCTTAAAGGCAAAGTGGAAATAATAAGCGAGAACAGGGTAAATTTCACATCGGCATGAAGCTGCTGACGGTACCCAGGTAACAATAGAAGGCAGAATCCCTAAAAAGCGAAATCCGCTTACTGTCACCGGCGAATACATGCTGCGTGCATTAATGGGAGTTAGATCGGTGAGCCTGACCTATACGTCAGCGCAAGGGACAGTATCTGCCCGGATTCCTCCCTGAAGCAAAATTTCTGGGTATGTCAAGGAACAATAATATCATGGCCCCGGGTCTGCCATTCATTCTGGGTTACAGCAACAGGAACTTCTTTGAAAAGGCTATCACAAACGGATGGCTTACTACCGATACTCTTCTTAACACTCCGGCAATTTATAACAACAAGAAAGACCTTTCGCTCAGAGGTGTGGTGGAACCTTTTCCGGGTCTTAAGATCGACATAAATGCCGACAGAAGATTTCTTGAAAACGAAAGCTCATATTATACAGCAGATTATAATGGCAATTTCCCCGACAGTACACGCAACAGGGTTATTACAGGAAACTTTTCAATTTCAATAATTTCATGGGGAACTGCATTTGAAAAAGTCTCAAAAAAGAACAACTATATCTCAAACACATTTGAAGATTTCAAGAAAAATGCAGTGATAATATCCGGAAGAAGAGCCGAGGCACGCCAGAAGATGGACCCCGGGTATGATCCTGATACAGATCCGGAAACCGGTCAGCCTCTTGAAGGTGATTATAAGAGCGGATATGGCAAAACCTCCCGTGAAGTTTTAATTCCCGCCTTTTATGCAGCTTACACAAAATCAGATCCGCATAAGGTTGGACTTGCCACATTCCCGTCAGCCTTCAGAATGATGCCAAACTGGAGAATAAGCTTTGACGGATTTTCAAAATTTGAATTTGTGAAGAAGAGTATTCCGGTCAGTGAATATCACCCATCAGTACAGAAGCGTTTACCAGATCGGCTCATATACAACAAATCTGAATTATTTTGTCGACGGTAATGGAGTGAACAATATCAGGGATCTCCAGAATAACTTTATCCAGCAGTATGAAATAAATACTGTGACTGTCAGTGAGCAGTTCAGTCCTTTGATCAATATTGATATGAACTGGAAAAGCAACCTGACATCAAGATTTGAATGGAGGAAATCACGTACAGTCTCTCTCAACCTCACCGGAAACCAGGTAACTGACAACCGGATCAATGAGCTGGTTGTTCGGAGCAGGTTACAGGTTTGATGATGTTCAGATAACTATTAAGACCGGAGGTGCACAGAAGATCACTTAAAAGCGATCTTAACATAAGGCTCGATCTTTCAATCAGGGATAACAAAACGGTTGCAAGGAAGCTTATTGAGGATGTTAACCAGCCTGTTGCAGGGATAAAAGTGTTTAAAATTGGTGCAACAGCCGATTATGTCCTGAGCGACCGGTTCAACCTTCAGATCTTTGCGGATCATACAATGAATAATCCATTTGTTGCCAATACATTTCCGACTTCCAACACCAATTTTGGATTCAGCCTGAAGTTTACTCTTGTCCAGTAGAATTCTCTGGAAATAAATTGATATTTTTATCAAATGTCAGAAAACGTTTGAAACAAAGTCAGTAATGATTTTCCGGCTTGAAAATCAATGAATCTCTGTGAAAATAAATGACATACAGAGGTTGAATTACCAATCATTTTCTATATTTTTGATTGCTTTACCTAAACTTTTTACAAGGTTTCCTTCTATTTAAATCAGGCTTTATGAAAAAATCAAAACCGCAGTTAAGCTTCTGGCAGATATGGAACATGAGTTTTGGATTTTTAGGGATCCAGATTGGATATTCACTTCAGAATGCAAACGTGAGCCGTATCTTCGAAACACTTGGTGCCAAGGTAGATGATATACCTATACTTTGGGTGGCAGCTCCTGTTACGGGACTGATTATGCAGCCAATTATCGGTCATATGAGCGACAGGACCTGGAACCGTTTTGGCAGACGACGTCCTTATTTTATGATTGGTGCAATGCTTGCTTCCATTGCTTTGTGCATAATAACAAATTCACCGACATGGCTTTTTGCAGCCGGAATGCTCTGGATAATGGATGCATCAATAAATATATCAATGGAACCTTTCAGGGCGTTTGTTGGTGATATGCTTACTTCAAAGCAGCGTACAACAGGTTTTGCAATGCAGAGCTTTTTCATTGGGATCGGCGCCGTTATAGCTTCATTTCTTCCATGGGTCCTTGCAAACTGGTTTAATGTTTCAGAAATACCGTCACCGGGGAAACTAATTCCCATGAATGTAAAACTCGTCATTCTATATTGGTGCAGCGGTTTTCTTACTGGCTGTTTTATGGACAGTTTTACGAACCAAAGAGTATTCACCTGACGAACTAAGGGAGTTCGAGGAAAGTGATAAGATTGCAAGAGGTGATAAATCGGAGACACAGGTTTCAGATGATCAATAGTCAGGCAGCGGGGAAAACAATTAATTATTATTTACCGGGCCTTATCTGGCTTTGCGCTGGTTTAATTCTGACATTCATACTTTCAAGGGTTCATCTTGAGAAAGAACTGTACGTAATTACAGGAGGTATTGCACTGTTCGGTCTGCTTCAGTTGCTTGCAGGTGCTTTACAGTCAGCGGGGAGAGGGGAAAATGGTCTTAATTCAGTTCTTTATGACCTCAGAAAGATGCCTGCGACAATGGGACAGCTTGCAGTAGTTCAGTTTTTTACATGGTTTGCTCTTTTCTCGCTGTGGATTTATACAACTTCAGCTGTTACTTCACATATTTATGGTACTACCGATACAACATCAGTGGCTTATAATGAAGGAGCAAACTGGGTTGGAGTTCTCTTTGGCATTTATAATGGTTCTGCAGCACTGATTGCATTCCTGCTGCCGGTTATGGCAAGAGCAACAAGCAGAAAAATCACTCACTCCATCTGCCTGGCAATAGGAGGTATCAGTCTGATTTCAATTAATCTGATTTCTTCTCCCTGGCTTTTAATACTACCGATGGTTGGTATCGGAATTGCATGGGCAAGCATCCTCTCAATGCCTTATGCAATGCTTACAGGAGCTCTTCCGCAAGACAAAATGGGTATTTATATGGGTATTTTTAATTTCTTCATTACAATACCGCAGATACTTGCAGCAAGCATTCTTGGAAGTATGGTAAAACATCTTTTCGCTGGAAATACAATGAATGCCCTTATAACAGGAGGGATTTCAATGTTTATTGCTGCCATGACGGTTAAATTTGTTCAGGATCTTGACGATAAAAAATAATTATGAGTTTGAAAGCATGTATTTTTGATCTTGACGGTGTAATTGTGGATACTGCAAAATACCATTATCTGGCATGGAAAAAACTTGCCGACAATGCTGAACATTCAATTTTACAGAAGAGGATAATGAACGGCTAAAAGGTGTCAGCAGAATGGCTTCGCTTGATATAATTCTTGAAATCGGGAAGATGAAACCTGATGACAAAACGAAAGAAGAATATGCTGCTCTTAAGAATAAATGGTATCTTGATTATATAAGCAGAATGACACCGGATGAGATACTTCCCGGAAGTCTTGAGTTCATTTCTGAACTCAAAAATGCAGGAATAAAAGTTGCACTTGGATCAGCAAGCAAAAACACTCCGTTGATACTTGAACGCGTTGGAATAGAAAAGCTGTTTGATGCAGTGGCTGACGGCAATATTGTCAGTAAGGCAAAACCTGATCCTGAAGTATTTATTAAAGCTGCAAAAATGCTTGGAGTTGCAACCGGAAGATTGCGTTGTTTTTGAGGATGCAGTTGCAGGTGTTCAGGCTGCTCTTAATGCAGGAATGATCTGTATCGGAATCGGATCAGAAAAAATTCTGAAAGAAGCTCATTTTGTTGTTTCAGGTCTTAGATAAAATGAACCTTGGAAAATTAGAAAATATAGAAAATGATATCATGATTATGAACAGTTATTATAAAAAGGATGAATGGCTCATAATCGAAGAGGGATTTCACCCTGAAATGAACAGGGAATCGGAAAGTATCTTTTCGATAGGGAACGGATATATGGGCCAGAGAGCAAATTTTGAAGAGCAATATTCAGGCGATTCTCTGTCAGGAAGTTATGTTGCCGGGGTTTATTACCCTGATAAAACCAGGGTCGGATGGTGGAAAAACGGTTATCCTGAGTATTTTGCAAAAGTCCTGAATGCTCCAAAATGGATAGGTATTGATATTTCAGTAAATAAAAAGCCTGTTGATCTTTCTATCAGCAAGGATCAAATCATTCACCAGGACCCTGAATATGAAAGAAGGTTATCTTGACAGGAAATTCAGCAATTAGCTGTTTCCGGAAATAAAACTATTGAATTAAATTCCAGGAGATTTCTGAGCATGTCAGAACCTGATACTGGAGTAATTAAAGTATTCAGTCAGTTCAGTTGATTTTGAAGGCATAATTGATTTCAATGTTTACCTTGATGCCGATGTAAGGAATGAAGATGCAAATTATGGCAAAAAATTCTGGAAAGAGGTATCAAGGGAAATAAATGAGGAAACAGGAATCATTGTCACAAGAACATTGAAAACCGATTTCCATGTTGCAACAGGAATGTGTTATCAGTCTTTTTAAAAACAGAAAAGAACTGAAAGTAAAGCCATCATTAATTGACCGTGAAAAATATGTTGCCAATTCATTCTCTGAAAGAATCAAACCCGGGAGATGAGCTGACTCTGATAAATATGTTTCAGTTCTTTCTTCCCTGAATAATCCAAAGGAAGATTTAATAAATGATATGAAAAAACGTCTTAAGGAAGTATCATCCAAAGGATATGACAAACTATTTTCAGATCATAAAAAAGAATGGGAAAAAATCTGGAAGTCGTCAGATGTTGTTATTGAAGGTGATGTTGCAGCCCAGCAGGCAATAAGATTTAATATTTTTCATCTTAACCAGACCTATACCGGAAAAGATGAACGGCTTAATATTGGTCCGAAAGGATTTACAGGTGAAAAATACGGCGGAAGCACATATTGGGATACAGAAGCATTTGTTCTGCCATTTTTCCTAAAAACAGCAGATCAGAAAGTTGTCAGAAATCTGTTGTTGTACAGGTATAAGCATCTTGAAAAAAGTATTAGAAATGCTGACAAAACTTGGTTTTAAAAATGGTGCAGCCCTTTATCCGATGGTAACAATGAACGGAGAAGAGTGCCATAATGAATGGGAAATAACTTTCGAAGAGATTCACCGAAATGGAGCAATTGCTTTTGCGATCTTCAATTATATCAGGCATACAGGCGACAATGACTATATGGCTGATTACGGACTGGAAGTGCTGATTGGTATTTCGAGATTCTGGAGCCAGAGAGCAACATTTTCTGAAAACAGGAAAAAGTATGTTATACTCGGTGTAACCGGGCCGAATGAATATGAAAACAATGTCAATAATAACTGGTATACCAATTCCTTGGCTGTGTGGACATTATCTTATACAATAAGCAACCTGCTGAAGGTGCAAAAGGAGAATCCGGAAAAATTTAAGGAACTCTTCAGAAAAACAAATTTTAATTTTTCAGAGGAAACTGCGCTCTGGCAGAAAATCATTGATAACATGCACTTTCCCTTTGACAGTGAAGAGAAATGTATTTCTTCAGCAGGATGGATTTCTTGATAAGGAATTAATACCAGCAGATAAAATTCCTTCAGATGAAAGACCAATAAACCAGCACTGGTCGTGGGACAGGATATTACGATCGTGTTTTATAAAACAGGCAGATGTTCTGCAGGGTTTATATGTCTTTGAAGATAAGTTTGATACTGAAACCATAAAACGAAATTTTGATTTTTATGAACCAATGACTGTTCATGAATCTTCATTGTCTGCCTGTATCCATTCAATTCTTGCATCAAGGATCGGGAATATTGAAAAAGCTTATGAGCTTTATCTCCGTACTGCCAGGCTTGACCTGGATGATTATAACAATGAAGTCGGCGACGGACTGCATATTACAAGCATGGCAGGTACCTGGCTGGCAATTGTCGAAGGATTCGGCGGAATGAGGATAATTGATGACAAGGTTCATATAAATCCACTTATCCCGGTCAATGGAAATCATATTCATTCCATGCAAGATTCCGCGGAATTCTGTTCGAAGTAAGAGTGAACCACAAAGAAATAATAATTAATAATCTTTCTGAGAAAAGCCTGAAAATTGTTATTTTTGGAAAAGAATATCGGATAGCGTTTCAGAGAAGAAAGCAATACCACTAATGAAATAGTAAACATTTAAATAAGGAAATATAGAAATAATGAAATAGTGAAAT
Organism: uncultured Bacteroidales bacterium; assembly: GCA_963746685.1. Classification (GTDB taxonomy): domain Bacteria; phylum Bacteroidota; class Bacteroidia; order Bacteroidales; family VadinHA17; genus LD21. Next base: position 55,872 of record CAVVBY010000033.1, read on the forward strand.
AGTACATTAGTATAATAATGAAATATTGAAATAATAAATTCAATAATAGAATTATGGAAAAACTACCTGTAGGTCTGCTGATGCTTTTACTAGCATGTTGCTGTTAGTTATTGCCGGTTGCTCATTATTCGGCAAAAAGAAGGAATTAAAACCTTTTATTTCAGAAGTTGTTCATCCTGAATGGTCAAAAAATTCAGTTCTGTATGAAGTCAATGTCAGACAATACACTCGAAGGAACATTCAATGCATTTGCAGAAGCATCTTCCGCGGCTTAGAAAGCCTTGGTGTTGATGTTTTATGGTTTATGCCAATCTTTCCCATTGGAGTTCAAAACCGGAAAGGTGAACTTGGAAGCTATTATTCAGTTAAGGATTATATGGATGTTAATCCTGAATTTGGAACCTTGAGGATTTCAAAAGAATTATTGAAAAGGCTCATGAGCTTGGAATGCATGTTATTACTCGACTGGGTTCCAAATCATACTTCATGGGATAATAAGCTTACAATTGACCATCCTGACTGGTATGTAAAAGATTCAACAGGGAAATTTACTCCTCCGATCGGATACTGACTGGACTGATGTAATTCAGCTTGACTGGTCAAAGAAAGGACTGCAGGATTATATGATAGATGCCATGAAATTCTGGGTCAATCTGGGAGTTGATGGTTTCCGGGTCGATCATCCGCATAATACTCCAAAAGAATTCTGGGAAAGAGCAAGAACTGAACTGATAACAATAAAACCTGTATTTATGCTTGCTGAAAATGAGGGAGAAATCGGATTCCTTGAAGAAGGGATTTGATATGAATTATGCCTGGGAAATGCATCACCTTATGAACAGTATTGCCCAGGGAAAGGATAGTGCAAATGCAATGACTGAAGATATTTTAAGAAGGAATGGTCAGTATATCCCAATAATGTTTACCGGCTTATGTTCCTTACAAACCATGATGAGAACTCATGGGCCGGGACAATTGATTCACTGATGGGTGATGCACAGAAAGTATTTGCAACCCTGATATTTACTGCTCAGGGAGTACCACTTAATCTATAGCGGTCAGGAAGCCTGCCTTGATAAAAAACTAAAATTCTTTGTAAGGGATACAATTAAATGGGATACCTGCAATCTTACAGGATTCTATTCAGAACCTTATTAAGCTAAAGAAAGAACAATAAGGCTCTCTGGAACGGAGACTTCGGAGGCAAAATGATAAAGATAAAAACCAATAAGGACAAAAAGATATTTGCTTTTTACAGGGAAAAAGATGAAAACAGGGTTGTGGTATTCCTGAATCTCTCTAAAAAAGCGGTTTCGTTCAAACCTGTTTTGAAAGGTATTGAGGGTGAATACACGGAATATTTTACAGGTCAGAAAACAGGTTTAGATAAAAGTGTAAACCTTACACTTGATCCATGGGGGTATAAGGTTTTTGTTAAATAGGTATCGTGGCTTCGGGGTACGAGGTATGGGGAAAATCCGTTTAAGCCCTCTCCTGGGAGAGGGGTTGGGGGAGATAAAAGACAAAAGTGATAATAAGGATAAAAGTTATGACAAAATCACTCAGATTTCCGGCACTTTTCCTGCTGATCGCAGCTATCAGCAGTGTTGTCTCAGCTCAGAAGATCGACCGTATTGAACCACCATCGTGGTTCACCGGAATGAAGGAAACCGCTTTGCAGCTGATGGTTTATGGCAAAGAGATCGGATCATTTGATGTGACTGCCGATTATCCTGGTGTTAAAGTCACCACACTGGTCAAAACCGAAAATCCGAATTATCTGTTCGTCAACCTTGACATCAGCAATAAGGCACTTCCGGGAGAAATCAAGCTGACTTTCACGCGCGGCAAACTGAAACTGACACATAATTATCCTCTTTTGGCACATCCCTCTGAATCCGCAAAAGGTTTCAACGCTTCGGATGTGATCTACCTGCTCATGCCCGACCGTTTTGCAAATGGTGATCCGTCAAATGACAATATCGAGGGTATGCTTGAGCAGGCAAACAGGAGTAATTCCAACGGCCGTCACGGAGGAGACCTCAAAGGCATATCAGATCATCTCGATTATATTAAAGACCTGGGTGCAACAGGTATCTGGCTGAATCCATTCCTTGAGAATAATCAGCCAACTTTCTCCTATCATGGATATTCGATCACTGATCTTTACCGTGTCGATCCGCGGTACGGGAGCAATGAGGATTTTAAAAACCTGGTTTCGAAAGCACATAATACGGGACTGAAATTAGTGATGGACATGATATTCAATCATATAGGATCAGGACACTGGTGGATGAAGGATCTGCCATCGGCTGACTGGGTGCATCAGTTCAGCTGAGTTCACGCGTACCAATTACAGGGCTTCAACTTATATGGATCCATACGCAGCAAAAAGCGACGAAGAACTGATGGAAAAAGGGTGGTTTGACAAAACAATGCCCGACCTCAACCAGAGCAACCCGCTGGTTGAGACATACCTGACCCAGAACAGCCTGTGGTGGATCGCATACTTCGGCATTGACGGCATAAGAATGGATACCTATCCCTATCCTGAAAAAAATATGATGTCCAGGTGGGCTAAAAGGATCACTGATGAGTTTCCCGGGTTTTTCATAGTAGGAGAGGTGTGGTACCAGCAGGAAGCTCTTACCGCCTACTGGTCACTTGACAAGGTCAACACAGATGGTTATCAATCGAACCTTCCCTCGGTAACGGATTTTCCTCTGTCTCTGGCCACCCACAGAGCTTTCAATGAACCTGACAACTGGACTGACGGACTGGCAAGATTCTACCTGATTCTTTCACAGGATTTTCTCTATCCTGAACCTCTGCGAAATGTCATTTTCCTTGATAACCACGATATGACCAGGTTCTTTACAGAGACCGGCATGAGACTTGATATCTACAAAATGGCACTTTCATTTATCCTAACCACCAGAGGTATACCACAATTCTACTATGGTACTGAGATAGTTATGCAGGGAGACAAAAATCGCGGAGATGGATATCTCAGAGAAGACTTTCCCGGTGGATGGAGAGGTGACACTAAAAACTCCTTTACAGCTCAGAACTTAACTCCGTCTGAAAAGGAAGCCTATGCTTTTACAAAAAAGCTCCTGAACTGGAGAAAAGATAAGGAGGTGATACATACCGGAAAACTCAAGCATTTCATTCCTGAAAATAACCTGTATGTCTATTTCAGGTATAATGACAAAGAATCTGTAATGGTTGTCCTTAATAACAGTGAAAAGGAAACCAGGACAATAAGCAGGGATAAATATGCTGAAGCAATGAATGGTTTTACGCGCGGCAGGGAAATAAATACCGGGAGTGAAATAAATGATCTTACATCATTTAAGATTGCCCCTAAAACGGCAATGATAATAGAATTGAAATAATCTCAGACTTTCACTGCCTGATTACCTTCTGAACGGCATATTTCTGACCCTGACTTACCCTTATAATGTATAAGCCTTTTGCTGCATCTGTCCCGCCTGATGTTTTTCCATCCCAAATTACCTGAGTGATGCCGGCCAGAACAGTAATTGTCCGTATGGGAGTTCCGTAAGCAGAAAAGATATCAATTTTGTACTGCCGGGATGTCTCCCCTCCAGAGATGCTGATTAAAATCTCTTTATTAAATGGATTAGGATAAACAGTAATTTTTTGAACTTCGGTCTCTGATGCCGGGTCATCGACAGATGTTACCAATTCAGGATTGGCCAGTCGTTTTGAAGTGTACAATCTGTATTCACCTGGTTGCAAACTTACCAGATCATTTACATTTACAACTGTTATCGAGTCACCGGTGAAATATTCATACCATTTTCCTGATTGCTGAAATGCCGGTTGAATAGATGATTCAGTTATGCCAAAATTGCCGAGTATATTAACTTTCAGTGTTGAATGATTAAGCTGAAGACGTTTAAGAGGAGATGAAAGTTCGTAAGTGAGATCATTTGCAGCAAAAACAGGTTGTGTAATTCGAAGGTTATTTAGAAGTTTATAGATCTGGAAGAGTCTGTATCTGTCAGGTTCAGAAAAGTAATCCCATTTTATTGGTTTTTCGCTTACCCTTCCTCCTTCATCAATTGAAATATCATATCCAAGTTCCCCGAATTGCCAGATCATTTTTGGTCCCGGAACAGTCAGAAAGAAACAGTGCATCAAGCTCCATTCTTTTCAAAGCAGTTTGTAATGTTTTTGTATTGTAGCTTCCTGAAGAAGCTCCATATGTAATTGTCTTATACATCAGGCGTTCTTCATCATGGCTTTCCATGTAGCTTACCAGGTTTGGAACTGACCAGCCTCTTCCCAGATGAGCTGTACTGATGACAGATCAGATGGATAACCCATTGCAGCTTCACCATAATTGTAGTTATTATTTCCCCAGAGCATCATTCCATAATTAGCCAGTTCCTTTTCTTCGTTATTTGGTGCAAAATGTTCAAGAATCACATATGCTTCAGAATTTACTTTCCATATCTTGATCAGCCATCCTTTTAAGAATTGCAATTCGTGACGCATCATAACTTGCTCCATCACCGGGAGTATTTGTAAATCCTTTTGTGAAATCAAAACGGAAGCCATCAATTTTATATTCTGTCAGCCAGTAGGCATTTATCCTGTCAACAAGCTTCTGTGTTGAAGAGCTCTCATGATTAAAGTCAGCACCCCATTTATAAACAGGATTCGGAGAACTGGCATTGAACCAGGGATTTGGAGTCTTCATATAGATCTGATCAGTTCCGTAATGGTCGAGGTATAGTTGAACAAATGGAGATTGTCCAAAGCAATGATTCAGAACCATATCCATTATTACGGCAATTCCCCTGTTATGACAGCTGTCGACAAATGCTTTAAGATCATTTTTCGGACCATAATATTTATCGGGTGCAAAATAGAATGATGGATTATATCCCCAGCTGAGATTTCCCTCAAATTCGTATACCGGCATCAGCTCTATGGCATTTACTCCCAGATCATCAAGATAGCTTAAGGTGTCAATAAGGGTTTTATAATCATGATTTGCTGTGAAATCGCGTACCAGCAATTCATAGATTACCAGATTTGATTTTGCTGGAGGCTGAAAGCCTGTTGTTTTCCAGAATAAGGAACCTGTGAAGTCTGAAGAACTGAAACAATTCCTGATGCTGTGTCTTTCGGATAAGGGATCAGGTGTGGATATGTTTCAGACGTAATATATTGGATCATTCTCCGGATCAAGAACCTTATCTGCATATGGATCTGCAATATATAGCGAAGTATCAACAAGATACTGAAACCTGTACTCTTTCCCGGGTTTAAGTCCGTCAATCTGCACCCAGTATCTTTCGCCATCAGGTGTTCTTTTCATGTATCCTTTTTCACGGGCAAGCCAGTCTGTAAAATCGCCTGTGGCAAATACAAAATTTTTATATGGTGCATGAAGAACAAGAGTAACAGAATTGCTGCCCGTATAATTTATCCCATCATTCAAACCGGCAGGCAATGACTCTGTTACAATAGGTTTTCTTACATAATAGAAAAATGAATCAACTGCAAAAGCCGGTTTATTCCATGCTATAACCTTTACCCAGAATTCACCATATTGATTTACCGGGAGTATCAGTGTACCAGAGTCAGTGCTTTGTTCCGCATTTGATAAATTTATTATTTATATAAAGAGTGACTGAATCTGCAAGTGTTGCTGAAGCTTTTACTGGTATTTGTTTATTTAGTTCAACAACAAATGAAGATTTGTCAGGAAGTGTAAATGTTACATTTAAGTCCTGCATTGAAAACATTAAGAAAGATATCAGGTCTTGTCTGTTGTGTTGCTGCTGCATTTCGGAATACCAGGCAGATTTTTGTTGCAACATCGGTATAGACAGGCAGTAAAAGGTTTTAATATCGGGTGTATATATCAAGTTCATACAGATAATTCCCGAGGTATTTCAGTTTTGGCTGAGTCGAATTATTACCCCAGGTACCTATTACTTTTTGCCAGTCTGTCTCCGTCAACGGTTACTCCGGTATGTGCATAAAGATCTCCTGTATAATTATGCAGATCTCCGGCATCCTTTGAACTATCATAAAAGATCTTTATAAGCTGCCCCATTGTTGGCACGAGCCGGATCGGTCGTCACTATCTGAGCGGAGAGATCATAAACCAGAGAACAGAAAGTAAGAATACTATTATGAGACGTCTGTACATTTTTGTTCTTTTATACTGTTGAACTAAGGGTAAAATTAATGAAAATCCAGGAAAAAGCCTAATATTCAGAAGTATAGAAAAGATAATATATCTTCTGTTAATTAAATAACAATCAAAAACCTCTTCTTTAAAATATCAGGAAGAGGTTTTGATTTTAATGAACAATATAAAATATCAGCAGATATTAAATCTGACTTAGTTCTTTGTAAGAGTTGCTACATGAGCCCATGGATCGAGAGTAATTGTATAACTTCCGGCGGTTGCAACAGGAATATTATCTCCACCAGGTGTAAGTGCAGTAAGAGTCGCCTCCAAGATTTACAGCCCAGTCATCGTTTGCCCTGAACTTGATATCACCTGCAACTAAATTTATGGTAGCCGTAAATACCCTGGTTGTCGGATTCCAGGTCATGTTCTGGTCACAATTCCACCCATCAGGGGTTGCATCTCCAATTAATGCCCCATCTGTTTGCGCTGTATGTATATGCATTAGGATGGCTTAAATCCAGAGTAATTGCATAATCAGCTTCGAGAGCAACAGGAATATTATCTCCTCCTGCATTCAGAGTTGCATCTTGCAGTGCTTCCATAATTATAGTCCCAATTGTGATTTGCCCTGAATTTAATTTCTCCGACGGTCAAATGCATTGCTCCAGTCCATACTGCCGAATGCCGGATTATAGGTCAATGCGGTTTCATCATTCCATCCATTGGGAGAAGCATTACCAATAACACCCCATACAGTAGCAACTGCTGTATAAGTCATCGGATTGGCAGCAGCATTAACGTTTATTTTATAATACCCTGCCGGAGAGGAGATATTATCACCGGCTGCATCCAATGTGCCAGGGGTTGTACCAGCTCCGTAATTCGGACCATCCCAATTGTGTTTAGTCGCAAATTTCCATTGATTTGAAGCATTTGCCATATAAACATAACCTTCAATATTATCAGGAGCGGCTTCAGTACTTTTCACCTGCGGTGATTTGTCGGGAGACCAGTTGGCTAATCCGGAACCAGGATAACTGGCTTCAACATAATCTCCGGGTAAATTCCAGGTTCTAACGCTGACCAAGGTAGTGAAGGATACTTCGGGACCGTAACCGGTGCCGGCAGTGTTTGTAGCATAAGCACGTACATAATAAGTTGTAAGTCCTGCCAAACCGGTAAGTGAACTTGTAAATGCTCCAGTACCAACTCCATCAGAGGTTTTGCTGTCGGAAACCGTGGGATTGTGGTTTATACCATAACAAATACCACGGGCGGTAATTGCGGATCCACCATCAACAGTGACGTTACCTCCACCTGTAGCTGTTGTACCTGTAATTGATGTAATAGCTGTGGTTGTCAGCGTAGGTACGACCGGTAAGGTAGTAAAAGTGACTTCTTCGCCATAGATTGTACCATTTGCATTAACAGCATAGGCACGTGCAAAATATTTTGTTGCATAATTGAGGCCGCTCAGGTTTACATTAAAGGTGGCCGTAATGCTCTGATTACCGGTAAAAACTATTTTTTTGTCAGTAACTGTAGGACCTGTTGAAGTATTATAACAAACACCTCTTTCTGAAAAACCATCACCGAAGCCACTACAAAAGCAACAACAGTAGCAGCGTCGGATTTAACATTTAAAACCTGTGAGGTTGAAAGCTGCGGATTTAATCTTACATCAGATGATTCCTTTGTACATCCGGCAAAAAAGAGTGTTGCTGCAACAAAGACAGCTAATATTCTATGTATGGATATTCTTTTCATTGATATTTCTTTTTTGTAATCAGTTTATTTTAAACTAAACTCTTTTCTGATCAGTTGTTTTTTGTAATTGTACAACTATAAGCAGTGCTTCCAATGCTCAACGTTACTGTGTAGTTACCTGCCACCGCAATGGGAATATTTTTACTGCCACCATCATTCCACAGATTAGTTAATGAGTAACCCGGATGAGTTGCATCGCCGAGACCTAAATTGATTCCGTCATTCCAGTCATCATTGGCACCGGAATTTAACTTCACCGACAATTAAATCGAGAGTTATGGTCCAAAGCCCGGTTTGGGGATTGTAATCCATTTTTGAGTCCGGAGCACTCCATCCATTTGGAGTTGCCGAACCAATCAGACCAACCATATTAGGTTTAAGGGAATATGTGAGAGCTTTAGTGTCAGCACTTAATTTATACCATCCGCTGGCTGGAGGGGTTATGGCTGTTCCATTCACTGCCAGAGCGGTACCATTTGAGCCATAAACGATATTGGCATCAGGGTCCTTCAGTGTAAATGGTTTTGCTGCATCAAGCTTTACAAGACCGGAATATTTGCCATCACCTAAGGCTGACTCAATTTTCTGGGTAATTCCTGAACCAATTAAATCGAGACGAGGCAGACCGTAGATAGTGACATTTGCATTGGTTGCCCCGGATGAATAAACGAAAGGCTTTGTACTTGTACCGGGAGCCCCGGTACCAGCATCAACAACCAGAACAGATCTGATTCGAAAATCGAGTGAGGAAACCTGATCAGCAGGGAACTTCTTAAGCAGAATTCCGTTAACTTCACTTACAGTCATTTTTATAGAAGTATCCTGAACCCCCGAATAAAGGATGGCTACATCGGCGAAGTTATTTCCCTTTGCACAAGCCTCCAGAAAATATGTTGCAGATGCTTTGAACCCAGGATTAACTGGGGTGCCAACAAATTCCAGGACATTATTACCCTCGGGCCTTTTGAGGGTCAGGTTTGGCAGACTCGTAATTGTCGGGGCCGTCGGGCTGGCTGAGAGGACTACTTTGGTCTCATCTTTTTCACAGCCTGATAAAAGACCTATCAACCCGATAAATGTTATATATATTATTAAATTTTTATTCATTGCTCTAGTTTTTAAAATATTAATAACCAGTATTTTGTTTAATATTTGGATTTGCAGACACTTCGTCTCCCGGGATAGGGAAGAGATTCAGATGCTTGTCAGTGTTTGTACCGTTAAATGTACCGCCTTTCCACTTCCAGTTATAATTCCCGTTGGTGAATTTACCGAAACGGACCAGATCGGTACGTCTTTGAGCTTCATAATAAAATTCACGGCCGCGTTCATCAAGCAGAAACTGATCAGTAAGCTGACCTGCAGTTATATTACCTGATGTGTTGCCATAAGCACGGGTTCTGATTGCATTTATATCAGTTACAGCACCTGCATTATCGTCCTAGTTTATGTAAAGCTTCAGCTCTCATTAGAGATGCATCAGCATATCGGAAAATCGGGAAATCAGTACTTGCATATGCAGGATTCTGATCGGCAGGCATAGTTCCATCTGTATTTTTTGCGGTAAATTTATACACTCCGATACCATAATCTCCGCTCGAAGAAGGACTTGGAATATTCATGCTTTTCTTGGTTTTAAGAAATACCCGTTTGTCCTTGCATTGAGCAAAAAGTAGGATCATTGGCTGGAATAGGTACATTACCGTAGGTTGCAATTGTATCAACAAGGACATTCATGAATTGTTTTCTTGCCCTGTTTCCGTTCCAGTTGGTATTGGATGTCAGACCATGAAAATCTTCTGCCCTGATATATGTTGCATCGCTGCATGATTCAATTATAAATGTTGTGCCAACATAACCCTGTGTATAAATACCATCCTGTGCCCAGGCAAAAATCATTTCCGGGTTGTGAGTACCGTCATTATCAGCGCTGAAATTTTGTCTGTAATTGGTAGCCAGTGAATATTCTCCGCTGGTGATCACTTTATCGCAATATATCTTGCAGCTGTCCCATTTTGCTGTTCCGGTATATACTTCAGCATTCAGGTATACTCTGGCAAGTAACATCCAGCATGCTGCCTTGTCAGCCTGGGGATATGAAAATTTGGGTTCTCCCAGCTTATTTTCAATAGCTATGCAGTTCAGACACTATATAGTTAAACAATTTAGCTCTGTGAGATCTGTTTCGGATAGAATTTTCCAACTCCGTCAGCATCTGTTGTAAAAGGTGGATTTCCAAAGAGATCCATATGATAATAGTAAGCCAGGGCCCTCAGAAAACTGGCTTCGGCATTATATTGCATTACATTAGGATCCGTATTTCCGTTTGTGTTCTTAATAAAATCGTTTGCATAGGTTATACTCAGACTTAGACGCTGATAAAGAGCTGTAAGAAAAGGATTGCTCGGACTCCAGGTCTGGGTATTTAAATCAGCAATACCAACATCGCCCCAGCCACAAATTGCTTCATCAGTGGTTATTTCCTGCAAGGTTCCAGAGTGCTCTTGTCGTAGTGAAAAAGTTTTCATCGGAAGCAGCAATATCAGCACCTCCGTTACTGCCCTGTCCGCTAATTATAAAACTGGCATAAATTTTCCCAAGGGCTTCCTTCATATAAACAGGATTATCACCCAGGTTGCCTGCCATTATTGTATTGGGATCCTTTGGGATTCACATCAAGGTCTTTCACACATGATGCAATCATCAATGTTGAAAGAACTATTCCTAGTATTAATATCTTTTTATTCATATCTTTTAATATTAGAATATTAATAGGTTAAGCTTAATCCAAGCATAAATGTCCGGGGCCTTGGATAGAAATTATTATCGATACCTCCGGGAACTTCAGGATCAAGACCTTTATACTTTGTGACTGTCAAACGCATTCTGAACGGTAAGGCTGATGCGTGCATTCATTGTTATTTACGATGTTGTCGAATGTATAACCTGCACTAATATTGTCGAGTTTGAAGAATGAAGCATTTTCAACAAAATAGTCGCTGGTAAACTGACGTTTCACAAATTTTGTATCGCTCAAGTGCTTCGTGAAATTCTTCCAGTATCCGATCTGGTACATCTGGTCATATGAAGCACCTGCTGCAACCTGGTTGTAAACATAGTTTCCTATACTTGCACGTGAAGAAGCAGAAAGATCAAAGTTTTTATAGTCAAAACGTGCAGAGAAACCAATCAGGTAATCAGCAACCGGATTATGGTAAATATATTTATCGGCATTATCACCGTTTACTGTTCCTCCCTGACCGGAAAGATCAACATACAAGCCTTCAATCGGATTGCCGGTTGCATCATAAACCTGTTTGTTCAGGAAGTATGAATAAGCAGGATAACCAACTCTTGTAACCTGTTTCTGACCGGTAAAAGCATCTCCGTAAAGAACACCGATATAATTGGGATCATCAGTTAAAAGCAGCTTGGTAATTTTGTTCTCATTGTATGTCAGATTGAATCCTATTGTCAGTGACATATCATTTTTTGAAATCGGGATAAGATTCAACTGGAATTCAACACCCTTGTTTTCAAGACTGCCGACATTGGTAAATAATGTATTTGAGAAGTTACTGCCGCTGGGAATAGTAACAGTATTCAGCAGATTATCGGTAACACGTTTATATAAATCGATTGAACCTGTGATCCGATCATTCAGGAAACCAAAATCAAGACCAATGTTCTGGGTTGTTGTTTCTTCCCATTTTATGCCAGGATCATAAGCATTCGGTCGCAATGTCGGAAGGTAATCTACCATCGATCAGATAATATGAACCGGGTGAAGATGAGTCATATATTGCCTGTGCCGGGTAATCATTTCCGATATCCTGTTGTCCGGTAACTCCCCAGCCCAATCTGAGTTTCAAATCATGACAACACTTAACATTTTTTAGAAATGCCTCATCCTTTATTTTCCAGGCAAGTGCTGCTGACGGGAAAAGCCCCCAGCGATTTCCTTGAGCAAAACGGGAGGAACCATCATCGCGAACAGTTAAAGTAAGCAGGTACCTGTCCATAAGTGTGTAATTTACACGTCCAAAGAATGAAACCAGGTAATTTTCGGTAATAAATGATGAACTGTCAGTTTTCTGATAAGGATGTGTTGCATCGACAATTCCACGGGTGTAAGTATCACCTTCACGTTTAAAATGCTGCCATGAATAACCTGCAGTTGCATCAATTTTGCTCTTTATCTGGCTGAGATCTTTTGTATAGTTCAGATAAAAATCAAGAAGATTATTGTAATTCTTACCGTTGTAATCACTTAATCTTCCATAGAGAGGAGCAGTAAGAACTGAAGGAGAAGTTGTTGGACGGTTGTTATGTCCATCACCCTTTGTAAAATCAGTTGCCAGATTCAGATTTGCATTTAATCCCGGTAGAAATGGTATCTTATAATTGAACTGAATGTTACCGATAAGTCTGTTGACATTTGATTTGTTATCGACTGCCAATAGCTGCTCAACCGGATTAGGTGTCCCGAGATTTGCTCCGTAGTTGCTCCACTGAAAATATCCGTCAGAGGAAGCATTACCATCCATTACGGGCTTGGTAGGATCCATGTTGACGGCAGAACCTATTGCTCCTGGATCACCAAAATTATTGGCAGTACTCATTCCTTTAACGTTGATATTGACTTTAAGATTGTTTTTCAGGAATGTGGGATCAAGGCTTAGAGATCCTGTAAGTCTTTGCATATCAGTATTTTTTAAAATACCATTCTGGTCAGTATATCCGATCGAAACCCTGTAAGGCAAGGTTTTATATGAACCTGATAAACTTAGATTATGATCATGTGAAACGGCAGTACGGAAGATTTCCTTTTGCCAGTTGGTGTTTGCAGTTCCAAGCTTGCTAAAGCTTTCAGCGCCATATAAATCTTTATGGTCAAGAGCTATCTGCCTTATCTCGTCGCCGGAATAGACGTCCACAAATTTAATGGCATTGGCAATAGAAGTATTTCCATCATAAGAAACAGTCAATGGACTGCCGGCTTTACCTTTCTTGGTAGTAATGAGAATTACCCCGTTCGAAGCTCTTGAACCATAAATTGCAGTTGCTGAAGCATCTTTCAGAACTGTAAATGTTTCGATGTCGTTTGGATTAACAAATGAAAGGAAGTTTGAACTTCCCGAAACATTATTGTTATCAATCGGAACTCCATCAATAATAATCAGAGGATCGTTGGAAGCATTCAGTGATGAGCCACCGCGAACACGGATAGTTGCACCACTACCGGGAGCACCGGTTGGAGATGTAATTACTACTCCTGCACTTTTTCCTACCAGCAATCCCTGTGGTGATGTAATCGCACCTTTGTTAAAATCTTTTGAACTGACAGCAACAACAGATCCGGTTGCGTCAGTCTTTTTAACAGTACCATAGCCTATGACAACAACTTCCTGAAGTCTCATATCCTCAACTGTCATGGCTATGTTAAATGAAGTTTGATTGTTAACAGGAATCTCAAGTGCTTTATAACCAATATATGAAATAACAAGAGTGGCATTGCTTGCAACTGTCAGACTAAAGTTGCCTTTTGCATCAGTTATATTGCCATTGGTGGTTCCCTTTTCCTGAATCGTTACACCGATCAGGGCTGAACCGTCCGCTGCATCCGTTACTTTACCTGTAATCCTTATTCCCTGGCCATACAGCTGTCCGGAGACAAGAATTCCAAGAAAGAGTAAGGTGAGCATTTTAAAAATTCGTCTTTTCATTGGATTTTGGATTAAGATTACGTTAGAAATGATTTTAATTATCTTTATAAGGTTGTTTTTCGAAATACCAAAATTAATAAAGAAATTGAATTATATTTAATTGAAAGCATTAATTTTCAGGCGTTTAAGATATATCACCGCAAACGTTTGAAATGTTAATAATTTTTAGAATCAGAAAAGGACTTACACCAGAAACAGTAGTTTTGTTTAATATTTTCATTAAACAAAATCTTTGCGAAAGGCCCATTTTTAGCAAAGTTAATGAAAAACAGATTATTTGAACTAACTTGTAAAAAATATATAAACAGGAATCTCACTGAGGATTATGAAAAAAGGACAGGTTACCATTAAAGATATTGCAAGGGAACTTGGAATTTCACCCTCAACGGTCTCCAAAGCAATGAAGGAGCATCCGGATATAAGTCCGGCAACAAAAAAGGCAGTCAGGGAACTTGTCATTAAATGGAATTACAAACCCGATCCGATTGCACTAAGCCTTTTAAGCGGAAAAAGCAAAATAATAGGAGTGATAGTTCCGGAGATAGTCCACTATTTTTTCTCGACCGTGATCAGCGGAATTGAAGACTTTGCTTATGGTTCAGGATATCACGTAATGTTCTGCCAGTCAAATGAAACCTACCTGAGGGAAGTCCAGGCGGTCCAGACTCTTCTCTCAAGCCGGGTCGACGGGATCCTTGTCTCTGTTGCAAAGGTTACCAGGGATTTCGAACATTTCCGGAAGATCATAGATAACAGGATCCCCCTTGTGTTTTTTGACAGGATTTGTGATGAGATCGAGACTGACAGGGTTATAGTCGATGATGAAACAGGAGCTTATGAAGCAGTAAAGCACCTGATAAAAACCGGATGCAGAAATATTATCCATCTTTCGGGTCCAACTGATGTAAACATTGGAAGGGACAGGAAAAATGGTTATATCAAAGCACTTAAAGATTACAATTTACCTGTTCTGGAGGAGAATATTATCAATTGTGATACAAGCGGAGAAGCTGTAAAGGTTGTTCCGGGTTTGCTGAACAGGAAAAACAAACCCGACGGAATATTTGCGGTGAACGATCTGACGGCAGCAGAAGCTATGAAAATAGTCAAGCAGGGCGGATACAAAGTACCTGAAGACATTTCCATTGTCGGATTTACCAGCGGAATGATCTCGGATATTACAGATCCCTCCCTCACTTCAGTTGAGCAGCATGGGTATATCATCGGGGAAGAAGCTGTTAAACTCCTTATCGGCCGTATTGAAAGAAAAAAGGAGATGCCTTTTCAGACAAAAATTATCAGGACTGAGCTTGTAATAAAGGATTCGACGAGAAGAAACGTCACTAATCCTGACAACACCAAAGGTTTTTAAAAAAAATCTTTATTTTTGGACTGATCAAAAAACAATTCAGTTTATATATTAATTCTATAATACAAAAGGATATGAATGTACCGGCAGATTTACTTTACACAAAAGACCATGAATGGCTTCGCGTTGAAGGTGATTTCGGTTTTGTTGGAGTAACTGATTTTGCCCAGGGAGAGCTTGGGGATATAGTTTTCCTTGAGATCGAAACTCTGGGTGAGACCCTTAAAAAGGAAGAAGTATTCGGAACTATAGAGGCTGTGAAAACAGTGTCCGATATTTTCATGCCGGTTGGAGGGGAGATAATTGAAGTAAATCCGGCACTCGAAGAATCACCAGATGTGGTCAATAAAGATCCTTACGGGAAAGGATGGATGATTAAAATAAAGATTTCTGATCCTTCGGAAGCAAAAACTCTTCTTTCGGCTCAAAAATATCAGGAGTTGTTATAGAGTCTTTTTTACTTCCACCTGCTGGTAACCCTCAATAAAGTCTCCGACTTTAATGTCGTTGAAATTGGCTATGTTAAGTCCGCATTCATAACCACCTACAACCTCTTTAACATCGTCCTTGAAACGTTTCAGAGAGCCGAGCTCACCTGTATAAATAACTATGCCGTCGCGTATTACCCGCACTTTTGTGTTTCTTGTAATTTTTCCCTCCTTGACATAACAGCCTGCTACAGTTCCAACTTTTGTAACCTTGAAAATGTCGCGGATTTCGAGTGTAGCTATGATCTCTTCTTTCACTTCAGGCGAAAGCATGCCCTCCATTGCTGCTCTGATCTCCTCAATAGCATCATAGATAATTGAATAGAGCCTCACATCAATTTCCTCTTTTTCAGCTAGTTTGCGGGCGCTGAGCGAAGGCCGCACCTGGAACCCTACAATAATGGCATTTGAGGCAGCTGCGAGCAGAACATCCGATTCAGATATCTGGCCAACAGCCTTATGAATAATATTCAATTCTATTTCAGGTGTTGAAAGCTTAATAAGTGAATCGCTTAATGCTTCAACAGATCCGTCAACATCACCTTTTACTATTATGTTAAGCTCCTGGAAGTTGCCAATTGCAATACGTCTTCCTATTTCGTCGAGGGTAATATGTTTCTGTGTGCGCAGACCCTGTTCTCTCTGAAGCTGGGCTCTTTTGGTTGCAATATCCTTTGCTTCGCGGTCGTTCTCCATAACATTGAATTTGTCGCCTGCCTGGGGTGCACCGTTCAATCCTAAAATAAGTGCCGGAGTGGCAGGACCAACTTCATCGACCTTGGCCCCTCTTTCATTGTACATTGCCTTGACATGCCCAAAACTGGCACCGGCAATCATAATATCACCGATCCTGAGCGTACCGGCTTTAACCAGTACTGTAGCCGTATACCCCCGTCCCTTGTCAAGAGATGATTCGATAATTGTTCCGATTGCAGGTTTGTTGGGATTGGCTTTGAGGTCAAGCATTTCGGCTTCGAGCAGTACCTTTTCAAGAAGAAGGTCAATGTTCAGGCCGGTTTTTGCGGAGATCTCCTGCGACTGGTACTTGCCTCCCCAGTCCTCAACCAGGTAGTTCATGTTTGCCAGGGCCTCTTTAATCTTTTCCGGGTTTGCAGTCGGCTTGTCGATTTTGTTTATTGCAAAAACTATAGGAACACCTGCTGCTGAGGCATGGTTGATAGCTTCGATGGTCTGGGGCATAACTCCATCATCGGCGGCTACAACAATAATCGCTATATCTGTTATCTGGGCACCTCTTGCACGCATTGCTGTAAATGCTTCATGACCTGGTGTATCAAGGAAGGTTATCTGGCGTCCGTCGTCAAGGATAACTCCATAGGCTCCAATATGCTGAGTTATTCCTCCTGCTTCTCCGGCAATTACGTTTGTCCGCCGGATATAATCGAGAAGTTTGGTTTTTCCATGGTCAACATGACCCATTACAGTAACGATAGGTGGTCGCGGCTTAAGATCTTCTTCATCATCTTCAACTTCCCTGACTGTTTCCTGTAATTCAGCACTTACGAATTCAACTTTGTAACCGAATTCATCTGCCAGCAGTGCCAGTGTTTCAGCATCGAGACGCTGATTTATTGACACAAAAAGACCAAGATTCATGCAGGTTGAAATAATATCGGTAACAGGAGTATTCATCATCGAAGCAAGTTCATTAACTGAAACAAATTCAGTGACCTTCAGGATATTCTTTTCCAGTTCTATCCTGTCTTCTACTTCACGGTGCTTCTGGCTTATTGCTTCCCTTTTCTCCCTGCGGTACCTTGAACCTTTTGATTTTCCTTTTGTGGTCAGACGGGCAAGGGTTTCCTTTATCTGCTTCTGAACTTCTTCTTCATCAACTTCAGCACGGACCGACCTTTTCTTTATAACTTTCTTTGACAGGTTTATCCTTCTTGTCCGAAGGTACTGGCTTAACAACAGGCACCTGATCTTTTTCCTTGGAAATTCTCTTTCTTTTCCTTTTTCTCCTGAAATCTGATTCACCATCGATGTTTACCTGCTGATATGAAACAGGCTTTTTCTTTTCTTCAACAGGAAGATCAATCTTACCAACAACAGTCAGTCCTGATAATTTTTTAATCTGCAGGTTTGAATAATTCAACGATCTCTTCTTCCTCAGTTTCTATCAGGTATCTCCTTTCAATATTTTCATCAGCAGATTACCTCCGGGACGTTATTTCTGCAACCGGTTCTTCAACCTGTTCTTTTGTCTTTTTTAGCCGGACTCTTCTTTTCCTCCTTCAGATGTCCTCTTTCTCTGCTCGTTTTTCTTTTGGTTTTTCCTTAGCCTCTTTCTTTGGGACTTTTGTTTCCCTGGTTACTGTTTCCAGGTCAATTTTCCCTACAATATGAATATCGATTGGAGATTTTGCCTTTTCATCTTTTTCAGTTTCAGTTCTCTGCTTTGTCTTTTCTTCAGACTTGCTTTCTTCTTTTCTGCAACTTTCATTTCCGCAGGCTCTTTTGGACTTTCTTTTCCTCTTCAGGTTTAGGTGTTTCAGGTTTGGCTACTTTCGGCTTAAGGGTTTTTTCAAGATCAATCTTACCAACAAGCTTAATATCAGGCTTTTTGATCTCAGTCTTGATATCTATGCTTTTTTTGGTAAGTGAAGTATCTTTTATAAGGATCTCCTCATCTCTTTCCTGATCTTCACTATTACTGCTTTCAGGAACATCATCGATTGAGACAGTCTCTTTTTTCTGTGAAGGTCTTTCAGGATAAGCTTTTCCGATTCCTTTTTAACATTAAGGTCACTGCTGTATTCTTTTAAAAGAAGAAGGTATGCTTCGTGAGGTAATTTGGTATTTGGATTTGGATCAAGATTAATGCCCTTCTTATGCAGGAATTCCACAATAGTGGAGATCCCCACATTGAATTCGTGGGCTGCTTTGCTTAATCTTGTTGCCTTAATGTCTTCTGTCATATATCTGTCCTTAGTCTTTCTTAAATCTTAAGTGGATTTTATTGTGATAATATTTTATTCAAATTCAGCTCTTAGAATATTTACTACTTCCTTCACTGTTTCTTCTTCAAGATCGGTTCGTTTTACCAGGTCGCTGATTGAAAGATTCAGAACACTTCTGGCGGTGTCGCAGCCGATTGATTTCAATTCCTCGATTATCCAGTCTTCAATTTCATCGCTGAATTCCTCAAGATTGACATCTTCTTCATCCTCTCCTCCCGGTTCTCTGTAAACATCAATTTCATAACCGGTCAGCTGGCTGGCAAGCTTGATGTTAAGTCCGCCTTTGCCGATAGCCAGGGATACCTCATTGGGCTTTAGGTATATCTCAGCCCTTTTTGTCTCTTCTATAAGCTTGATAGAGGTTATTTTTGCAGGACTGAGCGCTCTCTGAATGAACAGCTGATTATTGGATGTATAATTGATCACATCGATATTCTCATTGCGAAGTTCCCTGACAATACCATGGATCCTTGATCCTTTCATACCGACACAGGCTCCGACCGGATCAATCCTTTCATCATACGATTCGACAGCTACCTTTGCACGTTCTCCGGGAACCCTTACTATCTTCTTGATGGTTATCAGTCCGTCAAAGATCTCAGGCACCTCAAGCTCAAAGAGTCTTTCGAGGAAGACTGGAGAAGTACGGCTTAGAATGATAAACGGCGTATTGTTTCTCATTTCCACCTTAATAACAACTGCGCGTATGGAATCGCCCTTGCGGAAATGATCGGAAGGTATCTGTTCACTCTTCGGTATTATAAGTTCATTACCGTCATCGTCAAGTACAAGGATTTCCCTTTTCCAGACCTGGTAAACTTCTCCGGTCACTATCTCGCCTATCCTGTCCTTATACTTGATATAAATATTGTTCTTTTCAAGATCAAGGATTCTTGCAGTCAGGTTTTGTCTGAGCGAAAGAATTGCCCTTCTTCCGAAATCAAGAAATTTCACTTCATCTGAAACCTCTTCTCCGACCTCGTAATCTTCATCAATCTCTTTAGCCTTTGAAAGCGGGATCTGCAGGTTCGGATCAACCAGTTCATCATCCTCCACTACAACCCTGTTTCTCCAGATTTCAAAGTCGCCCTTGTCGATATTGACAATGATGTCGAAATTGTCAGCTGAACCATATTTTTTTGCCAGCATACCCCTGAATACGTCCTCAAGCACACTCATCATCGTGGGACGGTCAATATTCTTGAGCTCTTTGAATTCTGAAAAGGTATCGATCAAATTAATATTTTCCATCTGGTATAATCTTCTAGATATTATTTTATCGTTAATACAATTTTGTCGATTTAATCTGGTCAAAATTAAAGGGGACATCCTTTATCTCTTTTGCTTTTCCTTTGACTTTTATTTCTGTTTCAAGGTCAAAACCTCCTTTGGTGACATTTTTCAGTATCCCGGTATATTTTAATCCTTCGTTGTCAACCACTGCTACTTTTTGACCTTCATTCTTGTAATACTGTTCAATAACCACAAAGGGCATATCAAGACCGGGAGAGGATACCTGGAGTTCAAAATCCTCAGTATCGCGGTCGAGACCTTTCTCAATGATGACGGTGCAGCATGGCACATTCATCAATGGTTATTCCTTCTTTTGTGTCGGCAAGCACAGTTATCTTGTTTGAACTGCTGACTTTAACAGCAACAAGAAAAAGATCCGTACCGCGGATATACTCCTTTACTGATTCCTCTATTTTTTCCTTGTCGATCATTCCCTGAAAACTGATAATAAAATAGGGGACTCTGGTCCCCTAGATATCAATTGCCCCTCAATTCGGATGCAAAGATAATAATTGTTTTAGAATTAGCAAAATATGAGGTCAAATCTTTTTTTTACACCCCTAAATCCCACAAAGGGCTTATTCAAAGTATGATGAGGTTTAAAGCTCTGCTCCTTGTGTGTACCTTTAAGTTGACTTACTTTGTACGCCTTGTGGTAAATGACGAAGATATCAATACTAATGAACGGAAGTTCGCTTTCCCATTGCACCTTATGCCCCCGTGAATGCAGAGTGAACAGGTTTGAGGGAGGTACAGGATACTGCGGATCCGATGCAGGAATGAACATTGCTTCCATTTGCATCCACAGGGGAGAGGAACCCTCAATAAGCGGTCCGGCATGGGATCTGCAATATCTTCTTTTCGGGATGCAATCTTCGCTGTATCTATTGCCAGAACCATGATATAAGCAGGCCGGGAGGAATGTGCAGGAGAGAATCACAGATCTGAATGAAGCACTCAATCAGATTGAAAAAATCCTTTCAGGCAGTATTAGGGCAGTCGGATTTGTTTCACCCTCCCATGTTGTACCACAGGTAAGAGCAATAATCAGAGGACTGAATGCAAGAGGATTAAAACCTGTGACTGTTTATAATACAAACAGCTACGATAAACCTGAAGTGATTGACAGTCTTGACGGTATAATTGATGTCTGGCTTCCTGATTATAAGTATGTTACAAGCCCTGTTGCAGAAGAATTTTCAGATGCTGCCGATTATCCTGAGGTTGCTCTCAGGGCTCTTAAAAGAATGTACTGTCAGAAAGGATCAACACTTCAGACGGATAGAGAGGGGCAGGGCAGAAAATGGAATGCTTATAAGGCATCTTGTCTTACCCGGACATGCTGAGGAGAGCAAAAAAGTGCTGAAAAGCATTGCAGAAGAGCTTTCTGCAGGAGTGCATCTGTCACTCATGTCGCAGTATCATCCGACACCTTATGTCAGCAACCATCCGGATCTTAAAAGGATCTTGTACAAATCAGAATATGAATCAGTTGTTGAAACGATGGAAGATCTTGGTTTCCGGAATGGATGGGTTCAGGATATGGACAGCTATCAGAATTACAGGCCTGATTTCAGCAAGGAACATCCGTTTGAATAACCCCCCAACCCTGCCAGCTGGCAGGGGCTTTTAAAGACCGCAAGACCGCAAGACTTTTACACTTACATGAATTTCTCCCTTTTCTGCAGATTGAACAACGCTGCGAGCAGGAAAACAATGATACCCGTAATCAGTATTATCCTGTTCTTCAGGGTAATTATTGCCCAGGTTGTTTCATTGACATCATAAGCAGGGTCGAATGGATTAAGAAAAACATTCCACTGGCTTTTACGGAGCGGATCCTGGAGGATCATGAACAAGATCCCGAAGATGATCATTACAACAGCGGTTCCGTTGCCATTCCTTATCACTGTCGATAGCATAAAAGCCATCATGCCAAGGAAAAGAACAGGGATCATAACCTGTACGGTCACTTTTACAAACTGGAATTTAACTATCAGAACCGAAGACAGGAATGTAAATACAAGCATGATCAGGAAAGCAATTACAAATATCAGGATTATCCTTACAAGCCATACTTTGTACCTGTAATTGGGAATGCCGAAAAGAATCTCAATTGTCCTTGCATCCTGGTCATTCTGGATACCGAAAACCGAAGGGTAAAAAACCAGCAATATACCTGAGAATATGAAAACTCCGTAAAGATCCTTCATCCTCGACACATCATTTGAAAATACGTAAATCACCGATAATCCGAGATAAAATAGAACTGACCCGGCAAGAAACCAGATGAATTTGTTGGCGAAGATGATCCTCAGGTTGTAAAGGATCATCTTCTGAATTAAGGTGAAATAATTATATAAGTGTTCTTTGCGTTTTTCATGATTGTCTTTTTTTCTTAGCAGCCATAGATATGCATCCTCAAGATTGGGACTTGCATTAACTGCATTCTCCCATGGCTTGAATTCCGAAATTACCCTCACCCTTACATTGTCGCCCTCCGACATATGATGCACAACAAGGTGCTCTTCGACAAACTTTCCGAAGTCCTTCGAAGGAATATTGAACTGCCAGACATGTCCTTCAGCCTCTTTTGTCATATCAATCGGTTTACCAAGGTATCTGAGCATACCCTTGTTAAGAACTGCAACCTGGTTGCAGGAACTTGAAATATCTTCGATAATGTGTGTCGAGAATATGACAACACGTTCACGGCTGAGCTCCACAAGCAGGTTTCTGAACCTGATCCTTTCCCTCGGATCGAGTCCTGCAGTAGGTTCATCGACAACAAGTATCCTCGGCAGGTGAAGAAGTATCTGTGCAATACCCATTCTCTGTTTCATCCCTCCTGAATAGGAGCCGATCTTTTCATTACGGCGATCTTCCATATGAACTGACTGCAGCACATAAGTCACTCTCTCTTCCCTGGTTTTTGCATCGATTATATTCTTCAGCATACCCTGATAATGAAGATATTCATGTGCAGTCATGTTTTCGTAACTTCCGAATTCCTGCGGAAGGTAACCGATAAGTCCCTGCAGCTCCTCACGCTTTTTCTGTGTGTCGAGTCCGTTGATCCAGACCTTGCCGTAACTCTGCTCAAGTATCCCGCAGATAATTCTCATCAGCGTTGTTTTACCGGCACCGTTAGGTCCCAGTAGTCCAAACATACCGTTGCCAATATTCATTGAAACACAATTAAGAGCTTTGAATGGTTTTTTCTTTTTGCCAATCAAAGGAACTGCAGCCACAATCTTATAAGTAGTCTTCCGGATTCCTTTAAACCTTCCTTCAAGCCTGTAAATATCAATATTCTCTTTGCTTAGCTTCTGACCAGTTTTCCAGATGAAAAGGCCTGTAAACCATAAAAATCCGAGTATAAGCACTGTCGCCAGGTTATCCCATTTGAGCTGGAAATAGATAAGGTTGAAGAGCGGTACCAGCCAGAAAACGACAAAATTGGCAAGAGAAGTAAGTCTTTTAAGGAATTTTCTTTCGACACCTGATGTCAGGTTTCCAAACAGCTTTCTGAACGGGATCCATATACCGAGAAGAATGAACCATGTTATAATGCTGAAAATGAAGATCCAGAATCCGCTGTTGAGGTAGAAGTAGGTAAAATAGATTATAAATCCGAGGATCGGGATCTGCCAGGTGAGCTGGTCCATATCCTTCCACGATTTATACTGCTTTGCATACCCGAGTCTTTCCCTGATCTTTGCACCTGCATTCCACTCCCTCATCCAGCGATTCTCCCTGTCATATATTTTTACAAGGCTCTGAACATATATGTTTATATTCTCATCTGGTGGAATAACTGTCTCTCTTGCTTTCCTGAGGCTGTTCATCACAAACCAGGTGGTAGCAGGAACAATGATCAGTGACAGGATTGTCGTGATAAGCTTCCAGAGGAACTTATCAATGTGAGTGTAAATCAAGTAAATTAAGAATGCAAAAACAACTGCCTGTATGATCTTGGTTTTTAATGAAAGAGAATTGAACCATTTAAGTGCATTCTCGAGGCCGGAATAAAATGTAGGAATGAAAACCAGCGTGAGAAGCGTGCTTAAGGACAGACCGCCAATAACTGTTATTGCAAATGAGGCTCCGATAACCGAGACAAATTCAGCTTTCCCCATTGCCAGCGGGACCATTGCTATCACTGTGGTTGAAGCAGTGATAAGAATGGGTCTGAGTCTTGCAACTCCGGCAGTCATCAAAGCTCTTGACCTTCGGTATCCTCTTCTCCTTAAAATATTGGTATAATCAATAAGGAGGATACCATTATTGACAACTATTCCCAGAAGTATTAGAAATCCTGTAAGTGTATTGAGACTGAATAATGAATTTCTGGTTAGTATCAATGCAATAATTGATCCGAGAGCAGCAAGAGGAATGCTGAATAAAAGAACAAACGGTACTGATAAGCGATTCAAATACTGCTGCAAGGATCATGAAAATCAGCAGGAAAGCAATGCCCAGCGGAGTGTAAAAATCTTTGAGCTGATTCTCTTCATGAACGACCTCTACAGCTATTCCGGAGGGTATGTTCAACCCATTAACAATCGTTTCGATATCTGCTCTCGCTCCTTCAAGAAGATCTTTGGAGTTCCTGATATCATCAGTGAAACTATACGTTACGGTGACTCTTTTCTCCTGGTTCTCACGGTGAATGTTTCCCATTCCGAAAGAGAAAACAATGTCGGAAAGCTCTTGCATGTCCATAATTGCACCGCTGCTTCCGGTTACTTCAAGAGTTTTCAGATCATCGATCGTTTTATCCGTGTTTTTCTTTACCTCTCCCGTTTCATCAGCATATTTCAGCATGATATCGTAGGTCTCATTTCCCTGTTTTAATGTTGCCCCCGAAGAATATTCCCTTCCGAATGTTGCAAGGGCAGATGATAAATTCATCAGGTTAAAATTATTTCTGCTGATATAGTCCATATCGAAGAGAAGATGAACCTCAGGTGTATTCTCCTGCACATTGACACTGACATTGTTAATCGTTTCCAGATCGTCGATATATGTTTTGATATCTTCAGCAAGGTTTCTCATTTGTTCAAAATTCTGTCCCTTGATGATCACGCTTTCACTCTGTGTGCCGAGACCCAGGAGATTCATGAAATTGGCACCAGGATTGACACCTCCAAGGCCTGCCACCTGCGGCTGATGTAAATCCTCCGCTTGTCGAGATCTCATCCATGCTAATCTCTGCCGAGGAGATGTTTTTTGTTTTTTCTTCGATCTCATTTTTTATTTCAGGAAGGTTGCGCTTACTTTTTTTGTCCCAATCCTTTGCAAGATTGATTGTTACGGTTGCCTGTTCTTCTTCAATGCGGCTTATAACATCCTCTTTTTCAGGAATGCCTGCGATCCTCGATTCAATCTCAGATACTACAGCATCGGTTTTTTCAAGTGTCGATCCTGCAGGCATCGTTACCGACAGCCTGAAATTTGTTGAGTCGACCTCCTGTGTGGTGTTTATGCTTAAGGTAAGACTTATAAGAAGCGCTGCAAAGAAGACAACCAGTGTCCCAATAATTGTTGCAGCCGGGTTTCTCATGCTGGCCTTTAAAATAAGGTGATATGCCTGGATGAGACGGTTATGCAGGGAGAGCTTCTGATATATCTGCGAATTGCTTTTGGATGTTCTGTTAATCAGGAAATAGGTGGCCATCGGAATGACCATAAGAGCTACCGCGAGCGATACCATAAGCGTTGTAATTATTGAAACGCCTATGTTCCTGATAAAGATTTTTATCAGGAAATTTGATGAAAAGATAAAAGGCAGAAATACTATTACTGTTGTCAGGGTAGAAGCAAAGACTGACCTCCATACTTCTGTAGTCCCCTGCTTAACAGCAGTCTTATGATCCTTTCCCGTGCCCGCCAGCCGGTAAATGTTCTCAAGCACAACCACCGAATTATCGACAAGCATACCTATGGCGAGGGCTATACCGACAAGAGTCAGGCTGTTAATTGAAATATCATATGCGTAGAAGAAATTAAAAGCGGTATAAACTGAAATAGGGATGGAAACCGCGATTACGGTAACAAGACGAATGTTCCTGAGAAAAAAGAAGAGTATCAAAACAGCAAGAATACCCCCGGTAATCGCAAGATTTATGATCTGGTTTATATTCTTTTCCATTATCTCGGCGGAGTTGTTCTGAACAACAATTTCAACTCCTGAAGACTTAAGTTCCTTATTAAGCTTTTCTACCCTGTCAATAGCTTTGTGCGAGAGATTAATGAGGTTTGCCTGGTTATCATTTACCAGGGTTACCGTTACTGCATCAAGTCCGTTAACACGACTGTATGAGCTCTCTTCCTTCACCCCGAAAAATATCTCTGCAATATCCCTCAGGAGTATTGGCCCCTTTTGTTTTACGATAATGCTGCCAATATCCTTTACATCGGTATATTCTGAAGTGACATTTACAAACAGCTTATTGCTCCCGTCAACAGCAATGCCGACAAACGTCTTTTGCGCATTGTTATTGTTAAGCATGTTCCTCACCTGGCTCATTGTTATCCCATAGGCCTTGCAGGCTTTTTCATTAAGTCTGATCTCGATCGAGTTTTCCTGTCCCCCATATACTTGCACACCGGCAATTCCATCTATATTTTCGAGTTGCGGTTTTATTTCACGATCGGCAATATTCCGGATCCTGTCTGAACCCCCTTCTCCTCTCACCTGCAGCTCCATAAACTGATTTGTAAGCTGCCGGAGATCGATCTTCAAGACATTTATTATAAATTCGGAAGGGATTGAGTTTTTTACGATATCAATCTTTTCCTGGAGCTTGAGGTTTGCATATTTGAGATCGGCATTCTGGTCATAGTAGATGTTTATACTGCCATAGCGTGATGATATTGTGGTTTCGATTTTCTCAATTCCTTCAAGCGTACCGATAGCACCTTCGAGAGGCACAACAGCCTGGTTTTCAATATATGAAGGATCCATCTCAAGCGGTGTGCCTACCTGAACAATAAGCATGGGAAGGTCAGAAGCCGGGATAAGTTCGACGGGTAGTTTCTTATAAGAGACATAACCGAGCATAGTAAGCCCGGCAAAAAGCATGATAATGAGAATTCTTCTTTTTAAAATAAAATCCATGTCCTTGCTTATAAGAAATTATACTGCATCAGCTTTTCTTCCGCTTCCTGTTATCCAGCTGCTGAATGTGTCAAAAACCCAGTAAACACAAGGGATCACCACCAAAGTCAAAAGTGTGGAAGAAACCAGTCCGCCAATAACGGCCAGTGCCATTGGAGCTCTGAGAGAAGCACTTTCGCCGATACCGATAGTAAGAGGGAGAAGTGCAAGTATAGTTGTCAGGCTTGTCATAAGTATAGGTCTGATCCTCTGGGAACCGGCAGATACGATCGCATCCTTCTTGCCCATACCTCCTTCGCGCAGCTGGTTTATACGATCAATAAGCAGAATGGCATTGTTTACAGCAATACCTCCCAGCATTATAATTCCTATGTATGCCATCATATTAAGTGTTTTGCCAAGAAGGAAGAAAGTCAGGATAGTACCGACGCCTGCCAGCGGGATAGTTAACATTATTACAAATGGTTGTATTATGGATTCGAACTGAGCTGCAAGCACCATGAAAACAAGAATAAGAGAAAGGAAAAGTGCAAATGAAAGATTTGATGTCGATTCTTTTCTCTTAAGCTCCTGGCCGGTGAACTCCATCTTATAATCTACCGGAAGAGTAACAGTTTTTAGAGCCATTGTCGCATTTTTTATAACTTTATCGAAAGCAGCATCACTGCCTACATTTGCATATATATAGCAGGTTCTTGACTGGTTTCGTCTTGTTATTTCCCTCGGGCTCACAACCGTTCTGATCGTGGCAAGTTCGCTGAGAGGCACTTTAACACTTCCGGCGGTAATCATAATATCTTTAAGCTGATGAAGCGAAATATCTCCAAGCTTGACAGTAATGTCTTTCATCTCGCCATCCTTTTCGAAACTGCCGGCAGAGGAGCCCGACAGATAATTTTTCAACTGGCTGATAACACTTTCGACAGTCACACTGTAGTAACTTGTCTTGAAACGGTCAATGGCCACCTCAACCTCAGGAGTACCCTCATCCATTGAGGTAGTAATGTTATATAACCCCTTATTATCCGCAAGAATGGTTTTTGACTCATTAAGAATTCTTTCAAGCTCTGTATAATCTTCGCCAGAAATTTCAAGAGCAAAAGGGGCCTCCGTTGT
Organism: uncultured Bacteroidales bacterium; assembly: GCA_963746685.1. GTDB lineage: Bacteria > Bacteroidota > Bacteroidia > Bacteroidales > VadinHA17 > LD21. The sequence goes on from CAVVBY010000033.1 coordinate 83,922, forward strand.
ACCAAGGGATGACTGGAGGGCAGTCTCCTCCCGCGTAAAAGTCACTTCAAGATCGGGGATCGTTGCGAGGTAGTTATCAATAAGCGTAACTGCATTATTTGTAGAAGAGGCAAATTCTTTTTTCAGAATTATTTTTAATGATGCAGTATTCTCACCTTCTGTTCCTGTGGTTTCGGTAAGAGAAGAGGTATTGGCTTCACCGGATTGGGAATAGATCAATTCTATCTTATCTCCAAGCAATTCCTTTATGATACCTTCTGTCTTCATGGCAGTGCTGTAAGTCCGCTCAAGACTCGTGCCTTCAGGGAGTTTAAGATTTACTGTAAATTCGGCAGATTCAGATCCGGGCATAAATTCGCTTCCCAGATGCGGTATCAGCAATGCCGATCCGGCCATAAGGATAACAGCCAGGATAATCACAAGTTTTCTTTTCTCAACAGCTTTTTCAAGAAAGCGGGAGTACCCTTTAAATTGCAGAGGAGCAGACATGTTTGGCTTTTTTCTTATCGGAAAAGAGTGTCGATACAAGCATGGGAATGACCAGCATTGCCACAAGCAATGATGACAGAAGCGCAAAGGCAACTGTCCATGCCTGGTCTTTGAACATCTCACTCGAAGCTCCATGCAGGTAAACTATCGGCAGGAAAACAACAATTGTCGTTACTGTTGAAGCGGTTATCGCACCACCAACCTGTCCTGTTCCGTTGATGACAGCATCTTTGAGCGGAACACCTTCTTCCCTTAGCCTTGTAATGTTTTCAAGGACAACAATAGCATTGTCGACCAGCATTCCCGCGCCAAGCGCAAGCCCTCCCAGTGTCATTATGTTAAGGGTGAGGTGATTGAAATACATCAGGTTGAAGGTGGCGATAATTGAGATTGGGATTGCAACGCTAATGACAAGAGTGGTTCCGATCCGCCTTAGGAAGATATAGAGGATAAACACAGCAAGGAGAATTCCTATCAATAATGTATTCTTTACCTCGCTGATGGCATTATGTATATAATTCCCCTGGTCCTGAACCTTAATGAATTCATAACCCGGCAGTGCTTTGCCAAGATCTTCAAATGCCTTATCAAGGCTTTTAACGGCATCAACCGTATTGAATTTTGGTTCCTTGTAAATTGATAATCCGACACATCTCTCACCGTTAATGGTAACAATATTCTCCGGATCTTTATTCTCCATTTTTATAGTTGCCACGTCTCTCAGGTAGACCGGCACTTTCTCTGAAGATGTCGTTGCACTCTGACTTGCATTGGTCCCGGTTGTAACTGATATTGTTGAGGGCTGTGTGAATCCTACAATAATATTTTCGAGATCCTTAAGTTCGGAGAGTACTGTCACTCCTTTAACAGTATATTTTGTACCCATATCGACGATTGAGCCTCCTGAGACATTCCTGTTGTAATTGCTTATCTGTGCTGCAATTACATCAGATGTAATTCCGTACGACTGAAGCACATAATTATTAGTTTCAATTACCACTTCACTCTCTTCATCTCCGGTAAGCCGCACATCGGCAACTCCTTCTATCCTGACCAGCTCGTTACGGATATAGTTGACAGCGATTTTCCTGAGCTCATCCATATTACTGATGTGCTCATTCTTAAGTCCGACTATCATGACAGGCGAAGCATTCGGATCGTATTGTGATATTGTGAAACCTTCAAGATCGGAATTCTGGGCAAACGTGTTAAGCTCTTTCTGAAGATCAAGAAAAGCTTCATCCATATCCTTATTCCAATCGTATTCAACTGTTATTGTGGCAGATCCGACCTTTGATGCAGATGAAACCTGCACAACGTCGCTTTGCTGCATAGAAAGTGATTCAATCTGGTCGACATAATTCTTCTCAATCTCCTCCGGGGGCTTTTCTCCTGCCTTCAGCTCGATATAAATCTTTGGAGTGTTAAGATCGGGAAACAGATCTGTTCCAAGCTTGCCGAAAGAGATAAACCCAAGAAGAACAATACCCAGCACCAGCATCAGGACAGTGACAGGATATTTTACCGCAAAACGGGCAATACTGTTCATGTCAGTTATTTAATAATTTTAACCTTCGACTTGTTGCTGAGTGTCTCAAAGCCGCTTGTCACAACCCGTTCACCCTTCATAAGTCCCCTGGTAACTTCAACATCAGAGATGTTTTCAAGTCCTGTTTCTATCACCCTTTCAGCTGCCACACCGCGGTCGATAATGAATACTGTTTTTCCTCTCTGGCGCGACAGGATAATGTTTTTCGGGATCACTATGACTGAATCCTTATTGTTGGTAACTATATCCGCTTTCACAAACATACCCGGTCTTAACAGATAATCCCTGTTGTTTATCTGGATATTACCCTTAAAAGTCCTGGTATCGGCATCGATAGCCGGAGATAGTTGTGTCACCAGTCCTATAATAGTGTCTCCCGGGATTGTATAATTTGTAAGGTTGACATTCTGTGAAGGCTTTATAACTGATATGTATTTTTCAGGAAGCTGAACCTCCATGTACATTGTCTGGTAATCCATGATTTTGACAATTTTTGAACCGGATGCAATCTGAGTACCCTGCGTATAATAAGGAAGATCGACAATTACTCCGTTGATTGGAGCAACTATCCTGGTTTTAGCCATCTGAAGTTTTGCATTTTCAACACTGGTTTTTGCATTTTCATATTCAATGCTGGCAGTCTTCAGCTCCTTGAGTGTTACCCCGCCTTTTTCGTAGAGTGACTCCTGCTTTTTTAGTTCACTTTCAGCAAGTTCGAGGTTAAGCTGGTTTGTTTCAAGTTTCACGGAGATAACATATTCCCTGTCTTCAAGACGGGCAATCAGCGCACCTTCTTTGACTTTATCGCCCATCTGCCAAAGCCTTCCGGTCTGAGGATTTTTTTCAAGATAGTATGAAGCGGTGATCTTCGATGACAGCTCAATTTCACCTTTCGGGAAAGCAGTACCAGTAGTATTTACAAATTCCTTTATTGATGTAAGCCTGATTTCCTGGACTGAAACCGGTATTTCGATATCGGCAGTCAGGTTCTGATTATTATTCCTGCATCCGATTATAACAAAAATAGCGGTTGCTGATATGATTAAGATTTTTTTCATGGAAATATGAATTATGTTTTATTTATTTAGGGTCGTTACCTTGGTGACTGGTTCTTTTTTCTCAAAATCGTAAAGCGTCTGTATCTTAAGATTAAGCAGTTCAAGTTTATATGAGATAAGTGAGTTGGTATAGGAAAGCTGTTTTTCTGAAAGCTGGTTCTGATAAATGTTAAGGTCCATACCTGTAAGGTCACCGTTTTTATATTTTTCAAGATTCAGGTCATAAGTAAGTTGTGCATTTACAACATTCTGACGGGCGATTTCGATCTGGTTCTGAAGATTGTTGAGATTCCTGAAAACCTGCCTGATACCCAGGATTATATTATTCTGTTCCTCTTCAAATGATATTTTTGATGATTCAATTGTTGCTTCAGATGCTTTTATCCTTGATTTTCTTTCTCCCCAGTCCCAAAGTGGAATTGTAAGAGATAGCGAAACATCCTCGTTATCGGTCGGGTTTGCATAAACATCTTTGAATTTTTCGTTGTCTCCGAAAAGTCCGAAAGACAGACCAAGATTTCCCTTAAATTCATTGAGGGCTTTAGTCTGGATAAGATCGAAGGTTGAAGTCTCAATATTTATCTGCTGCTGTCTTAGTTCCATTCTGTTTGCCAGTCCCTGATCGATGGCAAAAGCGATATCAACATTGACAGTATCAACTTTAATATTTGGAATTACCAGAAGATCTTCGTAAAGACTTATTCCAATCAGGAGCTTAAACTCATCCTTGGCATTCTCAAATGAAACCTCGCTGTTCTCATAGTCCGATTTTGAGGAGGCAAGGTTAAGCTCTGCCTGGAATATCTCTTCGCGGGCAGAAAGACCCGCATCAACCTTGTTCTTTGATACTTCATAGCTTTTCTGCATGTTCTCAAAAGCCTGCTTCGATATTTCAAGACTTTGCTGCTTCTGATAGACATTATAGAAATACTGGGCAACCTGTTTTTCGAGCGAAAGAAGCTGTATCGCATAGTTTAGCTGAGTGTTCTCAAGTGCAAGCTGAAGCTCTTTAAGGGTTAATTTCAGTCGGTTATAGGTAAAAAGCGGCTGATTGAGACTCAGCGACACCCTGTTGCTGAAACCTTTATTTGTGGCATTGGCATATTCACTGTAAGAGTCATAGTAACCAAACCTGTTGGTCAGCGAGATATTTGCATCAGTCAGAAGGATTGGCTGTGAAACCGTGAATGTGCCAAAGCTTTCAGTAGTTTTTGTCGAGTTCCATTTTGATATCAGATCATTGAATTGGCGGTTCTGGCTATAGCTGATCGGATTTACCGATAAAGAAAACTGCGATTTCAGTGCAGCATTCTGTGCATTCAGGTTCTCCTGGCTTCTTACAAGGCTGAGCTTTGTTCTTTTCATCGAAGGAGAATTTGATTCCGCAACGCTGAGGGCCTCTTCAAGTGTCAATCCTTTTTGTCCGAAAGAGAATAAGGAATTTATTATTAGCAGAAAAAATAACAAAACATATCTGCTGCCAGTCAAAATTGTTCTTTTCATTTTATATTTCTTAATTCATAATTCGTTTGTTCTTAAATCTTATTTATTTACTGTCATTGCGAGGAGCCATGGGTCAGCGGGGCGACGAAGCAATCTTTTTAATTTATTACTTTGTCCAAAACATCCCACTACCCCCTTCAAAGGGGGAATTTTTACCTCACACCTCGTACCCCGTACCTCAAACCATTAATTGGCTTTAACCCACTTAATAGCATCACCTATCACAATTCTTCCTTCCGACTTGTTTGTAAGAACTACCTTTGCTGTATCTGGTGAAAGGTAATACCTGCCAAGGAGATTCCACCCGCCATCTGCGTTCGGATAATCGAGGGTCAGTTCTTCAACTCCCTCGTCATGATAAATTTTATAATGCATATCCTTGTATGGACTCTCGCCTCTCTGTGCATTGCCCATCGGCCCTCCTGGTCCAACTTGTCCTCCCTGTCCACCAGGTGCTCCTCCACCCGGACCTCCGCCGCCACCCGGACCACCTGTTCCTCCCTGACGTCCGCCTCTGATAGTCATACGGTCCAAACTCTTGCCCACATAGCAATAAATATCATAATGTCCGGGTTCTTTAATTAGTGCGTTCCATGTCACTTCTTTATCACCTGTACCGCCCCGTGTATATACCGAAGAAAGAATGTACTTCCCATAATAGTTAGATTCCACAGCTGGCTGCCAGTATTCGGGAACATTCATCATATTAATTGTCTGATAAGTTTCGCCATTATTGTTTTTTATGTGAAGAAGCTTTTTAAGAGGGCTTACTATGCTTTGTTTGCTTTTAATAAATCCTGAATCTTCATTATCGACGATGATCTCCGAAAAATCAATTGACCTCGGGATTGATTCAAGTTTCTCTTCACCTGTAAATTCTTTAACTCTCTCTTTTGATTTTGTTATTTCACTGATTGGCATATTGATCTCGCCAGGGATGTTCCTGGAGAAAAGAGTATTTATCATCATGGCTCTTGGCTGGGCATCAAGTACAATACCGACTTTTTTTGCCTCTCCCGCTCCAAGGAATACTATCTTTGAAATATCTGCAGCTTCCATGCCTCGCCCCTGCATTGAAATGCTGAAATTACCTGGACCGCCGCCCGGTCCGCCCTGGAATGACTGTACAATCATTCCGCCACCGCCACCACCTCCTCTGTTTCCACCCGGACCTCCTGTCCTGAAGGAAACATTAAATATACCGGCAACCGGTTCAGGATTTGAAACGATGAATGTAACCTGGTACCTCGACCTGTCACCCACAACAATTTCGGACGCCTGTAAATTTGAAAAAAGGAAGCCCGGTTGTTCTTTTTTTATAAACCAGTCGCTCAGGTAAGGATAGAATTCAAAGCCGAATTTTTCTTTAATGTCTGAATTCAGCTTTTCAATATTCACACTTTTAAACCGGTGATCATCAATATATTTCTGAAACCAGTCCTTGAATTCATCAATCCCTGCTTTAGCTCTTATGAGATTGAAAAGGTAATCTCCTTTAACTGTAAGAACTGGTCTCATTGTATCACCAGCCGGATTTGTTGCAAGCAAATCCCTGAAACTGATATCTTTGAGAATGAGGTTCGCCTTGTCATTGTCCGAAAGTGACCCCATCATACTTCTGATCCCGCCCTGCGGCGTACTTACTTTCTGCAGGTGAGATTCAAAAACAGCATTAATAACAGGGAATTCGGAGGAGTAAAAGTTGTTTTTGAAAAAGTAAAAGCTTGGAGAAAGACGATATCGCGTTGGTTCATTCAACACTGTTCCGTTGACAAACCTGAAGTTTTCACCGCTTATAAAAGTGTTCCTGATAAAATTGTTAAAGATTCTGACCTGCAGCTCTTTATCAGTAATAACCTGATTATTCCTTGCCATTCTTTTTTTCTGCCGGGTGAATTGTTTCCTGAAGCCTGCATTCTGCAAAGTCGATAATTTCTCAGGAAGCAAAACCATCGAGGGCTGAACTTCCGCCCTGGTCTGGGTATTCATCCTCGGGTAGGAGTAAAACTGAACCGGCACTTCAAGAAGACTCAGTGTGCTGAACGGATATTTTGTTGAGAAACTGGTTTCAAGCTCTCTCATGATCCCGGAAACGAGCAATGAGAGAGTATCTTTAATTTCTGCAAGATCTTTTTTATAATAATCATTTCCGGGGAAATAAAAGCTGATGTATTTTACGGAATCAACCTTCAGAGTATCCGATCTGTAATCTCCTATTGCAAGAGTAATCCCTGTAAGCGGCGAATCAGGAGTGAAAATGGACCAGCCATTTTCTTTTTTCATAATACCCTGCGACACCACAGTCAACCCGTTTCGCGGTTTGACACGCAGGGTATAATTTGTAAAGTCGACCTTTATCCGGGCCGGATTAGTCGGATAATAATTAAGTCCGGGTACAGGATACCAGTGCGATTCCGGGGTAAGGAGTACATAATTCTCGGTGAGAAAAGCCTGTCGTTTATGCACATTCAGCATTTCATTCCTGTAGGGGGTCTCCTTTATATTATCATTATAATCCGGGAAACAGAATGACTCGTCGATGGATCCTGTATAGGAAATTACAACACTGTCGCACGCTCCCGGTAAAAGAGCCTTTCCGGGATTTATTTCGATAATATGATTTGTTTTGGTGTAATTCAGCTCTCTGCTGCCTGAAGTAATCCTTTTAACATCCAGGGAAGGATTTAGCGAGAAAAGATAACTGTCAAGAGACTCCTTATTATTATTTGTGAATCTCAGTTTTGCTGATGCTTCAAATGTGGTCCCCTTATGCTGAAATTCAATTGATGCATCGTTCAGGCTGACAAAGTTCTTGTTCTCAAACTTCCTGTTCGACTCAATTACAAGTTTCTTTTCATTGAGGTTCTTTTTGTAAAATGAATAAGTGTTAAATCCGCAAACTGCAGATCCGGCAAGAAATATGAAAAGGAAAATTACAGTAATTGTTGTGTGGACCCTGGATTGAGGTAAACGTTTAAATAATAAAATGGTAGCCATTACCAGTGATAATCCGAGGAAGAAATAAAGTAATCTCTGATTTAATATCACATTCAGATTATCAAATCCTATAACACCTGATTTGAAAACGGGAAGCCCGAATGCCATATAATCGAAAATTGAACCTAACCTGTGCCAGAGCCAGAACATATTAAGGGCAGCCATGCCGAGCAAAATCAGAAATGTAATCGGCTGGTTCCTGATGACCGACATCAGCATAAAGGCAAGCCCCAGACTGAACAGAATTGTCGGCACGCAGATTATCAGCAGGTAGTAGAGGTACGACATCAGGTCGATTGACATGCTCTTTGAAATGATATTCATCAGCAGCCCGATTGAGAGTATAATGATATCGAGTCCAAGAAAAAGTCTGAGAATTCCCCATGATTTACCAATAATATATTCAAAGTTTGACATCGACCTGGTGTAAAGAACTTCATTGGTATCAACCTTTTTGTCTCTTTTGAGAAAATCGGCTGCCAGAAATATTACAACAATTGCTTGCCCGATATTAAGCAGGTAAAGGTTTACCAGGGGTACCGACGAAGGTATGGAAACCAGATTCCAGGTCTCATCACCAATCGGGGAGAAAAAGCCGATATTAAATATTGTTAGTATAAAGATCGCCCCGAGCGAAAAGAGTCTGAAAAACCAGCTTCTTCTTAGCGTCTTGGCTTCGTACCTGGCGACAGTTCTTATGTTGTGAAGAATCGGCATGGGAATTAAGTTAGTATTTACTCGGTGAGATCAGCATGCAGTTTGTGTTCCATGTAATAAACATATGCATGTTCAATATTGGGGATGATTTCTATTGAATCATATTCAGGTCGATCGTCTGAAACAATCTGAACTTCCCATCCTGCATCAACAGGAATTGTGGAAATCACATTATAGCGCTCTTTTACCTTATCATATTCATAAGAAGACAGATTCATCCTGAAGACATGTCCCTCAGCAACTTTAACAAGATTTTCCGGTGAACCGGAAAAGACCAGTTCCCCCCTGTTAAGCAGAGCCATTCCCTGGCATGTGGAAGAAATATCTCCGACAATATGTGTTGAAAGAATTATTGTTACATCATGCTGGCTTAATTGGGATAAGATATTCCTGAACCTAATCCTTTCATCAGGGTCAAGACCGGTAGTAGGTTCATCAACCACTATGATTTTCGGACTCCCTATCAGAGCCTGGGCAATTCCGAGACGCCTTTTCATACCTCCTGAGAGCTTGTTAGCCTGGCGGTCGCGGACCTCCAGAAGCCCAACCTGGTCAAGGAGCCTGTCTACTTCTAAAAGGCGCTCTTTTTTATTCTTTATACCGGCAAGAGAACCTGAGTAATCAAGAAACTCCCAGGTTTTCAAAGATGTGAAAAACCTGAAATCCTGAGGAAGGTAACCAAGCATTTTCCGCAATTCCTTCCTGTTTTTCTGAATGTCTTTTCCGTCTACCAGTACTACTCCCGATGAAGGTTTCATCAGGGTGACCATTATTCTCATCAGACTCGATTTCCCGGCGCCGTTTGGTCCAAGAAGCCCGAACATACCTGTCCCGAATTCAAGGTTTATATCTTTCAGCGCATGGTTGCCGTTGGGATAAATTTTGTTCAGTCCTTGAATTTCAATTTTCATACAAGTAATTTTGTTGAGGCTGATCCTGGTTTAATTGACTATTTAAAGACGCCGTTTATTTCAAATGTTGCATAAATTTTGTTAAAAACAAATTCATACTTTTGTGGCTTAAGAGTTTTTCGGGTGGCATACAAAACTAATAAAAGAAAGATTATCAATGATCCGGTATATGGATTTATCAGCATACCGGGCGATCTGATATATGATATTATTGAACACCCCTGGTTTCAGCGCCTGAGAAATATAAAACAGCTTGGACTGACAAGCTTTGTTTATCCCGGTGCAAATCACTGCAGGTTTCAGCACTGCCTTGGTGCTCTGCATCTTATGGATACCGCCCTGCAAACTCTTAAGAGCAAGGAAGTCAGAATATCGCGGTCAGAAGAAGAAGCGACTATGATTGCCATACTTCTGCATGATATTGGTCACGGTCCGTTTTCTCATGCACTTGAAGCTTCAATAATTGCAGGGATAACACATGAAAATATGTCTCTGCTACTTATGCAGAAGCTCAATGAGACATTTAAAGGGAGATTGGATCTGGCAATAGAAATCTTCACAGACAGCTATAGCAGAAAATTCCTTCACGAGCTGATAGCAGGTCAGATGGATATGGACAGGCTTGATTATCTCAGACGGGATTCATTTTTTACAGGTGTCATTGAGGGATCCGTAGGTTCGGACAGGATCATAAGGATGCTTAATGTAGTGAACGACATGCTTGTAATGGATGAGAAAGGGATCTATTCACTGGAGAAGTTTCTTATAGCCCGGCGGCTGATGTACTGGCAGGTTTACATGCATAAAACGGTCCTTTCATCTGAAAGCCTGCTTGTTAATGTATTAAAACGGGCAAAGGAATTGGCTGCTCAGGGGATTGACCTTTTCGCCACTCCAGCCCTGAGATTCTTTCTTTACAATAATATTGGCCCTGAAGACCTCGGTCCGGCCGGTTTGTTTACTCCGGGTCTGATTGCGGCTAATTTCACCCGTCTTGATGACACAGATATCCTTGCTTCAGCAAAATACTGGGCCGATCATACTGATCCTGTGCTTTCGGATCTGTCGGGCAGGCTGGTAAGCAGGAATCTTCTTTCTGTTGAACTGCAGAATGAGCCTTTTTCTGAAAGCAGGCTTAATGAACTTAGGGAACGAGCGATAAAACTTATGAAAATTAACCGGGAGCTGATTGGTTACTACGTTTATACAAACAGCATCTCAAATCTTACCTATACTCCCGATGCTCCTGAGGTGAGAATCCTTTTGAAAAACGGGACTATTGCAGATATTACTGAAGTGTCGGATATGTTTGAACACAGGCTGCTTTCGGAACGGGTTACAAAGTACTTTTTATGCTATCCAAAGGAAATAAGATAAAAAACGACAATTATTATGGAATTTAATGCTGCTACTATTGCTGGATTCCTGAATGGTGAAGTAGTCGGGGATCCTGAGACAAAAGTAAATACCATCGCAAAAATTGAGGAAGGGCATTCCGGTGCTCTGTCATTTCTGGCTAACCCTAAATATGAACACTATATTTATACGACAAAATCCTCGATAGTTCTGGTAAACAAGAATTTTGTTCCGACAGCCAAAGTTGAAGCAACACTTATCAGGGTTGAAAATGCCTACGAATCCTTCGCATCCCTTCTTCAGCTGGTTGACCAGGCAAGACCCCGCAAAAAAGGGATTCATTCTACCGCTGTCATTGAACCGACGGCGATTGTTGGCAGAGATGTCTATATTGGTCCATATGTATATGTCGGCGAAAATTGCCTTATCGGGGATGAATGTTCTCTTTATCCGAATGTTTATCTGGGTGACAATACCACGATCGGCAGAAAATGCACTCTGAATCCGGGAGTCAAAATCTATCACGATTGTGTTCTGGGTAACAATTGTGTTATTCATGCAGGAACTGTTATCGGTAGCGATGGTTTTGGATTTGCACCACAATCGGACAGTGAGTATATGAAAATCCCGCAGGTAGGGAATGTAGTTATCGAAGACAATGTTGAAATAGGTGCAAATGTCGCAATCGACCGTGCAACCATGGGTTCAACAATAATACGGAAAGGCGTTAAGCTCGATAACCTGATCCAGATTGGGCATAATGTTGAAATTGGTGAGAATACTGTCATGGCCGGACAGACTGGTGTAGCCGGATCATCAAAGATCGGTAAAAACTGTATGTTTGGAGGTCAGGTAGGTATATCTGGCCACCTTAAGATAGCTGACGGGACAAGGATCGGCGCCCAGTCAGGTATTCCAAGTGATGTTAAGGAGGAAAACCTGGTTCTTCTCGGTTATCCGGCAATAGGTTACAAAGATTTTTTAAGGTCTTCAATAATCTTCAGAAAACTGCCTGAGCTCAGCAAAAAAATAGATGAACTTGAAAAACAGGTTTTACTGCTCAAAAAAGAATAAATTCCTTTTCTCAGATTGTAAAAGATTATATCAGGGGAAGATAAAATTGGAATGTTCGGTTTTTTTTGATTTTTTTGTACCCGAAATCTGAAAAGAGTAATTAAGTACTGATGACTGAGAAACAAAGAACGCTTGCAAAAGAGGTAAGCCTGACAGGTAAAGGATTACATACAGGGATTACTGTGACTATAACCTTTAAGCCTGCTCCGGCTAACCATGGATATAAATTTTGCAGGACCGATCTTCCGGGAAAACCAGTAATAGATGCATGGGCTGAGAATGTTACGGATACTTCAAGAGGCACGACGCTTAGCCAGAATGGCGCTTCTGTTTCAACTATTGAACATGCTCTTGCGGCTTTGCACGGATTAAGGGTTGACAACGCAATTATCGAACTTGACGGGCCTGAAGCTCCTATCATGGGCGGAGCGGCCTGGAATTTTACCGAAGCGATCAAGAATGCAGGATTTACCGAACAAAAAGAAAAACGTAACTATTTTGTTGTAAAGCAAAAAATTACATATTCGGATGAAGAACACGGGGTTGACCTGATTATTTATCCCGATGATCATCTCAGCATTAATGTTCTGATCGATTATAATTCAAGGATACTTGGAAATCAGTACGCAATTCTTGATTCTATCGACGATTTTGAAAAGGAGATCTGCAAAAGCCGCACCTTTGTTTTTTTTCATGAGCTTGAGCCGCTTCACCGGATGGGGCTTATCAAGGGAGGGGATCTGGATAACGCAGTTGTTATTCTGGAAAAAGAGGTTGAACAGGAAGAAATTGACCGGATTGCAAAACTCTTTAACAGACCCCTTATAAGCAAGCATACAGCCGGGATTCTGAATAATACTGAGTTGAGATATCCAAATGAACCGGCACGCCATAAACTGCTTGATATTCTGGGTGATCTCGCCCTGGTAGGACAACCGATTAAAGGAAAAGTAGTTGCAACCCGCCCCGGCCACTTCGCCAATACCCGTTTGGCAAGGCTTATCAGACAGGAAATCAAAAAAGCTCATTCCAAATTAAATATTCCTGTTTATGATCCGGAGTTAACCCCTGTTTTTAATCTTGAGGACATTAAGAAACGCCTGCCTCACAGATATCCTTTCCTGATGGTCGATAAAATAATCTACATTGATGATACGACAGTCGTGGGCATCAAAAACGTCACATTCAATGAACCTTTCTTTCAGGGCCACTTCCCTGACGAACCTGTTATGCCGGGAGTCCTTCTTGTTGAAGCCCTTGCTCAGTGCGGTGGATTACTTGTTCTCAGTACAATTGAAGACCCTGAAAGATACTCTACATATTTCCTTAAAATCGATAAGCTTAAATTCAAGCACAAAGTTGTTCCCGGAGATACTGTAATCCTTAGGATGGAACTCAGTGAGCCAATGAGGAGGGGAATTGTCATGATGTTCGGACAGGCATTTGTCGGAAATCATATTGTGGCAGAAGGAGAGATGACTGCACAGATAATCAAAAACAAATAATCGGCATATGATCTCAAATTTAGCATATGTTCATCCCAATGCAAGATTAGCAGAAAATGTGACAGTTGAGCCTTTTGCTTATATCTCTGGAAATGTTGAGATAGGTGAGGGGACCTGGATAGGTCCGCATGCGTCAGTTTTCGACGGGGCAAGAATAGGCAAAAACTGCAAGGTTTTCTCAGGAGCGATTATATCAGGCATTCCTCAGGATCTTAAATTCCTTGGAGAGGAAAGCACCGCTGAAATTGGTGATAACACTACAGTAAGGGAAGGCGCAACAATAAACCGTGGTACTGCGGCAGTCGGGAAAACGATTGTCGGCAATAACTGTCTGCTTATGGCATTGTCGCATGTTGGACACGACTGCCGGGTGGGGAATAATTGTATCATTGGTAATGTAGCAGGTCTGGCAGGGGAAGTAAAAGTTGACGATTGGGTTATTATTAGTGGCGGGACGTTTGTTCATCAGTTTTCACACATAGGCCGCCATGTTATTATAGGACCGATATGCAAGGTCCGACTTGATGTTCCTCCTTATGTCAAAGCTGAACGCGAACCTTTGTCATACATGGGATTAAATGTGGTGGGTCTTACAAGACGGGGATTCGAGAAAAAAAGAATCCATGAGATACATGAGATATACAGGGCAATATATCAGAAAGGAATGAATACCAGCGCTGCCCTGACATATGTTGAAAAAGTATTTACGCCGTCGTCCGACAGGGAATGTATTCTTGAATTCATTCGAAATTCAGAAAGAGGAATTATCCGCGGACCAAGATAATCGGCTTCAGGCTCTTTCCCATCCCTGTGCCTTAATCTCAATTTCATTACCCTCTTCACTTACCATAAAATACCCCTGTTCAGCGATTGTCATGTGACCTATAAGAGTGACATCAGGAATGTTCCTGATCTTTTCAGCATATTCAAGCGCTACTGTAAATAACAGTTCATAATCTTCCCCTCCGTTGAGTGCAGGAATTAACGGATCAATATTAAACTCCTCAGCCGCTTTGCAGGTTTCTGCATCAACAGGAATCTTATCGTAATAAATCCTGCATCCGGTGCCCGATAGCCTGCATACATGAAGAAGATCCGATGCAAGACCGTCAGAAACATCGATCATTGATGAGGGGATTATATTATTATCTGTAAGGCTGACAGGAACATCTTTCGGAAACTCAGGTTTCAACTGTCTTTCTATTATATATTCATAACCTGCCAGATCGGGTTTGAAAGTCTTGTCTTTATCAAAAAGCTTTCTTTCCCTTTCAAGTATTTGTAGCCCCATGAATGAAGCACCGAAATTACCTGTAACGCATATCAGGTCATTGTGCTTTGCACCATTCCTTCTGACCAGACTGTCTTTTTCAGCTTTTCCGACAGCTGTGACACTTATTGTCAGACCGGTAAGAGAGCTGGTAATATCGCCGCCCGCAAGATCAACCTTATATTTCGTACACGCAAGATAAATTCCTTCGTAAAGCTCGTCTATCTGTTCGACAGAAAATCTTGAGCTTATCCCCAATGCTATAAGTATCTGGCCCGGAATTCCATTCATTGCATAAATATCTGAAATGGCTCTTATTACTGCCTTATATCCGAGATGCTTTAATGGAGTGTAAATAAGGTTAAAATGAATTCCTTCAAGCAGAAGATCGGTTGAAACCAGGGTGAGATTTTTCCCTGAATCAATTATAGCCGAATCATCGCCAACACCCGAAACAGTGCTTTTATTCTGAACGACAGCCTTTTTTGTGATATGGCTTATCAGTCCAAACTTCCCGAAATTGCCGATTGGTGTTATATTGTTTTCAATTTCACTCATATTTACATCCCCCTGTCCCCCTTCAAAGGGGGAATTAATTTGTTATATTCTTCCCCATACCCCATACCCCCGTACCTCGAACCTCGAACCTTCTAACTGTTGCCTGCCGCCTGCATTAAATGTGCATAATTCTTCTTCCGAAGGGATTAATGGCTATCTCAGTAAGCTTGAAATGCTGATTTCCGAAAGGGATCCCTATAATAGTGATGTAGAGTAAAACACCAAAAAATGCATGTGTTATTGCGATCCAAATACCTCCGCATAAAAGCCAGAGGATATTCATAAGAATGTAGAGACAGCCTGACGCCCGTGGCTCTACTCTGCTTGTACGTCCAAAAGGCCAAAGTGCAAGCCACCCCATCTTAAGTGTCTGGAGTCCGAAAGGGATCCCGATAATAGTTATCATAAGAATAAGACTTCCTATGAAATATTCAACAGCTATGATGATCCCCCCAAATATCAGCCAGACAAGGTTACCCAGGATTTTCATAAGTAATATCTTTTTACTCAAGAATAATGGTTTTATCCTTCGGGTATTTCACTGAATAAGTAAGGATCAGCTGCCTTGTCTCCTGCGGTTTAATCTCAAGATCCCATTTGATCTCACCTGTTTGTGAATTATGTTTCCCTCCTGACAGCTCAACTGCATCGACCTCAATCCCGCTGTTTGAGGAGATTGGAATCTGATCATTGACTGTGATCCTTATAGGATTTGTTTTGTTGTTTCTGACTGTTATCAGGAATGAATAGGTTTCAGTCTTATTTGACCCCAGGACTTTCCTGCTCGTAAAATCCTGTCTTTTCTCTCTTTTCACTAGTATGCTGTTGTCTGTCCCTAATGAAACAATTAGAGTGTCTTTCAGCTGATTTACATTAAGATATGATTTACCAACAAAAGTGTTTTCAAAATAAAGAGTTGCCTCGCCACCAATAAGGTTCTGTTCTGCCCAGTCGGTAATGTTGCCTGTAAGATATGCCAGAGCTGATAATTTTGGGGTGGTCACATATTTATAATCGGCCGGAGTAGTTGTGCGCTGAATTTCGATTGTCTGTACTTTACCATCTGATGATAGCGAGTAGGGAGTTGAGATATCAAATGTTACAGTTGTTTCCCCGACCTGTTTCTCCACTGCTACAGGTGCTGCTTCCATTACCTTTTCTTGCATAGCGGCATCAGCAACGGCCATTTCAGCCACCTCGGCCTTATTTGCACGTTTCACACCGGAGGCCACTCCTCTTATCATTATCGGAGGTTCGGGATTATAATAGTCAATAAACCAGGGATTGAGTACCGGAACATCTCCCGCAACCCATGGGGTAGCATTTGAAAAACTTAGCTTCACATCTTTCCAGGTAACTCCTGTATTCTGAAATACATTTGCCTTATAAAATATTGTGACAGGTTTTGTGATATTATCCACCCTGATGTCATACGATGGATACCAGCCCGCATTGCTCACAACATAACTGAATGTCAGTTTACCTGAAACAGGTTTCTCACAACTTACTGAAACCGATATTTCACCGGAGGGGAGTTGTTGTTTCCCAAATTTGTCGGCTATTTGTTTCTGAAGTGCCGCGATCTGTTTTTCGTAATCCTTAATCAGCCTGTTTTTCTTCAGGATGGAATTGGTAACCTGATCCATGTTATTTGTATATAGTTCCATAACACTTTTCAGCTGCTCAACTGAAAATGTGGTTTCCTTTACGAGTATTCCCCTGTTGGCGACAAGAAAAGCCTCCTTTTCATTAAGAACGGTTATCGCAGCCTTTTCATCCTCAACTTTCAGCTGAAGGGCTTCTATCTGGCTTCTGATGGTCTTTACTTCGGGCAGATCCTCAAGATTCTCAAGATAATTGTTCCGCTGATTCACTGACATTATAATAAAATCGCCATATCCTTTTACCTGGATGCTCTGGACATCAATATATGGTGAAAGGCCACCAAGTATAAGAACAGTTTTTCCGGCAGGAAGTTCCACAGTAGTCTCGTGGCTCACCTGGGCCCTGTCGGGATATACTGTCACGTGATTAATTCCGGCTTTTATCACCTTTTCTGTATCTGCAGAAAGATTATTAAATCCGGATAAAATAAATATTAAAACCAAAGTAATATTTCTCATGATTGAAGAATTTTAAAGCAATAAAGGTAAGATTTTCTAAAAGAAATGAAGTAACAATTTTCGGACCGAAAATTAGCTCCTCCCAAGTGTTGTCTAAAACGCTAACCACCTGCCCCTGACGCTTCGGTCAGGACGGGGTGATTCAGTTGGCAGTTTCAAAAGCCCACTATCAAAAGCAAAACAGATGTTAAATAAAGTGAATTTGTGGCCTCATTTTATGTTAATTATTTGTTTTACAGGTGATAGTAATGTTAATAATATACCTTTGATCAAATTTTGAAAAAATGAATGGATTAAAAATTGGTGATCTTGCAGTAACTGTTCCGATAGTGCAGGGTGGAATGGGTGTCGGAATTTCACTTTCAGGACTGGCATCGGCTGTTGCTAATGAAGGAGGAGTCGGAGTTATTTCAAGTGCAGGACTTGGACTTCTTTACAAAGATTACCCGGGGAATTTCCTTGAAGCAAGTATTCATGGGCTGAAGGAGGAGATACGCAAAGCAAGGGAAAAAACACTGGGCGTGATTGGAGTCAATGTCATGGTTGCAATGTCAAATTTTGCAGATATGATAAGAACATCCATCGCTGAAAAAGTTGACATTATAATTGCCGGAGCTGGACTTCCACTGGATCTGCCATCATTTTTGAAGAAGGGTTCTCTTACCAAACTTGTTCCGATTGTATCCTCTGCCAGGGCGGCGAAAATAATCTGTGAAAAATGGAAGTCAAACTATGATTATCTTCCCGATGCGGTCATTGTGGAAGGACCAAAAGCCGGGGGTCATCTGGGATTTAAGGAGGAACAGATCGCAGACAGTAATTACAAGCTTGAAAAGCTTGTTCCTGAGATCGTCACAGAATTAAAAGTTTTCGAAGATAAATATGATCAGCCAATTCCATTGATTGCTGCCGGAGGGATTTACACCGGCCAGGATATTCATAATATTATGAAGCTTGGAGCATCCGGGGTACAAATGGGAACAATATTTGTGACAACTGATGAATGCGATGCATCAGATGCTTTCAAGCAATCTTATATTGATGCCAGCGAAGAAGATATTGAAATAATTAAAAGTCCTGTCGGAATGCCGGGACGTGCAATACTTAGCAATTTTATAACAAAAGTAAAAGCAGGTAAAAAGCAACCGAAAAAATGCCCTTTTAAATGTATCAAAACCTGCGATATAACCAAGAGTCCCTATTGTATTATCATTGCACTCATAAATGCACTGAAGGGAAATTTTGAAAACGGTTATGCCTTTGCAGGGGCAAATGCATTCAGGGCGACCAGGATCTCGTCAGTCAAAGAGGTTTTCCAATCGTTGCTGAAGGAATACAGAGAAAGTAGATAATTGCCTCATCCCCAAACCCCTTCTCCTGAAAGAGAAGGGGCTTTGCTATCCCTGGCTCTGCAACCGCTACTTTATTAGCCATCGGGCATCCTGGCACCGGGCAGTTGATTATTTTATGTTCATTATTATCGGCAGGTTCCCAGCCCATTAACAGATATAGAACTAAAAATCCAATTACGTAAGCGACTGCAACATGCCATCCTTTTTTAACCCACTGAATTACATTGCGTCCTTCAGGGAATTTATTTGTGATTGCAACACCTGCAGAAGAACCGAACCAAATCATCGAACCTCCGAACCCTACTGTATATGCAAGCATACCCCAGTCATAATGGCCCTGATCGAGACATAGTTTAGTCAGAGGGATATTGTCAAAAACAGCGGAGAGGCATCCAAGGGCAAATGCAGTAATATATGAAGCATTTGGAAGTTCTTCGACTGGCATCATTGATGCGCATGTAACGAGGCAGAGCAGGAAAATAGTTCCCTTGATGGCTCCCGGGACCTCTTTCCATGGAACCTTACGAAGTAACGCTCCGATTACTATGGCGATCCATACACCCAGGGCAGGCATATCATAAAGAATGTTAGAGATAATTGCACCTGCCAGTATCAGGGCTACATTGAAAATTTTCACCCAGTCGATTTTAACATTCGTATCTGCATCCTTCTGGATCGGCTGGTATTTATCCTGCTGATGGGCAGCGAACCATGCAAAAAAGATCAAAGCTGTCCCGGCAGCTACATAACCATGTAACACGTTAAAGGCTGAAACTCCGTCAATCCACATCATTGTTGTAGTGGTATCTCCCACCACACTGCCTGAACCGCCAGCGTTACTTGCTGCCACAAGCGCGGCGATATAACCTATATGAACCTTGTTTTTAAAAACAACCAGAGCAATTGTGCCGCCAATAAGAGCTGCAGCAATATTATCAAGGAATGATGATAATATGAAAACGAAAATCAGCAGAAGAAATGGGCCCTTCCAGTCATCGGGAAGATACTTGGGAAGTACCCCTGGGACCCCGGATTCCTCAAATATTTTCGAAAGAACTGCGAAGCCAAGAAGCAGTCCGAGCAGGTTAAGGATTATTCCCCATTCACCCTGGCGTAATTCCTTATCCATTATTTGATCACCCATTGGAGTTGTGCCAAAGAAATGTTCAAAAAGGTGAAAATTGGGATCAAAAGTCAGTTTAAATGTCAGCAGAACAGCTAATCCAATAACTGCCACCCAGAATGTGTGCTTATGAAACAGTGCCACCCCGAGAAGGATAAGTCCGAATATAATAAACTCGACACGTACAGGACCAATAGACGGGGCTTTGCCTCCGGCAGCAAACAGGCAAACAGGAGTAAGCAGAACCACAGCGAAAAAGAAGAGTCGTTTAAGGTTTTTAGTTAAAAATGATAATGGAAGCTTGTTCATATATCAGGTTTTAGAACAACTATTGTTAATTATTTAACAAGTCGCCAAATTAAAAATATTTTCGTGTTTTGTCTTAGAAATCTGCGTGGCTTTTTAATGATCTTTGTCATGTCTGCATCTGTTGCTAATTTTCATGATGATTTCTTACTGAAGTCATGAATTTTTAATAATTTTGCGTGCTTATTTAGATTAAATATAATTAAGGAAAAGAACATTGACCAAAGGTTGTCGATCAAAGACTTTTTACCCCCCAACCCCCCATTTGGGGGGCTTTGGAAAGAGTTAAATTCTACCATTTGGGTAGCTTCGGAAAGAGTCAAAATCTATCATTTGGGGAGCTTTGAAAAGTATCAAAGTCCCCCATTTGGGGGATTTAGGGGGTTGAAATCGGGGGACGGAGGTAAGAAACTCTATTAAGAAATTAACATTTGCTGTTTCAGCTTGTTAATTGTAAAGGGACTAAAGGTGTCAAATTGAGGAAATGGAAAAAGACCAGGATAAGATAATCAATGATGTTACGTCGGGTGAATACAAGTACGGCTTCTATTCAGATATTGAGACGGAAAAAATCCCCAAGGGACTTAATGAGGATGTAGTGCGTCTAATATCAAAAATGAAAAATGAACCTGAATGGCTCCTTGAATTCCGTCTGAAGTCATATCGTCACTGGCTGACAATGAAAATGCCAACCTGGGCAAACCTGAAGATACCAGCTATCAATTACCAGGATATTATTTTTTATGCTGCTCCGAAACAAAAAGCTTCACTTAAGAGTATTGATGATATCGATCCCGAACTTAAGAGAACTTTCGATAAGCTCGGAATTCCTCTTGAAGAGCAAAAGCATCTTTCCGGAGTTGCGGTTGATGCGGTAATGGACAGCGTTTCAGTAAAGACAACATTTAAAGAGACGCTCGCCGAGATGGGAATTATCTTCTGCTCGTTCAGCGAAGCTGTAAAAGAATACCCCGATCTTGTAAGAAGATATATGGGAACGGTCGTTCCCTATACTGATAACTTCTTCGCATCACTTAATTCTGCCGTATTTAGCGACGGATCGTTCTGTTATATTCCGAAGGGAGTCAGATGCCCTATGGAGCTATCAACATATTTCAGGATCAATTCTGCAAACACAGGCCAGTTTGAAAGAACGCTTCTTGTTGCAGAAGAAGAAGCCTATGTAAGTTATCTTGAGGGTTGTACAGCTCCGATGAGGGATGAAAATCAGCTTCATGCCGCTATTGTCGAGATAATAGCTGAGAATAATGCCGAGGTAAAATATTCAACAGTCCAGAACTGGTACCCGGGCGATAAGGATGGAAAGGGCGGGATATTCAATTTTGTGACAAAGAGAGGATTATGCAGAGGAGAAAATTCAAAAATATCCTGGACCCAGATCGAGACCGGATCAGCCATAACCTGGAAATACCCTTCCTGCATATTAAGAGGCGATAATTCAATAGGAGAATTTTATTCCGTGGCTGTAACAAACCATCATCAGCAAGCGGACACTGGGACAAAAATGATCCATATAGGAAAGAATACCAAAAGTACTATTGTTTCAAAAGGCATTTCAGCAGGGTTCGGCCAGAACAGTTATCGGGGACTTGTCAAGGTTCTCAGAAATGCTTCAAATGCCCGTAATTTTTCACAGTGCGATTCCTTATTGCTCGGTGATAAATGTGGTGCGCATACATTCCCTTATATTGAGGTTGACAATCAGACGGCCATTGTGGAGCATGAAGCGACAACTTCAAAGATAGGGGAGGATCAGATCTTTTATTGCAACCAGAGAGGAATATCGACCGAAGATGCTATTGCGCTGATTGTTAATGGATATGCAAGGGAGGTGATAAACAAGCTTCCAATGGAGTTTGCTGTTGAAGCACAGAAGCTTCTGCAGATCAGCCTTGAAGGCAGTGTAGGTTAGAACTTATTAAATGACAATATTTTATTATGCTTATTATTAAAGATTTAAAAGCTGCTATCGACGGGAAGTTAATACTTAAGGGAATAAGTCTTGAAGTGAAAGAGGGAGAGGTACATGCTGTAATGGGACCGAACGGATCAGGCAAGAGCACTCTTGCAGCTGTTCTTGCTGGCAGGGAGTTTGTTGAGGTGACTGAAGGATCTGTTTCATATTATGGAAAGAACCTGCTTGAGATGGCTCCTGAGGACCGGTCCAAAGAGGGCATCTTCCTTGGATTTCAGTATCCTATTGAGATCCCCGGTGTGAGTATGGTCAACTTTATGAAAACGGCTGTAAATGAACATAGAAAGCACAAAGGTCTTGAACCCCTATCCGCATCTGACTTTTTAAAGCTTATGCGTGAGAAAAAGGAGCTTGTCGAGATTGATTCTAAACTTGCAAACAGGTCTGTCAATGAAGGTTTTTCGGGTGGGGAAAAAAAGAAAAATGAGATCTTCCAGATGGCGATGCTTGAACCGAAACTTGCAATTCTTGATGAAACCGACTCCGGGCTTGATATAGACGCGTTGAGGATTGTGGCAAACGGTGTTAACAGGCTTAAACGGCCTGATAATTCAACGATCGTAATTACTCATTACCAGCGCCTCCTCGATTACATAGTTCCCGATGTGGTCCATGTTCTTTACGACGGCCGGATCGTAAAAACAGCTGGCAAGGAACTGGCGATTGAATTGGAAGAAAAAGGCTATGACTGGATCAAGAAAGAAGTCGATAATCAAAACTGAAATGAACGGAAAATCTGAAGTATCGGAGTTTTATTCAGGGCTTTACAATGACAACATAAAGAAGATTGAAGAGGCCTCTTCTCCATTCATTAATTCATTCAGGAAAGAGGCTTTTGAAAAATTCAGCCAGCTTGGTGTGCCAACGAAGAAAAATGAAACTTACAGATACACAAATCTTGATCTCTTCTTCAAACACAACTATAAAAGCTATTTCATCCCGGATAAATCAGATTTTCAGAAAGCTGAGGATTTCAGATGTGATGTGACTGACCTTGATGCCCATGGAGTTGTTCTTATGAATGGTTTTTATCCGACAATTAATGGCAAGCTCCGCAAACTCCCGGGTGATATTACGATCGGCAGTCTGAATGAAGCCGCCAAACAATTCCCGGATATCGTTGAAAAGCATTACAATAGGTACGCAAAAAGCGATTCTGATGGTCTGATCCATCTGAACACCGCAATGGCTTCCGACGGTGTGTTTATACACGTGCCCTGCGGGACGGTGCTTAAGAAGCCGGTTCAGGTAGTGGATCTTGTAGATTCAAAGGAAGACACTTTCAACCAGCATCGCAACCTGATAATTGTTGAAGATAATACTGAATTTACCCTGATCATCTGCGATCACACCCTTTCGCCGCAAAAATTCCTGACAAATGCGGTCACTGAGATTTATGTAGGCGAAAATGCACATTTTGAAATTATCAGGGTTCAGAATGAACACAATAATGCCTGCAAGATCACCCATACCTTCATTCACCAGGATAGAAAAAGCTATGCTTCTTCAAATAATATCACGCTGCATGGCGGTCTTGTACGCAACAGTACTTATCATTACCTGGGAGGGGAGGGTGCAGAATGCAATTCATATGGCCTCTTCCTTTCAGATAAATGGCAGCATGTCGATAACTTTGTAAACGTCGACCACGCCTATCCGAATTGCACAAGCAACCAGCTTTTCAAGGGTGTTCTTGACGAGATGGCCACCGGCGCATTCAACGGCCGGATTTATGTTGCTCCTAATGCCCAGGGAACCCTTGCTTACCAGAAGAATAACAATATCCTTCTGACAGATGATGCTAAAATGGATACGAAACCCCAGCTCGAGATCTATGCTGATGATGTAAAGTGCAGTCATGGAGCTACCGTTGGCCAGCTTGATGATAATGCACTGTTCTACATGCAGTCGAGAGGGATCGATAGACGGCAGGCTAGGCTTATGCTAATGTTCGGGTTCGCCCATGAGGTGATCCAGAATATCAGAGTCGAGGCTCTTCGTGATAGAATGGATAACCTGGTAATGCAGAGACTTAAAGGTGAATTGTCACGATGTGCCAGCTGTATGGTTAAATGTAGTTAAATTACAACTCAGGTGAAGGATATCTCAGAAATAAGAGCCGATTTTCCGTTGCTTCAAAGGAGTGTATATGATAAGCCTCTTATCTATTTTGATAATGGTGCCACTACTCAGAAACCTCTATGCGTGCTTGATGCGGTGAGGGAAGTCTATACCAATTATAACGGAAATGTCCACAGGGGAGTCCATGCTATGAGCGATCTGACTTCCGAGGCTTATGAAAATGCAAGGGAAAAAGTAAGGTTATTCATTAATGCCGGCAAACGCGAGGAAATTGTTTTCACTTCAGGAACAACCGGCTCAATAAACTGCATAGCCTTTTCTTTTGGCGAGAGATACATAAAACCGGGCGACGAGATAATTCTTAGTAACCTTGAACATCATGCCAATATCGTTCCATGGCAGATGATGTGCGAGCGGAAGGGAGCAATACTTAGGATTATTCCAATAAATGATAACGGGGAGATACTTTTTGATGAGTACCTTAAGCTGTTTTCGAAAGGAACCAGGATTGTTGCAGTGACGCAGGCGTCAAATGCTCTTGGAACAATCCTTCCTGTGAAAAAAATAATTGAAGCTGCCCATTCACATAATATTCCTGTTCTTATTGACGGAGCACAGGGTGTTCAGCATGGCAAAGTTGATGTGCAATCGCTTGACTGTGATTTCTATGTCTTTTCGGGGCACAAGATTTACGGACCAACCGGCATAGGAATACTTTACGGCAAAGAGAAATGGCTTTCAGAACTGCCTCCTTACCAGGGCGGCGGAGATATGGTCGAAAAGGTGACATTTGACAAAACTACATATAACGATCTACCTTTTAAGTTCGAGGCAGGAACTATGAATTATGCGGGAGCAATTGGTCTCGGTACTGCTCTGGATTATGTGACAAATCTGGGAAGAGAAGAGATCGCTCTTCGCGAAAAAATACTGCTGGATTATGCAACCAGAAGATTGTCCGCGATTAATGAGCTCAGGATATTCGGTAATTCAGTGAATAAAATTTCCACGATTTCTTTTCTTCTCAGGGACATTCATCAGTATGACACGGGAATGATACTCGACAAGCTGGGAATTGCTGTCAGGACAGGCACTCATTGTGCACAGCCGGTGATGGATCGCTTCGGAATTGAAGGCACAGTGAGGGTTTCAATGTGTTTTTACAATACAATTGAGGAGATTGACGTCCTTGGCACGGGAATTGAAAAAGTGATAAGCATGTTTTCATAGGAAAGTTTATGACTATTAATGAGGTTCAGGATAATATAATTGAGGAGTTCTCCCTTTTTGATGACTGGATGGATAAATACAATGTTCTCATCGATATGGGGAAAGGGTTACCGGTTATCGATCCGAAATTCAAGGTAAAGGATTACCTTATCGAAGGCTGTCAGTCAAAGGTATGGCTCCACCCCGAATATGACGGTTGTGTGATTTCGTTCAGAGCCGACAGCGACGCAATCATAACACGGGGAATAGTCGCGCTGCTTATAAAAGTTCTTTCAGGGAGAACCCCGGATGAAATTATTAAAGCAGACCTCTATTTTATTGACAGGATCGGACTAAGGCAGAATCTTTCACCGACCCGGTCGAATGGATTGCTTTCAATGGTGCGGCAGATGAAACTGTACGCTATGGCTTTTAAGGCACAGGGCGCGGGGCACAGGGCACAGGGCATATTATAAGATCGCATCTTGGAGAGGGGTTGAGGATGGTTTAGCGAAAGGCTCCCTTCCTCGGAGGGGCGTGGGGTGGGTTTGTAAGAAGTCAAAAAATATATCATATGGATCCAACTGAACAACTTGAAATAGAAACAAGAATAGCCGGAGTTCTTAAAAGCATTTATGATCCGGAGATCCCCGTGAACATTTATGATCTGGGACTTATTTATAACATCGAAATTGACGATGATCATATCGCGCATATTACAATGACACTTACTGCACCTAATTGCCCAATGGCTGAGGATCTGATCGAAGAGGTAAAATACAAGGTGGCTGGTACAAAAGGGGTGAAGGATTGCGATCTCAAACTGACTTTCAGTCCACCATGGGATAAGAGCATGCTGAGCGATGAAGCAAAGCTTGAACTGGGATTTCTTTAAAATTTTGCTATGGCAGATTTACCTGAACAGAATCTTTCAGTCAGTATTAAGCATAAATTACATGAACTCGGGTTCGATATCTGGGGAATTGCCAAATCCCGTTCAATGGATGAATATGGCCCTTTCCTTGAAAAATGGGTGGAAGCCGGGATGCATGATAAAATGGGATATCTTGCAAGGGACATCAGTAAACGACTCAATCCTGAAAACCTGTTCCCTGAAGCAAAATCGCTGGTAGTCACTGGCTTGAGCTATTATTCTGAAAATAAGCAGAAAGATCCGGAAGCTCCTGTTCTATCCCGATATACCTATGGGATCGATTATCATGATGTGATCACTGCAAAGCTTGAAAAAATGCTTGACTGGTTAAAAAGTTCGGTACCCGGAACCGAAGGAAGAATTGTGGTTGATACTGCCTCACTTCTCGAAAAAGCTTGGGCCGTAGATGCAGGACTTGGATGGCAGGGACGTCACTCAATAATAATAAATAAGGATATTGGATCTTTCTTTTTTATTGGGATCCTTGTCCTTAATATTGATCTTGATTATGACTTACCTTTAAACAAAGATTATTGCGGCAATTGCAGAATTTGCATTGATGCCTGTCCTACCGGGGCAATCAATGACAACCGGACAATTGATACGAGAAAATGCATTTCAAATCTTACAATTGAGAACAGGGGACCTATTCCTGAGGAGATCGTACAACATCTTGGCAGAAGGATTTATGCATGTGACAGGTGCCAGGAAGTGTGTCCGTGGAATAAACAGATTGGACAGAATAGAACCCCCGAGTTTGTTATTAATGAGGAGATTGCGGAATTGAGCCTCAGCGACTGGCGGAATCTCTCAAGGGAAAGATTTACAAGGCTTTTCAGCAAAACTTCCATGTGCAGGGTCAAGTATGAAAAACTGATGGGTAATATAGAGGCTGCTTTGAAATCAGGCAATTGATTTTGCCATTCAATTAAAATAACTGGTGTCTCTTTTTACCTTTCCGCTAAAATCACGTCTTATATATAAACATTTCAGCACTTTGGTTGAAAAGGAACTTATAGAGGAGTGCAGGAAAGGCGATCTGCATAATTTCAGAAAAGTTGTTGAAAAAACCACGCCAATGATTTTCGCAGTCGCTTTCAGGATGCTCGGTGACGAAGATACTGCACGGGATATAGTTCAGGATACAATGATTACAATATGGCAAAAACTGTCCAGGATCAAAACAGCTGAAAGTTACAAAACATGGGCTTACAGAATTGCTGTGAACAAATGCTATGATCAGCTGAGAAAACAGAAACGGCGGAAAGAAAACAGATACGATGATCAGACGTGGGCAATTATTTCAAATCATATTTCAGAAGAAGGTATCACGGAACTTGAAAACAAGGAAAATGCACAGATAATTAATCTATTAACAAATAAATTAAGCCATAAGCAGAAAGCTGTATTTATCCTTTCGGAGCTTGAGGAGATGCCGGCCGGTGAAATTGCGGAAGTAACAGGAATGAACAGGGCGGCTGTAAAGGCAAACCTTTATTACGCAAGAAGGAATATTGAATCACTTTTGCAGAAATATTTATGAAAATGACAGCGCAAAATGACAGGTACAAAAAAATGGTGGAAATTCTGCGGAACTCCAAACCTGGTTTGATTCAACCGGAAGAAATTCAAAATGAGGTTATAAGAAGGATACAGCGTGAAAATCAAAATTTCAGAGGGGTATCAGATTTCATTGAATCTCTTTTCGGATGGGTTTATATCGGGTGGGTGAGAAGAAGCCTTATCGGGGTAGCAGTTATCCTGGTTGCAGTTTTTGTTTATCAGCAGGCATTCATATTTAAGCAGGTAAAGAACATCAGCAAGCAGGTTGTAATTACTGGGAATGAGACGACGCAAGTTTCTTCATCAGTATTCGATAAGAGACTGACTCTTTATAAGATATCGACCAGATTATCCCGGGACGGGGAAATAAAAATTTCAGAGAGCCAGCTTGAAGAACTTCTTAACTCTTATAACGATCTGCAGGTAAAATATAAGGATCTGTTAAGAATAATTGAGGAGAACCCGGAACTGAAGAACTATATTGAAAATAAGCTTAATCAAGAAAAGAAATATAAACCTGATATCTAAGAAAATGAAAAACAGGAAATTAAAACTTATAATTACTCTGGTTCTCATCATGGCTGCCTCATGCGACGAACCGGAAACCGTTGTTACCAATATTGTTCATGCTGACGGATCGGTGACACGGAGGATCGAAATGAAAAACACCGAAAACAAGTTTGAAGTTTCTAAATTGCAGGTCCCTTTCGATAGCACCTGGATAATAAGGGATTCAATGGAGATCTCAGAAAAAGGCGACACTACCTGGGTGAAGCGCGCTGAAAAACTATTTGCCAGCGTGGAAGATATTAACAAGGAATATGCTGCTGACAGCGGAGCGAATAAAGGTATTGTTCGGTATGCAGAATTCAGAAAAAAATTCAAATGGTTTAACACCGAATATAACTTCTCCGAAATAATTGATAAAAAAATGAAGTACGGATACCCTGTCGCGGATTACCTCAATTCTGAGGAGCTTCAATGGTTTTATTCACCCAATAACCTTAAAGAGGAGAAGAAAAATAGTCCTGACAGCCTTAAATTTAGGGCATTCAGTGACACTGTGGATAAAAAGCTTGAGAGGTGGTATTTAAAGAGCCTTGTATCAGAATGGATCGGTGAATTTACTGTTCTTACTGAAGGGAAAACAGACAATGACATGACAAAGGAATCATTAAAACGACGGGAAAATGAATTCGTAAAAATAGTCGGAAGGAACATTGAACATTTTGACAGTCTTTGGTCGAATGGAACTCTGCTAAGGGAATTCATTGGAGAGGCCAATGCACTGAAATATAAAACTGAAGCTGACTCAGCTGCAAATATTGCTACTAAACGCTTCTGGGTCAGTTTTAAACCTTATACAGTCACGGACAATGATGCCGGGCAAACTAACTGATACAAATGGATTTATTGATTCAGCCGGTATCTTATTATGGCCTGTTAATTCTGACTATTTCCTGACTGAACCATATAAAATGCAGGCTGAATCAAAAATCCCTAACAAATGGGCATGGATTGTTTCAGGATTGTTCCTGTTGTTTGTATTTACAGGAATCATTTTAAAGAAAAAGAAGAAAGGCTGAGAAACTCAGCCTTCAAACCTAACCTGGTAATCCAAATTATTTATCAAACACTAACTTTCATAGTCCTTTAGGATAAGCATAAGCTTCTGCCGTGTAAAGAATATCCTGCTTTTTACTGTTCCTATTTTCAGACCAAGCTTATCGGCAATTTCATGATATTTAAAACCGTCAATATGCATCTTGAATGGGATCCTGAATTCATCATTCAACGAATCTATAGCTTTCTCGATCTCATCCTGTGCATATTTTGATTCAGGAGAAATAAATCCTTTGTCGTGAGGCATGTTTAAATAATATAGATCCTGTGTTCCGTCGATTATCGTGTTCTCCTTGACATTGCGTCTGTAATTATTAATGAAAGTATTCTTCATTATGGTAAATACCCATGCTTTAAGGTTTGTATAATCCACAAATTTTTCTTTGTATGTTATTGCTTTCAGGTAAGTGTCCTGAACCAGATCCAGGGCATGTATCCCTGTCTGAAGTAAGACTCATTGCAAACCTTTGAAGGTTGCTTTTCATCTCGATCAGGCTATTGTTAAATTCATGAGCTGTCATGGCTCTTTATTTTTTGATTGTTGAAACAAATGTATACACAGAATAATAAGATAAACAAATCTTAATATCTTAATATCGTTATAATCTATGTACATTCTAAAATAGGTATTGTATTTATGAATAAATGACAAATTATCAGATTTGGTAATTAGGAATAAAATGTCATGTGAGTTTGTTCTAAATTTTCAGAAATAAATTATGAATTACGCGTGCATGAATAAGTTTTTTAAATACTAATACTGTTATTGAATATTAAATGAAGAGATTTATTTAACCCTTCTTTTGTACTTTTAAAGAAAAAAGTAAATGGATTTTAATATACGACTAAGTAACGGCCAGATACTTAAGAGGTTTCATTAAAAGTCCGGGTGAAAACCTTCGGGCAGTTGTAATACTTTGTTCACGGACTTGGGTGAACATATTCAGCGATACAGCAATTGGGCAGGATTATTTAATGAGGTAATGAATAGGATTTGCAGGGGTTGACCTGCCGGGCCATGGACGTTCAGACGGTAAAAGAGGGCATATTAAGAATTACGCTCTGACAGATGAGATGATCGATATTCTGCTTAACGAATGCCGGAAAACTTTTCCGGGTGTTCCTCTTTTCCTGTATGGTCATAGCCTGGGAGGCGGTATTGTGCTTGATTATCTTGTTCGCAAGGATCCAAAAGTGAAAGGAGCGATAGTTACATCGCCCTGGCTTAAACTGGCATTTGAACCTGAAAAATCAAAGGTTAAGCTGGCTGGCATATTGAAAAATATTTTTCCATCGCTGATCCAGCCTTCCGGGCTGGTGGTGGAACATATTTCGCATGACCAGAAGGTTGTGGATAATTATAAAAATGATCCCCTGGTTCACGGCAAGATTTCGGTAAGCTTGTTTCACGCAGCAATGTCAGCAGCATCAAATGCCTTGAAAAATGCAGCCAACCTGAAAAAACCCCTGCTCCTGATCCATGGAAGCGATGACATATATGTTCACCCGAAGGAAGCCGTGAGTTTGCATCAAAAACCGCGATGGCTGAATTAAAAATATGGGATGGAGGTTACCATGAGCTTCACAATGAGTTATACAGGTATGAAGTATTCAATTATATTATTGACTGGATCAACTCAAGACTTGCATGACAAACTTCCTTTATCGGGATGGAACTAAGAACAACATTTAACATTGAGCCTTCAGCACGGAGGATAACCTACAATGATCCGGTAATGTTCATTGGTTCATGTTTTGCCACATCCATCGGCAAACCAATTTGAACTTGGCCGGATGCCGGTTATGATAAATCCGGCAGGTACTGTTTATAATCCTGTTTCGGTCTGCAATACTCTAGACACAATAACAAGCAGAAAAAAGTATGAATCTGGCGATCTCTATACAATATGGGGACACATGGATCAGCTTTGATCATTACACCGATTTTTCATCCGCCAATTCTGAAGAGATCCTTGATAAAATCAACAGGAGATCTGAGGAAGCTCTTAAATTTTTATCTGGTGCAAGATTTCTTTTCGTCACCTTTGGCACTGCAAGGGTCTTCAGATGGACCAAATCGGGTAAAATTGTATCAAACTGCCATAAAATACCTGCTGTCAGATTCACTCATGAACTGTTGACGGCCGACGATATTACATCTTTATGGAACGATCAGCTTGATAAGCTGAAATCTCTTTTCCCCGATTTAAAGGTTGTTTTTACAATAAGTCCGGTACGTCACTGGAAGGATGGTGCACACGGAAACCAGGTTAGCAAATCGGTTTTATTCCTTGCAGTGGAAAAACTGCTTGAACATCCGTCGAAACCAGCATATTTTCCTGCTTATGAGCTGGTTATGGATGATTTGCGCGATTACCGCTTTTATGACGATGATATGCTTCACGTGTCAGACCTGGCAGTCGATTATATCTGGGAGGCATTTAGCTGCTGTTATTTTGATAAAGCAACAATAAATCTGTGGAAGGAGGTTGCTAGAATCTCCAAAGCTGTTTCTCACCGGATACAGACAGATAACAAGGATCAGATAAGAAAATTCGCTGAAAATATTATTTCACGGATCGATCTAATAACCGAGAAAATCCGTTTGTTAACCTGGAAAAGGAAAGGAAATATTTTCTAGGCTTTTGGGAAGTCGTAAAACTACAAGAAATAAATAATATGGAGATTCCTCGCTATCGCTCGGAATGACAGGGTATTTTTAATTGTAGGTGGGAGGTAAGAAAGGGCGTTTCGAATTCAACGAAACGCCCTTTCTTACCTCCCCAATCCAAAAAAACAACATTGTCATCCCGAACAAAGTGAGGGATCTCAACTTCAAAAAACCAATTGGTTAAGGAATGTTGTCATTAGTAATAGATCTACCGACTGGAGGAGTAATCAGGAATCTTAAGTAATCTTAACTGAACCCTTTCAGGGATTGAAATCATCCTTTTCCAGATGCAGCAATAAATAATCATTTAAGCTCAGAAATAGTCTTACGGAAATCTTCAGGATTCCTTGTGATCAGGATATTTTCCGGAATCTTTTTTCATGCGGTTCAGGATAATCAGTCAGGATTATTTTCTTTATAAACAATGATTTGCCAATACTGCTGAAGTAGCCGATTTTTTTTCTGCCAAAATCAAATGCACTGGAATTTACAACAAGGTAATCGAAAGATTTGATCTTATGAATTTCAATTACTTCTGAAGCAGGAAGTATCCCTCCTGTAAATATCACATCATACCCTCTTTTTTTAAGGGCATATTTATAAAAAAGGAAATTATTGTCCGACAGATTGTCAGATGTGTTGATCATTGCAACAGAGGTCTTTAGTCTTCCTGCAGGTGACTTAAGGTTGTTATCTTCAACCATCATGATCTGCCTGATAGTATTCCTTACAAATTGTTCCTGCGCACGTGACAGGCTTCCCGTTTGCCACAGGATTCTTGATTTTTCCAGCAGTGGATGAAAAAACCTGATATATGCATCCTCAATACCATTGTATCTGATAAATGGTTCAAGAGCCTCCTTAAAGTGAAATTCATTGAATCTGATCGCTGTCATCAGGATCTTTCCTGGCTGGAAATTCTGGTCAGGACTTTCATCCTGACTGCTTACTGCCATAACCTGCATGTGTGAGTTCATCTTCACCGAGCCGTGCGATCCTTGATATTTTCAGTCCATTCCTGTTAAGATAGGCTACATTAAGTATCTTTTTTAGTTCAGTTTCGTTATAAGTCCTTATATTTGAATCGGTTCTGTCCGGTTCAAGCACTTTGTACCTTTTTTCCCAGATCCTTATTGTGTGAGCTTTTATTCCTGAGAAATTTTCAAGATCTTTTATCGAGAAAACATTTATTGCTTCTTCCATGACAGTCTCAATAATCCAATTTTAACTATGTCCAATACCCCTCAATAATAAACAATCAAAAAAACAGATTGTTCCCTTGATTTGAATTAATAAAATGTTTCTGACGTGCGGAATATTTCCCCAATAGTCCGCTAAAACCGGTAAAAAAGAATAATTTATTCCGGATTCTCAATCATAATTTTTCTAACAAGCCTTGTCCCATCTGCAAAGGCAATAGTGACCAGATACATACCTCTGGTTGGCTTTTTAAGCAGAACTTTTGTTACTGATAACCGGATTACTATATTGAGCTCTGAAAATATCCTGGCCAATCATATTTGTTACCTTAACTGAGGTCATATCCCTGTCGGCTTTGATGGTAAAACTGTTTTCCCTGACAGGAACCGGGTAAATACTAATGTTTGAAGCTGGTAGTTTCCCTGACAAAGGTTTTCTGGGGGTAATTTCTGACAACACTGGCTGTATCCTTCTGGGAATAAAGGCTAAATGGGAATTAATAATAATGAAATAAGGAGTAGACTATGCTTCATAAGCACCCTTTTCTTAACCTCTTGCAAAAACTGTGCTAAAGGTACGCATTTTTATTTAATTTGATCAAAGAAAATTTTCGCTTTTTCAAGATCTCCGGGGGTGTCAATACAGACGCTTTCCCACTTAGTTATAGCGGTCCTTATTTTATAACCGTTTTCCAGCCATCTGTTCTGCTCAAGTGATTCAGCTTTTTCAAGCGAACTGCGTGATAATAAGGTAATTCTGCTCAAAGTTTCGGTCCTGTATGCATACAGTCCTATATGTTTGTAATAGGTGTGCATCCGGGTCCATTTATCCATTTCTGCATCACGGATATAGGGTATAACCGCCCTGCTGAAATAGATCGCATTTCCTGACAGATCCAGTACAACTTTCGGGTGATTCGGATTGGTTATATCTTCCCCGGGTTCAACTCTCCTGACAAGTGTTGCTATCTCAACCGATTTATCTGCAAAGCATGAAATAAGGAGGTCAATCTGCTCGGGTCTTATAAAAGGTTCATCGCCCTGTATATTGACAACAACATCAGCTTTTATCCCTTCCATCGATGCTATTTTAACGACGGCTTCAGCACATCGGTCGGTTCCGCTCTGATGTTCAGCAGAGGTCATAACGACTTTACCGCCGAAACTCAAAACTGCATCATATATTCTGGAATCGTCTGTTGCAACATATACTCTGTCAAGCGATAGGGAAGCCTGTTCATACACTCTTTGAATCATCGGCTTGCCTCCGATTAATGCCAAAGGTTTCCCCGGAAACCTTGATGATGCATATCGTGCAGGAATAATGCCAGCGAAATGATATCGGTTAAATGTTTTCATGGTGCGAATTTACGAAAATTGAATTTCCCAATGTTTTAAAAATATCTTAAATTCGCACCAGCGTAAAACAGCTATGAAAGATCTTCAGAGTATTAAACAGAGATTCGGGATTATCGGTAACTACGGAGGGCTCAACCATGCAATAGATATTGCTGTACAGGTTGCTCCGACCGATCTTTCTGTTCTGATTACCGGTGAAAGCGGAACAGGAAAGGAAGTATTTCCCCAGGTGATACATAATTTCAGCGCGCGTAAGCATGGCCAGTATATTGCAGTTAACTGCGGTGCAATTCCTGAAGGGACAATCGATTCGGAGCTGTTTGGTCACGAAAAAGGTTCCTTTACCGGTGCCACGGAGAGCAGAAAAGGTTATTTTGAAGTGGCCGACGGTGGTACTATTTTTCTTGATGAGGTTGCAGAACTGCCTCTTTCGACACAGGTCCGCCTGCTTAGGGTACTTGAAACAGGTGAATTTATAAGGGTAGGTTCTTCGAAAGTCCAGAAAACAAATGTCCGTGTTATTGCAGCAAGCAATGTTGATGTCGTCAGGGCAATTGAACGTGACAAGTTCAGGGAAGACCTGTTTTACAGGCTGAATACTGTTCCGATAAAAATACCACCGTTGAAGGAGAGAGGTGAGGATATATTTTTGCTTTTCAGGAAATTTGCCGTTGACTTCGCTGAAAAATACAGAATGCCTTCAATCAGGCTGAGCAATGAAGCAAAGAATATCCTTGTTAATTATTCATGGCCCGGCAATGTCCGTCAGCTTAAGAACATAACAGAACAGATTTCGATTATTGAAAAGGAAAGGGAAATCACCGCCGATGTACTGCAGACATACCTTCCTGATTACACTGGTATTAAGTTGCCTGCTGTGATCAGGAGAGATGAAGACAAATCATTTTCTTCTGAGCGTGAGATCCTGTACAAGATACTCTTCGACATGAAGAGTGATATGAACGACCTGAAGAAGCTGGTGCTTGATCTTATTAAAACGGGAGAAATTGATGTCAATTTTCATGAAAACAATTCAGGAGTCATCAAAAATCTTTTAAGGGATACCGGCCACCAGGACCGTATCGAATCTGTCACTGAAGCACATCCGGCAGATTTCACTGGTCATCACAGCA
This sequence comes from uncultured Bacteroidales bacterium, assembly GCA_963746685.1. Lineage (GTDB taxonomy): Bacteria > Bacteroidota > Bacteroidia > Bacteroidales > VadinHA17 > LD21. The sequence continues at coordinate 119,582 of CAVVBY010000033.1, forward strand.
GAGGCAACATCCAGGATACCGAAGAAGTAGTGGAAGAATCCCTTTCACTTGCTGGCAAGGAAATTGAGATGATAAAAAAAGCTCTTGAAAAATACAATGGCAAGAGAAAAATGGCCGCTCATGAACTCGGGATATCCGAACGGACTCTTTACAGAAAAATAAAAGAGTATGAAATTGAAATGTAGAAAGGTTTTTCTAATGTCAGGAAAGAAGATTCTGATAATTTTATTGGGGATCATTTTCATTGTACAGGTTGGATGTGGGATATATTCATTTTCAGGGGCAAGCACAGAAGGATTAAAATCTGTAAGCGTTCAGTACTTTCAAAACAGAGCCAGTCTAGTTCAGCCCGGATTGAGCCAGGCACTGACAGATGCTCTTATTGACAAGTGCAAAGCGCAGACGAACCTGAATATTATCAATGGTCTTGGTGATGCAAATTTTGAAGGTGAAATATCTGATTACAATACCAAACCTCTTACAGTTTCTGCCGATGCAACTGCTGCAATGAACAGGTTCACAATAACTGTAAAAGTAAAATTCACAAATTCAATCGATCCGGATAAGAGCTTCGAACAGTCATTTTCACGGTATGAAGATTACAGTAGGTCCAGCGACCTTAGCAATGTGGAAGCAGAACTCTCTGAAAAAATAATTGAGATGATTGTGGAGGATATCTTTAACAGGGCATTTGTTAACTGGTGACCGGCCATGAACAAAAACGACTTCTTAAGTCTGATAGGCAATAGCGCACCTGTCGACAGGCAGGTTCTCGCAGAATTAAGCGAGCTGGTAAATATATTTCCATATTTTCAGACTGCCCATCTTCTTCTTCTTAAGGGTCTTAAGGATAATTCGGATATAAGGTTTGAAAATCAGCTGAGAAATTCTGCAATTCATATTGCTGACAGGGAGGTATTGTTTAATCTCCTGAAAATAGCGCCAATCCAGTTTGAAGAAGAAATTATTCAGGAACCCAGAGGAAGAAACGGTGATAATGGAGCTGCAGAAGGAAGAACCGGTTATAGAAATACCTGTGATGGAGCCGTCAACGAAGGAAGAACCGGTTATGGAAGCAACGGTTAATAGATGGAGATATTGAACAGACTGTAATCGAGTCGGCAAGGAACAGCGAAGATCTGATAACAGAGATTGAAAGGGATTTGCTGGAAAAGCCGGAAGAAGATCAGTCAGACAGCACGGATAAGATATTAGAGCGCACAATCATGGGATCAATGGAGCAGGAAGCTGAAGAACCTGATATCGAGGAACCATTAAGAGGCGCTTTAATAATTGATGATGTTCCTGCCGAGACTGAAGAAGATATCTTTTATATGGATCCTGGCTTTTCAGTTCCTTTAGGTGATGAAAAGCCTGAACCTGAGGTGGTTGCCTGCTCAGGCCGAACCCGAACAATCGGCAATTAATCTGACCAAACAGGCACAGGCAGATCTGATTGATAAATTTATTTCACCCAATCCCAGGATAGAACCAAGGACAGATAAAACTGAACATCCTGCAATAGATCTATCCACATCATATATTGAGGAAAAGGGAGGATTTGTTACAGAAACACTTGCCAGGATTTATGTGAATCAGGGATATTATTCCAAGGCGATAGATATTTATGAAAAATTATGTTTGAAATTTCCGGAAAAAAGTGGTTACTTTGCGACTCAAATTGAAAAAATAAAAGCGATCATTAAATAGTTGACATATGGGAATTTATATTTTTATTTCAGTACTGATTATTATAGCCTGTGTTATACAGGTAATGATTGTTCTTGTTCAGAATTCAAAAGGAGGAGGACTTGCTGCCAATTTTACTTCTGCCGGCCAGTCGATGGGTATAAGAAAGACTGCTGATTTTCTTGAAAAATCAACATGGACTCTTGCAGGTGCAATTCTGATCCTGTGTGTTGTGGCTACAGCTACAATACCTCGCGGAGCAACGACCGAACGTTCAAGAATTGAAAATCAGATCCAGAATGCAGTCGATCCGAATGCCATCCCGACTCTTCCCACTGCTGTACCGACTGAGCAGCCTGCTACTACGCCTTCAGGCAACGAGCAACAGCCTCAGAATTAAAGCGATTGTTATTATAGATATCAGCAAAGTGTCAGTTTGTCATAAACTGACACTTTCTTTTTATAATTAATATGTTCATATACAATGATATATGATTGATTTGACCCTGACGGCACCCGAAAAATGTCAGAATCTGAGCGATAAAATGTCGGCTTATTGTCCTCGACGTCAGGAATTTTCCGTTTGGCATAAATTATGCTAAAGGAAGAGGCAGAAAATAATCATTAACTTTAAAACTAAATAAAAATGGCACAATTAAAAGGAAAGGTATTGGCTGGAAAGGTTTTGGTAAAACCTCACGAAGCTGAAGCAAAAACTGCAAGCGGAATAATCATTCCGGATTCGGCAAAGGAAAAACCTCGTCAGGGGACTGTAATTCTGGTCGGCGCACCCAAGAAAGATGAAGAAATGGAAGTAAAAAAAGGAGATGTTGTTCTTTATGGAAAATATTCAGGACAGGAACTGACAATTGACAATGAAGATTATCTTCTTATTTCGCAGTCGGATATATTATTCATATCATAATTTTTGTAAACCAATAAATATAACATAATATGGCAAAAGAGATTAAATACAATATTGATGCACGCGCTCTGCTTAAGGAAGGCGTTGACATGTTAGCCGATGCAGTAAAAGTTACACTTGGACCGAAAGGCCGTAATGTTGTTCTTGAGAAGAAATTTGGTGCTCCTCAAATTACAAAGGACGGAGTCACTGTTGCAAAAGATATAGAATTGTCAGATCCATACAAAAATATGGGTGCACAGATGGTTAAGGAAGTTGCTTCAAAAACCGGAGATATTGCCGGTGACGGTACAACCACTGCAACTGTTCTTGCTCAGTCTATTATTAATGTAGGTCTGAAAAACATTACTGCCGGTGCAAATCCTATGGATATAAAGAGAGGTATTGACAAAGCAGTTGAGAAAGTTATTAAACATCTTAAATCACAGGCACAGGTTGTTGGCGATGATCTGAGTAAAATTGAACAGGTTGCAAGAATTTCAGCCAATGATGATCAGGAAATTGGAAAGCTGATAGCTGAAGCTATGAGTAAAGTTCATAAAGAAGGTGTTATTACCGTTGAGGAATCAAAAGGTACAACCACTTACTGTTGAAGTAGTTGAAGGAATGCAGTTTGACCGTGGTTATATTTCGGCATATTTTGTTACAAATGCTGAAAAAATGGAAGCTGAACTTGAGAATCCCTATATTCTTATTTATGACAAGAAGATATCTTCAATGAAAGATATGCTTCCGATTCTTGAATCAACAGCCCAGACAAGCCGTCCGCTTCTTATTATTGCTGAAGATGTTGAGGGTGAGGCTCTTGCAACACTTGTTGTAAACAGGCTACGTGGTTCATTAAGGGTATGTGCAGTAAAAGCCCCGGATTTGGTGACAGAAGAAAAGAAATGCTTGAAGATATTGCAATTCTGACAGGAGGTACTGTAATTTCAGAAGAAAAAGGACTTAAGCTTGAACATGCAACACTTGATATGCTTGGTACTTCTGAAAAGGTTACTGTAAATAAAGAGAACACCACCATAGTAAATGGTTATGGTGATAAGGAAATGATCAAGGCAAGAGTAGCACAGATCAAACAGCAGATGACAACCACAACTTCCGATTATGATAAGGAAAAACTTCAGGAACGTCTTGCAAAATTATCAGGTGGTGTTGCAGTTCTTTATATTGGTGCAGCATCGGAGGTTGAAATGAAGAACAAGAAAGACCGTGTTGATGACTCACTTCATGCAACACGTGCTGCAATTGAAGAAGGTATTGTACCGGGTGGCGGTGTTGCATATATCCGTGCTATTTCTGCTCTTGAAAAACTAAAAGGTGACAATGAAGATCAGACAACCGGAATTGAGATCATCAAACGTGCAATTGAAGAACCATTGCGCCAGATTGCAGTCAATGCAGGCAGGGAAGGAGCCGTAGTTGCACAGGCTGTAAAATCAGGTAAAGGTGATTATGGTTACAATGCACAGACTGATAAATATGAGAAACTTTATAATCAGGTGTTATTGATCCTGTAAAAGTTGTAAGAGTTGCTCTCGAAAATGCTGCATCAGTTGCCGGAATGTTCCTTACAACAGAAGCTGTTATTGTTGATGAAAAAGAGGAAAAACAACCACCTATGCCACCTCAGGGAATGGGCGGAGGAATGCCTTATTAATAATTAATTATATATTGTTTTATAATGTAGAGCCAGGTCTGAGACCTGGCTCTACATGTTTTGCCCCTATAGGATTTTTATATATTTGCACCTGTTTCCCAGAATTCTTACTTAATGCACCGGATCCGTAATTTCTGTATCATAGCTCACATCGACCATGGTAAAAGTACCCTGGCTGACCGTTTGCTTGAAAAGACCAATACAATCACGGAAAGGGAATATCAGGATCAGATTCTTGACGATATGGATCTTGAAAGGGAGAGAGGCATTACAATTAAAAGCCATGCAATCCAGATGGAGTATGATTAGGATGGTGAAAAATATTACCTGAATCTTATTGATACTCCGGGACATGTCGATTTTTCGTATGAGGTTTCCCGATCAATTGCCGCCTGCGAAGGAGCGCTTCTTGTCATTGATGCAACACAGGGGATACAGGCTCAGACAATTTCAAACCTCTATATGGCAATTGACCATAATCTCGAAATAATCCCTGTCCTCAATAAAATGGATATGACAAATGCAATGCCTGAAGAGGTTAAAGATCAGATAGTTGACCTTGTCGGATGCAAAAGGGAAGATATTATTGAAGCAAGTGCAAAAACAGGAATGGGTATCGACAGGATACTTAATGAAATTGTAAATCGTATTCCACCTCCTGCCGGAAATCCCGATGCCCCCCTGCAGGCATTGATCTTTGATTCGATATTTAATTCGTTCAGAGGAATCATTGCTTATTTCAAAATTGTAAACGGAACAATAAGAAAAGGTGACCGGGTCAAATTTGTAAGTACCGATCATGAATATAATGCCGAAGAAATAGGGGTACTTAAAGCTGAAACAGGATCCACGGGATGAGATGGGAGCAGGAGATGTAGGTTATATTATTTCCGGGATAAAGATTTCTTCGGAAGTTAAGGTCGGAGATACAATAACGCATGTTAAAAATCCATGTGATAAAGCTATTTCCGGATTTGAAGATGTCAAACCAATGGTTTTTGCAGGAATCTATCCTGTTGATGCAGATGAATATGAAGACCTGAGGATTTCAATTGAAAAACTTCAGCTGAATGATGCTTCACTTACATTCATACCGGAATCGTCAGCTGCTCTGGGATTTGGATTCAGATGCGGATTTCTGGGCTTGCTTCATATGGAAATTATCCAGGAACGACTCGACCGTGAATTTGATATGGATGTTATTACAACTGTGCCCAACGTTTCATTTAAAGTTTTCACAACAAAGGGAGAGGAGATTGATGTTCATAATCCTTCAGGGCTGCCTGCCGCTAATTATATTGACCGTATTGAAGAACCTTATATTGTTGCCCAGGTAATTACTTTATCGGATTATGTCGGATCGATAATGAAGCTGTGTATTGATAAAAGGGGAGTCTTGAAAAACCAGGTTTATCTCACCCGCGACAGGGTTGAACTTACATTTGAAATGCCTCTTTCGGAAATTGTTTTTGATTTCTATGATAAGCTGAAAAGCATTTCCAAAGGATATGCCTCATTTGATTATTATTATACATCTTATCAGAAAGCCGATCTTGTAAGGCTTGATATACTTCTTAACGGAGAAATGGTTGATGCTCTTTCGACACTTATTTACAGGGGTCATGCCTATGATTTCGGCCGGAAAATGTGCGTAAAGCTTAAAGAACTTGATCCCCCGTCAGCAATTTGATATTGCCATCCAGGCAGCGATTGGTGCCAAGATAATTTCGAGGGAAACAGTCAAGGCTGTCAGGAAGGATGTTACGGCAAAGTGCTACGGAGGTGATATTACAAGAAAAAGGAAGCTTCTTGAAAAGCAGAAGAAAGGAAAGAAGCGGATGCGACAGATCGGAAATGTTGAGGTTCCCCAGCAGGCGTTTCTTGCGTCTTAAACTTGATTAAGATCAGAACAATATCTGCAGATCAGAGATTTCCTGAAAAACTTTGATAAGGCAATACAGGTGATTATAAAAATTTATTATTTTAGTCGCCGGGAAATTTAAGGGTGACTTATAAAGTTTATCCCTTCTATCTAACCTAGACTTATTACCCTGGCGGATTTATCCGGTCAGGGTATTTTTTAACAGATCAGCCTGTAACCTCTTCCGTGAATATTCAGTATTTTAACAGAAGGATCTTTTTTCAGATATTTCCTTAGTCTTGTAATATATACATCCATGCTTCTGGCATTGAAGTAGTTATCATCTATCCAGATGACTCCTTAAGGCATAATTGCGCTCAAGTATTTCGTTTTTATGACGGTACAGAAGATCAAGAAGCTCTGATTCCTTGGTTGTCAGGTTTATCTTCTGATCCTTGAAAAGAAGCAGCTGTCTTTTATTATCAAACAAATATTCACCAATATGATTTAATTCTTCATCTTTCGCTGATAACCGGACCTGTTGTTCTTCTGAAAATAGCTTCAATCCTGTAAAGCAGTTCCTCCATATAAAAGGGTTTGGTGATATAATCATCTGCTCCGGTTTTGAATCCTTCAATAATATCTTCTTCCTGGTTTTTGGCAGTCAGGAAAATTATAGGTATTGCCGGATCAATGTTACGGATTGCTTTTGCCAGGGCCAGGCCATCCATTTCAGGCATCATGATATCAAGGATACACAGGTCGAATGAACCTGCAGAAAATGATTCAAGGGCCGACCTGCCGGTCATGAACAGGGTTGTCTCATAATTTTTGGCAGCCAGATAATTTCTTAACAGATGTGCCAAGGTTGCTGTCATCTTCTGCAAGAAGAATTCTTTTGTTCATTTCAGTCCGTTTTGCGGGATGAATATTATAAACTTTGTGCCTTTGCCGATCTGGCTTTCCACTTTTATTGTACCGTTATGTTCTTCCGTTATCTTTTTAACATAGCTTAATCCAAGACCAAATCCTTTGACATTATGAACATTACCTGAGTGGACACGGTAGAACTTGTCAAAGATCCTTTTTATATTTTCCTTGCTGATCCCGATGCCATTGTCTTCAACAGATATAATAATACCTTTTTTGTTATTCCGTGTGGAAATAATAATTTCAGGCTTATCGACGCTGTATTTGATGGCATTATCGATCAGATTTGATATTGCATTAAGAAAGTGAATCTCATCAACCAAGGGCAACCGGATCAGAAGCCTGGAAATCTTTCCTGATCATTCCGTTGCGGCTTTCAATCTGCAGGGAGAAATTGTCAACGGCCTTATCGATGATTTTATGAATATCCATCCTGGAAAAAGAGAGCTTGGTTTTCATTCTTTCGAAAATAGCCATCTGGAGAACTTTTTCCACCTGGTATTTCAGTCTCATGCTTTCATCGGAAATGACTTTGGCAAGGTGAGTTATATTCTTTATCCTTGTCAGGAATGGTTTTGTCAGCTATCATCTGGGAAGCAAGTGAAATTGTTGATATCGGTGTCTTGAGTTCGTGTGTCATATTATTGATAAAGTCATTTCTTATTTCCGACATCTTTTTCTGGCGGAAAATCACGATAAAGGTACTTGTGGCAAGCACCAGCAGCAGAAGTGTGAATATAAAGGACAAAATACCGAGACTCCCGATCTTTTCGTATTTATAGTGTTGTTCCTGCAGGCAATACAGTACAATCTGATTCTGACTGGGAACCGGATCGTTAGGGAAAAGCTGGATTATGAATTTGTTGGTTCCTGGCTTGTCAGTAAATCCCGGAGTGCTCCAGATGGTGCCAAGCCTGCCTGATCTTATTGAAAATTCAAAATCGAGATGTATTCCCACATTATTAAGTGCTTTCCTCAGCTGGCCGTTTATTTTTACCGGATCTATCCTTTCCCTTATATCAGGCGTAGTCCGAAGTATTTTCTCCATAATACTTTCGAGATATACAATTTTATTGCTTACCCGTTTCGACAAACCAGCACTTATAACCTGAGATGAAGGCTCGGTAATTTCCTCTTCAGGTATTGGTGAGATATCTTTTGCAGAAATATATATTTTCTGTCCTGAATTCGTAATTATAAATTGTTTGTCAGGATTGCCGAGACCATATATCTCAGACAGTTTGGAGTCGGACTGGTATCCTCTCAGTCTGTTGGCAAGTGGTGAATTGGCAGATATTATTGCAGTGACAGAATCGGACGATTCAGGGTCGATCTCATCAACAATATGGTCAATGAGCTCCTGTGCTTCCAGGTCAAGAACAACCGATTCAAGAGCTTTATTTGCATTGTAGCGGAATTGCTGATCGGTAATCGTAATGGCATTTTTGATCCAGTAGAGCTGAATCATTATCAGGCCTGAGATTACCAGGAAGAAAAAAATAGCCAGTAATACTATGGTTTTACGCTTCATTCAGTTACAAAAGTACTGGTATATATTATATTAATCCACTCTTTAACGTTCTTTAACAACGGGTTTATTTGTAACACTTCAGACTTAAAGTAAAAATTACAGAGATTCCTCATTACGCTGCGCTCCATTCGGAACGACAATTCAACTGGTCATAAGGAAGGAGGGAGAGGAGGAGAGTCGCCAACGGCGATCTATCCTCCTCTCCCTCCCTGATTGACCCTAAAAAAGTCTGTCATTCCAAACGAAGTGAGGAATCTTTATCTTTTTGTCTGTCACTAATGGCCCTTGTCATACATTTTAGAAGCGTTATATACAAAACTCATGGTCAGGAAGGGCTAAGAAAGGGGTAAAGGTTAAGAATTTTAACAATTCATTAAAGTATTGTTAATTTTAATCTGAAGGGATAAAAACATTTTTTTATTTGCAATAGCCTGTTTATCTTTGTAAAGGATTTGGCATGATATTTGTTTCAAAAGATATAGAGGTTTTTTTCATAGGTTAGGTTAGTTTTAGGGTTATCAAAAAGTGAGCCGTCCCGCCCGGGACGGCTCTTCTTTTTGATATCAATTTCAGGAAATTCAAATCAGATATTTCAGGTTCTTATCATTCAGGGTCTTGATTTCAATATTGAAAACACCTGTTATCGAATCAATTTCCCTGAGTTGCGACATAATCTTTTCGGGCTGAAGTCTTTCGCGGGATTATGTAAAAGCAGCAAATAATCAATATTTTTTAGTTTTTTCAGCATGAAATTCTTTTCTGACCTGTTGGATACCAGCTGAAAATGTAAATCAGGAGCACCTGAAGAATCAGAGAATCTGCTGAAAAGGAATTTTTTACCTTCATCATCCTGAAATTCAACAGGATCAGTGTTTTTTAATGAAATGCTGAGCTTTTTGTTCAGTTTAAGTGAAAGCCTGTAATCAGGATCAGCAGAGACTATTCCGATAACTATTGGTATATCCTGTTCATTAACAGGCAGATGAATTTTGGTTATCCTTTGCGAATTCCGCATTCCTGGTAAGCTTGAACTATAAAGTTAAGAAAAGAGAGTGAAGCTAAACCTGATGTATGGGAATTTCTTTCAGTTTTGCCCATGCTTTACCAGCAGCTTCCTGTTCTGCTTCTTTCTTTGAAGCGCCCTGACCTGTTCCGAATTCTTCCTTATTTATTATCAATGTTGCTGAGAAAACCGATTTTTTCAATTTGAAATCATACTCTTCCTTGTATTCGAAGGTAAGATTGGTTTTATGTTTCTGTATCCACTCAAAGACCAGGCTTTTATAATCGGTATCAGTGTCAACGATTTGTCCGAGGTCGAGATATTTATTGAATACTCTCTTTATAAACAGGTTTTTTGTCTTTTTAAATCCTTTATCAACGAACAGGGCTCCAATAAGGGCTTCAAGAGCATCTCCGTAAAGATTTCTGGTCGAATTGTTTGAACTCACATTGCTTACCAGGATCTTGTCGATTCCCATGGAAATGGCAAGCTGATTAAGGATTTCCCTGTTTACGATCCTTGAACGGATTTTTGTCATGAATCCCTCATTTGCATCAGGGAATTTCTCAAAAAGGTAATCTGAAAGGATGGTATCCAATACAGCATCTCCAAGGAATTCAAGTCTTTCGTTGTTTATCCTCTGACCGTCAGGAAGAGTAAACGAAGCTGACCGGTGAATAAATGCAGCTTCATAGATCCGAAGATTGGTTGTACGGAAACCTATAATTTTTCTCAGGCGGGAAGCAAATTCCTGCTTATTGACAATATAAGTTCCATTATTTCTTAACGAGAATAAGGACACTAAATCCCGGCTTTTTTTATAACGATAGAAGCGTTGTGACCCCCGAAACCGAAAGTGTTGCTGATGGCAGTGTTCACTTTTCTTTTCTGTGCTGTGTTGGCGGTAAGATTCAGATTCTGGTCAATCGCAGGATCGGGGACTTTAAAATTTATTGTCGGAGGAACAATATCATTTACCACAGCCATAATGGCAGCAATTGCCTCAATGGCTCCTGCGGCACCAAGAAGGTGACCTGTCATCGATTTGGTGGAGCTGATGTTCATTTTGTATGCATGTTCACCAAATACATTTACAATAGCTTTTGCTTCAGAGATGTCGCCAAGGGGAGTTGAAGTTCCGTGGACATTTATGTAATCAATATCCTCTGTTTTAAGACAGGCATCACTTACCGCAAGTTTCATAACATTGGAAGCCCCAAGTCCTTCAGGATGCGGTGCAGTAAGATGGAATGCATCAGCGGTCATCCCGGTGCCTATTATTTCGGCGTAGATTTTTGCCCCTCTTGAAATTGCATGTTCATAATCCTCGATGATCAATGCTCCGCCTCCCTCGCCCATAACAAATCCATCGCGGGTCTGGTCAAATGGTCTTGAGGCTGTTTTATACTCTTCATTGTTCGTCGAAAGAGCCTGCATGGAATTAAAACCACCGATCCCTGGTTCATTTATGGCTGCTTCGGAGCCTCCGGTAACAAAAACATCAGCTTTGCCCCACCGGATATAATTATAAGCATCGATTATTGCATTTGTTGAAGATGCACATGCCGATACTGTGCAGAAATTGGGTCCGCTGAATCCGTATTTAATTGAAATTGAACCGGCAGCTATATCACCGATCATTTTGGGAATAAAGAAGGGACTGAACCGGGGTATTCTGCCGCCTTCAATATAAGATTTGATTGTAAGGTAGAAGGTTTCGATTCCTCCTATCCCGGATGCCCATATTACACCAACTCTCTCTTTATTTATCTTATCCAGGATCAATCCTGAATCAGCTATAGCTTCGTCTGATGCAATATGAGCATACTGGGCAAAGAGATCAAGCTTGTTAGCTTCTTTTCTGTCGAAATATTTTGAGGAGTCATAGTTTTTAATTTCACATGCAAATTTGGTTTTGAACTTTTCGGTGTCAAAACGTGTGATCATTTCTGATCCGCTGATACCGTTTTTTAGTCCTTCCCAATATTCATGCAAATTATTTCCGACTGGAGTAATTGCTCCAAGCCCGGTGACTACGACTCTTCTCATAAATGGATTATTATAAATGCAAAACTATTTTGCATTCTCCTCGATATACTTGATAGCATCACCTACGGTGCTGATGCTTTCAGCCTGGTCGTCAGGAATCCCTATGTTAAATTCTTTTTCAAACTCCATAATTAATTCAACAGTATCAAGAGAGTCAGCTCCAAGGTCATTTGTGAAACTGGCTTCAGGAGTCACCTCAGATTCGTCAACTCCAAGTTTATCAACTATGATCTCTTTTACTCTTGTAGCAATGTCTGCCATAATTTTAAATTTTAATTAATAATATCAGAAAACCATGCAAAGAAATATATTTGTACTATATTTTTCAAATGATTTTATGTTTTTTCTTTGTCCTGAAGGTTAATTTATTGATAATTAGAGAAATAATCTTATGGAAAGATAGTTGAGTCAAATTTGAAAATAAAATTCTAATTATCATAAAATGAGGAATATAGCTATTTTTGCATCCGGATCAGGTACTAATGCTGAAAATATTATAAGATACTTTTCGAACAGGAAATCAGCTGAAGTAAGTCTTGTTCTTTCAAACAGGCGTGAAGCTTACGTTTTAAAACGTGCTGCTTCACTTAACGTAAGATCAGTTTTTTTCGACCGCAAGGATTTATACGAGAAAGAAAAAGTCTCCAGATACCTTTCAATGTATAAAATTGATTTTATTGTTCTGGCCGGATTCTTATGGCTGATTCCTGAAAATATCCTGAACATTTATGAAAAGAGGATAATCAACATTCATCCTGCATTATTGCCAAAGCACGGAGGGAAAGGGATGTACGGGGAGAAAGTTCATGAGGCAGTAATAGCAAAACATGAAAAAGAATCCGGGATCACTATTCATTATGTAAACAACGATTACGATGAAGGTGATATTATTTTTCAGGCCCGTTGCTGCATGTCACCCCTGAAGATACGCCGGACACTCTTGCTGCAAAAGTGCATGCGCTTGAATACAAGCATTTCCCGGAAGTAATTGAAGAATTGGTGTTAAAGCTGCCCGATATGCCTTAAAATGTGTCAAGCAGGCTGAGAACCACGGTTTTTGACTTTTCAAACTTTTCTTTATTTGCTTCTGAAACTGGCTCAACCGGTGGAGCTTCAACCTTGAGAGGATCAACAGGTGATCCGTTCTTATAAAACCTGAAATCAAGATGCGGACCGGTTGAGAGCCCGCTGGTTCCAACGTAACCGATAATATCTCCCTGCTTTACAATAGCACCGGCGTTATTCCTTCGCCAAACCTGCTTAAATGCAGGTAGGCTGTTGAGTAAACGCTGTTGTGAACTATCCTTACCATTCTTCCTGATCCTCCTTCATAACTGGTCTGGGTTACCCGTCCGTCGCCGATTGCCATGTACCGGTGTTCCTACAGGAGCAGCATAATCAACACCATAATGAGGCCTGCGGATCCTGAGGATCGGATGCATTCTGCTTCCTGAAAAGCGCGAAGAAACCCTTGAATACTGCAGCGGAGCCTTAAGAAATGCCTTGCGAAGCGAATTCCCTTCTCCGTCGAAAGAAGCTTTCCTTGCCATCCTGTATGAAAGGTATTGCATATATTAACGAACCGGAACCTGAGAATTGTGCTCCATATATTTTTCCGACACCCAAGCGGTTTTTCATCAATCGACATCTCTTCATAAATGACTTTAAAACTGTCACCCTTCTGCAATCCGAAAAAATCAATGCTCCAGGCAAATATATCAGATAATCCGACAACCAGCGATGGATGCAGTCCTCCTGCAAGCATTGCATCCCAGAGTGAAGTTTCAATTGTTGCTGAAGCATACTTTATTACCCTTTTAATCTCCTTCCTGTAGGGAGTTATATTTAGGGAATCGTTAAAGCTGAATACATACCAGGTGGTAGGATCATGTTCATAAACAAGATAACTTGCCCGAGCCGTGCTGTCTTTTCTGCAAAAGAGAGTATAATTGTTGCCCGATCTTATCTTCCTTACATCAAATACAGAAGCTGAGTTTTTGATTACCTTATCAATCTCCTCCATTGTAATTCCATGTTCGAGAAGAATTGATGACAGAAATCCGTTTCTCTTAATATGCCCGGTTATCAAATTAAATGAGTCGTAAGGTATTCCGTACATAAAAACTGTACTGTCGGGCTTTGCTGACAGATAGTGCGTATCAGTCACTTCAGATACAGTTGCAGGAATTTCTCTGTACTGAATTTTTGCACGAAAAAATAACTGCAAAATAAAGAATGGAAAGATAATCATGGTTATTTCTAAAGTCCTCAGGAAACTGCATGCGCCGGATGGAATTAAGGGGTAATTATCATTTAATTACAACATTTACAATTTTATTCGGCACTACAATTATATTTGATGGTGCAGATGTTCCTATCCATTTGGCTGACCGTTCATCAGCAAGGACAGCCTTTGATTATCTCATCCGTTCGCATATCGGCAGGAAGTACGATTTTAAACCTCATTTTCCCGTTGAATGATACAGGATAATCGAAAATATCAACTTTAAGATACTCCTCGATAACTTCAGGCCATGGTTCATAAGCCAGGGTCTTGTCATGTCCGAGCAATTGCCATAATTCTTCAGCCAGATGAGGAGCAAAAGGCGACAGGATCAAAGTGAAGCTGCATGCAGTATCTCTGGTTACCTTCCCTTTTTTATAGGCAAGGTTCAGGAAAATCATCATCTCTGAAATTGCAGTGTTGAACTTAAGGTTCTCAATATCATCCTCAACTTTTTTAATAGTCTTGTGAAGACCTTTAAGGATCTCAATATCCTCTGATCCTTCGGTAATATTATCAGGATTTGAAAAGAACCTGAAGGATCTTCCGAGGAAATTGAAATACACCCTTGACATTCCTGTCATCCCAGGGTTTCATGACATCAAGCGGACCCATGAACATTTCATAAAGCCTGAGGGAATCAGCGCCATATTTTTCTGTAACATCGTCAGGATTTACAACATTTTTAAGCGACTTTGACATTTTTGCCACTATCTGCCTGACTTCTGTTCCGTTCTCGGTATTATAGAATTTTCCGTCTCTTTCCTCGATCTGATCAGCAGGTATTTTTGCTCCGGCTTCATTTTCATAGGCAAATGCAAGGATCATTCCCTGGTTAAAAAGTCTCTGGTATGGTTCATCAGTAGAAACAATTCCCAGATCGAACAGCACTTTATGCCAGAAACGGCTGTAAAGCAGATGAAGAACCGCATGTTCGGCACCTCCGATATAAAGATCGACAGGCATCCAGTATTTTTCTTTCTCTTTATCGAAGATCACATTGTCATTTCCGGGATCGATAAATCTCAGATAGTACCAGCACGATCCTGCCCATTGAGGCATCGTATTGGTTTCTCTCCTCCCTTTCCGGCCATTCTTATCAACTACATTCAGCCAGCTCGCCGGCATTGGCAAGAGGCGATTCACCTGATTCTCCGGGAAAGTATTTTTCAAGCTGAGGCAAGTTCAAGAGGCAAGTTCTTTCTCATCAATTACAGTTATCTCACCATCCTCCCAGTGAATAACCGGGAAAGGTTCACCCCAGTATCTCTGTCTGCTGAAAAGCCAGTCGCGAAGCTTGTAATTGATTTTTGCCTTGCCAAGGCTTCTTGACTCAAGCCATTTTGTGATCTTTTCTATCCCTGACTCTTTATTCAGTCCGTTAATATCAATTCCTGTTGTATCTGTCTGAAGAATTGATGTATTTCCCGTCTTCTGTCCAGCATTCATTGCCTTCGATTATCCTTTGTCTCTGCTCAGGATCATTGACATCCGGATCCTGGATGCAAATAATGGGAAGATTGAATTTCTGTGCAAATTCAAAGTCTCTTGTATCGTGTGCAGGAACAGCCATTATGGCTCCGGTTCCATATCCGGTCAGAACATAATCAGCGACCCAGATAGGTATCTTTTTATTATTTACAGGATTGATGGCATATCTTCCTGTGAATACACCGGTTTTCTCCTTTGCAAGGTCGGTTCTGTCGAGATCCGATTTAAGGGCTGAAAGCTTGATATATTCATTTACCTGTTTCCTGAAATCGTCTGTTGTTATTTTATTCAACAATCTGATGTTCAGGAGCTATAACCATATATGTTGCTCCGAAAAGAGTATCTGGTCTTGTGGTGAATACAGTCAGGTTCTCATCAAGTCCGTCAATTTTGAAATCGACTTCAGCGCCTGTCGATCGTCCGATCCAGTTGCGCTGCATATCCTTTATCCCCTCGGGCCAGTTGAGGTCATCGATCCCTTTCAGAAGTCTTTCGGCATATAGAGGGATCCTAAGCATCCATTGCTTCAGGTTCTTCTTCTCGACAATATTCCCGCATTTTTCGTGTGATCCGTCATTCAGGACCTCTTCGTTTGCACAGACTATACGGCAGCTTGGGCAATACCATACCTGGGCATTATCGTAGTATGCAAGCCTCTTTGAATCAATGTATTTCCTTATTTCATTATTTCCAGAATCAGAAATATCTTCAGGTATTTCAAGTTCTGATACAGGTCTTCCTTTCTGCAGATTTTCGTCGAACCAGGTATTAAAAAGCTGAATGAATATCCATTGGGTCCATTTGAAATATTTCGGATCGGTGGTATTTATTTCCTTTTCCCAGTCATAGCTGAGTCCGAGTTCCTTAATCTGTCTTCTGAAAGTATCGCAGTTGTTTTTTGTAGTAACAGAAGGATGTGTTCCGGTCTGAATTGCATATTGTTCGGCAGGGAGTCCGAAAGCATCCCATCCCATAGGGTGAAGGACATTGAATCCGTTCATCCTTTTAAATCTGGCATAGATGTCAGTTGCTGTATATCCTTCAGGGTGACCTACATGCAATCCGGCACCGGAAGGGTAGGGGAACATATCAAGGACGTAACATTTTTTCGGATTTGTCAGGTCTTCAGGAGTTTTGAATGTTTTATTTTCCTCCCAGTATTTCTGCCACTTTTTTTCGATCTCTTTGAAATTGTAATCCATCTTAGCTGTAATTATAATTGTCGTTAATCGCGGTGCGAAATTAGAAAAACTTTGCCATAAATCCTTTTAAACCGCAAAGGTCGAAAAGATTTTACGCAAAGAGCACAAAGAAATTACGGAACTTCCTGGCGTGCTTTGCGTAAACTTTGTGTACTTTGCGGTTAAGCATTTTGATTCTATTTGACTTAGTTGTAAAACCGGCCTATTGGTCTTATTTTTGCACGACAATCCGGTCCCGTAGTTCAATGGATAGAATGGCAGATTCCGGTTCTGTTGGTTGAGAGTTCGAATCTCTCCGGGATCACAAAGAGAAAAAGTAAACCGCTGTAAAACAATAAAATACAGCGGTTATTTTTTAATCCTTCAGGCAGCGGACAGATAGACCAGAGTTGTAGTAAATCCACCACGGGACAAAAGAGAATTTACTGGAATTGGAGTCTAGCCACAAACTATGGTCAGTTGGTTCAATTCCCGGATTTGAACTCCACCAAAATCCATTAGAACCAAATCTGAGAAAGAATCCCCCAAAGTCGCTTGAAACATCCCGCACTCCTCCCGGAAGGGCGGTAAATCGGGTTGTGTTGGTTGCGCCTGTGTTTGGACTTTGCCAATGAGTTGTACCTGATTCTTTTAGCTTACCGCCGGCAAGTTCTACACCTCCAAGATATGTCGCTAAAATCGTCCACTCATCCTTTGAGGGCACATGCCATCCTGTCGGGCATAATTTGCCTGTGTTGACGGAGTACCAATTATATAATGCACCATAAGTGTTTTTATATGTTGTTTCCTGGTTATTGTACCAACAATAAGCACCGGTGGTCAAATCCATCCATTCACCATCACCTGTTACATTAGGTATACTCGAACCATCATTATATCTTGTAGTTTTAAGGTTTTCTGCCATCCAGGTCTGGGTGCCAATCTGAATAATCTTATATATATTGCCATCGATATCTGAAACTGAACCATTGATCAAATCGGGGGTGGAAAAGCTCTCTTGATTCCCATAAGCTATATCTATACTATTAACTGCATAGGCTTTAATATAATAGGTTGTTCCCGGATCTAAACCTGATAGATAACTGACAAAGGGACCAGTTCCACTTCCATCTGTGGTAATACCTTCAGAATGAAAATATGGCTCAGGACTTGCGCTCCAGCAAACACCCCTGGCAGTAATATCTCCTCCACCATCATCAGTTATGTTACCACCTGAAACAGCACTTGTCTCCGTAATTGAAGTAACGACAGTTGTTGTTAAAGTTGGGGCAGTTGCGGCTTTGTTAATATCGTTTGTAGTAAATGTAACCTCATTTCCATAGCTTGTGCCGGTACTATTGGTTGCATAGGCTCGTACGTAGTATTTGGTATTAGCTGTCAATCCGGTCATATTACTGGTGAAAGAGCCACTGCCTGTTACATTACTTGTCTTGTTGGAACTGGTAGTTGGATTCGGTGAGGTGCTCCAGCATACGCCAAAAACAATAATTTCGGAGCCCCCGTCGGAAGTCACGGTACCTCCGGTTGATGCAGTTGTCTTAGTAATATCTGAGACAATTGTGGTTATCACAATAGGTGGAGTCGCTTCATTCTTGCAGGAAGGAAGATAAATTGCTGTCCCGGATAAAAGGATAACAATTACGGAAATTTTAAATAAAGGTTTCATGTGTATAATTATTTAAATAATTGAAATCCATTTATACTAACAAAATATATGGATATAAGTTTATCAGGATCGTTCTTTTTTGTAGCCAAATTTTCATTCGGTTTAAGTCTATGCCAATTTTATTTAATATGTAATTGAACTCAGAATACGCACAAGATGAGCTTTATGCGAGATTATTTGCAAATAGAGACTAAATGGAGTTTAAATATATTTACCAAACTATAACAGTGTCAATAAAACTATGATGAACTGATGTTTTAGTGAGGAGTGCACCATTATTATTATGTAAAAATATCCTTCAATCGCCAATCCTTTTATTCCTTCTATTACTTTTGCAGCTTCGTTGTTATGAACAAAAACAGTAAAATATGGCATTGGCTGGCTGTTGCTCTTCTATCCCTGATATGGGGCACCAGTTATATTCTAATGAAAAAAGGGCTACGGTCTTTTTCAGCTTATCAGCTGGCTTCCCTCAGAATACTTATTTCATTTGTATGCCTGTTACCTTTCGCACTGCGCAGTCTTTCAAAATTCAATAAGAAAAATTTCCTTTCTATTCTTATAATAGGATTCTTTGGAAGTGGAATTCCTGCTTTCCTTTATCCCCTTGCCGAGACAAGGATAGACAGTTCTCTTACCGGTATGCTGAACTCTCTAAGTTCTGCATTTACTCTGTTAATAGGCATTGTATTTTACAAAAGAAAAGCTATCAGGTCGCAGATAGCCGGAGTGTTTCTGGGGTTTGCAGGAGCAGCAGGACTGCTTTACAGCGGCTCCTTAACTTTTAATTATTATGGTCTCTTTGTGGTGCTTGCCACAGTTATGAACGGATTGAGCAATAATGAGGTAAGCAAGGTGGAAGGATTGAATGGACTGGAGATTACCTCCCTTTCCTTCTTTATTGTGAGTCCCTTCGCATTGGCTCTTCTTCTGGGTACAGATATACATGCCGTATTTCTCACGCCTCACTGGCTTCTTAACTTCGGCTATATAGCAATCCTTTCGGTTGTCGGAAGCGCCTTTGCCAATGCAATTTATTATTTTCTTGTCAGGGATACTTCACCAGTAGTTGCCTCGGTTGTGGCATATTTCATACCAATTGTGGCAACTCTGTGGGGACTTTCAGATAATGAGCACCTGGCACCCACAATGTTTATATCCGTACTGCTTATTCTTGCAGGTGTTTACCTCATCAACAGACCAGGCGCCCTGCGAAAAATTAAAAAAATGCTGAAATAGTTTTATAACTTGCTTCCTTATTGGCGGTTGCACCAACCATTGTTTTTTCTTAGAATTAAGGAAGTGTTTCCTGGCTGCATCCTAAATACATTTCTGCAACATTTCCCTAAAGGATTTTTGGTTTCACAATGTCCTGTTATGTTCTTTTTGAAATTTCTTCAGGATAACAAATCTCAAACACAACTAAATCTTAATTGTTATTTGTTTTTCTCTGCCTCAGGATTGAACTCTTCCAGTATTTTCACCAGTTTTCTGCGCCTCCTGACCAGGTCGGTCAGTTCGACAAGCATGTCGGCATTAACCTCCCGTGCCATTGGAATTACATATTTTTCCGTCTGATCCAGGTAATCGGTTATCTTTTGGTCGGTATGAGTATCGCGGTGAAGATCAGTCAGATTCGAGATCCTGTCAGCGCACTTAAGAAGTTTGGCCCTGCGCGATCCCTGCTCAAGGATTCTTTTAAGGTAATCGGCCTTTAACATTCCTTCTGGCCTGGTAACTTCCTTGACAAGTTCAAGGACCTGGTCAGCCTGTCCGTCGATGATCCTGATTTCGAATTCATTGGTCTCAGGCACATCTTCCAGTAGGTCATGGATCACGGAAGCTTTCAGAAGAACATAATCATCGAAAAGCTTGTAATCGAGCAGTATTGCCATAGTAGCCATTGCATGCCTGAACTGGTTGCCTCCAACACCTCTTTGCTTTCCTATTAAAGCAGTTGCCTTGATAATGTAGGGTGCAAGCACCAGATTCTTTAATTTTTCGGTTTCGTCCATAGCTCTCTTCCCTTTACCAGACTTTACTAAAATAGTTTATTCCCTCAATATCTCAATCATCTCCATTACCGCCTCAGCATCTGCAACCTCCCTGACCGGCGACAATCCAGCAAGCGCCCGGGAAGCATTAAGATCATCATCGGAAACGTAATCTTTCCCAAATATAATAATATACAGGATTGCCGATTTAAGAGTGTTGGCTTTTACTCTGAAGGAGTGAGGACTCGACCGCGCTGGGAATATGTGAACATACCTTGTTTCGTGGTTGTGATATTTCAAGGGTCCATTGAGAAGCATCCGACAAAGTCATTATTTTGAAATCATCAAAATCAGTACCTGTCCATGCCTTGTAAACTTCCTTATCCTTAAGATCATTTGTTTCAAGAAATTCTATGATCTCCGTAAAGATATTTTTCAGTGACAGTTCCCCGGTATATATATCCATGACGCATGTTCCCATATGCTTCAGCTCCCTTGTAAGTTCCTTTAATCCCGGATCATTTATAGCTAATGTACGACTGCTTACAAACTCCCTGATAAAGGGCAGATAATGTTTAAGAGGATTAAACAGCAAAGGCTCTGGTATGTAAATTTTAAGATCCATTTTCTGTCGCTTTAATTAACCCACCCCCAACCCCTCCAGGAGGGGAGCATTGAGATTAGTCTCCAGTCTTCAGCAATCGCTAGCTGACCCCGCACCTCGTACCTCATACCTCGCACCGATGAGTTAAGATACTAATTCTGCCAAATAAAACAAAATTCTATATCATTACTCACATTTATCGATAATACTTTAACTTTATAAACCTGAAACATGATCAATAAAGATTCAACATGTCAAAATCATCAAGGGAAAACTTCAAAAAGACCATAAATCACCAGCAACCGGATAAGGTTGTTGTGGATTTTGGTTCCTCTCCGGTTACGGGCATACACGCTGTGATAGTCGAAAAACTGCGTGAATACTACGGACTTGAAAAGAAACCGGTGAAGATAATTGAACCCTATCAGATGCTGGGCGAGCTGGATTCAGATCTCATCAGGGAGATGAATATTGATGTTATCGGACTTGGAGGTGAAAAGAACATGTTCGGTATTCCGAATAAGGACTGGAAGTTGCATAAGACTTTCTGGGGACAGGAGGTGCTGTTTCCCGGTGAATTCAATTACACATATAACGATAACGGAGATATTCTGATACACCCGGAGGGCGATACTTCAGTACGTCCAAGCGCAATGATGCCGAAAACCGGGTATTTTTTTGATGCGATTGAAAGACAGGGACCTGTTGACGATTCAACCCTGAAGCTTGAGGACAACCTCGAAGAATTCAGCCGCGTTACAGATCATGACCTGGCATTCTGGAATGAACAGGTCAGAACAACCATAGACTCGGACAAAGCTGTGCTGGCAAACCTGGGAGGTACTGCCCTTGGAGATATAGCGCTTGTCCCGGCAGTCCAGCTGAAAGATCCGAAAGGAATCAGAGGAGTTACCGAATGGTATATTTCCACATTGACAAGAGAGGACTTTATTAAGGAAATATATGACAGGCAGACAGATATAGCAATTGAAAATCTTAAGGACTTTTACAATGTTATCGGGAACAAGATCGATGTGGTCTATATCTGCGGTGCAGATTTCGGAACGCAGAACTCGACATTTTGCTCTCCGGAGACCTTTGCAAGGGTATGGCTGCCATATTATAAGAAAGTAAATGACTGGATACATCAGAACACAGGCTGGAAAACTTTCAAGCATTCCTGCGGTGCCATTGTATCATTGCTGGATCTGTTTATTGAGTCGGGATTTGATATAATTAATCCGGTCCAGATCAACGCGGCAGGAATGGATCCGAAAGAGCTCAAAAGAAAATTCGGCGACAGGATTGTATTCTGGGGCGGAGGGGTTGATACTCAGGGGGTATTCGCATTTGGTACCCGGCGCAGGTTAAGGAACAGGTAAAACGACAGTGCAGTATCCTGAACGAAAATGGTGGATTTGTATTTAATACTGTCCATAATATTCAGGCTAACGTTCCATTTGAAAATGTTGTTGCAATGCTGGAAGCATTGAAGGAAGTCTAAGAAAAAAATCGATGTAGACACAGCCATTTTACCAGGAAGACATGAGTTTCACGGAGTTATATCACGTAATTACAATGTAATTACGTAATAAAAACAGTGTAACTCCGTGCTTCAACTCTGTGCAACTCCGTGGTTAAATAATAATACATCTTAATGAAAGAGAAATTATATAACTGGAAATACCTGCTATTCAATCAGTCTTATTTCTGCAATGGGCGGATTGCTTTTTGGTTACGACTGGGTAGTGATCGGAGGTGCAAAACCATTCTATGAACCATTTTTCGGAATAACGGATAACCCTGTCATGCAGGGATGGGCAATGAGCTGCGCTCTTATCGGATGTCTTGCCGGAGCTGTGCTGTCAGGCTGGATGAGCGACCGGTTTGGCAGAAAAAAACTTCTGATTTTATCAGCGGCATTTTTGTTCATTGCATCCCTGGGAACAGGTGGAGCAGGTTCATTTGTTTCATTTGTCATCTTTCAGGATGATGGGAGGGATCGGAATAGGTCTGGCTTCAAATCTTTCGCCAATGTATATAGCAGAAATGACTCCTGGAAAGGTCGAGGGGCATATTTGTTTCAATAAACCAGCTTACAATAGTAATAGGAATTCTTGCGGCACAACTTATCAACTGGCGGATTGCCAGGCCTGTGCCTGCTGATGCTTCGGTTGCCGATATTCTTGCATCATGGAACGGGCAGACGGGATGGAGATGGATGTTTTATGCCTGCACAATTCCTGCAGGTTTATTTTTTATTCTGATGTGGTTCGTGCCTGAAAGTCCGCGATGGCTTGCTAAAGAATGAAAAAAGCAATCAGAAAGCGCATAAAATTCTTTCAAAAATAGGAGGCAGCGATTATGCTGATTCCGAGCTTGCTTCAATTGAAGAATCCCTGAGAAACTCATCTGCAAAAACAGGCTTTGAGAATATTAAAAGAGCCCGGAATATCAAAGCTGCTGATTCTTGGAATTGTGCTTGCAATCTTTCAGCAGTGGTGCGGAATAAATGTGATCTTCAACTATGCACAGGAGGTATTTGCCAATGCCGGATACAGCGTTTCAGACACTCTGTTCAATATTGTAATTACCGGAAGCGTGAACCTGATCTTTACATTTATCGGAATGTTTACGGTTGACAGGCTTGGCAGAAAAGCGCTGATGCTTATCGGTGCAGGCGGTCTTGCCTGTATTTATGCAGTTATCGGGATTAATGTACTTTTTCCATCTGCAGGGATTGCCATTGCTGATAATGGTGGTAACAGCCATTGCCTGTTATGCCATGACACTTGCTCCTGTAACATGGGTACTGCTCTCTGAAATTTTTCCCAACAGGATCAGGGGATTTGCAATGTCGGTCGGAACTTTCGCTCTCTGGGCGGCCTGTTTCGTACTCACATATACATTCCCGCTTCTGAATCATGATACTGAAGGCTTCCGGTACGTTCTGGCTGTACGGTTTTATATGTGTTCTGGGTTTCTGGTTCATTCTTAAAAAGCTTCCGGAAACAAAAGGAAAATCACTTGAAGAAATTGAACGCCAAATAGCCAAATGAAAAAATTATTGTTTCTTTTGCTGGTGGTAACGGGATGTACCAACCGGCAAACATATATACGCGATGAATTATCCCTTGCGGGAACCTGGGGTTTCAACATTGACTCTCTTGACCAGGGTGTTGAACAACAGTGGTTTAATAATAAATTCAGAGAAACGGTTTCACTGCCTGGCTCAATGGCCGAAAACGGGAAAGGGGATGAGGTTACGCTTAATACCGACTGGACAGGAGATATTGTAGACAGATCTTATTTCACTGAAAAGAAATATGAAAAGTACAGGCAGTCCGGGAACATAAAGATCCCGTTCTGGCTTAAGCCTGTTAAGTACTATAAGGGCGCAGCATGGTATCAGAAGGAAATCGAAATGCCTGAAGAATGGAGCGGCAAACGGATCGTGCTGTTCCTTGAGAGATGTCATTGGGAATCAACAGTCTTTATCAATGATAAAAAAGCAGGTTCTCAGAACAGTCTGGCAACGCCGCATGAATACGATATAACTGATCTGCTGATCGCTGGCAAAAACAGGATAACTGTCAGAATTGATAACAGGGTCATTATTCCGATTGGAGTTAATTCTCACAGCATCAGCGACCATACGCAGTCGAACTGGAACGGGATTACCGGATCGATAAGCCTGACTGCAACATCAAAAGTGTTTATTGATGAAGTTAAGATCTTTCCTGATCCGGCAAAGAAAATTGCAAAGAGTTATTGTTAGCATTAAGAATCCTGATAACATTGATTTTAAAGGAAAGCTGACATTGAAGGCACAAAGTTTTAATTCATCAAAAGACACTAAACTACCAGCGAAAAATGTAACAATTGTTACAAAAGCCGAAGAGCAGCAGATTGTTCTGAATTATAAAATTCTGAATCCTCAGTTATGGAGTGAATTTGCACCTGCTTTGTATAAAATGTCTGCAAGTCTTTCTGAAAAGGGAAAAGTAATTGATCAACAGTCAGTTGATTTTGGAATGCGGGAATTTAAAGCTAAAGGGACCAGGTTTGAAGTGAACGGTCGCCCGGTTTTCCTCAGAGGCACAACGGAATGCTGTATTTTTCCTCTTACAGGATATCCTCCCTCAGATACGGTATCATGGGACAAAGTTCTTCAGACATGCAAAGATTACGGATTGAATCATGTCCGTTTTCATTCATTCTGCCCGCCTGAGGCAGCATTTATTGCGGCAGACAAACTCGGAATATATTTTCATATTGAATGCAGTTCCTGGGCAAATAGTGGAACCACTATCGGTGACGGAAGTCCTGTTGATAAGTTCATTTATGAAGAGGGCGACAGAATTATCAGAACTTACGGAAATCACCCTTCATTCTGCATGCTGGCTTATGGGAATGAACCTGGCGGGAGAAATCAGAACGCTTTCCTTGGCAAATTGATAACATACTGGAAAGCAAAGGATAATCGCAGGGTTTATACCTCGGGAGCCGGATGGCCCATAATACCTGAAAATGATTATAATCTTACATCGGAACCGAGAATACAGCATTGGGGAGAGGGATTGAAGAGCATAATAAATTCTGAACCTCCACAGACCATGTTTGATTTCCGGGATTATGTGTCGCGGTACAAGGTCCCTACTGTAGGTCATGAAATCGGACAGTGGTGTGCTTATCCCGATTTTAAGGAAATCCAGCAATATACAGGTGTATTGAAACCCTCAAACTTTGAGATTTTCAGAGAGACACTTGCGGAAAACAAAATGAGCGATCAGGCAGAGGATTTTCTAATTGCCTCAGGTAAACTGCAGGTTTTATGCTATAAGGCTGACATTGAAGCTGCTTTACGCACTCCTGGCTTTGCCGGTTTCCAGATGCTTCAACTGCATGATTTCCCTGGTCAGGGTACGGCCCTGGTAGGGATCCTGAATCCATTCTTTAAGAATAAAGGATATGTAAGTCCTGAGGAATTCAGGATGTTCTGCAGTGAAACAGTCCCTCTGGCAAGGATGAAGAAAATGATCTATAAAACAGATGAGGTACTGAAAGCCGATATCGAGATTTCTCATTTCGGTCCCAATACCCTTTATAATTCTGCGATCCTGTGCCGGTTAATAAATTCCGAAGGTGAAACAATTCATCAGACAGGTTTTTATTAAAGACACAATCGAAATCGGAAACTGTATTCCTGTCGGAACATTTTCATTTGATCCGGCCGGAATTCTGAAGGCTCGAGAAGCTGACACTGGAAGTATCGCTCGAAAATACTCCTTACAGAAATAAGTGGGATTTCTGGATATATCCTTCACAAAATGAGATTGATAAGGGTAATGTCCTGATTACTGATAAGCTCGATAAGAACAGTGAGGAGACTCTTAGAAAAGGAGGTTCAGTTTTGCTTCTGACGTATGGCAAAGTAGCAAAGGATAAGGGAGCCCAGGTTGCAATCGGGTTTTCAAGCATCTTCTGGAATACAGCCTGGACAAATAACCAGGCACCGCATACTCTGGGAATACTTTGCAATCCGGAGCATCCCATGTTCAGGGAATTCCCCACTGAATTTCACAGCAACTGGCAATGGTGGGATCCGGTAACACATTCGCAGGCAATGATAATTAATGACTTTCCGGCTGATCTTAAACCCATAATTCAACCTATCGATACCTGGTTTGAAAACAGGAGACTGGCACTGGCCTTCGAGGGAAAAGTGGGTAATGGTAAACTGATGGTTTGCAGTATTGATCTGAAAGAAATCTCTGATGAAAGGCTTGCATCAAAACAATTATTGCGTTCGGTATTGAATTATATGAATAGTGAAAACTTTAATCCACAGATAGATATTGACCCGGTAAGAATAAAAGGACTTTTAATTAACTATGAGGATTTTAATTATTGAGATTTTTTTATTTTTCTGATTACCTTGGTAGATTATTTAGAGGTAAAACATTAAAACAATAAGTCATGGAATTAATCACAATCGGTTTTATGATAATCGTTGCAGCTCTTTTTGCTGTCAAGACTGTTCCTTATATGAGGGATAATAAATCTAAAGTCCTGACAGCAGCCGGCCTGATCTTTCTGTTGCTAATTATTTTCGCATCTGTCAAACAGGTTGAGCCCGGGATGGTTGGTGTGAAAAAGTTGTTCGGCAAGGTCAGCAATAACATTCTTGAGAGTGGATTAAACGTTATTAATCCTTTAGTCAAGGTTGTCATGTTCGACATCAGAACGGAGAATTATACAATGTCAGGGGTTCATGATGAAGGTACTGTCCGGGGAGATGATGCAATCCGTGTTTTGTCGGCAGATGGACTGGAGGTAATTATCGACCTGACAGTTTTGTATAAAGTTATTCCTTCAGAAGCACCACGTGTACTAAGGGAGGTCGGAACAGATTACAGAAATGTTCTCGTTCGTCCGATCTGCAGAACCGGGATCAGGAATAATGCAGTTTATTATGATGCAGTATCATTATATTCAACAAAAAGAGATGAGTTTCAGAACAAGATTTTTTTAGCTATTGAATCCAATTTCAAGGAGCGTGGGCTGATGCTTGAACAACTATTAGTCAGAAATATTACACTGCCTGAATCAGTAAAGGCTGCTATTGAATCAAAGATAAATGCTGAACAGGAGGCCCAGAAGATGACATTTGTTCTTCAGAAAGAAAGGCAGGAAGCCGAGAGGAAAAGAGTTGAGGCACAGGGTATAGCCGATTATCAGAAAATTTTAAGTTCGGGGCTCAGTGACCGGCTGCTGCAATATGAAATGATAAAGGCAATTACTAATTCCCCGAATGCAAAACTGATTTTAATGACTAACGGAAAAGGGCTGCCGATTATGGTAGATACAAAATAGATCAATAATTAAACCCATGCTCCAGCTTCTTCCCCTTAATTCCCAAAATAGTAATTGTCATTCCGAATGAAGTGAGGAATCTTATTCATTCAGAAACAATTACACTTTATTTTGAAATAATGTGTATAAAGGGTAGTAAGGTTAAGGGAAAAGTCGGGGGAAGGGTTAAGAAAAAAACAGAGAGTTCCCGGGAATTGTTAATTAAGAGTATTTCCTGACTCTTTTTTCGATCTTTCTTCTGATCCTTTCGTAAGATATCGGAGGTCCTGTCATGACCTCTTTCCCATCAACATAAACTGCATCGCTAATACCCCATTCATTAAGGATTTCACTGTTCGTTGTGTCAAATTCCCGTACCTCAATTTTCCCCGGAAAATCCAGTGCCGCTCTTTTTGCTCTCTCACACGTGACATTCATTGACTGGCACCAGCCAGTCCTTAACAATGTAAGGTTGACAATATCTTTTCCTTTCTCAGGTTTTTTAACAGGTTTTCTGAATCGTGGCGGAACGGCACTATCAATGAACGGCTTCCACAACAACCGCATAATACCGCTTTTATCCACCACTTTGTATCCATGGCGTTTAAACCAGGAAGCCTGCATGAAGACTGGTATTATGAGTCCCCAGGTTACAAGTCCTTTTGCTCCAAGCTGCATGCTATCCTCTTCAGCAGCTTTTAATAAGGCCTTCCCCATTCCTTTTTTCCTGTAATCGCCCCTTCCCTGTTTATGCCCATGCACCCAGATACAGAGAACCACATTTAAATCCTTACCCTCAAATATCGAATGTTCTATAGGGATATATTGGATCATGCCTCCGATTACATTATTGGAATCAAGGGCGAATTTTACTTTCAGACCCTTGTCTTTCATCTGATTGTACCATTTCTGCTTGCCATCTCCTGCTTCTTTTATGTCGTCAGACCATTCCTCGAGACAGCAGAAATATTGATTTTCAGTTTCGGGTGTGATATCAGCTATTTTCATTCTTTAGGATCAATTAAGTTTCAAAATGTCATTAACGGAATTTGTACTTTTGAATAATGAATTATTAGTAAAATTAATACTAAATTTATTAGCTTCTTTATAAAATGAAGAGTATAAAATGATAAACCAATCGGTGAAAAAACTTTTAATCTGTCTGCTTATGATTATTTCTGTTACCAGTCAGTTTTGCGACAGGAAGACTTCATCCGGTACAAAAGAATATGATCTTGTCATTTTAAACGGAAGAGTCATCGATCCGGAATCAAATCTTGATGCAATCAGGAATATCGGGATAAAAGAAGGTTCAATTCAACTGATCACTGAAAACCAAATTAAAGGAAAAACTACAATCAACGCCCAGGGTCTTGTTGTTGCTCCAGGTTTCATTGATATGCACCAGCATGGACAGGATAAGGAAAATTATACCTATAAAGTAATGGATGGTGTAACGACTGCCCTGGAACTTGAAATGGGCACAGCTGACGTTGATCGCTGGTACTCGGAAAGGGAGGGCAAGGCATTTATAAATTATGGTGTAAGTATAGGTCATGTTCCGTTAAGGATGAAAATCATGCATGATCCAGGTGGATTTGCTCCTGTTGCTGATGCAGTTTACAGGGCAGCTTCTGATTCAGAGATCGTGATGTTAAAAGAGGGTATTGAACATGGACTAAACCGGGGTGCACTTGGAGTCGGGTTTGGTTTGATGTATACTCCGGCCGCCACCAGATGGGAGATTTTGGAAATGTTCAGAATTGCTGGCAAGACGAAAGCTCCATGTTATGTGCATATGCGTTATGCAGGACTGAAGGAACCCAACAGCTGTATTGCCGCTTTGGAAGAAGTAATTTCAGCATCTGCTATAACAGGGGCTCCGCTCCATGTAGTGCATATAACCAGTTTGGGATTCAGCTATACGCCACGAATGCTGCAGATGATCAAAGAGGCTCGTTCCCGGGATATTGATATTACAGTTGAATGTTATCCTTACACAGCAACACAAACTACTATTGAATCAGCTGTTTATGATGAAGGATGGCAGGAATCATTTGGAATAACCTATAGCGATTTACAATGGGCAGCAACTGGCGAACGGCTTACAGCTGAGAGTTTTGCAAAATACAGAAAGACAGGAGGAATGGTCATTGCTCATTCAATACCTGAAGATGTCGTGAAATCAACAATTGCAGATTCAATTGTTTTAATTGCCAGCGATGGAATGCTGGAGGGAGGAAAGGGTCATCCGAGAGGAACAGGGACTTTCGCCAGAGTTTTGGGAAAATATGTCCGGGAGGAAAAACTTCTTACACTATCTGAGGGATTGCGTAAAATAACCCTGATGCCGGCACAGAGACTTGAGAAAATCGCTCCTGTCATGAAAAATAAAGGCCGGATTTGTGAAGGAGCCGATGCTGATATTACAATCTTTGATCCTGAAAATATAATTGACCAGGCTACATATGATGAACCGGCAAAATACTCAAGGGGGATATCATATGTTCTGGTAAACGGAACTGTGGTTGTTAATAATGGTCAGTTGCAGGATGGTGTTTTTGCCGGGAAAGCTGTAAGGGGAATTATTAAGTGATTTTTGAAATCCTTTGCCTTAATAAACTCCAGGAATCAGTAATCAGAAAACTCTCTTCCATATAGCCGATCATTATCTCAAATCTTTTCATGGGGACTGGCGAAGGTCAGAACATCTGCAGGAACACATGGCCGCGCAGAGGGATCAAACATACCGATCACAGCTCTTTGCCTTTCTGATTTACTTTCCTTATAAGGATAATAGACTATTGATCCGCATCCTGCACCAAATGGCGTGAAAGTCCCGTTCGGTTCAGACTGATCGAAATTGGCAAGAGTGAAGAGTCCGGATAAAACATCAGGTTTTGCAAAGAAGATCACAACATCCGGTTCATCATTCTCATCCAGATGATCCCATCTTTTAAAGACAATGTTTCTTCCTGCACCAGGTAATATCTGTTGATCTTTCATAAACTCCTTTACCTGTTCAGGTGTGCGAAGATATCTTTCTCCCTCCATCCGGCTGTTCCCGCACGACAGAAAGTATTCAAATCCCGGTCTCATTTTATTTGTATACCCAAGATATCTTTTGGCACCGCCGCACATTATTCTTTCAGCATTAAAAACCAATGATGCCCCTTTTCTGACTTTTGCCAGCTCACATATGAGACAGCTTCTGCCTTTTGGTTTCTCTGCCAGTTCAGCGCCTCCGGTTCCTTCAGTATAATAAAATACTATCGGCAGTTCAGCATTACCGAAATATTTCTTCCAATGGCAGAGGAATGATTCTTTAAGTTCCGGATTCATAATATTGATTTATGGTTACTGTAAAGTTAAATAATACTTTTAGTCGAGGGTAAGAGCTTTAAAAATAACTTAAAAACCCCCCTTTGGGGGATTGAGGTGTAAATTCCCCAATGATATTGCCCCTGTCATCTTTGTTCATTAAAGGTCACAGTAAATATTGTCATATTAAATCAGCCGTTTGTCAAAAAGCTGACTCCCGGGACAATTAAAACAAAACATATCTATTGATCAGATATTTAACACTTTGGCTGATTGGATAGATTGGGAATCCTAATTTAGTCATGATTCGTGGTAAATATTTACCTGTTTTTGACGAATATGCCTGATCTTTTTACGACCTGTTTATTACAGTAAATCATCATCCTGATTTTAGTGACGAAGAGTCCTGTAAAACTGTCTCATTTCCCCATTAATTAGCGGATACCATATTTCATAAGATCTTTCAGAACCGTAATTTTAGGTGATTAGAAAAGCAGCTCAGACTTTGATGATCAGGAAGATCATTTTATGTGGAAAGACAATTGTTTAAATGCAAACACTGATTCAGACATGAAACGTATTTTATTTTTAATATTCATCTGTCTGTTCATCTCATGTACCGCAGAAAAAAAGTCGTACTCACATCTCAGGAACAATGAATTGTCAGTCACAAGAAGATATATCGGTAATTTCCTAGATTATAGCCACACCGGACCAGAGGTCTTCGGAGGGTTCATCTTATCTGGATCAGGACAACTCAGTTTAACTCATATGGGAAAATTTCGGCATATGGTAAAGACTGCAAATTCGATACCCGGAGATAAAATCTATTTAAAAAGAATGTATTCCACTCCCGGGCCTTATGGCAACTGGGAGTATCAGATTGAAAACGATTCATCTGTCGTTTACAGGATGAGCAACTACCGGTACGAAAATAATGTACTGGTGCAGGCTATCGTTTTAAGAAGAATTCGAGAGGTTATAGCGATTCTATAATCCAGCAAGCCCCGCTCTCCTGGGAGCGGGGGTTGGAGGGGGTGAGGTGGATTTAATTTGGGGATTACCTTCGGCGATCCCCGGGGAGGATCCAGCAAAGCCAAAGCAAATCTGGTTTTTCTGAACGAAAAACCGGATTTTTTGTTTTCATAACGATCCTTCACAAAACAAGTTTTGTTCAGATCTTCTGAAAACAAAAATCATCCGCCGGATGGCGAATGATTTGCTTTGGCTTTGCGGAGAGAGGGGGATTCGAACCCCCGGTACCCTTTTGAGGTACACACGCTTTCCAGGCGTGCCAGTTAAACCACTCCTGCATCTCTCCTGATATTTAGAAAATGGTGGCGCAAATTACAAAATATTTTAAAATGCTGAAGATTATTCTACAGCATTTATACAGATCCCGCACACTACTGAGTTTACCTCCGTACCCCTGATACCGGGTGTCAGCTAATCTCCCCCGCCAGCGATCTGCCCAAGACATTTCACAACTTCTTCCCTCGATCCGCAAACTCCAAGCAGATGCATCAAGCTTGGTTACCGATGCTTCAGAGGTAATATCCTTTCCGCTTACAACACCTGCTGCAAGCATCTCCCTGCTGGTCTCATACAGACCCATCTCAACACTGCCGCCGTGACACTGTGTTACATTGAATATTATTCCTCCCTTTTTGATAAATGTTCTAAGTTCCTCAATAAACCATGGGTAAGTTGGTGCATTTCCTGATCCGAAGGTTTCAATTATCAACCCTTTAAGATCTTTTGTGTTTATTACAGCCTGCACAAGATTACGGCCAATTCCGGGAAATAATTTAAGAATTGCAACATTAGTATCGAAAACCTTATGAACAACGAGATTCTTATCAGGATCAGAATATCTGATCAGATTGTAATTATATTTCAGATGGAGACCTACTTCTGCAAGCGGCGGATAATTGGGTGAATTAAATGCGTCAAAATGCTCAGCACTGAACTTTGTTGTACGGTTGCCCCGTGTCAGCTCATTATCAAAATAAATACAAACTTCAGGAACAAGCGATAATCCGCTTTCCTTTGCTGCGGCAATCTCAATTGCGGTTATAAGATTCTCCCTGCCGTCAGTACGAAGAAGTCCTATGGGCAGCTGTGATCCTGTCAGGATGACCGGCTTTCGGAGATTCTCAAGCATAAAGCTCAGGGCTGAAGCGGAATAAGCCATGGTGTCTGTTCCGTGCAGCACTACAAATCCATCATAATTATCGTAGTTTTCTTCGATCGTTTCAGCCATTTTGACCCATATTCCCGGATCAATATTGGATGAATCCTTGACCGGATCGAAAGAGACTGACTGAAGATTAAAGCCGAACTTCAGAAGTTCAGGAACATGATCGGTGATATGCTTAAAATCGATCGGTACCAGTGAACCCGTTACCGGATCATGGACCATCCCAATAGTTCCCCCGGTGTAAATTATCAGTATTGACGTTTCTCTTTTATCTTTCATAGGTTAAAGTTATAAGCCAAAAAGCTGAACGGAATTGCCATAGGTTACTGATGCGGTTTCCTCTTTGCTTAATCCAAATATCTCAGCAACTTTGTTATTTATAATGCAAAGATAAGAACTCTCATTTCTTTTTCCCCTGTAAGGCACAGGGGCAAGGTAAGGTGAATCAGTTTCCAGTATAATATTTTCAAGTCCGGCCTGTCTAACAACTTTATCAAGTCCTGAATTTTTAAATGTCACAATACCTCCGATCCCAAGCTTAAATCCCATTCCTATAGCTTTTTCGGCATCCTCTAATGAACCTGTAAATGCATGAAAAACACCCTTTAAACCGGAACCTTTAAATTCTTCCAGAGCTCTTGAAGACTTCAGGAAATGAGTTTCTCGAATGAATGACAACCGGCAATCCTGCCTTAAGAGCAAAAGCAACCTGTCTTCTGAATGCCATAACCTGCTCCTTCAGATGTGACTGATCCCAGTAAAGATCGATGCCGATTTCCCCGATTGCATAGAACTTATGGCTGTCAGCAAGATTTTCGAGTTTATCAAGCTGTGATACATAATCTTCTTTTACCGAAGTCGGATGAAGTCCGATCATCGGGTAACAGATTCCCGGATAACGATTCTCAGCCGAGAGCATCTGAAATGCAGAATCAATATCAATATTTGGCATCAGAAGTTTAACGACACCGTTTTGAACAGCTCTGTTTACTGACTTCATCCCTGTCGTCATCGAATTCCGGAAGATAAATATGTGTATGTGTATCAATTAGCTGCATTAAACGACACCCTGTGCAATCATTGCATTGGCAACTTTTACGAAACCTCCGATATTGGCACCGTCAACATAGTTTATGAATCCGTCCTCCTGTCTTGCCGTATTTTACGCATGTGCTGTGAATATTTTTCATTATTGTATGCAGCCTGTCATCCACCTCTTCGCGTGACCATGGGAGCCTCATGGAATTCTGGGTCATTTCCAGTCCTGAAGTGGCAACACCTCCTGCATTGGCAGCTTTCCCGGGACCGTAAAGGATCCTGGCTTTCAGGAATACTTCAACAGCTTCAATTGTCGATGGCATATTAGCTCCTTCAGCAACACAGATACAACCATTTTTCACAAGTGTTTTGGCTTCTTCTGCATTTATCTCGTTCTGGGTTGCATTTGGCATTGCAATATCGCATTTTATCATCCAGGGTCTCTTGTCTTCAAAATATTCAACTCCGAATTTCTCTGCATACTCTTTTATCCTTCCCCTGCGGATATTCTTCAGATCCATAATGTATTTAAGCTTATCGGCGTCAATACCTTTCGGATCATAAATAAATCCGTTTGAATCGGAGGAGGTAACAACCTTACCCCCGAGTTCAGTAACTTTTTCTGTTGCATACTGAGCAACATTCCCTGACCCTGAAATACATACGATTTTCCCTTTAAGAGAGTCACCCCGTGTTGCCAGCATCTCCTGGGCAAAATAGGTTGCACCGTATCCGGTTGCTTCGGGCCGGATAAGTGAGCCTCCCCACTCAATACCCTTTGCCTGTCAGGACACCGGTAAATTCATTTTTCAGTCTTTTATACTGACCGAACAGAAATCCGATTTCGCGTCCGCCTACTCCTATATCACCGGCCGGAACATCAGTTTCGGCTCCGATATGACGGAAAAGCTCTGTCATAAAACTCTGGCAGAATCTCATTACCTCGTTATCCGATTTTCCTTTCGGATCAAAATCCGAACCCCCTTTCCCTCCTCCCATAGGAAGGGTGGTGAGACTGTTTTTAAATACCTGTTCAAATGCAAGGAATTTAAGGATGCCAAGGTTTACAGTGGGATGGAACCGCAGACCTCCCTTATAGGGTCCTATTGCACTGTTCATCTCAATCCTGAATCCGCGGTTTATCTGAACATCGCCTTTGTCATCCAGCCATGGGACCCTGAAGATTATAGTACGCTCAGGCTCGGCAATCCGTTCAAGAATTTTTGCATGCTTGTACCTGGGATTTTCTTCAATAAACGGTATCAGAGATTCTGCAACCTCCTGAACTGCCTGATGAAATTCATTTTCACCAGGATTTTTGGCTTTAATCATTGCCATGAACTGCTGTACTCTTGGATCCATCAAATTGGATAGATGTTAATAGTAAGTTACATTAAATTGTTAAATTAATTCGGTTAGGATAGAAATTTCTTATAAAAACAATAGCAATTCGATTAATTCCGAAATTCTTAGGTCAGGTCCGGTAAACATTCCCCGGATAGCATTTGATCATTCCTTTGAATTCCATCTGCAGAAGCTGGGAAGAAAGTTTATTTATCGGAATATCGAGGTATCGGCATATATGATCGATCGTCAGTTCCCCTTCTTTCATTATCAGTTCAAAGATCTTTTGCTCTGATTCAGCTCAGTTCAGAAAAAAGTGTTTTCTGAAGCGGGGGCTTTGATTTTTCAGGTTGCCAGTTAAGAAAGTTTTCAATATCCTCAGCTGATTCCACCAGAGCCGCCTTATTGCTTTTTATAAGATCATTGCATCCGGCGGACCATTGATCATCAGGTCTTCCCGGTATCGCAAAAACATCGCGGTTGTATGAATTAGCCATATCAGCTGTAATCAGAGCGCCGCCTTTGATCCCTGATTCAACCACGAGTGTGGCATCAGAAAGTCCGGCAATTATCCTGTTCCTTTTAAGAAAATTGTTCCGTTCGGGAAGCGTATCCGACATAAAATCAGTCAGCAGACCGCCGGTTTTTAAAATTGCTTCTGCCGTTGCCCGGTGAATTGAAGGATATATTGTTTTAAATCCATGACCAAGCACTCCGATTGTCTGAAGATTATTTGAGAGCGCTGCTTTATGGGCCGCAATGTCGATCCCGTAAGCAAGACCGCTAATTATAATGAGATCAGGATGACCTTTGGAAAGATTACCAATTATGCTTTCACATATGTTCCTTGCCACGGGTGGTTGCATTTCGTGTGCCGACCACACTCAATATTTTAGGACTGTTCAGGTCACTTTTGCCCTTGAAATAAAAAACAACAGGTGAATCATCGCATTGTCTTAACCTGAATGGGTAATCATTATCGAGATAAAAGAAAGTCCTGATATTATGTTTTATAACATATTCTGATTCTGCTTCTGCGAGTTTCAGATACGATTTGTCACTGATATAGCTGGCAATACCCGATCCTATTCCGGGTATCTTTACAAGATTGCGATAAGGTTCATTGAAAATTGCTTCGACACCTCCGAAATAAGAAACCAGTTTACGGGCATTAATGTCACCAATGCGTGGAATAAGGCTTAAAGCAATTTTATGCTTCAGCGAGACTTCTGACATAGCACTTAGAAATTGAGACTATCAAATATACAAAAACCCCAGGCATTCCAGGAATGACCCTCCTTATGTTGCAAGTGATTATAGGGAGGATATTAAATCACCCCCATATCCAGCATTGAATTTGCTACCTTAAGAAATCCTGCAATGTTAGCCCCTTTTACATAATCCACAGAACCGTCAGCCCTTTGACCATGCTTTACGCACTGGCCATGAATATTGCACATTATTTCATGAAGACGGTGATCAACCTCTTCACTGTTCCATCTCATCTTCATTGAGTTCTGGGTCATCTCCAGTCCGGATGTGGCAACCCCGCCTGCATTGACCGCTTTGCCGGGAGCAAACATAATATTGTGCTTTTTGAATTCTTCAACAGCCTCAGGGGTGCATCCCATATTTGATATTTCAGCAACCAGCTTCACGCCATTGTTGATTAAAGTCTTGGCATCATCACCAATCAGCTCGTTCTGCGTGGCACAAGGCAGTGCAATATCAACCTTAACTTCCCATGGCCGTTTACCTTCATGGAATTCCACTCCTTCAAAAACATAGGAATATGGTTTTACTATATCCTGATTTGATGCCCTGAGTTCAAGCATATAGTCGATCTTTTTCCCTGAAATTCCTTCCGGATCATAAACATAACCATCAGGTCCTGAAATTGTAACCACTTTCCCTCCAAGTTCGGTTGCCTTAAGAGCTGCCCCCCATGCTACATTCCCGAATCCTGAGATCGAAATGGTTTTGCCTTTCAGAGTTTCGTTCCTGGTTTTCAGCATCTCCTGTGCGAAATAAATTCCTCCGAAGCCTGTGGCTTCCGGTCTGATAAGAGACCCTCCCCAGTTGCTCCCTTTACCTGTAAGAACTCCTGTATGGTCGCCTTTCAGCCTCTTGTACATTCCGTACAAAAATCCTATTTCACGGCCTCCAACACCTATATCGCCTGCAGGAACGTCTGTTTCAGGTCCGATATATTTCCACAGTTCAAGCATAAAGGACTGGCAAAACCGCATTACCTCTGCATTCGATTTTCCCTTTGGATCAAAATCTGATCCTCCTTTACCTCCGCCCATAGGGAGGGTTGTAAGTGCATTCTTAAAGATCTGTTCAAAGCCCAGGAATTTAAGAATTGAAAGGTTAACACTCGGGTGGAAACGCAATCCCCCTTTGTACGGTCCGATAGCATTATTGAACTGCACCCGGTAGCCAAGATTGACTTTTACATTGCCCTCATCATCAACCCATGGTACCTTAAAAGTTAATACCCGGTCCGGTTCGACAATTCGCTCGATGATATTTGCTGATTCAAACTGAGGATTCTCATTATAAACCTCTTCTATCGATTCAAGCACTTCCCTGACTGCCTGTAAATACTCAACCTCTCCCGGGATGTTTCTTCTCGAGGTTGTTCATGATTTTATCCACATTCATAGTATTATATATTTTAGTTAATGATTCTTAATTGACTACCGTCACAAAGTTGATCTCTACTTTATTCATTAAAAATGATTTAACTCATGTTAAACGGGCTTTTTCCCTTTAACCCTCGGAGCATATGAATTCAATGATTCAAGTATACTGTCTTTATCCTGACGCTTCAATGCACTGATATAAATGGGCGGATATTTTGCAACACCCTCTTTCATCCTCTGATACAAAGTGATACACTGTATCAGGCCAAAGAATCTTTTGTCAAGTGTAAAACCCGAAAAGGTCTTTTTCCCTATTTCAACCGAATTCTTTTTCCTTCAATGAACCCTGCGGAATAATACCTGAAAATGATCATATCCCCTTCATCTGAAAAATAAATGTACTGGTAATTCAGCAATAGCGGAACGAAAACAATAATAAGGAAACAAGTCGTAACAAGAATGGTCCAGACAGTCTTGCTCATTCCAAGCAAGGGAAATTTTATGAGCATGGCGGCAAAAGTGAACACCAGAAACATAAGGTAGATTATTATTGATGTCCGGCGTACGATTTTTAAATTAATGACTGATTTGCTGTTGTTTATGGTCATGATAAATGTTTCTTTTTACAGGTTAACGTTTTGATCTGAAGAATTTTGTTACCAGCCCGCCGCATTCAGGAGCAAGAATACCTGAAGTTACGACAGTTTTAGGATGCAGTAAGGGGCCATTGATAATTGTGTATCCTTTTTTAATGTCATCGGCACCATAAACCAGCCTTCCGGCCTGGCTCCACCCAATTGCACCGGCACACATGGCACACGGTTCGAGTGTTACATATAAAGTGCAGTCAGTAAGGTATTTTCCTCCAAGCCAGCCTGCAGCAGCTGTTATTGCCTGCATCTCGGCGTGAGCCGTCGGATCGTTCAATGTTTCTGTAAGATTATGAGCCCTGGCAATTATAATGTCGTTGCATACCACTACCGCGCCTATCGGAACCTCTTGTTTACCAAGAGCTTTCATCGCTTCGTCAAGTGCAGCACGCATGAAATGTTCATCATTGTTCTCAGGCATGGGATAGGAGAATATTGTTTAAAATTAAGAAGAATTCCTGACTTTAGCAAGGATCTAGTTTATAATTTTCTTATTTTTGCTGAAATCTAAAAATAAGAAAATGTACAGGACAAATACTTGCGGTGAGCTCAGTATCAGTGATGAAGGGAAAAGAGTTACTCTTTGCGGATGGGTTCAGAAATCAAGGGATCTGGGAGGTATGACTTTCGTTGATCTTCGCGACAGGTACGGCATTACACAGCTTGTATTCAATCTGGAAACAAACAGCGAGCTATGTGAAAAAGCAAGGAAGCTGGGACGTGAATTTGTGATCCAGGCAAAAGGAAAAGTTAAGGAACGGAGCAATAAAAATCCAAAAATCGCCACAGGTGAAATTGAAATAGAAGTGGATGAGCTGAACATTCTTAACCGCAGTGAAATACCTCCATTTACGATTGAAGAGGAGACTGATGGCGGTGAAGAGCTCAGGATGAAATACCGATATCTCGACCTTCGCAGGAATAGCGTTAAGAGCAATATAATTCTCCGGCATAAGGTGGCGCAGGAGGTTCGTACTTACATGGACTCCATTGGTTTTGTTGAGGTTGAAACTCCGGTTCTTATCAAATCAACTCCCGAAGGAGCCCGCGACTTTGTTGTTCCTTCAAGGATGCAGCCCGGAACATTTTATGCTTTACCCCAGTCACCGCAGACACTTAAGCAGCTTCTTATGGTGGCTGGCTTTGACAGGTACTTTCAGATTGTGAAGTGCTTCAGGGATGAGGACCTGAGGGCAGACAGACAACCTGAATTTACGCAGATCGACTGCGAGATGTCA
Source organism: uncultured Bacteroidales bacterium (assembly GCA_963746685.1). Lineage (GTDB taxonomy): Bacteria > Bacteroidota > Bacteroidia > Bacteroidales > VadinHA17 > LD21. Next base: position 159,765 of record CAVVBY010000033.1, read on the forward strand.
TTTGTCGAAAGAGATGATATCCTTGACACTTTCGAAGGACTGGCAAAATATCTTTTCAGGAAGATCAGGGGAATTGAGTTTCAGTGAGCCCTTTATCAGGTTACCATATAATGAAGCCATGGAGTATTATGGTAACGATAAGCCCGATCTTCGTTTTGAAATGAAAATAACTGATCTTACTGAAACTGTAAAGGGTCATGACTTTGTTGTTTTCGACAGTTCTGAGTATATTGGCGGAATATGTGCTGCCGGTTGTTCGGAATATTCACGGAAGCAGATCGATGAACTTACAGAATTTGTCAGGAAGCCACAGATCGGAGCTAAAGGTCTTGTTTATCTTAAATATGGTGCTGACGGATCACTCAAATCTTCTGCTGATAAGTTCTATTCACAGGAGGAGCTTAAAAAATGGGCTCAACAGAGTCAATGCAAAACCCGGCGATCTGATCCTGATCCTCGCAGGTGACAGAAAAAAGACGCTGACAGCTCTTTCAGAATTGAGCCTCGAAATGGGAAACAGACTGAATCTGAGAACGAAAGACAGGTTTGTTCCACTATGGGTTGTTGATTTCCCTCTTCTTGAATGGGACGATGAAACATCACGATATTATGCAATGCATCATCCCTTCACTTCTCCAAAACCTGAAGATATTCACCTCATGGAAACTGATCCGGGAAAGGTAAGAGCCAATGCTTATGATCTTGTTATCAATGGTGTTGAAATAGGTGGAGGTTCAATAAGGATCCATGATTCAGATAGTTCAGAAACTGATGTTCAAAGTGCTGGGATTCACTGATGAGGAAGCAAATGAACAGTTCGGATTTCTTCTGAATGCATTCAAATACGGTGCTCCGCCTCATGGAGGAATTGCTTTCGGATTTGACAGATGGGTTGCTATGTTTGGAGGTCAGGATTCAATACGCGATTTTATTGCATTCCCGAAAAACAATTCAGGACGGGATGTGATGCTTGATACACCGTCAGAAATATCAACTAAACAGCTCGATGAGCTGAATCTGGTAATAAAAGAGGAAAAGAAATAAGAAATAAATAATCTATTTGTTGTCACCTGCCCCGATAAGCTTGATCAAAATTACGCCGTTAGCACCTCTTGATCCGTAAATAGAGGCAGATGAACCTTTGAGAATCTCGATCGATTTTACTGTAAAGGGCTGAATATCAGAAATTGAATTAACTACCATTCCGTCCACAACGAACAGGGGTTCTGTACTTAGCATAAAAGAAGATGCTCCCTGTATCCTGATGCTTGTTCCGGTTACCTGGACCCCGGGTACCTCTCCCCTGATCATATCATAGATATTCGTGTAGGATGCATATTTTGGATTTGTACCGTCAATTTTACTGACAGTACCTGTCATGTTCCTTTTCTTGACTGCCCCGTAACCTATATCAACTGTCTCGTCACCGGGATTTGTCTTACCACTTGCCTGAGCGGCAACTGAACCTTTAAATGTGAAATTGATTGTTGTTCTTCCATCCAGTGGTTCTTCCAGAATTCCGTTTGTCATTGTCAGTATCCCGATAGTGGAATTTCCGGGTTTTACCTTAATCTTATAAAAACCCTTATCGTCCGTAAGCTTATCGGTCTTTTTGCCATCAAGTATCACAATGGCATTGGCAACCGAAGCTTGAGTTCCGTCAACCACATGGCCGGTTATTGTTACCTTTTTGCCGGTTTTCTGGCCTGACGAAATATTGAAAGAGATCATTGCAAGTATCAGACAGAAAATTATCCTGGTTCTCATTTTAATGATTTTAAATTTAATGCAAGTTAATAGTAGTTGACCAAATATACAATTTAAATAATGTTAAATGATCTTTCCCAAAAGTGTCGCCGAGGTACATCCTTCTATCTTCACATTGACATATTCACCTTTCCTGCGGCCATTGCCAGGGAATACGACAACCTTGTTCTGCGAAGTACGTCCCGATAAATGATCATGTGATCTTTTTGAGAAATCCTCAATTAACACTTCAAAAATCCTGCCAACATCCTGTTTTTTGGATCGGGTTGAAAGTTTGTTCTGAAGAGAGATTATTTCATTCAGCCGCCTGGTTTTAATCTCCTCAGGAATATCATCCCTATATTTTCTTGCAGCCCTGGTGCCCGGCCTTTCACTGTACTTGAACATGTAAGCGAAGTCATACCCTGCCCACTCCATTAACGAAAGCGTTTCCTGATGATCCTCTTCGGTCTCGGTACAGAAACCGGCGATGATATCTGTCGAAATTGCACATCCTGGATATGATTGAACGGATTGCCCTGATCCGGTCCATGTACCATTCGCAGGAATATTCACGGTTCATGAGCTTGAGTATCCTGCTGCTTCCGCTTTGTGCAGGAAGATGAATATGCTTGCAGATATTCGGATATTCTGACATTTTTCGAAGCAGTTCATCTGAAATATCTTTAGGATGTGAGGTCGAAAAGCGAATCCTCAGAAGAGGATTTACCAGCGCTGCTTTTTCAAGCAGTTCAGGAAATAGAGTAATATGATCATCAGCCTTCCAGCCATATGAGTCCACATTCTGCCCCAGCAGTGTCACTTCCCTGTATCCTTTATTCCAGAGATCCCTGACCTCATTCAGTATTGATTCAGGATCCCTGCTTCTTTCGGCACCTCTGACATATGGTACCACGCAGTATGCACACATGTTATTGCAGCCTCTCATAATGGAAACGAATGAGGTAACTCCGTTTTTGTCCATCCTTACCGGGGATATGTCGGCATAAGTCTCTTCACGCGACAGGAGTACATTTACAGCTTTGTGCCCCGATTCAGCCTCTGCAATAAGCGAAGGCAGGTCACGGTATGCATCGGGCCCAACAATCATATCGATAAGATGCTCTTTTTCAATAACTTCTTCTTTCAGCCTTTCAGCCATGCATCCGATCAGCCCGATCACTATACTGCCATTCTTTTTCTTAAGGTGGCCGATAGCCTTAAGCCTTCCCCAGATTCTCTGTTCAGCATTTTCCCTTATCGAACAAGTGTTGAGAAGAATAAGTCCCGCTTCTTTTATGTCATCCGTATGTTCATATCCATGATCAGAAAGAATAGAAACAACAACCTCACTGTCAGCGACATTCATCTGGCATCCATAAGTTTCAATATATACTTTCTTTACCACTTTAAATTGATTATGTTATTTAGACCCGACGCCCGATGCCTGACGCCATAATTTTAAAGCACAAAAATACATAAGTAGAAAGAAATATATAATTTTGCACTCATAACATTTAAAATAAGTATATGTCAGGTCACAATAAATGGTCAACAATCAAGCGGAAGAAAGGGGCAAATGATGCCAAAAGAGGAAAGATCTTTACCAAGATCATAAAGGAAATCATTATTGCAGCCAAGGAAGGTGGTGGCGATCCTGACACAAATTCGAGGCTGAGACTTGCTATCCAGAATGCCAAAGGTGCCAATATGCCAAAAGAGAACATCGACAGGGCAATCAAAAAGGCTGTGGGCGCTGATGCGACTACTTACATCGAAACATCTTTTGAAGGTTATGCTCCCGGCGGTGTGGCAATTTTCGCCGAATGTCTCACCGATAATAATAACCGGACGGTTGCGTCTATCCGGTCATCCTTTAACAAGCATGGGGGCAAGCTGGGGACAAATGGTTCCTTAAGTTCTCTTTTCGAGAGGAAAGGTATATTTACATTAAGAAAGGAGGGATTTTCACAGGACGATATTGAACTGGAACTGATTGACGCCGGCGCACAGGATTTTGAGGATTACGACGATACTCTTACGGTGACATGTGCGAAAGAAGATTTCGGCAGCCTGAACAGGAAACTGAATGAGCTTGGGATAGAACCTGAGGAAGCAGGTCTGAAAAGAGTACCTAACACTACCAAAAGTCTTGACCTTGAATCGGCAAGAAAGGTTATGCGATTTGTTGAATCTCTGGAGGATGACGACGATATTCAGAACGTTTATCATAACCTTGAGATAACTGACGAGCTTGCCAATGAGCTCGGCTAAAGTTTATCAGCATGATAAAGAAAGCCTTTTTTCTTCTGATTCTTACTGTTTTTTCACTTGATCTTTGCCTGGCACAGAACAGAAATTCGACAGCAGATCTTATGCGAAGGCGGGATGCCGGGTCAAATACCGGGGAGCTTAATATTTATCAGGATCCCGGGATAGACTCCCTGATTGGCAGGTACATTCTTTATAACCAGAGGCTGAACGGACTGGATGGTTACAGGATCCAGATATACAACAGTTCAAATAAAAATGCCAGGGAAGAATCGGGTAAGATAAGAGCCGAATTTATGAGTAAATTTCCTGATATTTTTTCAAAACTAACTTTCGACAGACCAAGTTATTATAAGATACGTGTCGGTAATTACAGGACCAGGATCGAAGGTACAAAATACCTACTGATGATACGAAAGGTTTTTCCGGATGCCATCCTGGTGCCGGACATCATTAATTTTCCAGACCAGAATAATAATTAACCATGAGTGACAGTGTCAAACACGAATGCGGCATCGCAATGTTAAGATTGCGAAAGCCGTTGGAATACTATTTGGAAAAATACGGTACATGGGACTGGGGACTCCAGAAAATGTACCTGATGATGGAAAAACAGCATAACAGGGGACAGGATGGGGCAGGTATTGCGGGAATAAAAATGAATGTTCAGCCAGGGAACAGGTATATCTTTCGTCAAAGATCCAATAAGGCAAATCCGATAAAGGAGATTTTCGGACTGATTTATGAGGATATCGATAAAATAAGCCGCTCTCATAAAGAAGAATTTAAGAATCCGGAATTCATTAAAACAATTGTTCCATTTGCCTGTGATATTTATCTGGGTCATGTGCGCTACGGCACTTACGGAAATTACAATATTGACTATGTTCATCCTGTAAGCCGTGAAAACAACTGGAAATCAAGAAACCTGGTTATGGCAGGCAACTTTAACCTTACAAATGTAGGGGAGCTTTTCAACAGCCTTGTTGAGCTTGGCCAGACTCCGATCGATTTTTCTGATACGGTTACTATTCTTGAAAATGTCGGACACCGGCTTGATGAAGAGAATGAACGGGTATTCAGGTTTTTTAAAGAGCAGGGATATTCAAAAAGAGAGATAACTCCGCTGATTGAAAAGAACCTCGATCTTGGAACAGTTCTGAGGAAAGCAAGCCGGAACTGGGATGGCGGATATGTAATGGCAGGAATGGTAGGTCATGGCGATGCATTTGTAATGAGAGATCCGGCAGGTATCCGGCCGGCATTTTATTACATTGATGACGAAGTGGTTGTCATTGCTTCAGAACGTCCTGTGATACAGACTATTTTCAATGTCCGCACTGATAATGTCAATGAGCTGCCTCCTGCCAGTGCAATTATAATAAAAGCTTCAGGTGAAACCTCATTAGAAAAGATCAGGGAAGAAACTGAACTTAGAAAATGCTCATTTGAAAGAATTTATTTCTCAAGGGGAACTGACAAAGATATTTATAAGGAAAGGAAAAAGCTCGGAGAACTGCTTACACATCCGGTGCTTAAAGCAGTAAACTATGATATTGACAATACAGTGTTTTCATATATACCAAACACTGCTGAAAGTGCATTCTACGGGTTGATAAAGGGTGTTGAGGACTATATCAACCACTCAAAAATGGATGCGATAATTGAAAAAAAGAATACACTGACAAGAGATGAGCTCGAAAAGATTATCAACCAGAGGCCAAGGGTTGAAAAGATTGCAGTGAAGGATGCAAAGCTGAGAACATTTATTACTGAAGACAGTGCGCAGGGATGATCTTGTGGGACATGTTTATGATGTAACTTACGGGGTGATTAGAAGAGGAATCGACAATCTTGTTGTTATCGACGATTCAATAGTCAGAGGAACGACACTGAAGAAAAGCATCATAAAAATACTTGACAGGCTTGATCCGAAAAAGATTAGTAATTGTTTCATCATCACCCCAGCTGAGATATCCCGACTGTTATGGAATAGATATGGCAAAACTGGGAGACCTGATTGCTTTTAAGGCAGCGGTTGAGCTTTTGAAAGATAAGTGGAAATGAACTGCTTCTAAGGAAAATATATGAAGAAGCTAAATCTGAAATTCTTAAACCTGTTGGTGAGATCAGAAACCTTGTGAGAGAAATTTATAAACCTTTTTGTACTGAATATGATCTCCAGTAAGATTTCCTCTCTTCTTAAGTCAGAAGATATCAAAGCGGAAGTTGAAATCGTGTTTCAGTCAATTGAAGGCCTGCATGAAGCTTGTCCCGGACATACCGGCGACTGGTATTTTACCGGAAATTATCCTACCCCGGGCGGGAACAAAGTGGCAAACCAGTCGTTTATTAATTATATTGAAGGCAGAAACGACAAGGGCTTATTGAGATTCATGTGAGAACCAGGTAATAAGGAAATCCTTTTTATAGGAAGCCAGATGCCTGTTGATCTTCTCAACATAGATATCCCTCAGTGTGATCATTATCCCGGTCTCTTCGACATCACCGAACTTGTGATTTATGAAGGTTCCGAATGTCCTCATTGTGGGAGATAATCCCATGTAGGCATTGATAAGCGGCGGTATGTTTTCGCCAAGGTTCCTTACTTCCCTCGACAGGATTTTATAATTATCCTTGTATCTCCATCCCTTGAAGATCTTCCTCATTTCTTCCTGATTAATGTCAATCTTGGCCGGATCAAGAGGGATAACAAGATTGTCAGGATCATTAAAATGCCTTTTCAGGAAATAGAGTATCATGTTCCTTGCCTTCTGGTTGAAATGAGGATACATGGTTACCTTTCCAAAAAGGTACTTGAGATGGTGATTATCCAGAATAATAGCACCAAGCCCGTCCCACAGGTTATCAAGGGCAAAAAGACTTTTACGTCCCATTGAACGTGATTGATAGTCAGGATGCACAAATGAGCGGCCAAGTTCCATCATGTGAGGATAATATTTTTTCAGGAATTTTTCTGAAAATTTGAAATATGATGATGAAGCAAGCTTCGTGACATCGCACCTGGTGCATCCTTTCGGAGGAAAATATAACCGGTAACCGCCGATCATTTCCCTGTTTTCCGGATCCCACACGATCAACTGTTTCTGAGGATCTTCCTGGTCGGTGTCAAATTCATCAAGATCAATATCCTTGCCCGTACCTCCACCGGCATGGCGAAAAGTGATCTCCCTTATCCTTCCTATTTCATGCATCAGTGAAGGTGAATTCCTGTGATCAAAAAAATATACCTCATTATTACCGTTGTTTGTGCGGCGAAGGAGTTTATCCTGAGTAAGTTCTGCAATTATCTGATCCTTAGGAAGTTGTTCAGCTATTGGTTTCATTCTGTCCTTGTTGGTGATGAGGATCTCAGTATCTCATTCTGAAAAATCTGGCACAATTTAGAAATTTTTTTGATTATTTGATTTTCAGGAAATAAACGATTTAAGCTCATATGACTTTCCTTTGACCCACTCAGCCCATTCCGGAGCAGTTTTTGACTTGTCAAAGGTTTGCCATGGAATTGCCTTCCCGAAAACAAGATCAATTGCCTTTCCTTTCTGTTTGAATAGTTCATCGACGAGATACAGCATTTCAATATTTGCTTTTATACCAAGGAAATTCCTGATGTTGGAGAGGTTGTAGAAGAAATCTGAATTGCGGCCTGAGAAATATGCCGGAACGATATCTCTTTTGTATTGTACAGATTTGGAAATGAAGCTTTTGTGCCATTGGAGATCCCTTATGACCCCTTTCTTCTTTCTTGAACACAATCCGGCAGGGTAATAGAGAATCTGGCTTTCCGAAGCATAGGCTTCCTCTATCTTCCTTGACAGCTTCCCTGTCCTGCGCTCCGTGCTTGTTTACCGGAAGGAATATTCCCGACAGGTTTCTGATATTCATAAGAATGTCATTTACAGGAAATTTCAGGTCTTTGTAAGTATTTTGACAACTCATTTATGAAGACCAGCCCGTCGAGCCCTCCCAGTGGATGATTGGAGACAAAAATATATCTTCCTGAACCCGGGATGTTTTCCTTGCAGGAAACCCTGTAGCTGATATTGAAAAATTCAAGTCCGGCTTTATGAATTCAGCATCTTTGAGGTGTCCGGCATTTTTAAGGAAGTCATTTAATTCATCCTGATGCACAATCCTCTTTAAGTACCTGACAATGAATCCGGGGACAGCTTTTCTCAAAGCCGGATTCTTGGAGTACAGAATCTGCTCAACATCAATTTTCAGAACATCATTTGTTTCAGGAGATTCAGTCATACGGCCGGTCATTTTGTAACACCAGGTGCAAAAATACCAAAAAAGTTTTACCTCAACTCACCTCTCCGAATTTTTTGACCTCACCCCAACCCCTCTCCCAGGGGGGAGGGGCTTACTTAATTCCGAATTATACAGCTTTCTACTCCCCTTCTCCCCTGGGAGAAGGGGTCGGGGGATGAGGTCGAGTTCCCCTGAGCGAAGGGTAAGGGGATGAGGTGGTTTAGACTAAGAGAGTTCCCTCGGGGGATGAGGAAAATCTTCCAGAAGTGGAACTAAATCCAAGTAATCTTTAAAATTTTCTTCCATGCTATAACCTGCATTGTATGGCCATATGATGAGGATGTGAAGGGAAAGTTATTAACAATTGTAAAAAATATTGTGGAGGAAAGTGGAGGAAAGTGGATAATTTTTTCATATTTTAGCGTTTTTATTGATAAAAAGAGAGTATGGCCACATTTATAGGCGATTACCCGTGCAAAGTGGATGTCAAGGGAAGGATAATCCTTCCGATGGCATTCAAAAAGCAGATGCCTGCTGCTGCACAGGATCATTTTGTGGTCAGGAAGGATATTTTCGAGAACTGCCTGGTGCTTTATGCAATCGACGACTGGAACCGGCAGCTTGAAAAGATCAGGAAAGAAAATCAATCCTTATAACCGTGAGCATAACATGTTCCTGCGAAACTTTTTCAAGGGAACTGCCGAACTCACTCTCGACAACAATAACCGGATGCTGATACCAAAAAGACTGATGGAGCTTATTGGAGCTGAAAGGGATGTCGTTCTTGCCGGACAGGATGGAAGAATTGAGATATGGCCGGCATCGGTTTATGAGACAATCGGAATGCCTTCTGAAGATTTTGCAGACCTGGCTGAAAAGCTGATGGGTGGAAGCGTAAATGAGCCTTTGGAATAATGTTTTACCATGTGCCTGCATTGCTTGATGAAAGTGTCAGGGGACTGAATATCCGGTCTGACGGAATCTATGTTGATGTCACTTTCGGTGGAGGAGGGCACTCAATGGAGATCCTGAAACGACTTAAGAAAGGAAAACTGATAGCCTTTGACCAGGATGAGGATGCAATGCGGAATGTTCCCGATGATAAAAGACTCATCTTTCTTAATCAGAATTTCAGGTTTCTTAAGAACAACCTGAAGTTCAATGGTATAGACTCAATTGACGGACTTATTGCGGATCTGGGTGTTTCATTTCACCAGTTTGATGAGCCGGAAAGAGGGTTCACATTCCGTCAGGATGTGCCGCTTGATATGAGAATGAATAAAAAGGGTCAGGAAACTGCCGCCAGCCTCATTAAAACACTGGATGAAGCTTCACTCGCAAAAATCATGTATGATTTCGGCGAGCTTGTGAATTCAAGACGTATTGCAAGAGGAGATTGTTGCGGCAAGAGCTGTTAAACCACTGACAACGGTGAGTGATATGATTAATGCAATCGGGAAACTGGCCCCGCCACGGCAGGAACATAAATTTTATGCCCGTGTATTTCAGGCTTTGAGAATTGCGGTTAATCATGAGATAGATTACCTCAGGGAGATGCTTGAACAGTCTCTTGATCTGTTGAAAAAAGATGGCAGGCTGGTTGTGATAACCTATCATTCACTTGAGGACAGGGTTGTTAAGAACTTCATGAGAACCGGAAATTTTGAAGGCGAGGAGAAAAAAGATTTCTATGGAAACCTGATCACACCTTTCAGGATAATAAATAAAAAGGGCACAGTTCCCGATGAAATTGAAATTGAAGATAATAAAAGAGCCAGAAGCGCAAGGCTGAGAATTGCAGAAAAGATCTGAAGATGGCAGAATCGAAAGAAGGGAAACCAAAGCCAGGCAAGCCGGGCAGTTTTGTGAAGGAACTGTTGAGCGGAATAATATTCTCCGATGTGATCATTCTCAGGAACCTGTGGTACATACATTTTTCTGACTATCCTGGGAGCACTTTATATAGGTAACAGGTTTCATGCAGAAAAGATCACCCGCGAAAGTGCCAGGCTCACAAGGGAAGTTAAAGACCTAAAGGCTGAATCTCTTTCAACATCGGCCAATCTGATGTATGTAAGCAGGCAGTCGGAGGTTTACAGGATGGTTCGTGAAAAGGGTCTTGGACTTGAGGAACTTAAAACACCACCATATAAGCTGATAGTTGATAAATAGGAAACAGGATGGCAGTCAGGGACGAAATAGTATGGAGGAGCGCGGTCGTATACTTTGTATTGACAATTCTGGCAGTTGCTCTGATTGTTCAGATCCTGATCCTGCAGTATGTGCAGAGGGGCAAATGGTCGGCAATGAGCGAGAAGTATGTCTTCAAGACAGCCGAAATGCCTGCCAACAGGGGAGATATCCTTGCATATGACGGACGATTGCTGGCCAGTTCAGTTCCTTATTATTCAATCTATATGGATACACGAAGCAGCGGCATGTCGGCTGAAACCTGGTCGAGCGGGATCAGCGGCTTATCCGAAGGTCTGTCGCGGCTTATTGGAGTAAGATCACCTGCCGGATGGAGATCAGTTATCACGGAAGCAAGAAGAGAGAGGAGACCGGTATTTCCTTATCCAGAAAAAAGTCGATTATGCCACTCTCAAGAAACTTAAGGAACTGCCGATTTTCAGGGAAGGACAGTACAAAGGTGGTCTTGTTGCACAGCCTGAAAACAGAAGGATTCTGCCAAATAACGAACTTGCAGCAAGGACGATCGGCTATCTGAACCAGAGTACAGAAGGTACCCAGGTTGGCCTTGAAGGTTCTTTCAATAAGGATCTTGCAGGCAAAAACGGTTTAGTTGTAAAACAACGCCTCACCGGGGGTGACTGGATCATTGTCAATGACGGTGAAAGCGTTGAATCGAAGGACGGCAATGACATTGTGACCACTATTGATGTCGATCTTCAGGATGTGGCTTCGAGCGCACTTGAAACTCAGCTCAGAAAGCATAACGCTCATCATGGATGTGCTGTAGTTATGGAAGTTGAGACTGGCGATATTCGCGCTATTGCCAACCTTGAAAGTTCCGGTGACGGGAGCTATCACGAATCATATAATTACGCCATCGCCGAAAGTACCGAACCCGGATCGACTTTCAAACTGGCTGCACTGATGGCTGCAATTGAAGACGGAGTAATAGATACAGGCGACATTGTAGATACCGGCAACGGAACTGTAAAGTTCTATAACAAGATAATCCGCGACACCCGGGAAGGTGGATATGGTAAACTAACTGTAAAGCAGGTATTTGAGAAATCTTCCAATGTAGGAACATCAATAATTATAAATGAGCATTATAAGAACAATCCAAAGGACTTTGTAAACAGGCTCTATGCAATGAAGCTTAATCAGCAGCTTGACCTTCAGATTAAAGGCGAAGGTAAACCGCTGATAAGATACCCCGGAGATAAACTCTGGTCAGGTCTTTCTCTGCCAATGATGTCGCACGGTTATGAGGTGCAGATGACTCCCTTACAGATTCTTACATTCTATAATGCTGTTGCAAATGACGGCAAAATGATGCGTCCGAGATTTGTCACATCAATCCTCAGGAACGGATCCGTCGTAAAAAGCTTTGGAACCGATGTCATTATAAACTCAATTGCTTCAAGGAGTACTATAAGGAAGGCAAAAGCAATGATGGAGGGAGTTGTCGAGCATGGGACGGCAACCAACCTGAAGAACTCAAATTATAAGATTGCTGGAAAGACTGGTACGGCCCAGATAGCACGTAATAACCTCGGATACCGTCAGGGTGAGAGGATGTCGTATCAAGCCTCATTCGTAGGATATTTTCCTGCCGAAAACCCTCTTTATTCCTGCATTGTTGTTGTCAATGCCCCTTCAAACGGGGTTTATTACGGGAATGTAGTTGCCGGATCGGTTTTCAAGGAAATATCCGATAAGGTCTATGCAACCAGATTCTTCAGGGATTTCAGGGCAGAAAGTAAAGAGGACAAAGATAAAAAGCCAACCGCCCCCGAAGCCGGAAATGGTTTAAGATCTGATATCAACGAAGTGCTGGGAGGCCTGGATGTAAAGTACAAAAAGACTTCAAAGGAGGAGTGGGTGGCTACGCGTGAAAGTGGCGACACAATAAGGCTTGTCGGAGTCAGCCTGAAAGAGGGATTGGTTCCGGATGTAAGGGGCATGAGCCTGAGAGATGCTGTTTACCTTCTCGAAAACTCGGGCCTCAGTGTTAGGTACAGCGGCAGGGGAAGGGTTTTGAGGCAATCCCCTGAACATGGAGCAAGGGTTTATGAAGGAAGTGTTGTTTCACTTGATATGAATATGTGATTTACAATGGCACGGATAAGTGATTTAATAAGGAACATCGGGGTTGTCTCAGTTACGGGAGAAAAAAATCCGGTCATTGACAGGATTGAATTTGATTCACGGAAAGTAACACCGGGCACCCTGTTCGTTGCAATAAAGGGTACAAAAAGTGACGGTCATGATTTTATAGAGAGCGCCGTTAAATCGGGAGCTTCGGCTGTTATTTGTGAAGTTCTTCCTGCAAAAGCTGGTAAGAAAATATGCTGGATAAAAACAGATGATTCTGCTAAGGCTCTTGGAATAGTTGCTTCGGAGTTTTTCGGGAATCCTTCTTCTTTATTGAAGCTTACCGGAGTTACCGGCACAAATGGTAAAACTACAATTGCCACATTGTTATACAGGATGTTCACAAGGCTCGGATACAAGTGCGGACTCTTCTCAACAGTGTGTAATTACATTGTAATTACAGAACTTCCGGCAACTCATACGACACCTGATCCCATCGAGCTTAACAGGAGTCTTGCCGTAATGGTTGAGAAAGGTTGCGACTTTGCTTTCATGGAGGTTAGCTCGCATGCAGTTGATCAGAAAAGGATTGCAGGATTAAAATTTGCAGGTGGGATCTTTACGAACCTTACACACGATCATCTCGATTATCATAAAACATTCGACAATTATCTGAATGCCAAGAAAAGTTTTTTTGATTCCCTTCCTTCTGACGCTTTTGCTCTTACAAATACTGATGACAAAAACGGGAAGGTAATGCTTCAGAATTGTAACGCAAGGAAATATACGTTTTCAGTGAAGGGTGTTGCAGATTTCCGCTGCAATGTCATTGAACAGGATTTCAGCGGGATGGATCTTAGGATACAGGGAGAGGAGGTCTGGACAAGGTTCATTGGAGATTATAATGCTTCAAACCTGCTGGCAGTTTATGCGGCATCAGAGTTGCTGGGTGGAAACAGGAAAGAAATTCTAGCTATTCTCAGCGATCTCAGTTCAGTGCCTGGAAGACTCGAATCAGTTGATGGTCCTGGCGGAATAACCGGTCTGGTCGACTATGCCCACACACCTGATGCCCTCCTCAATGTAATATCGACAATCAATAAGATCAGGGCCGAGGGACGGCAACTGATAACAGTTGTCGGTGCAGGTGGTGACAGAGACCGTACAAAACGTCCAAAAATGGCAGCTATTACTGCAGAAGGCAGCTCAAAGGTCATTCTTACTTCAGACAATCCAAGGACCGAGGATCCGGAGAAGATACTGGATGACATGGAAGCAGGTATCACTGCCGATGTCAGGAAAAAGGTTCTCAGGATCTGCGACAGGAGGGAAGCAATAAAAACGGCTGTCATGCTTGCCGGACCAGGCGATGTGGTACTCATTGCAGGTAAAGGGCATGAAAATTATCAGGAAATCAATGGGATAAAACATCATTTCGACGACAGGGAGGAACTGAAGGCTGCCCTGCTTTTAAAAAATACCAGATAGGATATGCTTTATTATCTTTTTCATTATCTGAATAAACTTAACGTCCCCGGGGCAGGGGTGTTCAATTATATCACATTCAGATCGGCAATGGCTGTAATTACTTCACTGATAATTTCAATGCTGATCGGTAAGCGCATTATAAGATATTTACAGGTAAAGCAGGTTGGTGAAGTTGTCAGGGATCTAGGACTCGAAGGCCAATATCAGAAAAAGGGAACTCCATCGATGGGCGGCATAATCATCCTGGCTTCAATATTGGTTCCTGTCCTGCTTTTTGCAAAGCTCGACAATATTTATGTCATTCTCATGGTTCTGACAACCCTCTGGCTGGGTTTTATCGGATTCATGGATGATTATATCAAGATATTTAAAAAGAATAAGGAAGGTCTCGCAGCCAGGTCAAAGGTAGCAGGACAGATCATACTGGGACTGATAGTGGGAGTGACCCTTTTCTTCAGCAAGGACGTTATAATAATGGAGAAAGTTCCCATTTCGGATCTTACTGCACGTGAAAGGATAGAGCTTCTTGATCCCCAAAAGCCTTATTATCCTGATGGACAGGTATCGATGGAACGCAAATCCCTGAAGACAACGATCCCGTTCGTGAAGTACAACGAATTCAACTATGCATGGCTTGTGGCATTTATTCCTGAAAAGTACAGGCCGATATTTACATGGCTGGTTTTTGTCCTTATCGTGATCTTCATTGTGATTTCAGTTTCAAATGGTGCAAATCTGACTGATGGGCTCGACGGGCTGACGACAGGGACATCAGCCATAATCGGGACAGCCCTTGGTATACTGGCGTATGTTTCAAGTAACGTGATATATGCCAGTTACCTGAACATAATGTACATTCCGAACAGTGGCGAACTTGTCATTTATGCAAGCGCAATGATCGGTGCGACTATTGGGTTCCTATGGTACAATTCCTATCCGGCTCAGGTTTTCATGGGTGATACCGGCAGTCTTGCCCTGGGAGGGATCATTGCCGTATTCGCAATAATTATAAGAAAAGAGCTTCTTATTCCCATTCTGTGCGGGATTTTCCTTGTAGAGAATTTATCAGTTGTAATACAGGTTTCTTATTTCAAGAGAACCAAAAGAAAATATGGAACCGGGCGAAGGGTTTTTCTGATGGCGCCGCTTCATCATCATTATCAGAAAAAGGGATTTCCGGAACCGAAAATTGTCACAAGGTTCTGGATTGTGGCAATAATACTTGCTGTAATAAGTATTGTGACTCTCAAGATCAGATAGTCGTATGAAGAAAATCGTAATACTCGGGGCAGGCGAAAGCGGGGCAGGTTCAGCAATACTTGCAAAAAAGAAAGGCTTTGATGTTTTCGTATCCGACAAGGGGGAAGTCAGGCAGCAATACAGGGAGCTACTTGACAAAAACAATATCAGGTGGGAGGAAGGCAAACACACTGATAATGAGATTTTCATGGCTGACGAAGTAATTAAAAGCCCAGGAGTCCGCGAGGATGCTCCCATAGTTATACACCTTCACGAAAAGGGTATTCCCGTAGTATCGGAAATTGAATTTGCAGGCAGGTACGCAAAAGGCTTAAAGATTTGTGTCACAGGAAGCAATGGAAAAACAACTGTAACAAATCTTATTTATCACATCCTGAAGAAAGCCGGAAAAAATGCAGCAATGACAGGGAATGTCGGGAACAGCTTCGCTATGGCAGTTGCTGAGGGAGAGTATGATTATTATGTTATTGAGCTGAGTAGTTTCCAGCTCGACGGGATGTATTCCTTTAAGGCAGATATCGCTATTCTGATGAACATCACTCCTGACCACCTCGACAGGTACGACCATAAGTTTCAGAACTACATAGATTCCAAATTCAGGATAACTCAAAACCTTACAAAATCGGAGTTTCTCATTTACTGGGCCGACGATCCAATTATTAAAAGCGAGCTGGCAAAGAAAAACTACGGAATGACCCTTCTTCCTTTTTCTGCCGACTCAAAAGAAGGCATGACAGCCTATATCGAAAACAATGAATTAATAATTGATTACCATACTAAAACAAACCTTATGACCATTCATGATCTGGCATTAAAAGGCCGTCACAACATTTTCAACTCAATGGCGGCAGCAATTGCAGGCAAAGTGCTGACTATCAGGAAAGACATTATCAGGGAAAGTCTGTCTGATTTTCAGGGAGTTGAACACCGGTTGGAACCGGTAATCACAGTTTGCGGAATTAACTTCATCAATGATTCGAAGGGCACCAACGTCAATTCAACCTGGTACGCCCTTGAATGCATGGAAACCGACGTGGTATGGATAGCCGGAGGAATAGACAAAGGGAATGATTATTCCGAGCTTTTCCCTGTTGTGAGACAGAAGGTGAAAGCAATTGTTTGCCTTGGAAGAGACAACAAAAAGATTGTCGATTCATTTAAGGATATTGTGCCTACAATTGTCGAAACATCATCAATGGATGAAGCTGTGAAATCATCCTATTACCTGGCAAAAAAGGGACAAACTGTACTGTTATCCCCGGCATGTGCAAGCTTTGACCTGTTCAATAATTATGAGGACAGGGGCCGCCAGTTTAAGCAGTCTGTCAGAAATTTGTAATTATTGATAAAATGCAGCAGGGCTGGCTCACAAAAACATTTAAGGGCGACAGGGTCATATGGGCGCTTGTTGTTGTCTTTATGATTTATTCATTGCTCGCCGTGTACAGCTCCTCGGTGAGCGTAGCATACCTCAAGCACGGAGGCAACACATCCTTTTTCCTGAGAAGCCAGTTAATCATACTTGCCCTGAGCCTTGGAATTATCGTATTGGTACATTACCTGCCATACAGGATATATTATCGACTTGCTGGAATTATACTTTTGTTCTCGATAGGGTTGTTAGCTCTTACATTTGTGTTTGGAGTCAGAGTTAACGATGCAGTAAGGGCAATTAACATTCCAGGTGTTGGGAGGCTTCAGTCCTCTGATGTTGCGAAGCTGGCATTGGTGATCTATCTAGCCAGGGTCCTGGGTCAGTTCAAGGATAAACTTAATGACTTCATGCTGGTAACCAAGTTCATGATGGTTCCTGTTGTGATAGTCTGCGGACTTATAATGCCTGAGAACCTTTCAACGGCAGTGATGGTTTTTGGGATCAGCATGATAATTATGTTTATCGGACGGGTACCAATAAAATTTTTACTGGCTTATGTCGGTATTGCTGTAGTTGGTGTTGTGATCTTTGCATCTGTTCTTATTATGGTTTCAGATGATAACCGGGTTGCAACATGGGAAAGAAGAATTAAAGCCCACTTTTCAAGCAAGGTGGATGACGATTCGAATTACCAGTCAAACCAGGCAAAAATTGCCATTTCAACAGGCGGCTTGTTCGGGAAAGCTCCCGGGAAGAGTACACAGAGGAACATGCTTCCTCAATCAAATTCGGATTTTATTTTCGCAATAATTATAGAAGAATACGGGCTGTTGTTCGGGGCCATTCCTCTGATCCTTGCTTATATGATCCTGCTGTTCCGCGGCATTACAATAGTGAAAAAATGCGACACTGCATTCCCGGCCTATCTGGTTATGGGGCTTATTGTCATGATATCAGTACAGGCAATGATCAACATGCTTGTGGCTGTCGGATTATTTCCTGTGACAGGGCAGACACTGCCAATGGTAAGCTGGGGAAGAACCTCTGCGCTTGTTATGAGCGTTTCGATCGGAGCTATTCTGAGTGTAAGCAGGGTCGTCAACGCCAGGATGAAGCAGGAAGAACTACCTGAAGAGGAAAAAACTGATGAAGGAGAAAAGATATATGAACCTGCAAAAGCATAATAGGGTTATTATCAGCGGCGGAGGTACCGGGGGACACGTTTTCCCGGCTATTTCCATTGCTAATGCTTTGCGAAAGATTGATAAGGATATTGAAATTCTTTTTGTCGGGGCTGAAGGAAAAATGGAAATGGAAAAGGTTCCTGCAGCAGGTTACAAAATAGTAGGACTGCCGGTTGCAGGGATCAGCCGGAAGAATATTCTTGAAGAATTTTTTGGTATTTATCAAACTTATAAAAAGCCTCAGGCTGGCAAAAAAAACAATCAGGGAATTTAAGCCTGATGTTGCAGTGGGAGTAGGGGGATATGCAAGCGGTCCTGTTTTAAAACAGGCTGGAAGAATGGGAATACCAATCCTTATTCAGGAACAGAACGGCTATGCTGGTGTGACCAACAAGCTGCTTGCAAAAAAGGCATCTGTCATCTGTGTGGCCTATGACGGAATGGATAAATATTTTCCAGCGGACAAGATAATCAAGACCGGAAATCCGGTCCGTCAGAACTTTGATGATCTTGGAAGCCTTAAGGAAGAAGCTTTTAAGTTTTTTGGTCTCAAAAATGAATTGCCGGTTATCCTGATTCTTGGGGGATCGCTCGGAGCAGGAACAATAAACAAATGCCTTTCAGACAACATTGAAACATTGAGAAATTCTGATTGCCAGTGGCTGTGGCAGACAGGCAAATATTACTATGATGACATCAGAAAGATTGTTTCCCAATCCGGCAGACGGTAAAATTGCAGTTCATGCATTTATCGACAGGATGGACCTCGCATTTGCTGCAGCCGGAATAATTATTTCAAGAGCAGGAGCTGGTACCATTTCTGAATTGTGTCTTGTAGGAAAGCCGGTAATTCTTGTTCCGTCGCCAAATGTTGCTGAAGACCACCAGACAAGGAATGCAATGGCTCTTGCTGAAAAGGATGCTGCAATAGTAATATCCGATGATAATGCAGAAAAGAGACTTGTCGGTGAGGTGATAAAACTTATTTCTGATAATCAAAAGAAGAAAACATTGTCTGAGAATATAGCAAAGATGGCAGAACGGGATGCTGATATAAGGATAGCCAGGGAAGTGCTTAAACTGATTGAAAAATGATAGACCTGAAGAACATAGAAGGGATCTATTTTGTCGGCATTGGCGGTATCGGAATGAGCGCACTTGCCCTTTACTTTGAGCAGGGAGGCTTTCTTATTGCAGGCTATGACAGATCAGAATCAGTCATTACCAGATCGTTGGCGGAAAAGGGATGCATAATCTCATATGAAGATTCCTTAAAGAGCATTCCTCCCTTGTTTGGTGATTCTTCAAAGAAAGAAAAAGTTATTGTTGTATATACTCCGGCTATTCCACCTGAAAATCATATTATTTCATTTTTCCGGAAGACCGGATACCGGATTTATAAACGATCGGAAGTTCTTGGTGATATTTCATCAGCTGCCGATACGCTGGCTATTGCAGGCACTCACGGGAAAACGACGGTCTCTACAATGACCGCCCATCTTCTAAAGCAATCGCATGTCGATTGTTCTGCATTTCTTGGTGGTATATCGAAGAACTACAATACAAACCTTCTGACCGGAGAGGGACATTATATTGTTATGGAAGCTGATGAATTCGACAGATCGTTCCACAGGCTGAACCCGTTAATGGCTGTGGTTACCTCAGTCGATGCCGATCACCTTGATATTTATGGTGATCATCAGACTATGATCAAAGCCTACAACGAATTCTGTTCCAGGATAAGACCGGGCGGCAAGCTGTTCGTTAATTTCAGGATAAAGGATAAGATCAACATCCCGGCCGGTATAACAGGGTACACATATGGTTCGGATCCGGGCTCTGACTACAGGTATTCTAGAAGTCAGGCATTGGACTGATTACTATAGCTTTAATCTCCAGACTCCTGAAGGATTGATCCAGGAACTGCATTTCCCTTTTCCGGGCATAATAAACATTGAAAACCTGACTGCTGCAATTGCGGTTGCACTGAATTGCGGTGTTACAGAACAGGAAATACGCAAAGCAGTCATTCTTTTCCAGGGTGTCAGGAGAAGGTTTGATATCAGGGTCAATCTGCCCGGACTTACTTACATTGACGACTATGCACACCATCCCGAAGAGATCAGGGCATGCATAACTTCAGTCAGGGAATATTTCGCCGGAAGAAAAATAACAGGAATATTCCAGCCTCATCTTTATTCAAGGACACGTGATCATGCTGATGGTTTTGCAGCAATTCTCGATGAACTTGATGAAGCTATTCTTCTTCCTATCTATCCGGCACGCGAAAAACCAATACCCGGTGTCAATTCTGAAATGATTTTTAACAGGATGAAATCGGGTAATAAGAGGATGATGAAACCGGAAGAGATTCCGGGTATTCTTGATGCCGGATAAAATTGATGTGCTCCTTACGATAGGGGCCGGTGATATTGACAAGCTTGCTGGCTCCGATTGAAGAAAAGCTTAAAAACAGCAGAGGACAATGAGCAGGATAGTCAGGATATTATTGCTTGATACCGTCATTATACCTTGTGATAATGCCTGTTTACTATTCTCACTGGCACGATTCAAAACCATGCAAAAATATCGAGATCACTATTATAGATTCGTCTGATTATCATTTTGTTACAAAAAGAGATATTCAGAACACCATTATAAATAACAACGGAAATATGATCGGCAAACCCGTGAAGGAGATCAAAATGGATGAGATTGAAAACACAATGAGCGCGTACAGGGAGCTGAAAACGGCTGAGGTATTCATGTCGATCGACGGCACTCTTCATATAATTGGTGATCAGCGCACTCCGATAATGCGGGTGATGCCGAATAACGGAGGCGATTATTATGTCGATGATGAGGGAGTGGTTATCAGAAGAAGAAACCTTTATACCCCCAGGCTGCATATTGTCGGAGGGAACATCAATATAAGCCAGGCAATGCTTGAACGGGGTCAGTGTTCTTGATACAAGCATCAAGAACTCAATCCTGAAGGATATTTTTTACCTGGTCAATTATATTAACAGGGACGACTTCTGGTCAGCCCAGATTGATCAGATCTTTGTTAACGGTAACGATGAGATTGACCTTATCCCCAGGGTTGGAAACCATACGATCCATCTTGGCAGCGCCGACAATTTTGAAGGAAAACTACAACAACCTTGAAGTGTTTTATGATAAAGTTCTGCCTGAAGTGGGATGGAACAAATATTCAATAATAAATCTGGCTTTTAAGGACCAGATCGTATGCAAACGGAGATAATAAGAAAAACCATATTTCAGACTATGAGCAAAAAGGAACAGTATGTAGCAGCAATCGACATTGGAACCACAAAAATTGTGGCTATTGTCGGCAAGAAAAACGAGAATGGTAAAATAGAAATTCTCGGGATCAGCAAGGCTCCCTCAACAGGTGTCAGGAGAGGAGTTGTTCAGAATATTGAGGAAACAGTAAATGCCATTCAGGCCACAGTTGATGATGTCCAGAAATTGTCAGGCATTGTGTTTTCTGAAGTCTTTGTTGGTATAGCGGGTCAGCATATAAGGAGCATTAAGACCCGCGGATCCAAAATGCGCGATAATTTCGATGATGAAATAAAAAAGGACGAGGTCTTCAGGCTGATTGAGGACATGTACAAGATACATGTGGAAATGGGCGAGGAGATAATCCATGTGATCCCTCAGGTATTTATTATCGACAATGAGCCCGGAATAAAGAACCCGATCGGTATTTGCGGCCATCAGCTTGAAGCCAATTTCCACATTGTTATTGGTCGTGTTGCCGCGGCAAAGAACATCGAGAGGTGTATACAAAGAGCCGACCTGAACCTCAAGGATCTGATCCTCGAACCGTTGGCATCTGCGGATGCTGTTCTGACAGACGATGAAAAGGAAGCAGGGGTGGTGCTTGTCGATATTGGAGGCGGTACAACTGACCTGGCAGTCTATTATGACAATATTATCAGGCACACTGCCGTAATCCCGTTCGGGGGGAATGTCAT
The DNA here is from genome assembly GCA_963746685.1 of uncultured Bacteroidales bacterium. Taxonomy (GTDB): domain Bacteria; phylum Bacteroidota; class Bacteroidia; order Bacteroidales; family VadinHA17; genus LD21. The sequence continues at coordinate 181,655 of CAVVBY010000033.1, forward strand.
CACAAAGGATATCAAGGAAGGATGCGCAATACTCGAACGTCATGCTGAACAGCTTAAGATCCAGTATGGTTCGGCTCTCCGCGACATAGCTCCTGAAGACAAGGTGGTTGCTATTCCCGGTATTAGCGGCAGGAACCCCAAGGAGATCTCTTTCAGAAGCCTGGCTGGAATCATCCAGTGGAGGATGGAGGAGATAATTGATATTGTGAATTTTGAGATTCAGAATTCAGGTTATGCCGACAAGCTTGCAGCAGGCATGGTGATAACAGGCGGAGGAGCAATGCTGAAACACTTGATCGCAACTCATGAATTTCAAAACTGCAATGGATGTAAGGATCGGCTATCCGAATGAACACCTGGCCGGCAACGGACGGGATGAGATCAATCAGCCTATGTATGCTACAGCGGTGGGTCTTATAATCCGGGGGTTTGAACATCTTGGAGACTTACAAAAAATCGTTCCAGGCCGGAACGAAAGAAGATTATGTGAGGATAAGAAAACCTGTTGTCGAAAAGGTTGAAAACAAAGTTCAGGAAGAACCGGATGATGAACCTGAAAATCCACCTGACTGAAAAAGTGCCTATTACTGAGAAGATCAAACTGATGATCTCAAAAATGTTTGAAGTAGAGGAACAGAATATCAACTAGAATGCAAATATGGTTTACTGTATGAAAAATACTGTTCGTAAACAATTAAAAAATAATACAATGACAGATGATATAATGAATTTTGACCTTCCGGTCGAAAGGTCATCGATTATAAAGGTTGTCGGAATTGGCGGGGGCGGCAACAATGCTGTAAATCATATGTATGAAAAAGGCATTAAGGATGTGAACTTCGTGGTTTGCAATACTGACCATCAGGCCCTCACCCGGAGCCCTGTACCGATAAAAGTGCAGCTCGGTGCATCGATAACGGAAGGAAGGGGAGCCGGCAGTAAACCAGAGGTAGGGCGTCAGGCTGCTCTTGAGAATATCAAGGAGGTAATGGATGCCATTTCGGGTAATACCAAGATGGTTTTCCTGACAACAGGAATGGGAGGCGGTACAGGCACGGGTGCAATCCCTGTGATTGCAAAGGCATGCAAGGATTCAGGATTGCTTACAATCGCCGTGGTAACCATCCCGTTTAAATCCGAAGGGAAGGTCAGGATCAATTATGCTATTGAAGGTATCACTAAACTGAGCGAATTTGTTGATTCCCTTCTTGTAATAAATAATGAAAAGCTAAGGGAGATCCATGGCGATCAGGGAGTCTCAACTGCTTTTGCCAAAGCTGATGATATCCTCACCACTGCTGTGAAGGGGATTGCTGAAATAATTACTGTGGCCGGCTATATAAATGTCGATTTTGCCGATGTGGAGACTGTAATGAAAGAGTCAGGAGTGGCTATTATGGGAATGGGCACAGCTTCAGGAGAAGACAGGGCGCTGAAAGCAATAGAAAATGCACTTTCGTCACCGCTTCTGAATTCAAATGATATCACAGGTGCAAAAAGCATACTTGTAAACATATCCTCGGGTGCGGGTTCCAACGAGCTTACCATGGATGAACTTGGCCAGATAACTGATTATATGTATGAAAAATCATCTGAAGATGCCCTTATAATAAGGGGATTATCGCAGGATACCAATCTTGGGGAAAATATCAGTGTAACTGTTATTGCCACTGGATTTCCTTCAAACAGCATCTTAACGCCCTATAAGAAACCGAAGCCAAAAAAGTTGAATTGCTTACTCCTGAAAACCCGGTTCCGTCACATGTCATTCCGGATAAAGGAGAAGATTCATTTTCCGTCCACCAGAAATCTTCAAAATCGTTAATTTCAAATTTTGACGACGAAGAACAGGGTCAGACTTGACTTTGATCTTGACGGCTTAGGTGAAGTAACAGAACTCAGGGGCATGAAACAGCAGGATGATATTGATGAAAAGGAAAATCCCAAAACAACCCTTCAGAAAGTGAAGCATATGCAGAACTTCTTCAAAAAGGAGGGTCTTTCAAACAAGATCATTAAAGAGAATATTGAAGCCTTTGAGGATGTTCCGGCATATATAAGGAGGAACATGTCAATCGGTTCAAAGGAGAAGGATAATGAGAGCAAAGTTTCAAAATTCACCCTGTCGTCCGGTGAAGGCGAGGAACCGGTGCTAAGGGAGAATAATGCCTATCTTAACGATAATGTTGATTAGGTACCTTTCTTATTGCGCCCCGTACGGGGCATGCTGAGAAACAGAGTACCATACCACTCCCCCAGCCTTATAGGGGCACAATACTATCCGGATTTTTCCTATATTTGCCGCTGATGAGGCGAAATATTGCGATATTACTGATAATTGGCTTTTCGTCGGGTTTATTTGCCCAGAAGCAGGATACTATTAAACCGAAGATTATTGAACAGTGGAATCTCTCGCCTGATTTCACCGAAGAAGTCAAAATACCCTTTGATACTGTTTTTTCTCTATTCAACCATTACAGGCTGGCTGACAAGTTTTCTCCTCTGAATGCCACCCTTGGCAGTTATGGTTTGCCATTCTACCAGTTAAATTTCTTTGACAGGATCACCGATCCGGATAAATTTCTGTACAATTATTACTATCCCCTGATGTACCAGCCTGAAAAATACACCTTTATGAATACACAGGTACCATTCACCGAGCTTGTCTGGACATATGGAGGGCCCCGTGAAATGGCTGAACAAACCTTCAGGATCAGGCATTCCCAGAACGTAAACAGGTACCTGAACTTCGGGCTTGTCTATGACATAGTTTACAATCTTGGTCAATACAGCTCCCAGCGTGCCGATGACAAGGATTTCACTTTTTACGGTTCATACAGGGGAGAAAGATACAAAGCCTATTTTGCAGCCGGATTGAATAACATTACCACAAATGAAAACGGAGGCATCAAAGACAAGAGCCAGCTTGAAACACTGGCAACCAATAATGTAGAAGTAAATCTGGGGAACCTGGATAAAGCAAAAAGCTATCTGAAAAACAGGAACCTGATGCTTGTACAGCGCTACACTGTCGGAGGCAAACAGCCTGCAGTCAAAGACAGTACAGAAGCCAGGGATTCCAAATCCTTTAAGCTGAGCGGTACGTTCTCACATATCTTCATTCTCGACGGAAACAGACGGACATATTCTGATGATGATCCCTTATCGGGATTTTATGCTTCGGTATATGCAGACTCTACCCAAACCTTCGACTCCCTGTACGCGAGGAGCATTAAGAACACTATCAGGTTTGATTTTTCAACTGATGAAACCCGTAAATTCAGGCTGGGCGGGGGAGTAGGGATCAGGAATGAGCTGTTAAGATACAGTCAGATAGTGCCGACTCACGATACTCTTCTGGCTGATACCTCTGTATGGCGGAAACACAACAACGTACTCATTGGGAAACTGTATAACAATATCGGAGATAAATTCTACTGGATGGCAACAGGCGAACTGTTCCTGAGCGGTTACAGGTTCGGCGATTTTAATCTTAACGGAGTTATTTCCAAATCGTTCGGCTGGAAGAAAGGAGTTGCTTCCTGGAATATCAATGGCTCTATTGCTAACAGGCAGCCGTCATTCTGGTACGAACGGTGGGGAAGCAACCATTTTGAATGGCAGAATAATCTGAACAAGGAATTCAGGATTGACCTTGGTACCAGCTTCTCCTATCCAGCCCGCAATATGGAATTAAGGCTCAATTATGCCATTATCGACAATTATACAGATTTCGACACACTGGCATTGCCTTCCCAGCATACAGGAGGCCTTTCAGTTGCGTCATTGTTTGCGAGAAAAGACCTCAGGGCATGGAAATTCCATCTTTCCACAGACCTGCTGGTGCAGAAAAGCAGTAATACCGAAGTGCTTGATCTTCCTTTTGCCACCGTAAGGGCAACCGGTTATTTCGAGCATCTTTTCAATTTTAAAAAGACAAACGGCCAGCTGAATACACAGATAGGAGCTGAAGTTCTGTATCATACACTGTATAACCCATATTCCTATATGCCAGCAACAGGGAGATTCTACAGACAGGATCAGGTACAAACCGGAAATTATCCGTTTATTAATGTCTTCCTGAATCTCAAGCTAAGGCGAACAAGGATCTTCATTATGTTCGATCATATCAACTCGGGTATTCATGGGCTATGATTACTACATGGTTCCCACATACCCTATGAATATCAGGATGTTCAGGTACGGCCTTGCATGGACTTTCTATGATTGAAAAAATTGTTGTATCTTTGCCCCGTCAATTATAAGATTCTTGTTTAACAAACATCATATTTTTGAAAAAGAAAATACTTATTCTTATAGCAATAATCGGAGCAATACTTCTTTCATGTTCCGAGAATCCAGATAACAAGGACAAAAAAAATACAGTTGCTTTTGATCTTGATTCAATAATGGCCAGGGGTAAACTGGTTGCTGTAACTGATTTCAACTCAACGAACTATTTCCTTTACAGGGGTGAGCCAATGGGATTTCATTATGAGCTCTTAAAAGCCTTTTCCGATCACCTCGGCGTTGATATTGAGATTGTTACAGAAAACAGCATTGAAAATGCCTTCAGCATGCTGAAAACCGGTCAGGTCGATCTGCTTGCAATGGGATTGACAGTTTCTCCATCCAGAAAAGATGAGATCCGGTTCACAGAACCCATAGACAGTACAAGACAGGTTCTTGTTCAACGAAAACCTCACAAATGGCAAACAATGTCATCTTCTTCCCTCGAAAGCAAACTGATACGCAAATATACCGACCTGGCAAATAAGATCATTTATGTCCAGAAAGGCTCGTCGCATGCCGAGCTTCTTGATCAGCTTTCAAAAGAAATCGGCCAGCCCATAACTGTGGTCGAAGTTCCTTTTGAAGCAGAAGCTCTTATACAGCTTGTTGACAAAGGGGAAATAAACTATGCTGTTTGTGATGAAAATATCGCATCTGGTCAATGCCACATATTTCCCGGAAATAGATGTTGCGACACAATTAAGCTCTCCGCAGAACCTCGCCTGGGGAATAAGAAAAACCAATTCGGAACAACTTAAGAAAGGAACTTGATCAATGGATCGTCAATTTTAAAACGACGCAGACATTTGCCCTTCTTTACTCTAAATACTTTAAGAACTCACGTTCCAGTACAATTGTGAAAAGCGACTATTATGCACTGAGCACCGGAAAAGTCTCTCCATGGGACGATTTAATAAAGGAATACAGTGAGACAATAAAATGGGACTGGCGTCTTCTTGCTTCTCTTATCTGCCAGGAATCAAGGTTTATTCCGAATGTGATTTCAAGGGTAGGAGCTTACGGACTGATGCAGATAATGCCTGAGACAGGAAAGCATTTCGGGATTGATATCACTTCATCTCCTGAAAGCAATATTAAAGCAGGTGCAAAATATATTATCTGGCTGTATAAAATATTTGATCCCGAAGATAGCTGATGAAAATGAAAGGACTAAATTCATTCTGGCAGCCTATAATGCCGGCCCCGGACATGTTCTTGATGCCATGAAACTTGCTGAAAAAAATGGCAATGGATCCGCAGAAATGGGATGATAATGTAGCTGTATGGATATTGAAAAAATCAGAACCTCAGTATTATAACGACAGTGTTGTAAAGTACGGCTATTTCAAGGGGAAAGAATCGGTTGCATTTGTAATGGAGGTTCTTGAAAGGTATGAGCATTACAAGAATATCATACCGGAAAATAATGAGCCCATTTCGTATATACCTCATAGCAAATCCGCCAAATAAGATACCCCCTTTGAATTCCCCCCAAGGAGGGAAATGAAATCCAGTAATTATTTAATAAACTATATCAATGGACTTTCTTCAATTGGCCAAATCGCGCTATTCTTCCAGAAAGTACAAACAGCAGAATGTTGAAGATGATAAGCTTAATTATGTTCTTGAAGCCGGACGTATTTCTCCGTCGGCGGTCAACTACCAGCCAAGGTTTTTTATTGTGGTCAGAGGTGAGAACATCGAAAATCTCCGGACCTGTTACACCCGCGAATGGTTCAGAACCGCACCTATGTACATTGTTATTTGTTCAGATCAAACCAAATCATGGAAAAGAGGTGACGGAAAGGATTCATCCGATATTGATGCTGCTATAGCCGCGGACCATATCACCCTGGCTGCCACAAGCATCGGACTTGCCACCTGCTGGGTATGTAATTTCAACAAGCCTAGATTATCTCAAGTTCTGAACTTGCCGGATCATATTGAACCAATTGTTATTCTTCCTTTGGGTTATCCGGATGATGCTGTTGATGTTGAAAGACATGGGGAGAAAAGGAAACCGCTGAAAGATATAGTTGTGTTAGAGAAATTAATAATACGAATTTTTAGTCTCATTCTTTTCTAAGCCCCTCCCTCCTCGGGGGAGGGGTTGGGGAGAGGTTACTCATATCGCAACGCCTCCACCGGATTCCTGTTTGAAGCCCGCCAGCTCTGAAGACTTACTGATATTACTGCAATCAGCACTGCTGACAATCCTGCCAGGGCAAATATCCACCAGCTCAGGGCAGTCTTATATGCAAAATTCTGCAGCCATTTGTGCAAAACGATAATTGCAACCGGCGTTGCGATCAGAAAAGCAACCCCAACCCATTTTACAAAATCCCTGTTGAGAAGGATAAGTATTTCTGACGTTTCAGCTCCTGTTACCTTCCGTATACCGATTTCCTTTGTACGGCGGTCAGTTGAGAAGAAAGCCATCCCAGGATTCCCATTACAGAAATAATTATGGCGAGGATTGCAAAGGCAGTTGTAATATTCCGAAGCCGGGTTTCGGCCTGATATTTCTGATCGAGAAGATCATCAAAAAAATCATACGAAAACTCCCGGTTATCCCTGTATTTCATGAATGTTTCACGAATATATTTGATCGTTTCTGTTCTGTTTTCCGGTGCAATCCGCACATTCAATGTCATTATATTCTCCGGATTATTTGTCATTACAAGAGGACCGATCGGATAATGCAAAGGCCTGAAATGAAAATCTTTTACAACTCCGACTATCACATTATCACCCAGCCGTTGACCTATAGGATCATCAAATCCAAGCTATTTTTTCAGCGGTTTCATTAATGACAATTGGAATTGAAATTGTATATTCCTTACCTTCCTTCCTTCTTTTTTCTGCATCTTCTCCCTCTTTCCAGTAGTCGCTGTAATCCATTTGCAGGAACTGGCCTTTTATGATTTCAAGCTTATAGGTTTCTGCAAAATCTTCATCAACCAATAACAGGGTTGTCTGCAAAGTATCGGTTCTTCCCTGGTGATTAATGTCAATTCCATGACTGGAATCCGTAATCAACAGGAGCATAAGTGCTTGCCGAAACACCTGAGGACCGAAGGATTTCTTAGCAATTCTTCTTTAAACTCTTTATTATCGTACCATAACCCCGTCGGTATTACAACCACGTTTTTATCATCAATGCCAAGATCTTTATTGTGAATATAATTTAACTGCTTGACAAACAAAGATGTTGCTATAATAAAGAAGATCGCTATACTGAACTGGGCAGTTACAAGAAGCCTGATAAAATTGCTTTTTGAACCGGTAGCGCTTCCTCCCCGGAATATACCGATAGGATTCAGTGATGAAAGGTAAACTGATGGATAGATCCCTGCAATGATCCCTACGATAAAGGTCAATAAAAACAGACTGATGGCAAACCTTACCGAGATTTTTAATACAAGTTCTTTACCGGAAAGCTCATTAAACCATGGAAGAACCAGCCAGATGATTATCAATGCCAGGATTGTAGCCAGGAAGGTCTGGAACACGGATTCGGTCATGAACTGACCGAATATTACCATCCTTCCAGCTCCGTTTACTTTTTTTATTCCTATCTCGGTTGCCCTTTCTGATGCTCTTGCAACTGATAATACGGAGAAATTGAGAGAGGCCATCAGCACAATGAGAAATGCCAATCCGGAAAAAATCCAGACATATTTAAAGGATCCGGGATTTCTGTCGAAGAAAAAATTTTCATAATCGGAATGAAGATGGATATCAGCCAGAGGCTGGAACATCAGCTTATCTGACTTTTTAGAGTATTTATTTACCTGGTTTGATATTGAGCTGAGAAACTCACTGTCAATATCAGCCCCTTTTTTAAGCTTAATATACACCCTGTTGCTTTTATCTGTCCAGCTGTTTATAAATCCTGCATAATGATTGTTTTTTTCAGGAATAATGAATCCGAAATCGAGGTGGCTTTGATCTGGGATACGTACTACTCCGCCCACAGTGTAAACCTCTCTTGAGTATTTATTCATGATTATAGTCTGCCCGATTGCCGGTTGATCTCCAAATAATTTTTTTGCCACTTTTTCGGACAAAATAATATCATCAGGATTCTTAAATGCTTCTTCTGCAGATCCTTCAACAAAGCTGAACCCCCCGAATATCCTGAAAAAATCATCATCAGCCCACGACATTCTGGCTTCAATCTTTTCACCTCCTGATTCTTTTTGCAAAGGTGAGTCTTCCGAATTTGAACTGATGTAAGTTGCATATTCGATCTGCGGATAATCCATTTTCAGGGTTTTAGCAACCGGACGGTAGCATCCCGGCGACTTTACTATTTCATCGCCCTGTTTTGAAAGTGTAAGCACTCTGTAGATCCTGTTATAATCAGGATGGAATTTATCATAGCTCAGTTCATTGAAAACCCACAGGTAGATAAGCAGGCTGGCAACAATGCCAATTGTAAAACCGGTGAATGTGATGATTGAATAAACCGGCTTTGCCTGAAGATTCCGAAGGGCGGTCTTTATGTAGTGGTTCATTTGAGTGTTATTAAATTATCTTGTTAGTCAATTATTGATATTCCTTTTTTAGTAACCCTTTAAATCTCCTTTTAAATCCACCCCCTAAATCCCTGCCTGCCGGCAGGCAGGCCCCATATGGGGGACTTTTAAAATCGGTAGTCTTTTTAAGCCCCCCAATTGGGGGGTTGGGGGGTTGATATTATTCATTTGACAATCATTAAAATATCCTCATTATCCGAAACCGAAGCAGCAAACTTTTTCAGATTCTCCTTTTTGGTTTCCGGTGCCGGAGATCTTTTAAAAAATTCTGATCTCACCCGATCTTTTAGATCCTTGCCCTTCAGGGAAACAGAAATTTCCCCGTTTTTACCTATCATGTCAGTTGATGGCCAGACGGGTACTCCTCCATCGAGGTTATTCTCAAGTATCTCAGGTGAATAATTGAACGGATCGCCTTTGATTACCGTCAGCAGATGATCCTTTTTTGAAAAGAGGGCATGATAGATTTTTACAGTTTTATCTTTCCGTGAATTCGGGCAATCGTAACCATCCTTTGTAAATGTCAGAAAAATATATTTCTCTGTTTCGGCCATTTCCCATGGAATAACCTTCCCCGTCAGATCAAAGCCAGGATCAACTCCCTGCTGCCTCGTCACCTTATATGTGCCCAGATTCAGGACAAAAACAGGTTTTAACCTGTTGGGTGGAATTACCTGAAAAAGTGTGTCATTAAAAGCATTGCGGAAATAAGTCTTACCGTTGTGTTCGTAATGACTGCCGCCGTCGGTGCCCCGCTGAAGCGATTTTGTGTAGTTTATAAGTTTCTCATGCTGAGTAAATGTTGCAAGCGTGTCACCCTGACTATTAAATATTCCAAGCATATCATTATCCTCAAGTTTTTTAGAATAATTATTTTCATCTATCCAGGTAATATCAAAGCTCTGTGAAAAAAATCCCGGATTAGGAGAACTTGTCGACCACATTCCTCCTGATCTGAACTGCCGTGGACCCGGCTCCCTTCGTTTGTGATTCAGGTCAGCAACAAGCTCTCCCTGACCAATTATCTTTGAAGGATCTTCAGGGTCATATTTGATTGTTTGTCCGATCTGGTTCGCTAAACAATCATATTTCATTAAATACTCCTGTCCTGCTATATTGTTGAAATAATTGTAAAAAAGTGTATTGCCAGAGCTTTTTACACTTGTATTGTAAGCCCCTGTAAAAGTGAATTCAGAATAACCGATGATTTTGTCCGGTTCAATTTCTATACCGGTAAACTGGTTCTTAACAACAGTATTGATATATCTGCCGTCACGGTCATAATGAATTATACCAAAAAGGTTTGATGCAATAATAAAATCATCAGTCAGGTGATAAGTAAATTTAATATCCCTTCTGAAAGAGGAATCAGGTGGAGGCTGAATTCTGACATAAGTTATTTCAGATGCGATATCTGATAATTTGATATCTCTGATAATCTGAAGATTACCGGCTATGTCAATCACAACTGGCGGACTGGCACGATCCACAGAACGGTCTTCCTTGTATCGGATCCCACCGCCTGAATTTCCGGATCCGTCAGCAAGTTGTTTTTCGCGGGAAGACCTGTCATTGCCCTCGTTTTCCTGTTCCTGAAGAAGAATCTCTTCGGCCAATGTTTTTTCGCTGGTTTTAAGGCGGTTGGGGTGGCAGGAGGGAAAAGCAATAAATATCGTAAATAAAAGAAGAGTGGTAATCTATTTTTAGTTTTTTCACCCCTAAATCCCCTCTTATAAATCAACCCCCTAAATCCCCCATCTGGGGGACTTTTAAAACCTGAGTAGTAATTTCTTTTTAAGTTTTTTCACCCCTAAATCTCCCGAGTAAATCAACCCCCTAAATCCCCCATATGGGGGACTTTTGACGTGTCTCCTTGCCCCCCATTTGGGGGGTTGGGGGGTTGAACTCCCGGTGGGTTGATAACCAGACTGATTAATTTCAGATAATTTCATTTTACAATCATTACTATCATATCTCTGTCTTTTAAACCATATGCAAGAGATACCTGTTTTCTTCTTTGATCAGAAGTGGCAGGTCCCTTTTTAAATGCTTCAGAATTAATGTAATCCTTTATATTTTTCCCCGACACGAGCTTCATTATTTCACCCTGCGGAGTAATGAATTCGGGCCAGAATGGCATCCCTCCGTCCAGTTCATTAAGCATACCTTCAGGCAAAAAAGTAAACCCGGGCTGATGAAACAATTTTCCCTGTTTCTTATCAAACAGAATATTATAAAATTTCACAGCCTTCTTCCTTATGTTACTTGGACAGTCGTAATTTTCAGTATATCTTATAAATAAGAAGTTTGTTGTCTCATACAGGGAGTTAAGCAAGTACTTCCCCGACAAATCAATATCAGGATTAAGTCCCTCCATAAATTTGACTTTTAATTTGCCAAAATCAATTATATATACAGGCAATAACCTGTTGGGTGGGATCAATCTGAAAATGGTATCGTTGTATTCCGATTTAATGGTCAATGATCCTTCATAATAATAGCTTTGCAATCCGACAGAATGTCTCCATGTGGATTGGCCGAAATTTGCAATGCGCTCATAATCTGTAAATTTGCATAAGGTATCTCCGGAATTGTTATAAGTAACCAGCAATGCTCCTGATTTTCCAGCATTCCATTTGTTATTTAGACCAGTCCATAAACCCTGACTGACTCCAAATATCCGATCGAATCTATCTGAAAAGATTTTGTTGGTATTAAATAAGGTATCCCCCGGGATTTGTAACTGGCTCTTTAATTCGTTATTCGGTTGCACGTTAATACCTTTTTCAGTTCCGGGTTTGTATTTCATGACAAAACCTTTTCCGCCAGGTCCGTCTTCGAAGAAAAAATGAAGATTTCCCTCTGACAAAGAAACCGGGATGATAGGGCTGATACCAAATAAATTATTGATCATAATCCCACCTCCATTATCTACAATTCCGGATTCGTTTTTCCAGACGGTTTCAAGATATTTTCCAGCCATATCATAACATGACAATCCATATAATCCCTGATAAATAATCTGTTCATCATCAGAAACAATTGTTGCTATGTGATCGTCACGAAAATAAAACGGATCATTGAGCAACATTGTGTCAGGGGGAGTTTCAAGCTTAACATATCGAATTGAAGATGCAATATCTGAAAGCATAAATTCACGGGTGTTTTTGCCTGTTCCTAAGATATCAAGTCTGACCGGTGGATTCTTTGGATCGACAGAACGGATTTCCTTATATCGTGAACCTGAACGAAGATTTGTCGGCGCATCGGATTTCTGCTTTTCCAAAGCAATTCTTTCAGCTTCATTCTTCGCTTTTTCCTGAGTAATTATCTCTTTCCCCAGTTCTTTTTCACTGGTTTTAAGGCGGTTGTGGTGGCATGAGGTACTCACTATTAGAATAATTAAACTGAGCAGAAAAGAAGAATATTTTTTCATATTTATATATTTTGACTCAACCTCTCTTATTCCTAAAATTAATCAACACCCAAATCACTGCCTACCGGCAGGCAGGCCCCATCTGGGGGACTTTTAAGATCAGTTACCACTTTTAAGCCCCCCAATTGGGGGGTTGGGGGGTTGACTTCCGGGATAAACGGAGAGGTCTTTATTCATATCGCAGTGCCTCCACTGGATTCCTCGTTGCCGCCCTCAAGCTTTGCCAGCTTACGGTCAGCAGCGAAATTGTCAGTACAATTATCCCCGAAAGAGAATAGATCCACCATTTCACATCTGTTTTGTAAGCATAGCCCTCAAGCCATCTATCCATTGCAAGCCAGGCAGCAGGAACGGCTATTATGAAAGCAATAACTGTCCATCTGACAAAATCTTTGTTTATCAAAGCAAGTATTTCAATGACATTTGCACCGTTTATTTTGCGTATCCCTATTTCTTTTGTCCGGGAGCGGGTTTTCTGATATGAGACTGCAAACAACCCTATCATCGACAGAAAAAGATTTATGACAGAGCACGACCCGATCAACCTTCTAAAGTTTAGATTCCTCCTGTGATACCATTCAAAGCGGTCTCCTACTGATTCAATATTCAATGGGTAATCCGGGATTAGTTTTTGCCAGATACCGGAAATAGCTCTCCTTGCTGCCTGTGTCTGATTATCGGATGGTTTCACCAGAAGGTGCCCCCCATTGCTATCGAATGAAATGAATGCAGGTTCAACTTTGGATTTTAAATCGAAATAGTTAAAATCTTTTACAACACCTGTTACAATCTTGTCTTCCATTCCCGGCATTCCTTTTCCGATTAAATCCTGGTCTTGAAAAAGCTTTTTGAAAGACTGGTTGACAAGGCATTTCTTTGTGTTGGCAGAAAGGATTTCAGAGAATCCGGTTCCGTCAACAAGCTCTATTCCCAGAACATCAAGATAGTTTTCATCTCCGCTGAAGCCTGCCAGAGAATACTCTTTTTCCACTCCATCTTCCTTGTATTTAAGTGCGACCAGGAAATGTTCCAGGAGAGGAGAGGCCCCGACTACAGAAACATTGTTTATTGAACTGCTTTTCAATAGCTCATCTTTGAATACTCCGGCTTTGTCCTTATACTGTGGAGGTATTTTTATCTCAATCACCTCTTTGTCAAGACCAATAGGCTTCTTGGTGATATAGTTCATTTGCCTGATAATGATCATAGAGCAAATTATAAGGGTTATGGAACTGGTTAACTGAAATATATTAAAGGCAGGGATCTGAATGGTTCTGACCGATTGACCATGATCTGTTTTCAAAAGATTTAAATCGAGGTTCGAGCGGATCAGGTAAAAAGTAAAGACTAATGTCATCAGCAAAATAAAAATCAGGACAACCCCAAGAACTGTTATCTGTTCCGGCTGCCAGATAAATGTTTTAGTGATCTTACTGTTTGTCAGATTGTTGAAAAATGGCAATGCATAAAGCATTAAGAACAGACCAATGAAGAAAGAAATGGCGACAATAATTGAATTTTCAAGCATAAAACGGGCGACCAGATCCGGGATAGTGCTTCCATTGATCCGTCGTAAATAATACTCTTTAACCTTACCGTGAAACTTATTTGTAAGAACGCCCAGATAATTGAAGACAGCTATTCCCATTATCATTAATCCTATTATCAATGCAATCCGGAGATCTCTCTTATCACGGTTGAGTTCAACTGTCCATCCGCGTAAGGTATCGAAATATGCGTTATGGAGTGATTCCAGGTAATATGGACCTGGAGTTCCGGTATTTACAATTGGAATTATTTCTTTTTTTTCTGAGAATTTTTTTTCCAGCTCTTTAGGATCGGTATCTTTGACCAACCTCAGATAACAGCGACTGTCGACCTCACCTATCAGACGAACCATATCGAAGTTAATCTGGGTGTTATTGACTGGGCTTTCAAAAATCCCTGCTACTGTCATCTGTTCTGTATTATTCCTGTTAACCAGGGTAATGATCTTTCCCACAGGATCGTTGGTACCAAAATATTTATTTGCCAGATCAGCTGAAATGACAATGTTGCCAGGTGTTTCCAGGGCTGTTTCCGGATTATTGGTTAAAAGCTTATATGAAAAGAACCTGAAGAAATTTTCTGATGCACTGATAATTTTAGGATTGTCAAAATAGTCTTGATTATTTGCAATTATTTTTAGTGCATTTGAACTATTAAAACGGCAAAAATCTTCTACCTGGGCAAAATTGTTTTTCATATACTCTGCTGATCCGAACTTGCAATAATACATTTTTGTGCCAGGCAGCCACGGATCATCGCATTTCAGCGCATATATCTGATCCTTCTTTTCATGAAAACCATCAGTACCCAGTTCCCTGCTGATGAATAAGAAGATAAGATTAATACAGGCGATACCAACGGCAAGACTGACTATTATAACCGATGTATTTAACCGGTCTCTGAACAGGCTTCTGAAAATCTGGTTTAATTTCATGAATATTATAATAGTTTATTATGTAAGATTATTCATATCGTAGTGCCTCGACCGGATTCCTGGTTGCAGCCCTCCAGCTCTGCCAGCTGACTGTCAGTAATGCAACCCCCAGAGCTAAAACGCCGGACAAAGCAAATATCCACCAGCTCAGGTTTGTTTTATATGCAAAGTTCCGGAGCCATTTTAACATGACATAGTACACAACAGGCGTGGCAATTACATATGCAATAGCCACCCATTTTATAAAATCCATATTTAACATTACCAGGATCTCTGAGACTCTTGCACCATTAACTTTCCGGATTCCTATTTCTTTAATCCTTCGTTCCATACTGAACGCAGCAAGAGCAAAAATACCTAATGATGAAAGTATTACGGAGATGATTGCAAACAATGATAAAACGCGTGTTTGGGTGTATTCTCCAGCATAGACTTTCTGATAAACGTCGGTAATAAACTCATACTGGAAGGGAAACTCAGGATTTATTTTTTCCCAGGTAGCAGCAATACCGGAAATTGCTTTTTTGCGCTGAAGAGGATTGATCCTTATGATAAAACAATAATTAAAGAGCTTTCTGGAAGCTATAGCAAGTGGTTTTTCTTCGGTATGCAGATCAGTATAGTGAAAATCAGGCACAACAGCTGCAATCTCGCCTTCAGGAAACAGGTCAGGCAGGAAGAAATTAATCCTGAAACGCTTTCCAACAGCTTCTTCCGGACTGGCTATTCCAAGCATTTTAAGGGCACTCTGGTTCAGAATATATTTTTCATGGTAATTACCTACCCGTTTCTCCAGATCAGCAAGCTTATCCTTGTCACTATTTTCATTCTGCCTGAGTGTGCTCAGCTCGATGGCATCTGTTTCCCACTGATGTGAAGGAGTAAATCTGCTCTCTGTTGCAACCTGCAAGAGGCTTGATGCCCAGGAATGTGAAAAAATTGGAATCTGTTGTAAAAATGTTTATTCTTTGCTCTTCTTTCTTTTCAATCCCCTCCATTTCAAATGCCATGTTATCGATTATTTCACCGCCCGGATTCTCCATGGCCGCTGTAATGTCAAGTATATCAGGATTTTTAAGCAACTCACTCTTTAGAAGTTCATATCTTTGCACCGCTTCCCATGTATTATCGGCGATTACCATCATATTTGCATTCTGCGATGCAGGATGCAGACTTGTAATAAAACTCATCTGACGGTTTAGTACAATTGAACCTGTTATGGCAATGATAGCTAATGAATACTGCAAAACTAAAGGCAGTTTATAGAGCCTTCCCGGACTCTCAGGCAGCTTAATATCCGTAACGATTTTGGATGTGAACAGCGGAATAACTGAAATTATGGTAATCACTATTACAAAAAACAATGAAATTAGACAGATATCAGCAATCCTGCCTGCCTGAAATAAAGTTATATTAAGAATATCGTTAAGTTTAATTGCAATCAGAAGTCCTGTTATAATTGAGGCAGATGAGAGAATCAGAGATTCACTAATAAGTTCCATTGCAAGGATCTGTTTTGATGCTCCGTTAATCAATTTCACTTTGAAATATTTCAATCTTGAAATAAATTGTACCCGGCTTAGATTCAGGTAATTGATAAGAGCAATAAAAAGGATCATGATTATACTCGTGACCAGAAGAATTACTGAGCGTATATCTCCATTCTTCTCAATCTCACGGCTTTTCTGGCTAAAAAGGTGAATATCAGTAAGCTTTTGAAGGAAAATAAATGGTACAGGTTCTCCGGACTTGTTTTCAGCTTCCCATTTTTGCTGAATTGTTTTTCGAAGAGCTCCGGCATCAGTGCCTTTCTTCAGAAGGAAATAAGTATAAGCCCATGTAGTCTGATCTTCTTCGCTGGAAAATGAGGTCAGAAGGTCGGCATGAAAATGGGAATTTGCAGGAAAGTCTTCCATAACACCATCGATAGTATAAATTTTGGCTTTGGGATCCTGCTGGTGGATAACAGATATTTCCTTTCCTGTAACATCCGTACTGCCGAAATATTTATTGGCAAGACTACGGCTTATCATAGCACGCAGAGGCTGGGAGAAAGTCTTCTGAGGATTACCTGAAATTATTTTGAAATCGAAAACTCCAAAAAAAGAAGTGTCGGTTGCAAAAGCATTTCTGTTGTAAAACCTCTTTTCATCAATATTGACAATTGCATTTCTGAAAGGTACCAGTCTGGTCATTTTTTCAATAGCAGGATATTCGGTTAAAAGTTGTTTTGGCCTTTCAGATGTTACTCTTGCCGGATGCATAGAGGCCGCTCCTCGGTTTGAGTCAAGTGTTATCCTGTAAATCCGGTCAGCTTTCTGATGAAACCGGTCATAGCTAAGCTGCTGCCTTATAAACAGATACATAATAAAGATACAGGCAATAGAAGTGCTTAATCCGATCAGGTTTATGACAAACCATTTCCAACCATGCCTTAACTTTCTGAAATTATTCATATCGTAACGCTTCAACCGGATTTCTCGTTGCCGCTCTCCAGCTCTGCCAGCTCACTGTCAATAAAGCAATTGCCAGCGCCATTAAGCCGGCTAATGCAAAAATCCACCAGCTCAGGTTCGTTTTGTAGGCAAAGTTTTCAAGCCATTTATGCATTGCATACCAGGCAATCGGGCAGGCAATAACATATGCTATAATTACCCACTTAACTATATCTTTATTCAGCATAGCTATTACTTCTGCAACACTGGCACCATTGATTTTTCGGACGCCTATTTCTTTGGTACGGCGTTGGGTACTGTAAATGGA
Organism: uncultured Bacteroidales bacterium; assembly: GCA_963746685.1. Lineage (GTDB taxonomy): Bacteria > Bacteroidota > Bacteroidia > Bacteroidales > VadinHA17 > LD21. The sequence goes on from CAVVBY010000033.1 coordinate 199,170, forward strand.
AAGTCCGAATAGCCCTATACTTGCAATGAATAATGCAAGTAATGCAAATGAAAAAAGCAGATTCTCAAATCTCTTTTCTGATTTGTACTGTAAATCAAAAGTCTCATCAAGGAAATTATATTCGAATGAAAAAGCAGGGCATACTTCATGCCATGCAGTTTTTATTCTGTCCAATGCCCCTGCGATATTTTTATTGTCGACCTTTATATTTACATAATTTACAAAATCAGGGGTATAGAATAACAATAGTGGTGTTTTCTCATAGTTTAATCCTCTGTAGTGAAAATCCTGGATTGTCCCAATAATCTGACCTTGTTTTCCATTTCCCGGAGTTATAACCTGTCCAATGGGATTTTTTAATTCATATTGTCTGATAGCAGTTTCATTAATCAGATAGGTTGTTCTCATATCACCCGGGTTATCTGCTGAAAAGTTTCGTCCATCTTTAATTTTTATACCAAGGGTTTTCAAATAATCAGCGTCGACATAATTATTAAAGTACTTATTCTCTTTACCTTCAATATTTACGCAACACCATGAACCCCAGTAACTACCAGGAACCCGGCTTGAATAAGAAATACTGACTATCTCAGGATAGTTCAACAATTTTTCTTTGAATAGTTCCAGGTGACCTTTTAACTGGGAGTTTATTTTAAGATTCACAATATCGTTTTTATTGAACCCCAGATCTTTTTTACTCATGTATCTGAATTGCTGGTTTCCGATCAGAGTACAGCATATTAAAGTGATAGAAACCAGATTCTGGAATATTATTAATCCGTTACGGATCCCGTTATGACGGGAGTAACCTGACAATCTTTCTTTATTTGAAGTTACAGAATACCTGCTAATATAATAACCGGGATAAATTCCTGTAATTAAAATAAATACCAGAAGCCCGGCTAATAAAATAAACAGTTTTCCGGGTGTAAATAAACCTGCGATCTGAACCGGAAATCCTGTCAGGGAATTTAATAATAGGATTAAAGATCCATAAGAGCAAAAACGAAAGTCCGAAGGAAATAAAAATTATAAAAGCTGTTTCAAAAACAAATTGGATAATCAGCTGAAGTTCTGACGCACCTTCTATTTTTTTAATACTTACTTCCTTTGATCTGGCAACTGCATCAGCGATTGTTAAATTGATAAAATTAATAGCAGCCAGGAGCAGAATGAAAATGGAAACTGCTATCAGAATTTTGTTATACAAAAGATTACCATGCTTAGTATTACTCTCATTTTCAACTTCAGGTGAATAGTAGATTTTTGAGAACGGTTTAAACCTGAACGGGTCATTATAGCCTGCCTTTTTAAGCAGATCCAGAACCATTTTTTCAGATTCTTCTGTCGGAGTACCTTCAGGAAGCAGAAGATAGGTTGGATAGCTCCATCCGTCATACTCCTTTAAAACACCTTTATAGCGGATCTGTTCCAGGCTTTCTATTGAAGCCAGCACATCTGTTTTGAAGTGCAGGAAAGACTGATCTTTAATAATTGCAGTTACTGTGAAATCGAACTGATTTTCAAATCTTACTATTTTTCCAACAGCATCAGTGCTTCCGAATAATCTTTTTGCAAGTGATTCTGAAAGAACCAATGAGAATGGCAAAACAAGAGCATCTTCCGGATTTCCTGCAATAAACTCAAGCGGAAAAGTTTTGAAAAAGGTACTATCTGCAAAAGTGAGATCTTTGAGGTTGTAAGGATTATTATTAACCTGAATTCCAACGTCTCCCCAGAAATTCAGCCTGGTTGCCGTGACCTTGCTCGTTAAATCCTGGTTGATTGCATGACCAACGAAAGGAGGCATGCTTGCCCAGTTCGTTTCCAAACGGAATATCCTGTCACTGTTCGGAAGACCTTTATCAAATTTGTCTTCATGTATTACAAACGACCAGATAATTATTACTGTCGCTATACTTATAGTAACTCCAAGAATTTTTATTAATGAAGATGTAGTATTTCTCTTAAAATTCCTGAAGGTGGTTTTTATTATTCCTTTTAAATACATAACCATCAAATATTAAATAAGATGATAAATATTTTAAGTTTATTCATGATGCAGGGCTTCTTCAGATTCTATTATCACTTGAAATAAGTCCGTCTGTCAGACGAATTATACGACTGCCATATTGGGCAAAATCATTATTATGTGTCACCTGAATAATAGTAATTCCTTCTTTATTTAGCTGTTTAAGGAGTTCCATTATCTGCTTTCCCTGGTCGGAATGCAGGTTTCCTGTCGGTTCATCGGCCAGCAGGAGTTTAGGTTTCCCGACTACAGCCCGTGCAATTCCAACAAGCTGTTGTTGTCCGCCTGAAAGCTGGGGAGGGAAGAGATCTTTTTTGGCAACTATACTGAACCGGTCGAGCATTTCAGCGACCATTCCTTTCCGGTCGCTGATTTTCACGCCTTTATATATTAGGGGTGTTTCGATATTTTCATACACAGTCATCTCATCAATCAGATGGAAAGCCTGAAATATGAAGCCGACAAAATTCCTGTGGAACTCAACCTTCTTCTTTTCATTGAGTTTATGAGCCGGCTGATCTAGAAAGTAGTACTCTCCTTCACTGGGTTCGTCAAGCATACCAATAATGTTGAGAAGAGTGGATTTTCCTGCCCCGCTTGGACCCATTATTGTAACAAACTCACGCTCTGCAATTTCGAGATCTATATCCTTCAGAACAAATGTTCTCTGGAATTTTGAATCGTAATACTTGTAGATGTGTTTTAATGAGATCATATCAATTAATAATTGTCAATTGTTTATTGTTAATTGTTCATTCATACCGTAATGCCTCGACCGGATTCCTCGTTGCCGCCCTCCAGCTCTGCCAGCTTACTGTCATTAAAGCAATCCCAAGAGCCATTATGCCAGCAATTACGAAGATCCACCAGCTTAATTCTGTTTTATACGCAAAACTCTGAAGCCATTTATTCATGACATACCAGCCAACAGGCGATGCAATTATAAAGCAATGAGCAACCATTTTCACAAATTCACTGTTTAACATAACCATAACCTCAGAGATTGTTGCCCCGTTCACTTTACGGATTCCGATCTCTTTTGACCGGAGCTCTGCAGAAAATATTGCCTGACCAAAAATACCCATGCAGGAAATTACTATTGCCAAAAGGGCAAACAGTCCGATTGTCTTTGCGAATCGTTCCTCCGATTTATACATTGAATAGAACCATTCATCATAAAACTGATACCTTAAAGGGTAACCCGGTAAAATCTCGTTCCATTTTTGCCGTATAAATTCCAGTCCCGATCCGGAAACATTATTTGCAAACCTGATATTGATATTTGTGTTCCATTGTTTCGGAGTGAACATTATACATAACGGGCCAATTGTTTTATGAAAAGAAGCGAACTGAAAATCATTGACAACACCTATAATATCAAATCCGCCATAGTTGTTGAATCGTTTGTTTTTAAGGTCTGTAAAATCAAATTGTTTGTATGCTGTCTCATTTATCATGCATACTTTGCCGAGATCACCAGGCTCCAGATTCCTGCCTTTAATGACTTTTATCCCGAATGTTTCAAGAAAGGCAGTATCTGCAAGAAGACATGGTACCGACATATTCTTATCATTGTTTTCCATGTTTGATCCCATGCTGATCCTTATTTCTCCGGGTGCACCGCTTGTCACTGAAATGCTCCTGAAATAGGGTGATTTTCTCAATTCCTCAATGAGAGTCTGGGCTTTTAGAGCATCTTCTGACCGGATTTCAGGTAAATCAAGCCTGAGCAGATGTTCTTTTTCAAATCCTGCATCTTTGTGTTTTACATACCGGATCTGCCGCTGAACGACCAGGACGCAAAAGATTAGAATAACAGAAATTGTGAACTGAAAAACTATTAATGAATTGCGTAAGTATTTTTTTTTGCCGGGCATAATGACAGAACCTGTAATCACCTTGACGGGACTTACACCGGAAAAAACAAGTGCAGGACCGCTGCCGCTTATTAATCCTACTGCAAGTATAATCCCGACAAGGATAATAATCCAGGGGAATCGCAACAACAGGTTTAAGTCAAGATGTGTATTGAAAAGCGACTGATAAAAGGGAAGAAGTAACCAGACAAGGATAAAACCTAAAATAAATGCTATAAAGGTGACCAGAACAGATTCCAGTAAAAAATGGGAAAGGATATTTATCCGGCTTGCTCCGACTGTTTTTTTGACTCCCGCATCTTTACTGCGCTTATATTGCTGCGCAACGGTCAGATTGATATAGTTTATTACAGAAAGGATTAAGATAATAAAGGCTATTCCTGTCAATAATTTTAATAATCCGGCATTTCCCTGTTTCGTGGAACTTCCTGAAGCAGGATCATGGAGATAAATATCTTTCAGCTTAAGGAAACCAATCCGTTCATTATAAGGTTTTAAAAGTTCAATATTGGAATTTATTTTGGCAAGCAGCTGATCATAATCTATATTCTTATTTAGCTGACAATAAATCTGAAAGGGCCACTGGTAGGTGCTCAAATCCCTTGAATCTCCGATCCATGATGTGAACTTGAATTTTTCGTTCTCAGCATTCACAAGAATGCCAGCTGAAATAGATGAGTTTTCAGGAAAATCTTTAATAATTCCGGTAACCGTTACAGGCACATTGCCCCAGATCAAAAGATCTTTTCCCAGAGGATTTTCTTTACCAAACAGAATTCCGGCTATGCTCTCTGTAAGGACAGCAGAATTAATATTCTCGAATGGTAATATTGACCTGCCTGCTGTGAATGGAACAGAGAAAATTTCAAAAAATTGATTATCAACCGACATAATATCATCAAGGTAGAAGCCTTTATCATCAATTCTTACAGCCACCGGATGATCCACCCGCAGCACAATACAGGCATTTTTAAATTCAGGATAATTCCTCAGCAGTATATCCTTCACACGATAATCAATGAGGCTTATATTGTTTTTTGTATCTGTCAGCCGTACTACATTTTCTGAATTCTTATGGTACAGATCATAAGAATGCTCTTTAGCCAGGAAAAGATAAATTGCAAGGCATACTGATATTGCAAATGCGAATCCAGCAATATTTATCACTGAGAACTTCTTATTGTACTGAAGGTTCCGGAGTGCTGCTTTTAAATAATATCCCGGCATTTCTTTTATATTTTTATTACAGTATTCAATTAATAATTGGTAATTAATGTGTTAATACATTCTATTCATATCGGAGTGCTTCGACCGGATTCCTTGTTGCTGCCCTCCAGCTTTGCCAGCTTACTGTTAGCAGCGCTATTCCCAGTGCTAATACTCCTGCAAGGGCAAATATCCACCAGCTCAAATTGGTTTTGTATGCAAAATCTTCGAGCCATTTATGCATCGCGAACCAGGAGATGGGTGTCGCAATTATAAAGGCAATTGCCACCCATTTCACGAAGTCTTTATTAAGCATTGTCATCACCTCTGTAACTTTAGCACCGTTCACTTTTCGAATTCCAATTTCTTTTACACGGCGCTTACAGGCGGACAGCGACATTGCTAGAATCCCCATGCAACAGATTACAATGGCACACCCTGAAAACAAAGAAAATATCCGGCGGAACATGAGTTCCGATTGATACATATTTTCAACTGCCTGTTCAAAAAAGACCAGTTCAACCGGGAAAGAAGGAGAAAGTTCTGCTGCTGCTGCTTTTAGATTGTTAATCTCACTATTCAACGATTTGAAATCAGCAGTTTGAAGGTTAACCAGACAATATGAAGAATAAGAATCATTTCTTATGACAAGAGGTGTAATTGGCTGAGTGACAGACTTGAAATGGAAATCTTTTACCACACCAATAATTTCATAATAGCGATCTGCTCTCATAGATATTTTCCCCCCAAGAGGATTTGATATTTTATGTTCACGGAGAAAGGCTTCATTTACTATGATTTTCCCTTTATCAGAGGAAAGATCGTTGGAATAAAAACGTCCCATGGATAATTGCAACCCCATCAATTCAAAAAAATCAGCATCGGCACTGAATGTATCAAAATCTACCTGTTTCTTTTCCCCATCCATGTCCAGTTGTGCACCCCATTGAGAAATAATTTTGCCCGGGTAATACTGCGTAAACGAAATTCTTTTCACATACGGTTCTTCAAGGAGGATCTTCTTAAATACATCTTTATTCTCGCTTAATTGCGGCGTAAGCTTTATCCCGATTATATTATCCTGGTTAAAACCAAGATTACTAATTCCGAAATTAACCTGTTTTTGTATTAAAATGGTATAAGCAATCAATACTATGGCAATTGCAAACTGAACGGTGACCAGGAAACTCTTGAAAAAACTATTCCCGGAGTGAGCTACCACAGTTTTTTTCATGTTATCAATTGCTCCCGAGGAAGAAATACGCAAAGCAGGAAGAATACTGAATAATACACTTAATAGAAAAGTCCCGGTAACCGATATGAAAATGAACCCGGGAGTCAGTATTATCCCGGTGTTAAAATGTAATCCGGCATAATTCCAGATAGCTGGATGGACAACTAAAACCAGAAATATGCTGATTATAAGGGCTGTAATAAACAAAAGAAATGATTCGAAAAGGATATTCAGAAAAATTGTTAACCGATTTGCCCCGATAACCTTCATCACTCCGATCTGCCTGATTTTCTCAAGCCACTGTGACAACGAAATATTTATGAAATTAACCAGGGCAATTAAAAGCACCAGTGATGCCACCATAAGCAGAATCATGACTTTCGTTTTGTCTCCGAACCGTAGATAATTGCTGCCGAAAAGGGTGAATTCAGAAAAGTATATCTTTTTCAAGGGAGTCAGACCAGCTTCTTTATAATATTTCTGATATTCTTCCGGAAATAGTTTAAAAATGTTTTTTGCTGTTTCGTCCGGTACAATTCCCTTTCTTAACAACAGAAAGGTCTGGAAATTACTCTCACCCCAGTCTGCAAATTCCTCACCGCCGGGTTGAACTATTTTCCGGGTAGCCATTGATGTAATAGCACTGAATGAAAGGCATGAGCTGGATTCCTGCTCCTCGATAACTGCCGACACTGTAAGATCATTAATATTGTTCATTTTCAATGTTTTGCCAACAGCCTGTCCATTCCCGAACAATTTGGCTGCCAGCGACATAGTAATAACTACCGTCATGGGTTCTTTCAGTGCGGTCTCAGGATTTCCTTCAACAGCTTTATAAGTAAAAAGTCTGAAAAAATCTTCATCAGCAAATATCAAATCAGATGTAAAAGGTTCTTTATTTTCAACCTGGAATACCGGAGCTTCCCAGGACCCGCCTACCCTGACTGACGATTCCACACCGGGGATATCCATATCTATCTGCTCTTTCAGTATTCCGGGGGTATAGATATGATCACTTTTATCTCCATACAGATAAATCCTGTCTCCTTTTACCTGAAAGTGATCAACAGTAAGCTCGCTGTAACAATATACGGATAGTATTATAACTATTGCCAGGCTCACTGCCAATCCCAATAAGTTGATCAGATTAGTGACAGGATTCCGGAGGAAATTCCGGATAGTCCATTTGAAGATATTTTTCATATCTGATATCGTTGAAAGGAAGAATTTTTAAATAACTGCTTCAGAGACATGCATACTCTCAGTTATTATTTGTCCGTCGAACAGGTTTATAACCCTGTGTGCAAATGCAGCATTTTCGAGCGAGTGGGTGACCATTACTATTGTGGTTCCGGCCTTGTTAAGCTCAGTAAGCAGATTCATCACCTCGAGGCCGTTTTTTGAGTCCAGATTCCCTGTCGGCTCATCGGCCAGGATAAGCTTTGGATTTGTTACAACTGCCCTGCTTATTGCAACCCGTTGCTGCTGTCCGCCTGAAAGCTGCTGAGGAAAATGGTTTTTGCGGTGACCCATCTTCATCGATTCCAGAACCTGCTGAACCTTGTCCCTGCGCTCACGCGATTTAAGCTTCAGATAAATCAGATGGAAGTTCAATATTCTCAAATACAGTAAGTTCATCAATCAGGTTGAAGCTTTGAAAGACAAATCCGATGTTGCCTTTTCTGAGCAGGGTCCGGTTACGCTCCGACAGCTTGCCGACCTCTTTTCCGTCAAAATAGTATTCACCATCAGTCGGATTATCAAGCAATCCGATGATATTGAGAAGAGTCGATTTCCCGCAACCGGAAGGACCCATTATTGCGACAAACTCGCCCTGTTTGATTTCAAGGGTTACCTTGTTGAGTGCAGTTGTTTCTATCTCCTCGGTGCGGAAGATTTTGGTAAGATTGATTGTTCTGATCATAATTGGTTTTATTTTATTAGATGGTTTTAGTTATTTAAATACAATTCGCTCAGCATTCCCGAACAACTCATACCCCGACGTAATTACCTTTTCCCCTGCTATCAGACCATCAGTAATTTCATAATACTGCGGATTCTGTTTCCCGATTTTTATCTGCCGCTTCACAGCTTCAGTTTCATTATCATTAAGTACAAAGATCCATTGTCCCCCGGTACTCTGGAAAAATCCCCCTCTGGGGATCATTACAGCTCTTCCTGATTCTCCCAATTCGAGCCTGAGCTGATAAGTCTGTCCTGCTCTCATATTCTCAGGACGGCTACCGTCAAAAACCATATCCACCTCAAACTGGGCTTCACGTACTTCAGGATATACTTTCCTGATCAGCAGTTTATACTGGTTCCCGCCTCTGTCAAAACTTGCAGATAATCCTCTTTCGACCCTGTCGATATAGTGTTCATCAATTTTGGCCATAACCTTAAAATCTGACAGAACATTAATCTGCCCGATACGCTGGCCGCTGTTTATCAACTGACCTATCTCAGCATCGAGCATACCGAGCTGACCATCGACAGGAGCTTTTACGTCAAGATCATCCAACCGGCCCCTCACAAGACGATACATTTCTCTCATCTTAAGCAGATCGCTTTCAAGAGATACCATCGATGTAATTCTCAGCAATGAATCGTTTTTAGCTTTTATCCTGTTAAGTCCTTCGAGTTTAATCTCATATTCATAATCCTCTTTTGACTGGATATAATCCTCCTGTGATATATACCTCTGTTTGTAGAGTGTCTCGTTCTGAAGATAAGTCCGTGCTTTTCGTGTCAGCTTATATTGGTTCTCGAGAATGTTTTTTCTCGATTCTATCTGCTCGGCCTCAAAAGTGACCCGTGTATTTCGCAGGTAATTCTCTTTTTCAGCAAGTGAAGCTTCACTTGTAAGTATGGTCTGATAAAGCTGGCGGTTTTCAAGCTTAAGTATAATGTCACCTTTTTTTACCAGAGATCCCTCTTCGATCAGACGTTCTGCAACCCTTCCACCCTCAGCCGCATCAAGATATATTGTGGCAATAGGCTCAAGCTGGCCGGTCACTGATATATAATCGCTGAACATTCCGGTCTCTACAGTATTAATCGTTATTTTATCTTTCTCAACCCTGAAGGCAGAACTGTGGTCCCCGGTCGCTATCTTCCATATCAGGAATAAAATAATCAATCCGCCAGCTCCCCAGAAAATGTGTTTTTTCTGTAGGCCTTTTTTCCGTTCAATAACTTTGTCCATTCCCATAAGTGCATGCAATATTTATTTTTTTATTATACGAGAATGATGCCAGTATTGTATATGGCTGATATACAGGATTGTATCAAATAATACAATTTTTATGAAGTAAATTTTATTTACAGAATCTGTAAAAATATTTGACAGATTGTTGACTACTTTGTTATTAATTAGTGATTAAGTTTTATGGATAAAGTCCTTAAGATATGTTATTCTGCAACCCCGCCGAAGGCAGGGATTTATGGAGGATTGTCAAAATTAATGTTTTAAGACTTTGGTTTATGGAGAGTCATCAAACCTTACCTGAAAAGTGGTGTGACCTGCATCTAAAACCACGGCATTCAGGCTGGGATTAAGGAGTAGTAACTATCAGGACTTTAGAGTTAATCTGTTAATATGCAACCATCCAAAGGCAATATTCTGGTTGTAGACGACAACAAAAGCATCCTGAGTGCTCTTGAGATCCTGCTTTCACCGGAATTCAAAGAGGTGACTCTCCTTTCAAATCCAAGCCAGATTCCGTCGGAATTAAGAAAAAAGGATTACAATCTTGTAATTCTTGATATGAATTTCAGCGCCGGAATCAATACCGGGAATGAAGGTATTTACTGGCTCGAAAGGATCAGGGAAACCAATCCTGAGATATCGGTGGTAATGATCACTGCTTATGGGGATATAAGTACAGCAGTAAAAGCTCTCAAAGCCGGTGCATCCGATTTTGTCCTTAAACCCTGGGATAACGATAAATTGCTTGCAACCCTTAAGCTGGCGGTTCAGCTTAATTTTTCCAAGAAGGAAGTCAGTCATCTGCGAGAAAGAGAGACTGAGCTTAAAAAAGCTTTGACCCGTGAGCAAAAATATATTATCGGTTCTTCTCCCGGGTTAATGCATGTCATGAAAATGGTAAGGAAAGTTGCCGGGACTGAAGCAAATGTTCTGATAACGGGAGAGAACGGGACAGGAAAGGAGCTGATAGCACAGGAGATTCACAGATTATCTGACCGGTCTGAAGAGGTTATGGTAAGTGTTGACATGGGTGCAATAAGTGAGACCTTATTTGAAAGTGAGCTCTTCGGTCATGTTAAAGGTTCTTTTACCGACGCACGCGAAAGCAGGCCAGGTAAATTTGAAACAGCTGAAAAAGGCACCCTCTTTCTTGATGAAATTGGCAATTTATCGTTTCATCTGCAAGGTAAGATCCTTGCAGCAATTGAAAATCGCCATATCACAAGGATAGGGTCAAATCAGCCTGTTCCGATAAATATTCGGCTTATTTGTGCAACTAACAGAAATCTTGAACATATGGTTCAGGAAGGACTCTTCAGGGAAGATCTCCTGTACCGCATAAATACGATCCAGATAGAAGTTCCACCGCTGAGAGACAGAGGGAATGACATTGAACTGCTTACAGATTTCTTTCTAACCAAATTTGCCTCAAGGTATAACAAACCCGGACTGAAGATAAATCAGCAAGCGCATGAAAAGCTTCTAAAATACAAATGGCCAGGCAATATCAGGGAACTTCAGCATACAATTGAAAAGGCTGTCATCCTAAGTGAATCAAGTATTTTAAAACCGGAAGATTTTTATCTTAAAAGTTCTGACAGGACAATGAGAAACGGCACTAATACTACTTTAGAAGAGGCTGAATACAGGCTAATAAAAGAATCCCTTGAAAGAAACGGCGGTAATTACAGTGCTGCAGCTGACCAGCTGGGAATAACCAGGCAGACCCTTTATAACAAGCTTAAAAAGACAAATAAATGATAAGCAGAAGTCTTTACCTGAACATTATTTTAAGGGTTGTTCTTATTACGGGATTTTCTGTTCTTGCCGGCTTCTTCATTGCTCAGGGCAAAGCTTATCTTATTGCTACTATATGCCTGTCCCTTGTCGTTTTGCTTGTATTTAACCTGATACATTACCTTAATTCTGCAAACAGGACAATACGATTCTTCTTTGAGGCAATAAGGAACGATGATTCAAACCTCTCTTTTCCGACTGATTCGAAAAACAAAGGAATGCATCAGCTTTACCAGAGCATGACAAAGGTTAACGAGCAGATCAGACAGTTGAAGATTGAAAACCGTCAGCAGGAACAGTATTTCAGAACTCTGATTGAACACCTTGCAACAGGGATAATAACATATAACAGCAAAGGATTTATATTGCATGCAAACACAGCTGTAAAAAACCTTCTGTCTGCAAATGTCCTTACACATCTCCAGCAGATTGAAAGGATCGACCCGAAATTGTTTCAGGCGATTTCTAATATCAAACCCTTTGAAAACAGACTGGTCTCATTTTCAGCAGAACGGGGAGATACCCAGCTTTCACTTAAAGCCACTTCCCTGAAAACTGACGAAGAGGAGCTTACTATTCTGTCAATACAGGATATCAAGAGTGAGCTCGATGAAAAGGAGATTGATTCGTGGTTAAAATTGATAAGGGTCCTGATGCATGAAATAATGAACTCAATAACCCCTATAACATCCCTGTCCGAAAGTCTTTCAAAAATTTTAAGCAAAGACGGGAATCCTGTTTTGCCGGAAGAGGTGAATGAAAGGACAATTTCCAAAACATTGCTGGGATTAAAAGTTATAAGGGAACAGGGCAAAGGATTGATGTCGTTTGTCGAATCGTACCGCAAGCTTACACGTGTACCGGAGCCTGACAGAAAGTTTTTCAAAATATCTGACTTTCTGAAACGTATACAGATACTTTTCAAATCGCTTGAACAGAAGAACGGGATCGAATTGACTATCTTGCTGAAAGATCCTGATCTTGAAATATTTGCTGACGAAAACCTGATTTCACAGGTTTTAATAAATCTTCTGAAAAATGCCCTGGAGGCAAACGAAGTAAATACTTCGGCAGAGATAAAAATCAGAGCAGGAATCGGACCAGACAATCATCCTGAGATATGTGTAATTGATAACGGTCCGGGAATTCCTGAAGAGAATCTTGATGAAATATTTGTCCCCTTTTTCACAACACGCCCGAATGGCTCGGGTATCGGCCTGAGCATTTCCAAACAGATAATGAGGGTTCACGGCGGGACACTGAAAGTCAGATCAGTGCCGGGAAAAGAGACTCTGTTTTGTCTCTCCTTTTAATCGTATTTTATCGCCTTTACGGGAGTGATCCTGCTAATAAGCTGTGATGGCACCAGGAGCATCAGAATAATTGCCGCCATAGTTCCTGCATTCAGAAGAAGGATATGTGAAAGCTGAAGGTTTACGGGAACAGTCCTAAGGTAGTATGAAGTTGGATCGAGAGTTATCAAACCTGTTTTAAGCTGAATAAAGGCCAGTCCTATACCGATTAAATTTCCCCAGAATAATCCCTTTACAATAAGATACGCTGCCTGATAGAGGAATATCTTTCTTATAGTTGCATTTTCCGATCCGATGGCTTTAAATATCCCGATCATATTGGTCTTTTCAAGTATGAGTATCAGAAGTCCTGATATCATGTTGAATCCGGCAACAAGAAGCATCAGCGTGATAATTATAAAGACATTCATGTCCTGGAAATTGAGCCAGTCGAACATCTGCGGGTATCTTGATCTGATATTTGTTACTTTAAATTTCGTTTCATTTTCAAGAAGCTTATATCCAACCTTATCCCTTACAGCCATTGTCATTTCATCGAGCTTGTCGAAATCATCAATAAAAATTTCAAAACCGCTTACCTGGTCGTCTGTCCATCCATTCAGGCGTTTTATATGGCCTATATCGCAAAAAACATACATCTTGTCGAACTCCTCAAGGCTGGTTTCATAGATGCCACTTATCGTGAACTTGCGGCTTCTCGGTGGATCCTGCACAAAATACATTGCAAATGAATCGCCTGTTTTCAGCCTGAGCATATCAGATATCTTTTTTGATATTATCACTTCATTGGTGCGCCCGGTATCGGTGACTGTAAAGACCGAACCATCAACAATATTGCTTTCAAAGAATTTCCAGTCAAAATCGCTTCCGACTCCCTTCAGTACGACTCCCTGAATTGCCTCAGCTGTTTTTATGATCCCGGCTTTTGTGGCGAATACCTGAATTTGCTTTATCCCGTCCATCTGTCTGATTTTAGGGATAAACGATTGTGTGTCGCTGATCGGCACTGTCTCAAGTGACAGGTTTGAATCAAAATTAAGGATCTGGATATTTGAACCGAATCCCACGATCTTGTCTCTTATCTGCTGTTTGAATCCTGTCAGAATTGCGACGGCTAGTATCATAACTGCAAGGCCCAGTGCAATACCGGTTATGGCTATAACATTTATCGGCCGTGAGAATGAGGTTTCTTCGCGGCGGCCTTTTATAAGCCTGTGAGCTATGAAATATGGCAGGTTCATATTATTAAAAGTGTTAAAAAAAGCAATGCTGGCGACGATTTTGCTGAAAGACAAATTACATATAAGACACGAATTAGAAATCTTAGATTTACATTTAATAATATCACATAATATGAAAAGGAGTATTTATCACCATTTGGTCTTTTAACTTTTGTTGTTTTTTACACGGCATGTTAGGGGCTAAAGAAAATCCAGTACCCGGAGCATGGCAGATTGATCAGTACAAGCATTTAATTGAAGATAAATCGGTAGCCATAGTAGCAAATCAGACGTCAATGGTTGGAACGACGCATCTTGTTGACACCCTGCTTAAGCCTTGGCATTAAAGTCAATTTGATATTTGCCCCGGAGCATGGTTTCAGGGATCTGGCCGATGCAGGCGACAGGATTGAGGACGGGAAAGATACTCAAACCGGTGTTCGGATTATCAAGCCTTTATGGCGGTCATTTGAAACCAACACCTGATGATCTTAAAGGAATTGAGCATTGTAATTTTTGATATTCAGGATGTAGGTGTCAGGTTTTATACTTATATTTCAACACTCCATTATGTTCTCGAAGCCTGTGCTGAGAATAATGTGGAATGCATTATTCTTGACAGGCCGGATCCAAACGGTTTTTATTTCGACGGCAATATTGCAGATACAGCTATACCGGTCATTTGTAGGAATGGACCCTGTTCCGGTTGTCCATGGAATGACAGTCGGCGAATATGCCGGGATGCTTAACGGAGAAGGTTGGCTGAAAAATGGTGTGAAATGCAGGCTTACTGTTATTAAGTGTAAGGATTACACTCATAAAACCCTTTATGAACTGCCGGTCAGAGCCGTCGCCAAACCTTCCAAACCAGACTTCCATTTATCTTTACCCTTCCATCTGCTTTTTTGAAGGCACGAATATTTCACTCGGAAGAGGAACTTCGTTCCCTTTCCAGGTTTACGGATCACCAAAACTGCCCGACAAGGGATTCAGCTTTACGCCTGAAAGTGTTCCGGGAGCAAAGAATCCTCCTCTCCTTGGTGAGAAGTGCTATGGGGTCGATTTGCGGAATGCGATCAGGGATAAGATTGTTCCTTCCCCGCAGCTGAATCTTGAATGGGTGATTGACGCCTACAGGAACTATCCTGATAAGGATAATTTCTTTACTTCCTATTTTGATGTGCTTGCTTCGGGCCCCACTCTAAGGGAGCAGATCCGAAAAGGTATGAGTGCTGAAGAAATCAGAGCTACCTGGAAGGATGGACTTGAGAAGTTCGGGAAGATAAGGGAGAAATACCTTTTGTATAAATAAAAGTTGTTACAGTTTTGCAGGTCTATGCAAGTCTCTACCCACCAGCCCCTGCCAGGGAGGCGACCTGCATGACTTGCCGTTACGCCATTACGCCGTTATGCCTTAATGCCGTCAGTCATTAATTATAGATTTCATTTCTTCTTTGGTGACTGCCGGTGACTTATGGTTCTTGATCTTTCTGATTACGAGCCGTCCTGTTTTTCTTGCTGATCTTTTATCACTGAATGGAACCTGACCTTCGACTGCGGGCATATATGGCTGATGGATGTAGATCTTATCTTTTTTTGATATATCATATCCCCATCCCTCTCCGCTTTTAAAAAGAGAGACTTCATAAAAATGCCCTCTTCCGGAAAGTGTTATTGCAACAACTATAATTACCAGAAAGAGGGCAAATATTATTGTTTTCTTTTTATCAGTCATTCTCATTTAACTCGGCATCAGGATCAAATGCCCAGATATCATCAAAGTAGTAAGCTGAACTTTTTCCTGTTGTTACATATCCTCTGCTCCCGATCGCAAAGCCTACGGCATCCGATCTGATAGTACCTTCAAAATTTGTCTTTTCGGTCCAGAGATCAGTACCCGGATCATATTCCCATACTTCAACTCCGGTGGTCTGGCCGCCGGTTGCAAGATACCCTTTCCCGTTTATTGTGAATCCCACTTTGCCGGTACCTTTAATCGTCGAGTAATCATCATCATAGGTTTCATCAGACAGATTGGCAATTGCTCTTTTTTTGGTCCAGGTATCTGTCCCGGGATCATATTGCCAGAGATCAGTCTGATAATCGCCGTTATCAATGCCGCCAGTTACATAACCCTTTCCGCTTATAACAAAACAAGCTGCACTGTTACGCTTGCTCCCACCGATACTTGCTTTTTTGGTCCACTTATCAGTTGCCGGATCGTATTCCCAGAAATCCTTAAAGTAGATTAACACTGTCTCCGGTTCCTACATAACCTTTGTTATTAATAGTCATTGCAACAGCCGATCGTCTTGCTGATCCGCCAAAGTCAGCTTTTCTTGTCCAGACGTTTGATGAAGGATTAAATTCATAAAAGTCCTTGAGTCTGTTTTTCCCTTCCCAGCCAGTCCCTATATAGCCTTTTGTATCTGTTCCGAAACCAACAGCCATACTTCTGGCTGCTCCGGGAAAATCAGCTTTCTGGGTCCATGAATTCTTTGCAGGATCATATTCCCAGAAATCATTATGAAACTCATCCCCGTCATACCCTGTACCCATATAGCCTTTTGTCCCGATCGAAAAACCAACAGCATCGGACCGTGGTATGCCATCAAAGTCAGATAACTCCACCCAGTTGCCAACAAGAGTCGCATCTGAACCGCCACATGAATTAAAGAAAGGCACGGCCAGAATTAAAACCAGTACTTTGATCCAAATCTTAACCTCTTTGTATGTCATCTTTCCTGTTTTTTTTATTAATAATCAACACAAAACTATCTGAAGGATACTTCAATAAAAAGCCTTGTAGATATATGCCATAAAATTGTAGACAAGATAGAGATAATTATCGATAAAACTTAATTAAATCGGAGTAATTCCAATTAGTGTCCGGCTATTTAATAATGATTAAGAAATATCTTTTAATATAGCCTGTATGTCTACTCTTTTATGGTTTTTGTATATATTTGCTTTGTTTACATCCTGTTTTAGTATTCATTTGCATAAACTGAAAGATTGATGAAGGGTATTGGTGTGGGCAAGAAAGGCAGGATAATCTTATCATTCTTTGTATTTGGAATTATATTGATTGGTTCCTGTACAAAAACCAATGAATTTACGATTGGCAAAGATTTCGTTGAATCGCAGACCAGACTGCAGGTGATTGACACTTTCAGTGTGGATCTGTCAACAGTTCTGCTTGATTCGGTCGTTACTTCATCAACAGAAAATTGCTTATGTCGGCCAGTATGAAGATAATATCTTCGGTTCAATAAACTGTAATTCCTATTTTGATCTTGCCTACGAATCTTTTTCTGAACTTGATGTAAAGGCAGTATATGATTCTTCAGCATTCATCCTGCATTATACGGATTATAATTTTGGAGATACTACAGCCATGATGTCAATCAGTATTCACAGGCTTACAGAAAAAATAGTACCCTACGACAAGTCATATCTTTTTAATACTTCATCATTTCATTATGAACCCCAGGCGACAGGGACGGTCAGTTTTTATCCTGAGCCTCATTCTTCTGATACTGCAGTAAGTATTCCGGTAAACTCTCTTGGAGAGGAATTATTTAATCTTATCAGGGATAAGGATGAAAAGGTTTCCACTCAGGAGTGGTTTACCGATTATCTGAAAGGATTCGTTTTAACTTCAGGTACAACAAATAACAAAGCTTTATTAGGCTTCAAAGCGAGTTCTGAACGTCTGGTTATGAAAATTTACTACCATCTTGACAAGGAAGAGCCGGAAAAGAAGGAGATCACAATTAAAATGGGGGAGGCAACTCATCAGTTTAACAATGTAAAGTATGATCTGACCAACACTTCTCTTTACAATATCAAGATGGAAAAAAATGAAGTCCCGTCAACTGAAACCGGCAATAAGGTATTTATGCAGGGGATGATCGGACTTATTCCAAAACTCAGGTTCCCATCCCTTCAGGACGTACTTGCAGCTGACAGATGGAAGATCTTAAAAGCAGAGCTTATTATCGAACCCGTACAATTCAGTTATGACGTTTT
Source organism: uncultured Bacteroidales bacterium (assembly GCA_963746685.1). GTDB lineage: Bacteria > Bacteroidota > Bacteroidia > Bacteroidales > VadinHA17 > LD21. Next base: position 217,089 of record CAVVBY010000033.1, read on the forward strand.
CAGTTTACCTGACAGTTTATTTATTTATAGAACAGACAAAGAGAACAGGAGATCTGTTCTCAATGATGATGATAACAAACCAATGATTGCATCCTTTGAATTCGATAAATATTTGCCTGAGAACAACAGATACACCTTTAATATAACTTCTTATATCAACCAGGAGTTATATGATGCATATGTAGATAGCGAGAATGGTTTGATGATAGGTCTGAATGAGGATAAATTAGAATCCTCATTTGAAAGGCTTCTTGTAGAGGGCAAGCATCCCCCGGTAAAACTGAGAATTTATTATTTATCTTATTGATTTGAAGATGCGCAAGCTGACAAAAACATATATCCTGATTTTATTAATTTTAATTTTGCGGCCCGGCCTTGTCTCTTCGCAGACTACCACCTCTCCTTATTCCATTTTCGGACTGGGTTATCTGGAAAGCAATAGCACAGGACCATCCAAAGCCATGGGGGGAACCGGCCTTGCATTTTTATCCGGCAGATCCATCAACTCAATGAATCCTGCTTCCTACAGCGGTATTGACAGTCTTATATCGATATTTGAAATTGGCGTTTTCGGAAAGTACACCATCTATTCTACAAAACACGAAAATCAGTCACTTTTAAATGCAAATCTTAAATATATGGTGATGGGATTCAGAATAACACCCTGGCTGGCAACAAGCTTCGGATTTTCTCCCTACAGTTCGGTAGGATACACCATCAATACCACATCGCCCGTTGAAGGTACAAACCTGGAGTATCCGAAAACCTTCTCGGGCGAAGGAGGAGTGAACCAGGTTTATCTTGGCGGCTCAGTAAACCTCATAAAAAATCTTTCACTTGGATTTAATGCCGCTTATCTTTTTGGAAATATAACCCACAGGGAATCTTCAACAGTTTTCAACTATACCCTTGAAGATGCAACGTATATTTCAAATTTCAACGTTGATTACGGGTTGAATTATCAGCTTGACATAAAAAAGTGGAAGTACAATATCGGGCTTACTTATGGCAGTTCAAAAAAGCTGAAAACGAAGAACGTAACAACTATTGAAACAGATTATGTAACTGAGGTTCTTAAAAGCCGGAAATATAAATACAGCATACCTCAGAAAATAGGTGCAGGATTTGCTATGAGCAAAGGATTTTTCAGGGCTGGTGCTGACTATGAATGGAGCAATTGGGAAAATGCTGAGTTTACAAATTCATATCTCAGGACCAGGAACTCCAGCAGATACTCATTTGGCGTGGAATTCCCGTCATTGGGTTTGAATAAGGGAACCAGTAAGATGGTATTTTACAGATTTGGTGCTGAATATCCGTGAATCGTATATGATAATTGATAATATCCCGATAAATTATGGTGCCATTACATTCGGCGCCGGGATCCCGCTGAAAGGCGTTGTGAGTGTTACTCAATGCATCCGTGGAACTTGGGGCAGAACGGAACAACAAAAAAGGACCTTTTCAGGGAGAGGTTTGTCACCATTAATCTTGACCTGTCCCTTAGGGATTTGTGGTTCAGGAAACGGAGATACGATTAATGTCAGGTCAATCTGCTAAATCAGATTCCTGTTTACCATTTCAAAGAATGAAGATCTGTAGGATTCTCCGATAGGTATCCTCTGATTGCCTATAACAATCCTGCTGTTTTCAATCATATCAATTTTATCGACCGATATTATATATGATTTATGAACTCTGAAGAATGAGCCGGAGGGCAACTTTTCAATTATGTTTTTCATGGTGGTTTTAGTAAGTATCAGCCTTCCTTCGGTATAGATCTTGACATAATCCTTCAAACCTTCGATATAAAGTATATCATTCAGATTCACCCGGATCGTCGTGTATTCAACCTTAACCATAAGAAATCCGTGTGACATTCCCGGAGTCTCCTCCCCGGAGATCTCAGCGGGACTTTTCAGTTTTATCAGCTGAAAGGCCTTGTTGACAGCTTTGGAGAACCTTTCGAACGCAATTGGTTTGACCAGGTAATCAACTGCATCACACTCGAATCCTTCAGAAGCGTATTCCTTGAATGCAGTGGTAAAAATCACCATTGGCGGATTATACAGTGTTTTAAGAAATTCCGGTCCCGTGATCTGCGGCATGACTATATCAAGAAAAATAAGGTCAACCTGGTTGTTGTTAATAGTCTGGACAGCTTCAAAAGGATTTGTAAAAGTACCGGCTAAATTGACAAACTGAATTTTTGAACAATACTCTTTAATGATCTTAAGAGCTGAAAGATCGTCATCTATTGCGATGCAATTAATCACATTCAGTCCCATTTATAACCCCCTTTCATACTCTTCCAGGATATGCCTTCAGTGCCTCAGCCAGGGTTTCCATAGCATTTTTCAGATCATCGATTTTAAGGACGTAGGCAATTCTTACCTCATTCCTGCCAAGGCCGGGGGTTGAATAGAAACCTGATGCGGGAGCTACCATAACTGTCTGATTCTTATATTCAAACTTTTCCAGCAGCCATTGTGCAAATTTATCAGAATCATCAACAGGGAGTTTTGCTACCGTATAAAAAGCCCCTCTGGGTTTCGGACAATAAACGCCCGGCATTTTGTTAAGCGCGTCCACCATAAAGTTCCTCCTGGCTGTATATTCCCTGTTAACTTCCCTGAAATATTCAAGGGGGTATCCAGTGATGCCTCACCGGCAATCTGGCCAAGTCCGGGAGGAGAAAGACGGGCCTGGGCAAACTTCAGTGCGGTTGAAATGACATCTTTATTTTTACTTATCAGAGCGCCAATACGTAAACCGCATTCACTGTAGCGCTTTGAAACAGAATCTGACCAGGATCACATTCTTCTCAATCCCCTCAAGTTTCATTGCAGAAAAGTGCTCAGCACCGTCATAACAGAATTCACGGTAAGCCTCATCTGAAAACAGATACAGGTCGTGCCTTTTCACGATATCCCTCAGGTGAAACAGCTCTTCCTTTGAGTAAAGATATCCTGTAGGATTATTCGGATTGCATACTATGATGCCTTTTGTCCTGGGAGTGATCTTCTTCTCTATTTCTTCGATGGGAGGAAGAGCAAAATCATTGGTAATATGCGATGTCACCGGAATGATTTTGATTCCGGCGGCCACAGCAAAACCATTGTAATTGGCATAAAAAGGTTCAGAAGTTATTACCTCATCACCCGGATTTATACATGTCATCAGGGCAAACGTAACAGCCTCCGAGCCACCTGTAGTTATAAGGATGTCAGTGTAGTCAATATCAATTCCGATATTATGGTAAAAACCGGCAAGTTTTCGTCTGTACGATTCATTGCCTGCTGAATGACTGTACTCAATTACCTTAAGATCAATATTGCGGATAGCGTTCAGTGCGACATCAGGAGTTGGAATGTCAGGCTGGCCTATATTGAGGTGATAAACTTTCCTTCCTTTTCTCTTGGCTTCCTCGGCATAGGGGGCAAGTTTTCTTATTGGTGAAGGGGGCATAGCCCTCCCTTTATCTGATATTGATGGCATATAAAATGAATAAAATGCAAATCTGAAAAAAGCAGAACAAAATTAAGAAAAATCCAATTCATATGCCTTTCGGTCTAATACAATGAATTTTTATATTTTTGCTGTTTCATTCAAAAGCAATCATTTAAAGGCAGATTATGGATATTCCTTCAAAATATGAACCGGGAAAAGCAGAATCCAGATGGTACGACTACTGGATGAAACATGGGTTTTTCAAGAGCGAACCGGATAAGAGAGAACCATATACAATAGTAATTCCTCCTCCGAATGTTACAGGTGTGCTCCATATGGGACACATGCTTAACAACACAATTCAGGATGTTCTTATTCGGAGAGCCAGGATGCTGGGAAAGAATGCCTGCTGGGTTCCGGGAACCGATCATGCATCAATTGCTACCGAAGCCAAAGTCGTTGCCAAGCTGAAAGCTGAAGGAATTGAGAAACGCGATCTTAAAAGGGAAGAATTTCTTGATTATGCATGGGAATGGACCCATAAGCACGGCGGGTATTATACTTGAACAGCTTAAAAAGCTTGGAGCATCGTGCGACTGGGACCGGACACTTTTCACAATGGATGAAAAGAGGTACGATTCTGTAATAAAGGTATTCGTTGATTTATATAATAAAGGTCTGATCTACAGGGGCGTTAGGATGGTTAACTGGGATCCCCAGGCAATGACGGCAGTATCTGATGAAGAGGTAAATTATACCGACGAAAAATCAAAGCTTTACTATGTCCGTTACAAGATCGTTGGTGAAAATGATTATATAATGGTTGCCACCACACGTCCGGAAACCATACTTGGAGACACAGCCGTTTGTGCCAATCCTGCCGATGAAAGGTACCGGCACCTGAAAGGGAAGAAGGTTATTGTCCCGATGGCAAACAGGGAAGTTCCCTTTATCTTTGACGATTATGTCGATATGGAGTTTGGAACCGGCTGTCTGAAAATAACACCTGCCCATGATATCAACGATTATGAGATCGGGCTGAGGCACAAGCTTCCTTCAATAGATATATTCAATGATGACGGAACTATAAGTGCAAACGCCGGAATGTTCACAGGCATCGACAGGTTTGCTGCCAGGGATCTTGCCGAAAAGGAATTGCGAAGGACAGGGAATCTCGTGAAAATTGTTCCAATATAATAACAAGATAGGACGTTCCGAAAGGACAAACGCAGTTATTGAACCGAGGCTTTCAGTGCAGTGGTTCCTGAAAATGAAGGATATATCCAAACCCGCCCTCGATGCAGTGATGAACGGAGAAGTTCATCTGCACCCGGCCAAATTTAAAAACCTGTACCGGCACTGGATGGAGAATGTCCATGACTGGTGCATCAGCCGCCAGCTCTGGTGGGGCCACAGGATACCTGCCTGGTATTATGGAGAAAATGACTTTGTTGTGGCAGAGGATATTAAAAAGGCAATCGTTCTTGCCAGGGAAAAAAGCGGGAACAAGTCATTGAAGGAGAGTGATCTGAGACAGGATGAAGACGTACTTGATACATGGTTCTCATCATGGCTCTGGCCTATAACTTCATTCGATGGAATAAACAATCCGGATAATCCCGATCTGAATTACTATTATCCAACGAATGTCCTTATTACTGCTCCCGAAATTCTCTTTTTCTGGGTTGCGCGGATGATTATCGCAGGATATGAATACCAGGGGTAAAAAGCCATTCAGCGATGTATATCTCACGGGCCTGGTACGTGATCAGCAGAGAAGAAAAATGTCGAAGTCACTTGGCAACTCGCCCGATCCTCTTGATCTTATTGAGAAATACGGAGCCGATGGAGTAAGGGTAGGAATGATGCTCTGCTCACCAGCAGGCAACGACCTGTTGTACGACGATTCTCTTCCTGAACAGGGAAGGAATTTTGCCAACAAAATATGGAATGCCTTCAGGCTTGTTAAAAGCTGGAAGGTTGATGACGGAATTCCACAGCCTGAATCATCGGCTGCTGCAGTGAAGTGGATGGATGAAATACTTAAGAAATCACTTGGGAGAAATCGATTCCAATTTTAAAAGGTTCAGGATATCAGAAGCCCTGATGAATAGTTACAAGCTTTTCTGGGATGAGTTCTCAGGATGGTACCTTGAAATTATTAAGCCCGAATACAAGAAACCGGTTGACAGGCTTACATACAATGCAACATTATCTGTTTTTGACAACCTTCTCCGGATAATTCATCCCTTCATGCCATTCATTACCGAGGAGATCTGGCAGATGATAGGCGAACGAAAAGATGGTGAAAGTCTTATGGTTTCACCGATGCCAAAGGTCAGGAAATATGATAAAGAGCTTGTGGCAAGGTTTGAGAACGCAAAAGAAACTGTAACTGCCATCCGGGCAGTCAGAAAAGAAAAGCAGATACAAAGCCGGGATGCTGTCGGGCTGTCAATAAGAATCGACAGGAATAGCTATGATACCAGCTTTCTTCCTGTCATTGTTAAACTGTGCAACCTTTCCGAAGTGAGTTTTATTTCTGAAAAGCCGGATAATACTGCTTCCTTCATGGTAAAAACAACAGAATTCCATATCCCGCTGGGAGGGAGGATCGATGTTGAAAATGAAAGGGTAAAAATAATTACTGAACTAAATTACTGCAGGGGATTTCTCGATTCTGTGATGAAAAAACTTGAACAATGAAAGGTTTGTTCAGAATGCACCACCGGCAGTACTTGATCTGGAAATGAAAAAAGAAGGCTGATACGGAATCAAAGATCAGATCTCTGGAAGAGGCACTAAAGGACTTGTATGACCGCATGACCGCAAGACCGCATGACTGCATGCAAAGATTATGGGCATCAGTTTCCTGATGAAAGTAGTTCTGATCCGGATTCCCTTATTTCCCATCCGTCGTTCAGGATTATCTGCCAGCCTTCACCATTCAGGTGATTCTTTTCTGTTTTTAATCCTTTGGCAGTGATTCGCAGGTATTTATAATTATTGGAGACAAGGCAGTCTCCTTTATCAACCGTAAGTTTTCCCCAGTTATCAGAAACACGCAGGGTATGGTATAGAGTTCCCAGCGTATCAAGGAAATGCACATCTTCGGGCTCGAAATCAAAATAGGGACTTTCAAGTTCAAGCAGTACCACAGGCTTTTCGATAAACACACCTACCTGATTATTGAGCCTTTCCTTTATATCCTGGAGTCTTTGTTCCTCCTCTTTGTAAATATCCTCAATATTGTAATGTAATGCAATGCTACCGGCGATATCGCGGCACTTTCACCGGCAATTCAATGTTATAGAGTTTCCTGACCAGATTGCCCAGATCGACAGTGTCAGCAGTAATTGTCTTAAAATCAAAACCTTTGGCATGAAGAAGTGTTGCATAAAGAGCTCCGTGAACTGAACCATATGATCTGGCGTACGACTGAAAGGAATAGATCCTGTCGAGATATTCAAAAAGTCTTTTTTTGTATTCATCAGGTGAGTTTGAAGCGAGGAAGAGTATATGTAAATGTTGCCAGTCCCTCATATGTTTCGAAACGGTTTCCATTGTCAGCATATTTTGGATAAGATTCGCGGTTTGATCCTCTGAATATGAGTGCATCCCTGATGGCCAGCGTTTGCTCTTCACCTTCCGAGTCAAGAGCTTTTTTCAAAGCTTTCCACTCAAGCTTCATCCAGAGCCGGGCCTCTTTCTCATCCATAATTATGATATTGAAATTTTCCGGTTTTATACCTTCAGTCTGCTGAAAGGAGTGAAAAAGTGCATGGATACCCCTGGTTTTAATCCTGTAATAATCCTCTTCATTTGGGAGAGCGGTCATCCCGAAAAGGGTTCCTCCAAAGTTGACGGATGTGGTAGTAATTATGCTTTCTCTTGGATAGATGCCCGTATATATGCCATCTTTAAGTTTAAGAAGTCCATCTGTTATCTGGTTGATTGGCAATGATTTTTCTGCTTGCCCTGTCAATAAACATCAGTGGTCCGTAAAGGTTTTTACCCCAGAGATTTCCCCCGTCCCTGTTACAGACTTCTTCAATATCCTTAAAACAGGCTATAGCTTTTTCAGGTGTAAAATATGTTTCCTGGACATTTTCCTTACAGCCAGCCAGAATTACCAGAACATATATAATGATCCACTTTTTCATTTCCGGGAAATATCTGTCCAAAAATAGTTAATTTTTTTTCATTATGGCTGGGGATGGACACTTTCAGATTCCGTCGGATGCCGGCTTCTTTTATGCTTAAATTCAGTTCAAAACCTATCAGCAGTGCAATCGAGTTAAGGTAGAGCCACACAAGTATAACCATCAGAGTGCCTATCCATCCGTAAAGCTTATTATATTGACCGAAGCTGTTCACATAAGCTGAAAAACCAAGCGAAGTAATAATAAACAAGATGGTAGCCAGGTCGATCCCGGAGTTATGAATCTGAAATCATGGCGTTTGGCAGGTGCAAGGTAATAGAGAAACGATATTGCGAGAAAAAGGAGAAGAATCACCACTATCCACTTCAGGAAGATAAGTATTGAAATTACAAGGCTTTTTTCCAGGATTTCAAGCTCAACCAGCCTGTTAACGGCCGATTTGCCGAATATTATAAGCATTCCGGCGGCTGCAATCATGAGGAGCCCGATGAGAAGCAGCAAGACAGAGACCTTGCGCTGATTAACCCAGGATCGTGGCTTGAATGAATGTGAAGTTACCACGAAATGCATTGAGAACTGCATGTATGCCATTTGTGGAGAAAATTATAGTAGCGAAGAACATGACTAGCAGAAGACCCCCGCTTTTGTTTGTAACTATATCTATAATTGTGTTTTCCATAAGATAGTAAGCATTCGACGGGAAGAATGCTTTCGAACAGTTTTATCAGTTCCTGCTGGAAATTGGGTATGGGGATGAAAGGGATCAGCGTAAACAGGAAAATAGTTGCCGGAAGGATGGCCATCAGAAGGTTAAATGCTATTGACGATGCCCGGGTGACAAGTACTCCTTTCCTGAAACCTCTGATCACAAATTCAAAAACTTCTCTTATCGGAATACCATCAAATCCGGGCAGGACGAGATTCTTTATTTTCTCATTTAACTTAAATTTCCCGTCTGCCCTGATGATATGCATAAACTAAAAAGCTTTCAGACTCATATCAAGGCTTTTGATATGATGTGTAAGGGCTCCTGCCGAAATATAATCAACCCCGCATTCAGCATATGCTCTTATTGTTTCAAGGGTTATTCCACCCTGAAGATTCTGTCTCATAACGGTCTCCGATCAATTTAACAGCCTCCCTGGTTTCGCTTAAATTGAAATTGTCAAGCATGATACGGTCCACGCCACCGATTTCAATGATCTTTCTGACATCATCGAGATTCCTGGCTTCAATTTCTACTTTAAGGTTTTTGTTGGTGCGTGTAAGATAATCTCTTGTTTTCCGGATAGCATTCTCAATACCGCCGGCATAATCTATATGGTTATCTTTCAGCATTATCATATCATACAGGCCCATCCTGTGATTCATTCCGCCGCCGGTTCTCACTGCCTCCTTTTCAAGGAATCTCATTCCTGGAGTTGTTTTGCGGGTATCCAGGACTTTTGTCTTCAGCCCGTTTATCTTTTCGACATACTGGCTCGTACTTGTAGCGATCCCGCTCATCCTTTGCATGATATTAAGGACCAGCCTTTCAGATTTCAGAATAGAATGTACCCTGCCGGAAACATGAAACACAATGTCACCAGGTGAAATTTTACTACCGTCGCTGATGAACGGGTCAAATTTCAAATCCTTATCGACAATTCTGAAAACCTCTCCGGCAACACTGCAGCCCGACAGCACTCCTTTTTCCTTTACAAGGAGCCTGGCTCTTCCTTTTGCCTCATCCGGAATACATGCAAGTGATGAATGATCGCCATCGCCGATATCTTCTATGAGACATCCTGAAATGAAATCCCTCAGGATTTTATTGTGCATTGTCGGGTTCAATACGTATTATGTGAATAAGTAATTCCTGGTCAACCTTTTTAAGAAGAATATAGACTCTGAAACTACCCTTTTCAGTTTCAAGGTTGCCTATCGCATATTGAGCATCATTTCTTGCACCCTGATGACGGATAACAAAATCTTTTGTATGGTATTCATTAAAAAAATCCTTCAGAATTGTCTCAGCAACAACCTTCTTATAGAAATCTTCCTTTTCAAGCAGAAGAAGTTCCACTGTTGAATTCATATATTTTGAAAGTTCCGTGGCATTCCCCGATTTAATGGCAATTGAAATGCCTGCAGGGATCTTTGTCTGATCCTGATTTATCGCGGCCAGAGAAACAATTGTGAAATAAGACAACCGCTGTTGAAATTATGAACCTCATTTAATTCAGTTTATTTATATTCTACTATCAGGTCAAATACTTTACAAATTTAAACTAATTTATCTTAAAGAAAATCCGTATTCCGGCATTCGCCATAATTATAATTGCCGGAGCAAGTTATTAATTATTATTTTTGTATAAAGTGCCGGACAATTTATATTATACAAAAGTCGGGCCAATAATTATGAAAATCGCCTTATTACAGACCGGAAAAACCTCGGAAAGATATTTGACGGAAGGGATCGCAATATTTGAAGAACGTTTAAGAAAATATTCAGCATTTGAGATTTTTACAGTTCCTGATATAAGGAGGATCCATAATCTGCCTGAACGGGAACAAAAGATCAGGGAAGGCGAACAGATACTCAGATTTTTCAGGAACGATGATTATATTGTAATTCTTGATGACAAGGGAAAAGAGTTTTCAACAGTTGAATTCTGCATCCTGGCTGGAGAAATGTTTTATGTTACAGAAGAAAAGAATTCTGTTTGTGATAGGCGGAGCCTGGGGTTTTTCCGAAGAGGTTCTGAAAAAGGCAGATATACGTCTATCCCTGTCACGGTTGACATTTTCACACCAGATGGTACGATTGTTGTTTCTTGAACAGCTTTACAGGGCTTTCACAATAATAAAAGGTGAACCTTATCATCACGAATAGACCGATATTACCCTTATTATGAAAGATGGAAAATTAAAGATTACCCCGTTTATGCTTGCAGCAGTTCTTATTCTTTTTGCAATAGCAGCTGAATGGTCTATATGGGCGATTTTGAATACAGATTCAGAACGAGAAAATTTCAGAGAATCCTGAAGGAAAAAGAAAGAGTAATGGAAAACTGCTTTAATGGGATGAAGCCTATTCTTGAAAGAGGTGATCCTCATGGCTCGGAATCTGAAAATAATATTTTTGCGGTTGCTGAATCAGAACAGTATCACTCTTCTTGAATATATAGGGAACAAGCTTAGATTCTGGTCCGATACCGAGTTTGATGTACCACGGATCCTGGTCGATTCAATATATAAAAAACCATTTATCTTCCTGCAGAACGGGTGGTTCCTCACTAAATCAGCAGAGGTAGGGAGTGAGGTAATTGTCGGCCTTATAAGGATAAGGAATGATTATGGCTTTGAGAACGATATTATCAGCAACGGTTTTGTGAAACATTTCGGGATCCCTGACAACACAGGTTTCAGCAGGAACAAAAATGCCTCAGAATATCAGATATTTTCAAACGACGGCACATTCCTGTTTTCTCTGTTGTACCCCGAAGTAAAAGGGAAATCATACTTCATTTATATACCGCTTTTATTATGGGGACTTGCTTTTTTAGCAATACTTTATTTAACGCAATGTCTGGCTAATTATCTGGTCAGCCGCAGGCGGGAAATTTTAGCAGTGATTGCCACCTTTATTATTTTATCTTTTATCTACCTTCTGATTTTAATCGCCAGGAAACCTGCTGTTCTGTTATCAGACGGACCTGTTCTCACCGTACAGGTATACAATGAATGCATTCATACCATCGCTTGGACATTTATTGTTACTCAGCATCCTGTTGTCGGTTATGGCTTATGTTTTTTCAGGAATCTCAAGGTAAGCGAAACGGCAAGAGGATCGGGACACGAAACAGCCTGGTTCTCTCTTTCCTTGCTTCTTATTCCCGGGGCTTTGCTGTTCGCATTATATCATTATGTTTTCAGCCACCTGATTTTCAATTCAAACATCAATTTTGAGACATTCAAAGTGCTGGATCTTGATATTTTCAGCCTTACAGGCTTTATTACACTTTTGCTGCTTTTCAGCATTCCTTTTCTGTATATTCTGAAAGTTTTTAGGACAATTAAGCAACCAGACCTTAAAACAGTAATTTTCTCAGCTTTTACGGCGATGATTATTTATCCGGTCATCTTTTTGAAAGACCCTCTGAATATGCTTTCTTCAGCACTTTTTTATTTTACAGTTACAATGATTTTATGGCTTTTTAGTACAAGATATACTGGATGTATTTAATAAAACTGTCATATTTTCACTTGTTCTGGGCTTATACTCTCTTTTCCTTATAACATACCTTTCAGAGAAAAAAACTGAAGAAAAAGTAAAAATACAACTGGTTGCATATTCCACGGAAAATGATCCGACAGCTGAATATCTTCTGCTCGATATGTGGCCTAAAATCTCAGCCGATTCCACCCTGAGAAATATGATGGATGTATACTGTTTTTGAGAAGGATGATTTCGATAATATCTCCAGATACCTGCATGAAAAATATTTTAACGGATACTGGGACAATTTTAATCTGAGTATTGTTCCATGCAGAAAAAATGATTCTCTGATGATCGGAGAACAGAATCTGATCTTTGAGGATTGTTTCAGTTTTTTTGAGCAGAAAGTGTTATCAAACGGTCATAAACTTACAGGAACAGGCTTCTATTTTATCGACAGCAAACAGGGAAGGTCAAGCTATCTGGGTAGAATATACTTTATGAATTTACTAGCTACCAGAATCAATGGTCTCTTTATTGACCTGTACAGTGATATAAAAGTTTTTCAGCCAGGATATTCAGAGCTTCTTCTGGATAAGAAATATCAAAGTTATGCCAGGCTCAGGGACTATTCATTCGCAAAATATATTAATGGTCGAAATAGTGCTGAGGACAGGTGATTTTCCGTACAATAAAACCGATGAAGATTACATTGAATATGTCGAGGATTACAGAGTTTTTTAAAGCTGACTCTTACAGTCATACCCTGTTCCGAAACGGTAATGTGACTGTAGTGATAAGCCGGCCGGTTATTTCTGTGCAGGACATAATTATCACATTTGCATATCTTTTTGCTTTTATATTCATTTTTTCGAACCTCATTCTTTTCCTTATCAGAAAACCTATTTTAAAAACTCCTGTAGGATTTAACTTCAGGCAGAAAATGCAGCTATCATTTATTAGTATCTTATTGATTTCTTTCACTCTTATCGGATTTGTCACTGCATCACTTACAATTAAACAATATAAGGCCAGGCATTATGAGAACATCAAGGAAAAGCTGAATTCAATCTATCTGGAACTGGAAAATAAAATATCTGCTGAGAAAGTCCTTACTTCTGAATGGAGAGACAGCAGCAATAATACTCTTGAAGAGGTACTTGTTAGACTCTCAAATATATTTAACACCGATATAAATCTTTACGATCCTTACGGATTTCTGATATCAACATCGACGGCCGGAAATATTTTACCGCAATCTTATCAGCAAAAGGATGGATAATATTGCCTTTATTAACCTCTTCATTCTTAGGAAAAGTGAATATTTCCAGGAGGAAAAAATAGCGAAGTCTTGAATATGTTTCAGGCTATATACCTTTTTATAACACCGAGAATGAAGTTCTGACTTATCTCAATCTCCCTTATTTCAGGATGCAGAGTGTACTTGCGAGGGAGATTTCAAACATGATAGTTGCAGTTATTAACTTTACCCTTCTCCTGATAGTTATAGCCATGAGCCTTGCCGTATTTATCAGCGGGCGTCTTACATCGCCACTGGCAGTGCTGAGCAGCAGGCTTGCATCTGTGGAGCTTGGAAAGAAAAGTGAACATCTTTCCTATAAGGGAAACGATGAAGTCGGAGAACTTGTAAAGCAGTATAACCGCATGGTTGATGAACTGGACCAGAGCGCCCAGAAGCTTGCAAATTCTGAACGGGAATATGCCTGGCGGGAAATGGCGAAGCAAATCGCCCATGAGATCAAGAATCCGCTGACACCAATGAAGCTTAATATCCAGCAGCTCTTTAAATCGTGGACCGACGGAGTTCCGGGATTTGAGAAAAAACTGGAAAGATTTACAAAGAATCAGATAGAATATATTGACAATCTTTCATCGATAGCTTCAGCATTCTCTTCATTTGCCAAGATACCTGAAGCAAATCCGGTTGATGTTGACCTTCTGGAACAGATAAAGACCACACTGGAACTTTTCAAGAACAGCGATAATATTTCGTTCAGGGTAGGATCTCCTCATACAGAAAAAATAGATGATCCATGCTGATAAGGAACAGATAAACAGTATATTTTCCAATCTTATTAAAAATGGAATTCAGTCAATACCTCCGGGCAAGGAGGGAATTATTAAAGTCCATCTGGAAAAGAAAAACGAGAAGGTGCTGGTCTCTGTTTCTGATAACGGATCCGGAATACCTGAATCGCTGAAGCAAAAAATGTTCACTCCTAATTTTACTACAAAATCATCAGGCACAGGACTCGGATTATCAATAGTTAAAAGGTATGTGGAAAATGCCGGCGGAAGAATATGGTTTGAATCTGAAACTGATAAAGGAACAGTGTTTTTCATTGAGTTCCCGTTGATGATACCGGATGAAAAATCAGGGGATCAATAGTCACAATTCATAAATTTGAGATCTTCTCTCAATTATTTAGCAATTTTAGCGTTTACTAGTGGTAATTTGGTTTTTTAATGACATACAGAGTCTCTTACCATATTAATAAACTGCTAATTATGCTGCTGCTGATATTTAGTTTTAGCAGTAGGTGATCATTAAGAGTCAGGAGACGATAAGCGGTATCATAAACAAATATGCAAAAGTAAATTCTATCAGTGCCGGGATATGTCATTGTTTCTCCGGCACAGGCAACTCAGTTCTCGGCAGATGATTATGTCCTGCTTATCCAGATGCAGGGAGTGGGCATTCAGACAGTGGATGAATTCATACGGAATAAATGTTCAGACTCTCATCGGAACTCCTGGTGGCTATGAATTCCTCAGAGTTCTATCGGTTAATTACGGAACCGGAAGAATTGATTTTACCAGGAATGTTTATATCAATACTTATGATGTAGCTGGCAATGTTCAGCTTATCCAGGTCCCTTTTATGATTCACCGACAGTGACAGCTACTCTGGCCAGTCAGCCATGGAACAGTACAACAGGTACAGGTGGAGTTCTTGCAATGATGGTGGGGAAGAAAGCTTACCCTTAATGCAGATATTGATGTTACCGGACAGGGATTTGCCGGTGCATTGGGTGTTCCCGGTATCGGTGAATGTGTTTACACAAATGTTCCTGCAAACAGCCTTGATTCATATAACCTTTCCTGGAATAATGCAGGTTTAAAAGGCGAAGGAGTGGCAATCCATGATTTCACCGGAGCACTGCTCTACCCCAACCATGCAAAGGGACAGGGTAGAAACTTTTCAGGCGGCGGTGGCGGCAACGGATGGTTTTCGGGAGGAGGCGGAGGATCAAACCGCGGTAAAGGTGGTGACGGAGGTCTTGAGAAATTTGTTTTTGGATTATGCGGAAACGATCCTCATGAGGGAGGATATGGCGGTATGAATATTCTGGGTTCAATCATACAGAATGGAATTTTCCCCGGAGGCGGCGGCGGCGCTTCAACACAGGCGTCAGGATCGACTGCATCAGCCGGAGGAAATGGAGGAGGAATTGTAATTATAGTTGCTGATTCAATAGACGGAAATAATCATATTATAAGGTCAAATGGAATTACGGCTGCAAATGCATTGTCAGATGCAGGAGCGGGTGGCGGAGGAGCAGGCGGTTCAGTTGCACTCTCATTCCAGGGATTCAACAGCCAGCTCGGGATCGCAACAATTGGAGGAAATGGCGGAACTAACACAGGAGGCTTTGGTGAAGGCGGAGGTGGAGGAGGAGGTCTTATATGGCTGAGTACCTCAAGTCTGCCAGCCTCGGTTAGCAAGTGCCACGGTTGCTTATGGGACGCCATCACCCACAATTCCTGCAGAAGGCACAGGTGAAATAAATACAATTATTTCCCTAAACTTAATGGATTCCTGTTTAATTCAATACGCTCAAAAGTAACTGGTAATCAGATCGATTCTGTTTGTTCAAATGTAATGTTACGGTCAGATCATCGGGACACAACCTGTAGGAGGTACTCCGCCATATACCTTCCAGTGGCAGAGCAGTACTACTTCGGCAACAGCCGGATTCAGTGCAGCATCGGGAACAAATAACCAGCAGAATTATACACCTCCTGCATTATTGACCCAGACAACATGGTTCCGCAGGGTTATTACAGATAACTCAACCCCTAGTATTATAACTGATATAAGCTTACCGGTAAGAATTATTGTACATCCATTTATAAAGAATAATGTAATAGGCAATCCGGATACTCTGTGCTACGGACAGAATGCTTCAGCATTGCACTCCATTCTGACTCTTCAGGACGGGAACGGCAAATATGCTTACAAGTGGGAATCGAGCACTGACAATACCGTATTTACAGATGCATCTGCATCAACAGCAAGCTATCTTCCTCCGGCGGGGCTCATTCAGACGACATGGTACAGGCGAACCGTAAATTCCGGATCGTGTATTAATGTAAGCACTTCAGTAAGGGTAAATGTACTGGATACAGTAAGAAACAATACGATACTTACGCTTCCACAGGAAATTTGCAACGGAATGACTTTTGTCAACCTGGCGGGTTCAGCAACACCAACCCTGGGCGGAGGTGACAATACATACAGGTATATCTGGGAAAGCAGTACCAACGGTTTAACATGGGTAACGGCAACCGGGACAAGCAATGGAGTAAATTATAATCCTGATGAGTCTGCATCGTATTTCCCCGGTCAGGAATATTTCAGGCGGATTGTATTTTCAGGAAGCAATGATGTTTGTAAAAATGTAAGCAATCCGGTTCTTCTTAATGAATATCCGGTCATTACAAATAACCTTATAATCCCTGCAGATCAGACTATATGCTCAGGGTCTGCTCCTGTACAGATAACAGGTACAACACCATTAAACGGAAAAGGGACCGGCTCATACACCTTTACATGGCAGGACAGCACGAAGAACCATTCATGGACAGATATTTCAGGATATATTAATGTTACTGACCAGAATTTTGTACCACCGGTTCTTACCGATACAACCAGGTACAGGAGAATTGTCTATTCATCAGCCTGTTCAGATATTGGTAAATCAGTTATAGTTAAAGTCCATAAGCCAATAAGCAACAACATAATATCACTTCTTGCCGGCGGACTTGCCGATACAACACTCTGCAGCGGGGCGACACCTCACAGAATTACAGGTGTCATTGCAACGGGAGGTACAAATATCCCAGGTAATTATACGTACCAGTGGTCATCATCTCCCGACAATTCTTCCTGGACAGATATTTCAGCATCTACCGGAATTCAATATCAGCCGTCACTTCTGACAGCAACAACCTGGTTCAGGAGAAGGGCTGTTTCGGGGCAATGTTCATCAGAGAGCGGAGCTGTAAAAATTACAGTTCTGCCTGTGATAACAAATAATACAATATCAGGTAATCAGACTGTCTGCAAATCAAATATTCCGGAACTTCTTACCCAGGCTTCGGGTCCTGCCCTTTCAGGCGGCAGCGGAACATATTCATATATGTGGGAACAGAGCTCAGACGGAATTGTCTGGAATGCCGCAGCAGGCACAAACAATCAATCGAACGGTACATACCAGCCTCCGGTGATGACGAAAACAATGAAATACCGGAGGACAGTCAAATCGGGCGCAGGTGATTGCTGTACAAGCACCTCCAATGTACTTGAACTGGTCCTTGACTCATTGCCAGCGGGCTCAACAATTTATGCAGGCCCCGACACCGCTATCTTCTCGTTTGATTATATTGTTCAGATTGGTGGCAGATCCCCCGATTGCAGGAGGAACAGGAAAATGGACAATTGTCGGCGGGACTGGCAGTTTTGAAAATGATACAGATAATGATACAAAAGTCAGCGGATTATCAAAAGGATTGAATACCTATTTGTGGACCGTGACCAGGGGAGCCTGCAAGATGGAGGATGAAGTAGAAGTTTCCATTTATGATCTGGTTATTCCTGAAGGTTTTTCTCCAAACAACGATCCGGATGGATATAATAACACATTCAGAATAAACGGGCTCGACCTGCCAAACCAGACCGCGGAGCTGACAGTAATAAACGGAGCCGGGACTGAAGTGTTTCATACTTCGAACCTTAACGGGAATGAATGGAATGACTGGGATGGCAAGAATTCAAAAGGTGTTGATCTTCCTGAAGGTACATATTATTATCTTCTGAAGATAACATCAAAAGGGAACGCGAAGATTTTCAAGAAAAGCGGCTTTATTGTTTTGAAAAGGTATTAAGAGATGATTGATTTCACTAAACATAAACACAATTCCGAAATTAATACACTGAGCAGATTCAAGATCTTATCTGTTCTGTTCCTCTTTATTTTTAATCTGGCTTCCGGCCAGGTGCCTGATTCTTCGAGGATAAACCTTGGATTTCCGGTTTACAGCCAGTACCTGCAGAATGGTCTTGTGATCAACCCTGCATATACCGGAACACGCGAGGTTTTAAGCGGCTTTTTATCGTACAGGATGCAATGGATGGGAACGAGCGGATCGCCTCTGCTTCAATCTGTTTCATTTCATTCACCGATGAAGAATGACAAAGTGGCTCTGGGCATGATGGCTCAGTTCATGAAGTACGGGGCGACAAAATCGACAAGTATTTATGGCAGTTATGCTTATCATATAAAGCTTAAAAAGGGAAAGATCTCCTTTGGTCTCAAGGCAGGAGTCGATCTCTCAAATACCGATTACACAGGCTTGCTTCTGAATGATCCTGGTGACCCGGTATTCCAGTCAAACGAGAAATCACTTGTGCTTCCGAATGTCGGATCGGGCGTTTATTATTTCTCAGACAGGTTTTTTGCAGGCCTGGCGATCCCTTCATTCCTGAATTACAGGCGGACGAGCAGCGGATCAACAGTTCCCTATCACAGCTTCAGCCAGTATGACTTCCTGTTCTCTGCCGGTGCCCTTATTTCTATCGCTCCGGTTCTGAAATTCAAGCCATCGGTTCTTATCGATTATTCACTGCAGAACACGAGAAAACTATACACAGTTTGATATAAATGGCAACTTTATTATAGCAGACCTTATCTGGGCAGGAGGCTCATGGAGGGTATCGGAACAGGTAGCTGTCGGAATCCTGCAGGTACAGCTCAATCACCAGCTGATGTTCGGATTTTCATATGATTATCCTTTCGGAAGGATGAATTCCTATTCAAAAGGATCGACCGAATTTATTTTAAGGTATGAATTCCGGTACAAGGTGAGCGCTGCCAATCCCAGATATTTCTGATGAATATGAAAAGAGGATTGACCATAATATTTATTTTATTTGCCTTTCTGTCTGAGAATGGTATTCAGGCTCAGGAAACATCGCCCTATAAAGTTACAAGATTATCTTTCAACCTTCCCGGGTTCAGTGAGATCTCTCCTGTAATTGTGAAGGATGGTATAATGTTCTGTTCCGACAGGCGGCTGAGCGGAGTCACTGACCGAACCTCTTTTGACGACCGGAGACTATACAGTATATATATTGCCGAAAAAAAAGATACATCCGACTGGCGCAAGACCAAACCCGGTAAAAAGCGACAGGACCGCCCAGTTCAACACAGGGCCGCTGTGTATTGCACCTGACGGGAAAACTGTTTATTTCACCAGTGAAATTGAAACCGGGGTTCCTTCAAGAAGCAGGAAGTTCAGGAATCACAGCGGGATCTTTACAGCTGAACTTAGCGGTTTGCAGCTGCTTTCAATCATGCCCTTTAAATACAACAGCCTTCAGTATAACATGGGCCAGCCTTCAATAAGCGCCGATGGCAAATTTCTTTACTTTGCATCTGATATGCCAGGGGGACAGGGAGGATCTGATATTTGGTTCTGCGAATCAGTAAACGGAGAATGGAGTGCGCCCGTTAACCTCAGGATCAAAAGTTAATTCATCGGGAACAGATAATTATCCATGTATTCACTCTTCCGGGAAACTCTATTTCACTTCCAATCGTCCTGGCGGAATGGGAGGCCTTGATGTTTATTGTTCCGATTATGTTGACGGTTCTGGGAGACTCCTGTCAGACTTCCCGAACCAATAAATTCACGTGCCGATGATTTTGCATTTGTTGCCCAGCCCGATCTTCAGAAAGGCTATTTCGCATCAAACAGGCGCAGGAATGATGACATATATGAATTTACAACAACAATAATCAGGAAAACTTCATGCAATCCTCTGGAGATAAATAATTACTGCTATGAATTCGTTGAGGAGAATGCAGTGAAATACGATACAATGCCTTTCAAATTCGAATGGAGGTTCGGCGACGGCAATAAAGCCACTGGACGCATTGTGGAGCATTGCTACGATGGACCCGGAAAATACCTTGTCCAGCTTGATGTCACCAATCTTGTCACTAAAGAGGTGAAGCTGAATGAAAAATCTGAAATGCTTTTGGTTGAGAATATTGAACAACCTTATATTTCGTGCTCCAATGATGCCGATATAAGCAGTATGATTAAATTCAGCGCTGACAGCACCAATCTTCCGGGTTGGGATATTTCACGATACTACTGGAATTTTGGTGATGAAACAATTTCAATGGGGAAGAATGTCGAAAAGTCATTCAATCGTCCCGGAACCTACAATGTTCAGCTGATAGTGTCGACAAAACCAGGGCAGGGCGGAATGATCAGAGAAGCTTGTGTTTCAAAGAATATAATAATAAAACGGAAACCCTGAAAATGATAAATACCATTATAGCAATTCATGAAAGCTGATACTGCAATACTAAAAATAATAATTTCTATGATGTTTTCCCTGACACTGTCCGGAGGTGGTGAGATCTTTGGACAGGCAGTTCCGGGGAAAGATGAAAATATTCCGTTTCTTGTCACTTTTGGCAAAAATGGTGAGACTTCATGGGGAGATGATGATTTCAGTTCGGTATTCTTCTTCACTATACCAAAGGATTTTAACAGGCAGTTTTATATTAAGGTGTTTGATCCGGATTGCGGGGGGGAAAATGATGAAATACAGGGTTTATTTGATACCAAAACCATGTTCTCGGTTTATGGAGGCAAAGGGGTGGATCCGGATAAAAACATTGCTTCGAGAGGTCTGAAGAACTCAGAT
This sequence comes from uncultured Bacteroidales bacterium, assembly GCA_963746685.1. Lineage (GTDB taxonomy): Bacteria > Bacteroidota > Bacteroidia > Bacteroidales > VadinHA17 > LD21. The sequence goes on from CAVVBY010000033.1 coordinate 237,928, forward strand.
AATTATCAGACAGGGCAACCTCCTTGCATCAAAGGTATTCGGTAATGAAGCCACATATGATAACAAATATTATTCATTCGGTCCGTTCAACCCTACCGAAGGGGATTATAATGAAAAATGGAAAAGTTATATTTTCAAGATCGTATGTGAAGGAATATCCGGTGATGATGGAAATTTATACAGGTATTTTCTGAGCCGTGACGCAAACAGTGATCTTCCTATTGAAGGGGCAAATGCATTCACTTATGAATATACTTTCAGGATGTGGAACGAAAATAAAAGTGTTTCACATATATATCCATACGTAGATACGGGAATAGTATCAATAAAACAGAGAAATTTTGACTGGGATGATGATGGAGTAATCCTGGTTGTTTCGACCTACAAACAGGGAATCCCATTACCGGTATCAAATGAAGATGATGAAAAAATATCCCAGATTCCGGTTGAAGAGGCAGAAATCGGGAAATCACTTGATTTCCAGTTTCACAAAAAACAAGAGTTCGTGGTGAAGAACAATAATGTAGTTGTTTCGCTCGAGAACCAGCGTGGCGATGCTCTTCAGTTCTTCAGCTCACCAATCGGAGGTGTCCCGGTTTATCAGCCGGTTATTACCGTTAGGAAAAAACAAAAATAGGGGAAAGCTTAAATGAAGTTTTATTTCGTTCAGAAAATCAGATTCAGCACACTGGTGTGCTTACTTTTATTTGCAGAATTATCGTTTGGCCAGGCATACAGGTTCAGAAATTACGGAGTTGAGAACAACCTTCCGAGCAAGGTTATCTATACACTCATTCAGGATAACAGCGGATATCTCTGGGTCGGGACCACCGAAGGACTTTCACGGTTTGATGGATTCGAGTTTCTATAAAGTCCAGTTTCCTGATTCCTCAGCCGGACGTTATCCGACTGTTTCAATCAAAGACAAAAAGGGAAATCTTTGGTTCGGATGTAATGACGGAACACTTTTTCATACTGCCGGCAGGGTTCTTGAAAAAACCGTCTTGCCAAATGCGTCAGGAACAGAAATAAGTTCAATACTTGAAGGGTCTGACGGGAAAATTTATGTGATTGCCCAGAGAAAACCTGTTTTCAGGATCGATCCTGCAAAACCTGGTGAATCTGAAATGATCTCTTTCAGTCCTGATCCCACAATTTTTTCTGCAGCTTTTGCAGAATCAGGCGAAGTACTTTTCGGAACCCAGGAAAACATAATGATCTGCAAAATTGAGGGAGACTCGCTTGTTACAAAAGGTATTGTAAATGGTTTTGACTATTCAAGAATAATGTCAATACACCGGATGAAAACCGGTTCCGGATTTATTATAGGCACTGACGGCAATGGACTATTCCGTTTTCAATCAGCCGGTAATAATGGAATTTTATCCCGTTTCAGCGGCTTTCCGGGACTGGAGACTCTTTCAGTAAATTCAATTATTGAGGATTCACAAAATAATGTCTGGGTTTCAACAAGAGGAACAGGTGCTGTAAAAATGCAGTTCATGAACAACTCCGATTCCCTGGTTGCGGTTCATTATCTGGATAAAGCTTCAGGGCTTGCAGGGGATAATGTATTGACTATCTTTGAAGATGCTGAGCAGAATATATGGATGGGCTTCAATGGTGACGGTCTCTCAATTTTGACTTCCGACTCGTTTGAGTTTCATATCCCTGGTGAAAGCAATAAACCTAAAAGCATAATTTTTTCAGGTAAGCTGGGAAACGATTATCTTCTTGGAACTCCTGCAGGATTCTATATATACAACCTGACGGAGGGGAAAACATTATCATTCACTTCAATGCCGGTCCAGTCGGGACGTAATGAGATAAACTCCTATTATATTGATGATAATGATAATATATGGATCGGAACCAAAGGTTCAGGTCTTTATATGAAAAGCAAATCAGGCGAAATAACTCAGTTTTACAAGTCAGGAGACACAGGCGCTGATTATATTTCAAGTATCAGGATAGATGGTGATAATATCTGGCTGGCAACCCTAAACGGTGTGTACATTGTTTCACGGCAGACAAAAGCTTTGAAAAAATCTTATAACGTCAATAATGGTCTCCCTCCAAAAAGCATCAACCAGATACTTCTTGCGGAAGATGGTAGTGGTTATATTGCAACGGAAAGCGACAGGCTTTACAGGATTGATCTTGATTCGGGGATAATTGCTTCCGATGCATCAATGTACGGGATTCTTCTGAATAAGGTTGTTGCCCTTACCAGCGACAACAATGGAATTATCTGGGCCGCAACGCAGGGTAACGGTATTTTTGAGTGTTACAGAGATTCGGTGAGATCGCTCAGCACTGCAAACGGATTGCTTTCGAACTACACAAACAGCATACTTGCAGACAAGGAAGACAACATCTGGATAGGTCATGAGAGGGGCATTTCGAAATATGATCAGAAAACCGGGATAACAAAGGTATATAGCACTGATTTCGCTAATGGCGGAACATGCAATGAAGGCGGCATTTACGAATCACCCGACGGAAAAATATTCATTGGTACGACCGAAGGTGTCATTATATATGACAGGCTGAAGGATCACAAAGTCCGTAGCGCTCCTTTAAACAATATTAACTCGGTAACAATTAATGATGTTGAATATCCTTACCAGGCTTCATACTCCCTCCCTTACAAAAAACGCTACAATGTCAGGGTGAATTTCACAGGAATAAATTTCAGCAATCCGGAAAAGGTATATTACAGCACTTACCTCGAAAATTATGATGACGACTGGACAGAAAGCATCTGCTTCACGCGAAGTCACTTATAATCTGAGCGATGGCAGATATAAATTCAATCTTATCTCGGTGAATGAGGATGGTCTGACACAGGAGAATCCGCTTGCGTTTGAAATCAATATTAAAAAACCGGTATGGAGAACATGGTGGTTTATCCTGTCACTTCTCGGAATTGCAGTGGGGATTGTAATAGTTGATTATCCGTGAACGCGAAAAGGCACAGAAGAAGATCCAGGAATACCTCGAGACGGAACTTGAGGCCAGGACCAAGGTTGTTATGAAGCAGAAAACTGTACTTGAGGCTCAGAACCTTGAGATAACCGACAGTATTAATTATGCAAGGAGGATCCAGTCGAGCATCCTTCCCGATCTGAAACGGCTTAAGGAGCATTTCAAGGATGCTTTTGTAATGTTTTATCCGCGCGATATTGTCAGCGGTGATTTTTACTGGTTTGATAAGCTCGACGATGATAAATTCATACTTGTTTGTGCCGATTCTACAGGACATGGAGTACCTGGAGCATTCATGTCAATGATTGGCTCAACACTCCTGCAGGATATCGTTTCAAGGCAGCGCATAACCAAACCTTCGGAAATCCTTACAATGCTTGATAAACAGATCTTCTCAACACTTAACCAGAATCTTGAGGTGGGAGTATCAAATGACGGGATGGATATAATTGTCTGCGAGTTTACGCTTAAGAACAGGCATGTCAGGTTCGCTTCAGCAATGAGGCCCGTTCTTATAGTAATGGGAGGTGAATCGTATTATATCAAAGGCAACAGGGCTTCAGTCGGCGGACAGACGGTTATGCAGAAATACTTTGATGACCAGGAGTATTATCTGAATGAAGGCGATTCAATCTACATGTTCACTGACGGACTTCCTGATCAGTTTGGCGGACCCGATGGCAAGAAAATGAAAATTGCACGTTTGAAGAAATTCATCGAAAATATATACACTCTGCCGGTCGACGAGCAGGAAGCTGCCCTTGCAAAGTTCTACATGGAATGGAAGGGTAATTATGACCAGGTTGATGATATCCTCTTTATGGGAGTGAAAGTTTAAGCAAGGTTACTTTTCATAGACACCTGGATAGAAAACCGGTATCACTGAGGTTGATACAGATATTGCTTAATATTGCCTGCCCTGTCCTTTATATTAAAATCATATCTGATAGAATCTTCCTTTGTAATAGAAAAGATAGAAGAAGACAACGGAAATGTCGCCTTTTAGATATTTTGTTCTGTCCGGTCCTTTCCATGTAAGGGATCCTGAACCCTGTTGGTTTAATATGGGTCATTATCAGGAGCAGGAGATATCTTACCATTATTCATCCTGAAGAGGCTGACAAATAGATTTATGGTATCGGCTTGCTCAGTATCTTCAGGAACAGCCAGACCAAGATCGCCATCGCCGTCCTCGAAATAGAATTTAAGCCTTCCTCCCATTATTGTGTTGCCCAGAAGATCCGTTGTATCAAAAACTGTAAAGCTTGTATATTCAATATGCGGTTCAGGCGGTAAAGTCTCAATTTTCCCGCAGGAAGCCAGTACAAGAAGGGAAAAAATCACGATTGCCGGGACAACTTTAATTTTCATTGATTTCAGATAATACATCTTTTTGCACAAAAACCACACCAAAGTAAGTTATTTTTTTCTGAAAAATATTCTTATCGGCACGCCGGAAAAGTCAAATTTCTCTCTCATCCTGTTTTCAACATACCTTTTGTAAGGCTCCTTGATATACTCGGGGAAATTGCAGAAAAATGCAAATGAAGGAGTATAAACCGGCAGTTGCGTTACATACTTTATCTTGATATATTTACCCCTTGCTGACGGCGGAGGATTATCATGCACTATTTCCAGAAGGACATCATTCAGTTCAGAAGTGGGTATCTTTCTGTTCCTGTTTTCATTTACCTTGTCGACAGTTTCAAGGATCCTGTGGATGCGCTGTTTGTTTGTGGCGGAGATAAAAAGTACGGGATAGTCGGTAAAGGGAGCCGTTTTGCTGCGTATATCCTTTTCGGTCTGAAGTGCGGTATTGTTCTCTTTTTCAACAAGGTCCCACTTGTTGACGAGTATGATCATCCCCTTGTTATTCTTCAGGATCAGGGATATTATGTTAAGGTCCTGTGCTTCTATCCCCCTGGTGGCATCAATCAGAAGAAGGCAGATATCAGAGCTTTCGATTGTCCGTATTGCCCTCATAACCGAGTAGAACTCAATATCTTCGCTTACTTTCGCCTTTTTCCTTAATCCTGCAGTATCGACAAGAAGAAAATCGTGGTTGAACTTATTGTACCTGGTGTATATTGAATCACGGGTAGTTCCGGCAAGTGGAGTGACAATGTTCCGTTCCTCTCCCAGAAGTGAATTTACAAGTGATGATTTGCCGACATTCGGCCTGCCGACGATTGCAACCCTTGGAATTTCAGGCACTTCTTCAACAGGCTGATCAGGAAGATCTTTCACTATCTGATCGAGAAGATCTCCGGTTCCGCTTCCATTTATTGAGCTTAGCGGAAAATAATCGCCAAGGCCGAGCTTGTAGAATTCGGTGGCATCAGCCAATCTTTCGTTATTATCAATCTTGTTGACCACCAGTATCACTTTTTTACCGGTTCTTCTTAAAAGATCAGCCACACCGGAATCAAGATCGTGAATTCCGATTGTAACATCGACCATGAAGAGAATAATATCAGCTTCGTCAATTGCTAACAGTGACCTGCTTATTTATTTCCTCCTCGAAAATATCATCTGAGTTCCTGACATAACCGCCCGTGTCAATTACTGAAAAATTGATCCCGTTCCAGAAACAGGTACCATAATTCCTGTCGCGGGTGACGCCGCTTACCTCATCTACGATCGCTTCCCTCGATTCGGTCAACCTGTTGAAAAGTGTTGACTTCCCAACATTCGGCCTGCCTACTATTGCCACAATCCTGCTCATAACACTGTCAGCTTTAATAATCATCTGTATCCGAATCTCTTTAGTTCCTGCGGCTTATCACGCCAGTCCTTTGTGACTTTAACGTACAATTCCAGGAAATACTTTCTTTCCGAAAAACTCCTCCATGTCGAGGCGTGCTTCTGTCCCGGTTTTTTTCAATTTTTCTCCCTTATGCCCGATGACTATTCCTTTCTGACTGTCGCGCGTAACATGTATCAATGCTCTGATCCGTATTATTTTCTCCTCTTCCTTGAAGCTTTCTATTTCCACTTCCGCAGAATAAGGGATCTCTTTCTGATAATTCATCAGGATCTTTTCCCTGATTATTTCGGAGGCAAAGAATCTCTCATATTTATCAGTAAGCTGATCCTTGGGAAAATATGGAGCACCTTCAGGCAGCTTGCTTATTACTGCATTCAGCAGAGTATCAAGGTTGAACCTTTTCAGGGCTGAAACCGGGATAACGGGCGAATCCGGAAATTTCTTTTCCCATATTCCGGCAATCCACTCAAGATCTAGCCTGGTTGCTTAAGTCAATCTTATTTATTGCAACAATAACAGGGATCCCCGATTCTCTTATTTTAGCCGTGTATACCGCTTTCATCTTCAGTTTTTTCAGTGACATCGGTGACATAAAGTATTATATCAGCATCAGTAAGGGCAATGTTGACAAAAGTCATCATCGACTCCTGAAGCTTGTACCTTGGTTTAAGTATTCCCGGTGTATCAGAATAGACTATCTGAAAATCGTCTCCGTTGACTATGCCCATTATCCTGTGACGGGTTGTCTGTGCTTTGGAAGTTATTATTGAAAGCTTCTCACCTACAAGGGCATTCATTATTGTTGATTTTCCCACGTTGGGATTTCCCAGGATATTTACAAAACCAGATCTGTGACTCATTTTTCCCGGTTAAAATATTCCCCTTTTCAGCATGTTGATCTCCTTATCGTTCAGGAACCTCCATTTACCCCTGGGCAGGTTCTTCTTTGTAAGTCCTGCAAAATAGACCCTGTCAAGCTTTTTAACCTTGTATCCAAGCTTCTCGAATATCCTTCTGACGATCCTGTTCTGACCGGAGTGAATCTCAATGCCTATCTGTGTTTTGTCTTCTGCATCTGCATAGGACACTGCGTCTGCAACTATCATTTCGCCATCAATCTCAACACCTTCAGTAAGCAGGTATAAGATCATTTCTGGTAACCGGCTCTGTCGAGAAATACATGGTAAATCTTTTTCCTTTTATATCTGGGATGAGTTAGTTTTCCTGTAAGGTCTCCATCATTTGTAAGAAGAAGGACTCCTGTTGTAGCCTTGTCGAGACGGCCGACAGGATAGACTCTTTCAGTGCAGGCATCACCTATCAGGTCAAGAACTGTCTGATCGGCATGAGGATCCTCAACTGTAGTGACATATCCCCTTGGTTTGTTCATCAGTATGTAAACCTTTTTTTCTGCACTGAGCCTCTTGTTTTTATACCTTATATCATCACTGACCGAAACTTTTGTCCCCAGATCTGTAACCACCTTGCCATTAACCGTTATTAAGCCATTACTGATCAGTTCATCTGCTTCCCTTCGTGAACAGACACCGCTGTGGGCAATAAATCTGTTGAGCCTGATCTTCTCATCAACTTCCTTTCCGTACTTTGGGGACCGGCTTTTCTTTTCCTGCCCCGGATTGCCGTGCAGGTTTCCTGTATTCCATATTAGTTTTTTATTCAGGCTCCAAAGGTACAATTATTTGACAATATTATGATTTCGGGTTTTTTTTGCACCTTTGTTGCACTCAAAATTCAAGTCTATGCCATTAATAAAATCTATTTCAGGAATCAGGGGAACTATTGGTGGAAAACCGGGAGAAAACCTTACACCGGTCGATATTGTAAAATTTGCTTCAGCATATGGAACATGGCTGAGCCGCAGGCATGATAAAAAGAAACTTATGGTAGTAATCGGCCGTGATGCAAGAAGATCGGGCAGCTATGGTAAACAATCTTGTAGTTAATACTTTGAGAAGTCTTGGAATTGATGTTACGGATATTGGTCTTGCGACGACCCCTACGGTTGAGCTGGCAGTTACCGGAACAGGTTCGCATGGAGGGATAATCATAACCGCAAGTCATAATCCGGCTGAATGGAATGCATTAAAACTACTGAATGAAAAGGGTGAATTCCTTTCATCGGCCGACGGGATTGATCTCCTGAATATTGCCGAATCGGAGGATTTCAATTTTGCACCTCTTGACAATTTCGGATCTTATGTTCATGATGATTCATGGGGTCAGGGTCCACATAGATCAGGTGCTTGCACTTGAAATGGTCGACCGCGATGCTATCAAAGCCGCTGATCTTAAAGTTGCAATTGACTGTGTAAACTCGGTCGGAGGTATTATTGTCCCCGGCTCTGCTCAAATCGCTTGGTGTCAGAGAAATTGCTGAACTTAACACTACCCCTGACGGTAATTTCGCACATAATCCTGAACCGCTTCCGCAAAATCTCACCCAGATTTCAGCCCTGACAGCGAAAGCAAAGGCTGATGTGGGTTTTGTCGTTGATCCGGATGTTGACAGGCTTGCAATTATATGTGAAGACGGATCAATGTTCGGAGAGGAGTATACTCTGGTAGCAGTTTCCGATTATATTCTGGGCAGGAAATCAGGTAACACTGTATCCAATCTTTCATCCACAAGGGCACTGAAAGATGTGACTGAAAAACATGGAGGACATTACTATACTGCAGCCGTAGGGGAAATAAATGTTATTGAGGAGATGAAAAAAAGGGAAGCAGTAATAGGCGGAGAGGGCAACGGAGGTGTTATTTATCCCGAACTTCACTATGGCAGGGATGCCCTTGTCGGTATAGCCCTTTTCCTTTCACATCTGGCAAAAAGCAGGATGAAATGCTCGGAACTGAGGAGAACTTATCCTGATTACTATATTGCAAAGAAAAAGCTTGACCTTGCTGCCGGTGTCGATTTCAAAATTGTACTTGATAAAGTCACGGAAACAATTCAGCGGTCATGAGATCGATGAAAGAGATGGTATGAGGATTGAGCACAAAGAAGGCTGGGTGCAGATCCGCAAATCAAATACCGAACCTGTAATAAGAATTTATGCCGAAGGGAGAACAGTTGAAGAGGCTGAAAATCTGGCTGACACCGTTATCGCAATTGTTAAAAAAATCAAATAATTCTCTTTTTTTTCCTGAGTGTCCGGAATAAATATAACAGGATAAATGTCTTTAATCCGTAAGACACAAAAACCGAAACCTTAAAAGATGTTAAATCTTTTACTGAATACAGTACATTTAAATACTTTTGCAAAGAATTCAGTTCAGGAAACTTAAAAATTAATAGGCATAATTTCGATGAAAAAATCAGTTATCATTACAGGTATTGTTGCAGTTCTGGCAATAATAGCCTTGATTGTTATTGGCAAAATCTCAAAAAAGAAAGATGTTGCCAATCTGTATGTAGAAGCAAAAAAAGGTCAGTTTGAGATAGTTGTATCCACCACAGGTGAACTGCAGGCTGAGAACTCGCAGGATATTACCGGCCCCGACTTTACCCAGAGCAGGCAGATCAGGGCACTGGAGATAAAAATAACTGATCTGGTGCCTGAAGGAACACAGGTCAAAGCAGGCGATTTTATTGCCACCCTCGACAGGACATCTTTTGACAATACACTTAAGGATGAACTTGAAAGGCTTACAACCCAGGAATCCAATCTTGAGGTTAAAATGCTTGATACTGCAGTTACTCTCAGTGATTTGCGTGATAATATCAAGAATCTTAAATTCTCGGTTGAAGAGGCAGAAATAACCCTTGAGCAGTCGAAATTTGAACCTCCGACAACAATCAGGCAGGCAGAGATTTCCCTCGACAAGGCAAAACGTTCGCTCGAACAGGCAATAAAGGGCTATTCCCTTAAGGTTGAACAGGCACGGTCCGATATGAAAACAATTAAGTTCAACCTTTCGGAACAACGGCAGAGAGTATCTGATCTGCAGGCAGTACTTGTCAAAATTCACCATTTATGCTCCTTCCGACGGGATGGTGATTTATAAAAGAGACAGGACAAATGCAAAAAGAAAAGTCGGATCTTCAATATCCCCATGGGATAATGTTGTTGCGACACTGCCCGATATGTCGTCGATGATATCAAAGACATATGTTAATGAGATTGATGTAAGCAAAGTCAAAGCCGGACAAAAGGTTGAACTTCTTGTGGATGCTTTTCCTGAAAAATCTTATACCGGAGTTGTTTCATCTGTTGCAAATATCGGAGAACAACTTCCGAATGCCGATGCAAAGGTATTTGAAGTGGTGATCAAGGTTGACGGATCTGATCCTATACTGAGACCTTCAATGACTACCGGCAACCAGATCATTACCAAGACTATTGAGGATGTTACATATGTCCCGCTCGAAAGTGTTCAGCTCGGTGTCGACAGTATTCCGTTTGTCTATACTAAAAAAGGAAATAAGCAGATTGTTGTTACCGGTGAAGAGAATGAAAATAATGTTGTGATTGAGCAGGGACTGGAAGCCGGAACGATGATCTATCTGAGTACTCCGGAAAATCCTGATAAATTCAAGTTGGCCGGACAGGATCTCATTGCTGTGAACCAGGAGCGTGCCAAGGCAAAAAAAGAAGAGGAAAGGAAAGCAAAGGAAGAGGCTGCAAAGGCTAACGAGCAGGGGAGGATTTCCAGGGAGGGAAGGAATGACACCTGAAATGATGCAGCGTTTTCAGCAGATGAGAGGCAATATGCCACAGGGCGGAACTATGGGTGGTGCAGGTGGTCTGGCGGCCAGGGTGGCCAGAGAGATACTGCCGCATTCAGAAGAATGATGCAGAATAATCCGGAGATGAGGCAGAGAATGCAGAATATGCGAAGGGATACATCGGCCAGGCGCAGAAATTTCAATCAGCAGGGACAGACCGGACAGAATCCTCCTCCGGGAACACCAAATTCAAATCAGAATTAATTTTTAAACACTTAAATTATGTTTAAATTCTTCTTCAGATATTTTCACGACATAGAAATTGCCGTTGAATCTATAGTTTCCAACAAGCTCAAATCGATGCTTACGGCTCTTGGTATAATCTTCGGTGTTGCTGCAGTTATCGCTATGCTGGCAATCGGAAAAGGAGCCAAGCAGGAGATCATGGAACAGATGAAAATGGTGGGAGTTAATAATATTCTCATCAATCCGATTGTGCAGGATCAGACTTCCTCAAGTTCTGAGGACACGGAAAAACAAACCAAGAAATTCTCGAGAGGTTTGAGCATGCTCGATGTGGATGCCATTCGTGAAACCCTGCCGTCAGTCAAGCGGATCAGTCCTGAAATCTCATTCAACTCTGTTGCAATGATGAACGGGGTTAAATATACTGCCAAGCTGGTAGGTGTTTCAAACGACTATTTCTACCTGTACAACCTGCCGCTTGTTTCAGGGACCTTTTTTAACAATTACCAGGAAGAGAACGGAATCCAGGTTTGCATAATCGGAGCAAATATCCGGGCAAAATTCTTCAGCAAGATAGAACCTATCGGACAGTATATAAAGTTCAACGGGATATGGCTCAAAGTTATAGGCGTTCTGCAAAAAACAAATGTCAGCCTGACCGGATTTGAAGAAAAGGGTGTTAATGTTTACAACGATAATATTTATATCCCGATCCAGACGATGCTCCTCAGATATCAGAACAGGGCGCTGGTCAATACAAAACTGGCATCTGAAGCTTCTTCAAATATTATGATCATGGGCGGACCCGGAGGAATGGGCGGAATGGCACGTATTGTGGTCAGCAGTTCTGATGCCTCCACAAATGCTGAAACTAACTATAATCAGCTCGACAGGATAGTTGTACAGGTTTCTGAAACGGAACAGCTTAATGCGAGCACTGAAATACTTAGCCGGATGCTTATAAGGCGTCATACAAACGTTAAGGATTTTGAGATCACTGTTCCCGAGCTTCTTCTTAAACAGCAGGAAAGGACAAAGGATATTTTCAATATTGTTCTTGGTGTCATCGCAAGTATCTCCCTGCTCGTGGGCGGAATAGGCATCATGAATATCATGTATGCCTCTGTGATGGAGAGAATAAAGGAGATAGGCACAAGGATGGCAATTGGCGCCAAAAAAATGGATATTGTTGTCCAGTTTCTTTCCGAAGCCGTGCTCATAAGCGTCACCGGTGGTTTCATTGGAATATTCCTTGGATTCGTTATGGCTAAGCTGATAGAACAGATTGCAGGCATTACGACCATTGTATCATTCTTTTCCATATTTATTGCTTTCGGAGTATCAGCAGCAGTCGGTGTTGTTTTTGGTTACCGGCCGGCGAAAAGATGCATCTGAAAAAGATCCTATTGAATCATTAAGATACGAATAAAATATTAAAAATGAAGAAGTTATTATTATTAGCGACAATAAGTTTGTTTCTGCTTCCATTTCAGAATTCCAATTCACAGGAATTAAAAAAACTTACTCTGGATGACGTGATGAGACTCGCAGAGGAGCAATCACCAAATGCTCTTATGGCTAAAAACAGGTTCCGTGCAAGTTACTGGCAATACCGCACATTCAAGGCTGAATACAGGCCCTCGCTGACACTTACCGGAACAACCCCGTATTACAGCACAGCGTTTGAAAGGGTCTGGAATTCGCAGCTTAATACCTGGGATTATAAATCCACCAACATTTTGCGCAACCTGGGATCCCTTGCACTTTCCCAGAATATAGGTTTAACTGGCGGGACAATCTCTTTGAATTCTGATCTGACACTGGAAAATGATTTTGAAAGAAAAACACGTAATTATATTACGGTACCAGTAAGTATTGGATTGACTCAACCGTTATTCAGGTATAATTCGCTGAGATGGCAGAAAAAAACTGAACCGCTTAAATATTCAGCGGCCAAACAGACATACCTTTCTAATATAGAAGCTGTCCACTCACAGGCTGTTATGAATTTTTTCTCACTGGCACTGGCTCAAAGCAACAAGCAGATAGCCGAGATGAACTTTGCAAATGCAGATACTCTTTACAAGATAGCACAGGGAAGGTTTCAGCTTGGAACCATTGCTGAGAATGAATTGCTTGAGCTTCAGCTTTCATGGCTTAATACTGAAACTGCCAGGAAAGCAGCTGAAATGAACCTGCGCGACAGGGAGATCCGCTTGAAATCATTCCTGGGATTCACCGATAATGTAAGACTTGAGCTTATCCTGCCAACTGAAATTCCTCCATTGCAGGTTAACTCTCAGGAAGTGCTTGAGCTGGCAAAGGCCAATAATCCTGAAATACTTAATCAGCAGCTTACTGTCCTGACAGCGCAGAGCAGTGTTGCTCAGGCAAAAGCCGAAAAGGGACTTAATGCGAACCTTATAGCATCTTTTGGTACAAGGGATCAGGATTCCAATTTTGATCTGGCCTATAAGAACTCAAACCAGCAGCAGAACATAAGGCTGGGAATAACCGTACCGATCCTTGACTGGGGACTTGGCCGCGGAAGATACAAAGTGGCCCAGTATAACCTTGACCTTGCTCAGGTTACATCAGATCAGGCTCTGGTCGACTTTGAACAGAACCTTATACTCGATGTTGAGCAGTTCAACCTTCAGAAGGCACAGGTCGCGGTTGCAGCCAAATCAGATACTGTCGCTATGAGAATGTACGAAGTGACAAAACAGAGATTTCTGATTGGCAAGATTGCCATCCTTGAGCTGAACAACGCTGACACGAAAAAAGACCAGAACAGACGAGCTTTTATTCAGGCTTTGCAGGACTACTGGAACTATTACTATAATATACGCAGTCTTGCCCTGTTCGATTTTCTGAACAGGAAACCACTTGAAACTGAGTTTGAGAAACTGCTTGAATAAAAAGAGAAACATTCTTTTTTTGAAATAGGGACATTGCATGCAATGTCCCTATTATTTTATAAATTTTTTTACAAAAAATTAATATCTTTGCGCCTCAATAATGAATATTCTGAAAAAATACCTCAATAATCCAAAAATAGAGACAAATGCAAAACAAAGCAGTTATTACGATTCTGGCGATTGCTCTGGCACTGGTATGTATTTACCAGCTTTCATTTACAGGTGCAACTTATAAAGTCAGAAAAGATGCACGGGAATATGCAAAAGGTGATCTGGTAAAACAGCACAAGTACACTGATTCAATCTCGGCATTGCCCAAGGAAAAATGGAGTTACCTGGGTTATACATTCAAGGAAGTTCAGAGAAAGGAGATGAATCTCGGCCTTGACCTGAAAGGCGGAATGAACGTCATTCTTGAGGTATCGGTTGAAGATATTTTAAAAGCTCTTTCAAATTACAGTACTGACAAAACATTTACCGAAGCTCTGGCCCGCACAAAGGCTGAGTATCAAACGCAGGCAGGGAGCTGATTACCTTACATCTTTTCGGCAGGACTTTCCAGGAGATCGATCCTAATGCCAAACTGGCTGCAATATTCGGGACTGTTGAACTCAGGGACAGGATCAATTTTAATTCTTCAAATCAAGAGGTACTTAAAGTTCTTGACACTGAAGTATCAAGTGCAATAACAAACGCATTTAATATTCTGCGTACACAGGATCGACCGTTTTGGTGTTGTACAGCCAAATATTACCCAGATTCCACAAGGGGACGAATTCTTATTGAACTTCCGGGAGTGGAAGATCATAAAAGAGTTCGTGAACTTCTTCAGGGAACGGCTAATCTCGAATTTTGGGAGACATATGAGAACAGTGAGGTTATCAACTACCTGATCCAGGCAAATAGCGTTTTGAGGGATATCCTGGCAAACAACGTAAAATCAGATACGACAAAAATATCTCCGGCTGCCGGAACTACTCCTGCCGATACTGCAAAGACAAGCCAGTCGCTTGAAGAGCTTATAAGCAAGGATACAGCTAAGGCTAAAGCATCGACACGCGAGGAATTTAACCTGCAGAATCCATTGTTCGGGATCCTTAATCCGCGTGTTGATGAACAGGGACAACCTTTGCCTTCCTGCAATGGTAGGACTTGCCGCAGGTATCGACACTGCGCAGGTAAACAAGTATCTCCGAATGAGCCCGGATCAAATCTCTTTTCCCGCGCGATCTGAGATTTGCCTGGAGCCAGAATCCTTACAAATATGACCCTACAAAATCGCTTTATGAACTTCATGCCATAAAAATCACGACCCGCGACGGCAGGGCTCCGCTTTCAGGTGATGTTATCACCGGAGCAAGGCCCTCATCAGGAGTTACAGGCTCAGAGGTAAAGGTTGATTTTCAAATGAGTTCCGAAGGAGCTAAAACCTGGGCCAGGCTGACCCGGGAAAATGTTAATCGCTGTATAGTACTTGCTGCTTGATGGTTATGTCCGTTCATATCCGAGAGTTATAAATGAAATAACTGGTGGGAGCACTGAAGTGACGGGAGATTTTACAATTGATGAAGCAACCGACCTTGCAAACATTCTTAAATCAGGTAAAATGCCTGCTCCTGCAAGAATTGTATCAGATACTGTTGTTGGTCCCAGTCTGGGGAAAGAAGCCATTAATTCAGGTATGATATCTTTCATAATTTCCTTTATTATAACATTGTCTTATATGATATTCTACTATAGCCGCAGTGCAGGTACAGTTGCGGATATAGGCCTGGTAGCAACCGTCTTCCTGATAATTGGCGTTTCTGCTTCGCTGGGAGCGATAATTACTTTCCCGGGTATTGCAGGTATGATCCTTTCGATGGCTATGTCGGTTGATGCGAACGTACTTATATTTGAAAGGATCCGTGAGGAGCTCCGGTCCGGCAAAGGTGTAAAACTTGCTATTGCGGATGGTTATAAGGGATCAATGTCTGCTATTCTCGACTCAAACATCACAACCCTTCTGACAGGCGTCATTCTGTACATTTTTGGTACAGGTCCGATAAAAGGATTTGCCACAACACTGGTAATCGGTATCCTGGCATCGCTGTTCTGTTCAATTTATGTTACCCGCCTTGTTTATGAATGGCTGCTCAAGAGAAATGCAAAACTGTCATTCTCAATTAAGATAACTGCAAATATTCTTAAAGACACTCATATCGATTTTATGGGTATGAGGAAAATATTTTACTTTATCTCAGGTGGAATAATACTGATATGCATCGGTTCACTTGTAACCAGAGGACTTAATCCTGGGATCGACTTTTCAGGTGGCCGTACTTATGTCGTCCAGTTTGATCAGACTGTAAAAACAGCTGATGTTGCCAAAAATCTTGTTGCGGCGTTTGGAGAAGCTCCGCAGGTTGTAACGTACGGAAATGATAAACAGGTCAGAATAACCACAAAATATAAAATAAACGAAACCAACGTGGATAATGAGATTGAAACCGCCCTCTATAACGGGTTGAAAGGTATGGTTGGGAATGATGTTACAAAAGAACAATTCCTTTCAAAATACAAGAGAAGTTCAGAAACTGTAGGCCCGACAATTGCAGCAGACATGAAATCGAGGGCAGCATGGGCTGTAGGAGTCTCTTTGATCGTAATGTTTTTCTATATCTTCATGCGTTTCAAAAACTGGCAATATGGCCTCGGCGCACTGGCTTCACTTGCACATGACACAATAATTGTAATTGGAATATATTCTCTTTGCTGGGGCAGACTGCCGTTCACAATGGATGTCGATCAATCGTTCATAGCTTGTATTCTGACAATAATCGGTTATTCCGTAAACGATACGGTTGTAGTATTCGACAGGTTGAGGGAATTCCTTCCTCTTCACAGGAAACGCCCGGTTGGTGAAGTTATCAACCTGGCCATGAACGATACTCTTAGCCGCACACTGAATACAGGTATGACGACATTAATGGTACTTTTTGCTATGATATTCCTAGGCGGAGTGACACTCAGGGGATTCCTTTTTGCAATGCTTATCGGTATAATAGTAGGTACTTACTCCTCAATTTTCATTGCATCATCAATTGTTTATGATGCAACAAGAAAGACCGGAATAAAGACGTAAACTATCATTCTGAAATATTTTCAGGGGGCTTTTTAAAGCCCCCTTTTTATTTATTGACCTGTCTGAATAGACAGGTAAAAGAAAGATAGAATGTCTGAATCTTAATAAGTATTATTTTTTCTACCTTTGTAATTATTCTTTTATGCATTAATTGAAGCACTATTTAAATGAGCGGTCAGGAAATATTTGTCATCATCATTGTGGCACTTATTGTTCTTCGGTGCAGATAAACTGCCGGAGATAGCCAGAGGAATCGGAAAGGGGATGCGCGATTTCAGGAAAGCCACCGATGATATCAAACGTGAGTTCGAAGAGAGCACCAGCGATATCAGAAAGGATTTTAACGATGTTACAAATTCAATAAGCAGCCAGGTGAATGATATCTCGCAGGATATTCAGAAAGATGTAAATGAGGTCACTGATGATCTGCAGAAGGGGGTAAACGATTTTAAAGAGTGGTATTGACAAGGACGTTAACGAAGTGAAAGAAAATCTGGAGACTGAGGTAAACGAAGTTAAGGATAGTATTGAGAAGGACGTAAACGAGGCGAAAGATAATATTGAAACAAACACAGGTGAAAGTAAAAGTACTTATCAGAGGCCCATCAACGAACCTGATGACAACTATTATAAGTACGACTATCACTGACTGATGATTTTGTTGCATGGTAACTTTCATTCAGACTAGTTTTCAGAATCCTGAATTAAGTCAATTCATTCACTTCCCTAAATAACAGTTATGATTAGAACCATTGGCATTACAAAATCATATGGGGAACTAAAAGTCCTGAAGGGAATTGATATTGAAATAAAAGATAAGGAAGTAGTTTCAATCGTCGGTGCCAGCGGAGCCGGAAAAACCACTCTTCTTCAGATAATCGGCACACTCGATAAACCCGACAGCGGAACGGTTTCATACAACACCACCGATACAGGCAGGTTAAGAGGCAAAGCTCTTGCAGCTTTCAGGAACACCAATATCGGATTTGTCTTTCAGTTTCACCAGCTCCTTCCCGAATTCACTGCCATTGAGAATGTCTGCATACCGGCATATATTGCTGGCAAAAGCAAAGCCGAAGCTGAAGCAAGGGCAGCTGAAATACTTGGATTCCTGAATCTTTCCGACAGACTCGAGCATAAGCCTTCGGAACTGAGCGGCGGAGAACAGCAGAGGGTAGCAGTGGCCAGGGCTCTTATAAACAATCCTTCAGTGATTCTTGCTGATGAACCTTCAGGAAACCTCGACTCGGAGAACAAGAACGAACTTCATAAACTTTTCTTCAGGCTCAGGGATTCATTTGGCCAGACAATAGTAATTGTCACCCACGACAGGCAGCTGGCCGGTATGTCGGACAGGATACTTCAGATAAAAGACGGACTTATCGTAAATGAGTCCTGATCGTTCATACAATGGCCTGACCTTTTGCGAACTGAAACAATTCCTTGAGGAAAAACACGATCAGTACAACAAACCTTCATTTATACCTTCTGATCCGATATCAATACCGCACCGATTTACCTCCCGGCACGACAGGGAGATCTCCGGATTTCTTGTTGCTGCGATAGCCTGGGGCAGGAGGGACCTTATTCTGCGGAGTGCCAATATCCTTCTTGAAGCATGGATAATGCTCCATATGAATTCGTTATGTCTGCAGGAGAAGATGATCTGAAAAGGTTGTCAAGGTTTGTTCACCGGACCTTCAATGGCGACTGACTGCGGTTATTTCTTGAAAGGGCTCAAGACATATACTTATACGGGATTCGACACAATGGAGGATGTAGTACCTTGAGGGAATTCAGAATTCACTGGAAGCCTGAAAGAAGGAATATCACATCTCAGAATATTTCTTTTGCTGAGCATCATGAACGAAGAACTGAAAAGCATTTTGCAGATCATTAACGGAGGAGCAGCGGGGAAAGAACTTAATATGTTCTTGCGGTGGATGGTAAGAAACGATGGCAGAGGGTGTCGATTTCGGAATGTGGAAAAGAATCGATCCTTCAATGCTTTATATTCCACTTGATCTTCATTGCGGCAACACCGCCAGGAAGCTGGGACTCCTTACCAGGAAGATTGAACGACTGGAAAGCTGTCGAGGAACTAACTGCAAACCTTCGCGAATTCGATCCGGCTGATCCGGTAAAATACGATTTTGCACTATTTGGGCTGGGGGTGTTTGAAAGGTTCTGAAAGTTAATTAAAAAATAAGTACCAGGTTATTGCCCTGTAAAGCATAACCTGGTACTGCTGATTTAACCTAACATAATCTACTAACCTAATCAACCCTATTTAATGAGTTCTACTACAGCATACTTTGAAATCTTCCAGAATTCTTCCGGATCTTTTATTGCTATATAGGCAATCTGTTTTTCATTTTCCTTTATCAGTTCATATGAGCCTGACGGATGCTCGGTAACAAGCTTTGCATTTTTGGAGTTAACCGGAATAGTTGTTGTCTGGGTAATATCTATTTCCTTGAACAGACTGTCTGAAAAATCTTCATGAAGAGATTCCTTTCTGCCAAGACCAATAAATCCTCCTTCTTTGGAGAGAAGTCCCTTTTCCTTAAGATCCTTGAAAGTACCGGAAATGAGAAATGCCTGGTGAAGTTTGCCAATCTGGCCGCTGATCTTTTCTTCTTTCAATGTAAGAGTATCCTTAAGCGCATACATCTGGCCATTAAGCTGTCCGATTTCGAAATCCTTATTGACAAGTGTTGTTTTCAACTCTGCTATTTCACCTTCATATGCCTTCATTGATTCTTCAAGAGAGGCAATTCTTGTCTGCAAACCGGTGATGGTATTCCCCGACTTCTTAAGCTGAGCGTTCAGCTGGGCAATTTTCTTCTTGTTCTGCTCTATCAGTCCATTGATGTTCTGTATATCCTCCAGGATCTGATGCCTTCTGTCTTTCGTAACTTCAGCATTCGATGAATTTACAGTTATGATCTTTTCTTTCTCCTTAATCACTTTTATGTTGCCTTCAATCTCATCGAATGTTGCCAGCCAGTCGTTTAACATCGAATCGCGTTGAGTCAGCTGGTTGGTAAATGTAACTCTTTGGTTATCCATCATAGCAAGCTGATTGTTATGATCGCGATTATGAAGGGAATAAGCCAGTACACCCAGCCCCAGGAGCAATATCAGACTGATTATAGAGGTAGTCAGGACTCCTTTTGACATCCCGTCCTTCCGTGCACTATTTACTTTGTTTGTTACGACCGCATTTTCAATGGTTGAATTGGGGTCATTGATTGCTTTGTTTTCCATTTTTGCTTTCTATTTAAGTTTAACAGATTTGATTTTTTTAATGATTACTGTTATGGAATTATTTGCAAATGCCGGACCGGGATTAATAATGTATTGATTATAAGTTGATTGATTTTGGAACAATGTATTTGAAATTGTTCATTTTGAGAATACAATTCTCATTTTGAGAAACTTCTTAAGAACCTCACTTGAGGGGGCAGGGGGTGGAAAATCCGGAAGTGAAGATTACTTATTTCACTGATTCCTTGTTCTCCTTTAATAACCTGTAGATGGTCGAAACACCAATATCCAGTTTCCTGGCAGCAAGATTTATATCGTTATTGCACTTTCTAAGAGTCGCTTTAATGATCTTCATTTCATATTCTCGCAGGGTAAGATCGTCACCCGATACTGCTGAAAATGGTTCACCGGAATCAAGCGCAAAGTCGGAAGCTTCTATATCTTCCTTTACCGATAAGGTTACAGCAAGCTCAACCAGCGATTTCAGTTCCCTTACATTTCCAGGAAAAGAATAATTCATCAATCTTTTTTGAGCCGCTGCAGTCAGATGCTTAAGCGGAATGTTGTTCTCCATGCAGAAACTCTCCATAAAATGCCTGGCCAGTATCAGGATATCATTTGCCCTTTCGCGCAATGGCGGCAACTCTATTGGCAAACCTAAAAGCCTGTAATACAGATCTTCCCTGAATTTTCCTTTTTTCACCTCCTCTTTCAATATCTTGTTTGTTGCCGCAATTATTCTGCAGTCGGTTTTAACAGGTTTATTGCTCCCGATCCTGACGATCTCCTTCTCCTGCAAAACCCTCAGTAATTTTGTTTGTAAATTCTGTTCCATTTCTCCGATCTCATCGAGGAAAAGCGTCCCGCCATCTGCTTCCTCAAACCTGCCGATACGCCGGAATGAAGCTCCCGTAAAAGATCCTTTCTCATGACCGAATAATTCGCTTTCTATCAGTTCTGATGGTATCGCCGGCACATTTACAGCAACGAACGGCTTCTCTTTCCGTTTTGAGTTATAATGAATTGCTTTTGCTACAAGCTCTTTCCCTGTTCCGGTTTCACCGGATATTATTACTGTAATATTTGTATCGAGTGCTTTTTCAACCAGCTCATAAACGTTTTTGATTGCAGGACTATCTCCCAGAATTGTGTGCCTGAAGCTGTATTTTTTTTGCACCTCCCTCCGCAGGGTAGAAATCTCCTTTTTAAGAGAAAGATCTTTTGTCAGATTCTGAATTGTATTAAGAAGGCGCTCCTTGATATCATTCGATTTGGTTATATAATCATATGCTCCCATTTTTAAAAGAGTTACAACCAGATCGGTGTCTTCCTGCTCGGAGATCAGGATCACCTGCACATCATCGTTTTCCTGCCTGATCTTTTTAAGGACATCAAGGCCGGAAAGATCAGGAAGCCTGTAATCAAGCGTAACAATATCAGGCGATTCATTGAGGCAATTCAGGAAATCGCGGGCATTGAAGAAACTCCTTACCTCATAATCGGGATTCAGAGACAAAGTGTACACAAGTAGCTTGTTGTACCATTCATTGTCTTCAACCACAAAAATCTTCACAGGCCTTTCAGTCATAATTGATAGATTATCGGATCACAGATAAACCTGAAAGACTGCAAAATACAAAATAATGAATGGATTTGTAAGAGTTTTAACTAATTTTTGCGATGTGATCATCTAACAGCCGGCTGACAATTCCGAATTCGACAAGTGCATTTTCTGCCAGAGCTTCTACTGATCTTGTGTTACCATTGATCCGGATGGTTCGTTCAATTTTATTAAGGAGATTGTATAGATCCATTGCACCTATATGCCTGCATGGCGGCTGTATTTTATGAGAAATGTCTGCAGCAGATTCCCATTGTTGTTTTGTGACAGCTTCCCTTCAGTTCATTCAATCCTTTGCCTGTAGTCGTAATAAATGAGATTAGCATCTGCTTCACAAATTGCTCATCGCTTCCTGAAATATGGTATAAATTATGCAGGTCGAGCTTGCCTTCACCATCCGGCTTTGTTATCGGTCACAACAGCTTCACCAAAATAGGGTTGAATTTTGTTCCCGGTGACAGTCAGAATTGCTGAAAGCAGCATTTCTTCCGTAAACGGTTTCTGGAGAAATGCATTCATCCCTGCCATTCTTATATTTCTGGCAGGTCTTCGTTCATGCTTGCAGCAGAGATAAAAATCACCGGCATGTCCGATTCGCTTATTCTCATTTCTTCACGTATGAACCGGGTTGTCTTCAGTCCGTCTATCCCGGGCATTCGCATATCCATAAAAAGGAGATCGTACTTTTCTTCTTTCAGGACATCAAGTGCTTCCATGCCGTTTCCTGTCAGGCGGCATTTAATCTTCCATCTGTCGAGTATCTTTTTGAAAAGCATTCGGTTATATTCTTCATCATCCACAACAAGGATTTTCAATCCGGAAATCTCTTCAGGAACTCGTAACAGGAGGGCTTATATCTGTCTTAACCAGTTTTTCGTCACCTTTACTAAATGGTATCCGGCACACTATTGTGGTCCCCTTGTTCTTTTTGCTTTTCAGGTCGATTGTCCCTCCCTGTAATTCAACCAGTTTTTTAACTATGGATAAACCTAATCCCGTTCCTCCATATTTACGCGTAGTGCTCATCTCTGCCTGCGTAAAATCTTCAAAGATGGCATTAAGCTTCGATTCGTCAATACCGATGCCGGTGTCACTGAACTCCATGAGAAGATCAATTTCTTCAGCCGGCTTTTCTTATGCTGGTCACTTCTAAATGAACACTGCCGTTTTTGGTGAATTTGACCGAGTTGCTTATCAGGTTTATCATTATCTGTTTCAGCCTGTAGGGATCACCAAGAAGTACCTCAGGAGTTTCAGGATCAAGCCAATAGCTGAGGTTAGTATTATTTTGCTGAGCCTGTCTTTCAAACATTGAATGGACATCACTCAGGATCTGACTAATGCTGAAATGCACTTTTTCGAGTACAAGTTTGTTACTCTGCAATTTGGAGAAATCCAGGATATCATCAATTATTTTCAGCAGATGATCAGAAGATGATTTGATGACCTTCAGTGAACTGTTTGTGTCGTCATTCAATGATTCATGCAGAAGCTGCTCTGTGAATCCTGAGATGGCTGTCACGGGAGTGCGGATCTCGTGGCTCATATTTGCCATGAACAACTCTTTTGTTTTTGCAAGTTTTTCAGCCTCATCTTTTGCATTCTCCAGGGCGATCTGGTAGGCATAAGCATTCCTTGCATACCTTATTATGATATAAATAACCAGTATTGCCAGCAGTCCACCAGATACCGAAAGCATTACAAGCCACCTGTAGGTTTTGTCTGCCACCACGCCGGCTGCTTCGGCTTTTGCCTGGATACGTTCGTATACCTCATTCTCCATCTTGGTGATCAGGTCATAGAACTTTACCAGTGATTTCACTGCTGTTTTTTGCCAGCTGCAGCTCCCGTACTGCCAGTTCATCCCTGGTCTCCCGGTTCTGTTCAACAATATCTTCAAGATCAGCCGCTATCTTCTTTTCGATATGTGAGGTATCGGGACTAAGGCTGAAAACTCTTTTCAGGATACCCTGTTTCCTGAGTGTCCCTGACACAGAATCCAGCTGCACGGACAATTGTCTCAGATTTCCTATGACCTTGTCATCCCTGGAAAGAACCAGCAATTTATTCCATATACAGTATATTCTCTTCGATGAGCTTGCTGATGGTATCGGTTTGTACCAGCAAAACCGAATCATTATTGCATTCCAACCCTAGCCTGCTTACTTTTTCATCAATATTCGAGATGAATGTATAATAAGGCTTTATATCTGACGGATTTTTTGTAATAGTATAGATCCTGACGCTGTTTCCTGCTTTTTCAATATCCGTTGATATTTCACGGATGCTCAGCAGCCTGAGTTCCGGAGTTTCATCGATCCGGATAGAGGATACAATTGATGAAAGGTTGCGGTAAAGCAGATAGCAGGTTGCTGTACAGCAGAATGACTGCCAGGATCATTAAAAATCCAATCTTGAGCTGGATTGAATTTTTCTTCAGGTGTTTGTTGACAGGATCACTCATTAATCCAAAGATACAGAATATTTATTTTCAATATATTGCTGAAGGTAAAGACCGCAGAGCGACGGAGCAAACTTGTCTTTGACAACAAAATAATCATAAGGGACAAGATTGCTTTTTTCCCTGACTGAATTTGACTGGGAAAGCAGAACCACCATGGCATCGCTGCAATGTTCCTTAAGAATCTTTATAATATGACCTGCATTTATTCCTTCGCCAAGATAATAATCAACAAACACTATTGTGTCATTGCATTCAAGTTCATTTGATTTGATTTTCCTGATATATTCATTGGCATCAGTAAATGATCGCAGAACCAGCTGATGCTTTCCTTTGAACAGCATCGGGTTGACACTTTGTTGGATGGCATTCGACAGAAGATTGTTATAATATTCGTTATCCTCTATCACAAGGACCTTTATTGTTTCTTTCATGTTGATGCCTTTTATGTTCTCGCTCAATACTTAATCCAACAATGTGCCAGTTTTTTTCCTGCTATTGAATAAATTTGCATCTGATTCATTGTTAATAAATTATGAAGCTTTAAGGTCTTCCTTTTAAAGTAACGTATGTCTGATTTTTCTCATTTTGAGAAAAAGAGGATTTCTGATTATCAGTTACATTGTGACAAATGCTTTTTAAAATGCGGCATACACATAAATTCAACATACCAATATCAAACAAAGCATAAGGCTTGTTTGTTTAAATACAGAATGAAAATTCAACATATCCAATGAAATACAGAACTGAAAACGATTCGATGGGAGATGTAAAAATTCCTGCAACAAAGTACTGGGGCGCACAAACTGAACGATCCCGTAACAATTTTAAGATCGGACCAGGCAGCAGCATGCCTGAGGAGATAATAAAAGCTTTTGGGTATATTAAAAAAGCTGCAGCTATCACGAATTATGAGCTTGGTGTATTGACATCTGAAAAAAAGGAGATGATAGCTGATGTCTGCGACGAAATCATAACCGGGAAACTCGATGACCAGTTCCCCCTTGTTATCTGGCAAACCGGCTCCGGAACTCATACCAATATGAATGTCAACGAGGTTATTGCAAACCGTGCCCATGTCAGGAATGGCGGGATGCTCACGGATAAAGACAGGGTATTGCATCCAAATGATGACGTTAACAAATCCCAGTCATCCAATGATACTTTTCCGACAGCCATGCATATTGCATCATATATGGTTATTGAAGAGATAACGATTCCCGGGATGCAAAAGCTCCGTAATACCTTGCGCAAAAGGCAGAAGAATTCAGGGAAATTGTAAAAATCGGCCGGACCCATCTGATGGATGCTGTTCCTCTTACCCTCGGCCAGGAAATATCGGGTTATGTCAAGCAAATCGACAATGGAATGCGTGCAATAAGGAATGCACTGACAATGGTAAGTGAACTGGCACTTGGAGGATCTGCCGTAGGTACCGGACTGAACACACCTGGTGGATATTCTGAGCTCGTTGCAGCCAGGATTTCCGAGCTGACCGGGCTTCCGTTCATCACAGCTCCGAACAAATTTGAATCGCTGGCTTCACATGATGCAATGGTTGAACTCAGCTCTGCCTTAAAGCGCTCCGCAGTATCTTTGATTAAAATTGCCAATGACATCCGCATTTTAAGCTCAGGTCCACGAAGCGGTATTGGAGAACTTATTATACCGGCAAATGAGCCTGGATCTTCAATAATGCCGGGAAAGATAAATCCAACTCAGGCTGAGGCCCTCTCAATGGTGTGCGCCCAGATCATGGGGAATGACGTCGCAGTCACTATTGGCAGTGCCGGAGGCAATCTTGAGCTGAATACCTTCAAACCCCTTATTGCTGCCAATGTACTGCAAAGTGCACGCTTACTGGGTGATGCATGTTCTTCATTCAGTGAAAACTGCATAACCGGCATTAAACCGGATTACAAATCGATCAAAGCTCATCTCGACAACTCCCTTATGCTTGTTACAGCATTGACCCCTCATATTGGCTACGATAACTGTAGCAGGATTGCCAAAAAAGCTTATATAGAAAACATATCCCTGCGTCAGGCCGCAATTGAGCTTAACCTGGTCACAGGCAAGCAATTCGATGAATGGGTTATTCCGGGAAATATGACACAATCTTCCGGAAAATAGCTATTCCCAATTTGTAACTCCGGGGAGTTTTGTATTATAAAATCCTATTTATCGCAGATCTCCTTCAGCTTATCCAGTGCTTTAGGCCACGTTCCTTCAAAGTATGATTTCCATTCCTCATTTACATCAAGGTCAATTTTTAGCAAAGTTTTTCCGGTGTTTTCATATCAGTAATTCTTAATTGTTATTTAAGACCTAATATTGAGCTGCCAGCCGGTATTTATTATATAAACAATGGCAGTCAGGTTATTGTATTTCTTTCAAACAGTAATAGATTAATAATCTGCAATAAACAATTCAATTAACAGATTATCTGAATAATAAACAACGTAAGTATATGAATTGTTCCACTTTTTGGTGAAAATCAGGATCCGGTGAAAAAATATACGGCCTACGTTTTCAGACAGCAAACGTCATGATATTAATTCGCTCAATCATGCAGTCAATAAGTAGTTTTCACGGAGTAACACTGTTAAATCCACTAAAACCCTGTGAAACTCTGTACAAATCCATGTTACTCCATGGTAAAAAATAAAATCATTATTATATTTATTCTTTCCCTCAGGGCGTTTATGCAAGTATTAGTAAATTTGCCAGTTATAAAATCTCAACTAACAATTAATCAATCACCGGTCACAAATCACAATATATATTCATAATGTTTATCGATTATTACAAAATACTTGGGGTGGATAAAAATGCAACACCCGGGGAGATTAAAAGCGCTTACCGGAAATTAGCACGAAAGCTCCATCCCGATCTGAATCCGAATGACAAGGATGCCAAAAGGAAATTCCAGGAAGTCAATGAGGCCAATGAAGTTCTAAGCGATCCCGAAAAGAGAAAGAAATATGATCAGTATGGCGAGAACTGGAAGCATGCCGACGAATACAAGAATACACAACAATATCAGGAACAGACTTCAGCTTCACAAAGACAGAGGTATCAGAGGGTCCAGGACGAAGGAGAATTTTCCGACTTCTTTGAATCGTTGTTCGGAGGATTCGAACGATGCAAGCAGAAGCAGACAGGTGAAATTCAGGGGTGAGGATTACAACGCGGAACTTCACCTCGAACTCGACGATGCCTATGAAACCCATCAGCGTACCCTGAATGTCAACAATAAGAAAATAAGGATCACCGTTCCCGCCGGGATCGAAAACGGTCAGACTATTAAAATTGCCGGACATGGCGGGCAGGGAATGAACGGCGGACCAAACGGAGACCTGTACATTACATTTATAATAGCCAACCATCCTCATTTCAGACGTTTGGGGAATGATCTGTACGCCACAGCGGACCTGGATCTTTACACTGCAGTTTTGGGCGGAGAGATGACAATCAATACTCTTGATGGAAAAGTAAAGCTTAAGGTAAAGCCTGAAACGCAGAACGGAAGTAAAATCAAGCTGAAAGGGAAAGGATTTCCGGTATATAAAAGCAAAGGCCAGTTCGGAGATCTTTATGTAACATACATGATCAGGATCCCGACGGATCTGACCGAAAGAGAAAAGGAATTGTTTTATGAATTATCAAAATCCCAGCCTAAAAAATCAGCAAAATGAATAAGGGAAATATGATACCAGCAAATGAATTCTGTGCCAGTCACCACATTGAAATATCATTTATCAACTCTTTGCAGGATGCAGGATTAATAGAGGTTACGGTAATTAAGGAAGCTGAGTATATACACGAAAGTCAGCTCAATGAGCTGGAGAAGATGGTCCGCCTCTATTATGAAATGGATATCAATCTGGAAGGAATTGAGACCGTCATCCATCTGCTTCAGCGAATTATTAACATGCAGGATGAGATCACCCTTCTCAAGAACCGGCTGAGGCTATATGAAGGGTTTTAGGTGCCATAAACAACGTAATTACATTGTAATTACATATTTAACTAAGTCAAACTCCGCGTCAATCCAAGTCACTCTGTGGTTACCGAATATTTAATACATAATACATAATACATAATACATAATACATTGTACATAATACATGGTTTTTAACGGGTCATTGTCTAAATTAGCAGTTTAATAAACAAGGAAATGCCGTATATTTATATAGTGTACATTGTAATCGGAATTGTTTTTGGTGCACTTTCGGGCTGGATTGTGGCTCAATCGAGATACTCACGGAAGGTTCAGGATCACACCGCCAGATTATCGTCTGCAGAGACAGGCCTGCTTGCGGCAAAACAGAACCTGGCTGACAAAGGTTCTGAAATTGAAAAACTGAATAAAGAAATAATTACACTCGGAGAAAAAGTATCTGATGGCATTCAGAAACTTGCGACTGAAAGTGCTGTTAAGGAAGCTTTGAAGGAAAAGCTCCTAGAGCAGAAGAAGGAACTGGAGGATATGGCTAAAAAACTAAATGTTGATTTTGAAATTATTGCAAACAGGATACTTGACAATAAGACTGAGAAATTCACTGAACTGAACAAAAAGAACCTGGATGCTATACTTGAGCCCCTGGGTAAAAACATAGAGGAATTCAAAAAAACCGTAAAAGATACTTATATCACTGAAGCCAAGGAAAGGTTTTCTCTTGGAGAGAAGGTAAAGGAGCTTGCCCAACTTAACCAGCAAATAAGCGAGGAGGCGCGCAACCTTACAAGGGCTCTTAAAAGCCAGTCAAAAACGCAGGGGCGGTGGGGTGAAATGATCCTGGAATCAATCCTTGAGAAATCGGGACTGAGAAAAGATGAAGAGTATTTCATGGAACAACAGCTTCTTGACGATCAGGGTAAACCCCTGCGTTCGGATTCCGAAGGCAAAAAAATGCGGCCGGATGCAGTAATAAAGTACCCTGATGACCGCAAAGTGATAATTGATTCAAAGGTCTCCCTGAATGCATTTTTGCGTTTCATGAATTCTACAGATACCGAAGAGCAAAAAACGGAACTGGCCGGACACGTCCAGGCAATCAGGGATCATATAGATGAACTTAATACCAGAGGCTATGACGATTATAGCAAGTCACTTGACTTTGTCATGATGTTCATCCCCAGTGAACCTGCCTATATTGCTGTAATGCAGGGTGATCCTGAAATATGGAATTATGCTTACGACAGGCGCATTTTATTGCTCAATCCCACCAACCTTATTACATCACTTAAGCTTATTGTCGATCTATGGAAACGTGAGTACCAGAACCGCAATGCCCAGCAGATTGCTGAAAGAGGCGCCAAATTATATGATAAATTTGTGGGTTTTATTGAAAATCTTCAGGAGATCGGCAAGCATATTGACCAGGCCAAAGAGGCTTATAACGATTCTTTTAACCAGTTAAGCAGCGGAAAGGGAAATCTTGTTTCACAAGCTACCACACTTAAAAACCTGGGTATCAAAAACAAGAAAGAGATTCCGGAAGATATTTCAGGTCCGGCATCTGAAAACGAATTGCCCGATTAGTAAACAGATCTCCTCCCGCCTTTAAACCGTTGTTCCGTTATACCGTTGTGCCGTTATGCCATTATGACAACAGTGGTCATGCAGGGCAATTTAGTCCTTTGCGACCTCCGCGGTTCATAAATCAATGTCGAGCCCCGGAGCGGGTTCAACAGAGGTAACGAAAATCAGATGGTCTATTTTTCAGGATTGCTGGGAACTTTCCATTCGCCTGTTGTAGTATTCAGCT
The DNA here is from genome assembly GCA_963746685.1 of uncultured Bacteroidales bacterium. GTDB lineage: Bacteria > Bacteroidota > Bacteroidia > Bacteroidales > VadinHA17 > LD21. The sequence goes on from CAVVBY010000033.1 coordinate 267,787, forward strand.
TGTGACAGTTGGTACATTCTCCCTGGTAAGCTGTCAGAAAATGGTTTCTGTCCCCTCCGGTCAGATGAATCAGATGTATTACATTATCAAATCGTGGGGCATTGGGCTTCGATCTGTGACACAATATACAGGCTGACGGAATATTTTTCCAGGCTTCTGTTACCTGTGGATGCACTCCGGCAAGCGTGATGCCTGATGGTGCTGCTCCCTGCGCTTTTTTGACAACCTCCGGATCTGCTTTTGTAAACCATCCGTTCATAATTGTGCTGAGACGGCCATCATAACCTGCATCCGGCCTGTTCTTGTGACAATCCACACATGCATTGGGAAATTTATCGTCGGTTGTTATTCCCGGAATTTTCCGTGCTGCCGGAGCTTGCTGCTGCCTGACCTCGACGGCTGGCTTTTCCTGTGCAAACAAACTGCCCGCCAGAGCAAGACTGATAATAAATGTTAAATATTTCCTCATGGTTTTTGATGTAGGTTGAGATATTAAAATCTTTTTTACAAATCCATCCTAAATTATATAAGGAAAAGACAAAAATCAAGTATATTTTAAAATATAATTCATCCTCTATCGACTATGGGAGTAAATATCCGGTGATATGAACCCGAAAGAGTCAAAAAGTATCAACACTCTGATCTCGCGGAAACGGGAGATCAGAGACAGGAAACCGTTCTCCGTCAACTACAAATCCGGCAGATTGTACATCTTCCTGGTTTCACAGACATCCAGGAATTCCTTTTTGAATAATTCTTTTTCTTCAATGGTTGAATAGAAACCCTCCATATATCTGAGGTTTTCCTTTCTGGTTGCCTTCGAAATAATCTCCTGGTTGTTAATGATGGATTCAAATACCGGCTTAAGCTTCCTGTAAAAATCAAAAGTCCGCTTAAATTCATCTTCTGTATAGCATAATCCCTTGTACACCCTTCTTTTGCTGAGAAATTTCTCAGGTACATCCCTGGGTTTGGTATAACTGGCATCAATAAGTCCTGCAAAATCAAAATCATATGGAACTGAATAAAGGGGCTTTGGATTATCTCCTGACTGAAGTATTATAACGTTTCTTCTTGATGAAATAAACCAGTCTCTGTTTCCGATCAGGTACTCAAAAACTGACATCTTCATGAAGTTTTCCCTGTCAAGGTCAAAAGGTGTCAGAAGACTGTTCCTCTCAGTCATATTGTTACGTTCAGCCATCTGATCTTCGTGCTCAATAAAGAAGCTGTATCTCTCAAAAACCTCCTTATTTTTACGGGTATCAAAGTAACGAACCTTAACAAGTCTAACCTTCAGGCTCAGATCAGTAACCTGGTTATACAACTTATAGATAAGGTATTCCTCAACCACGTCTTCTTCTTTCTGGCAGGCTGTGACCAGCTTAAGCTTGTCCTGGTTATTGAATATCGTATTCCTGACTTCATTTTTCCTGAAGTTAACAAGCAGTGGGGGGAATGTACATATTTCAGGATTACGGCGAAAATCACCCCTTGCCCTCACCTTTACAGTGAACGTTCGGGTTTTCCCATCCGGGCTATGATATATCAGTTTGCCAGGATGAGGCTTCGGATCTTTTGAAGTGTCAGCCCTGATCTCCGAAAAATGGGAACTCAGGTCCAGGTATATTAAATCATCAGAGAGGAACAGGGTGTCGGTCTTATGGGCCTGAGCCTGTGCAGGATCCGGATGTAAAAGAAATGCCATCAGGCAAATGGATATCTTAAGGGAGGCTGCTTTTAAAGAATTTATGATTCGTATCAGATTAGTCATAATATATTTATGATTTTTACAACTGTAAAAGAGATTGTTATGGTGTATTCTCTTTTCGGCCAGGCTTTGCCCCGGTTTTTTTCATCACCATGTCGATAGCGCTGAAAACCTTTTCCTCAACATTACCGGCAAACGGTCCGGGAAGTCCGTAGTAGATCATGCTGGTTTCCGGCTCGTAGCCTCCTTCCCTGAGCACCCTCGCAGAGGGAATATAGCATTGGACTTCAGTCGAGTAGCCTGCAACAAACATATTTTCATGCGGATACCTCTTTTTTGAATTCAGGGAATAATCCACCACAACTTCTCCGGCCAGCGCCAGAATTGTAAAATCCTTGCTGAAACGCACTGCCTGAACAGGATATGAAAGTGTTTTGATATCATATCCTTTATCAATAGCCTGGAGCATTGATATTGCCCTGCTTTGTCTGAAACGGTCGTCACTAAGAATTTCTTCTTTAAACTGATCAGGGTTAACCGGAGCAAATTCAAGACCGACAGTGGTAAAATATGTCCTGATATGTGGATGTATCGGGACAAATTCACCCGACAACGCTGTCTGAACTGCACCGGCAAGTGTTTTTCCATGTTGAATTGCAAATTCGACCGACCTCCGGGGGTTCGGATTCTGATCAGCACCGCAACCGGCCATAAACATTGCAGTTATATCCGGATATGCCTTTTCAATCTCGATCTGTGCAAAACCTGCATAATCACCGTTCACCTGGTAGATATCAAGAGTAGTGTTATGGCAGGCATATCCGAAAAGAACCGCCCTGAGTTTTCCATTTGGTGCCACAATCTTCAGCACCGGGACATCAGGGTCGACAGGACCTTCATTGTTGACTCCGATAATATAACCCTTTTCTGTCTTCTGACGTCTGTTTACCGCGATATCAGCTGAAGAGTGAGCGATATAGAGATCAGCCGGCTTCAGATCGAGGATTGCCATATCTATTACGCCAACTATATAATCAGCCAGTTTCCGGTTATATCTTATCAAAGCCTGCATATCCTTTATACTTAAATCAAACATCAAACTGAGCGATGGCCAGATAACCGGACCCGAGTGAGTATGGGATGAATTCAGGAGCAGCTGGGAGCGGTCGATCCCGTATTTATTCATAACCCTTCCTGCAATAGTTTCAGACAGCTCATGCGACAATCCGATGATATCCATTGTGACAATAATTATCCTGTTGCCTTTATTGTCATCTATGACGAGGGCTTTGGCCCAGATATCATGAAGAATTGCGTCTGAGGGTTTGGTTCTGGCAGCATAGCCTGAAAGCCAGATAGCACTGTCGGGAGTGATAACCATGCGTCCTACACCGGCATTGAATTGAGCATTGGTCTGAGTGAAAACCTCAAAGAGCAGTAAAATCAAATATGTCTTTTTCATTTTATTTCTATTCATGCCACTTCGACCGGTCAGGTGGAGCCGGAACAGTCACCTTTTTAACTGGTTTTTCCTTCAGTTCCTGAAGCAGTACTTCAACAGCCTTTTCGATACAGGGATCGATTCCTTTTGCCATCTGTTCAGGACGTTCAACCACTTCGATATCAGGATAAACACCTACTCCTTCAATTATCCATCCTTCATCCTGGTCGAAAACACCGAATCTCGGGACCGATATATAACCACCATCAACAAGACGTGCATTTCCCGAAATACCAACAAGTCCTCCCCAGGTACGGGTACCTATCAGTTTGCCCAGTCCCATCTTTTTGAAGAAATAGGGAAATGCATCACCTCCTGATGAAGAGTATCCGTTTATCAGCATAACCTTGGGACCGTCATGGGCAATGGCAGGTGATTTGCCTGGCAGAAGGCCGTTTCTGGTGCCAGTAGACAAGGGTATGACGGTCGAGCAGATCAGCCATGCGATCGGGAATAAAACCACCTCCGTTGTAGCGTTCATCAATTATCAGTGCCTCTTTGTCAAAGTAGGTGTACATGCCTTGAAACAGCTCACGGTTACCATCTGTAGAAGTATTTGGAACATGGATATAGCCTATTCTGCCTCCTGAAAGCTTATCGACCATTGCCCTTCTTTCATTTACCCAGTCTAAATACAAAAGTTCCAGTTCGCTCGAAATTGGTTTGATAAGTGAAGTTCGGGCATCAGCATGATGAAGGTTTGCTGTTAACAGTTATCTCAACAGCTTTTCCGGCTTTGTTTTCAAGATAAAAATATGGATTAACAGCAGTTGTGACATCTTTTCCGTCGATGCTTATCAGATAATCTCCTTCCTTTACATCAACACCCTGTTCCGTGAGAGGTGAACGACGGTTGCAGGATTCCAGTTTTCTCCCTTATATATTTTGGTGATCTTGTATCGTCCTGCAGTTTCATCGGCTGTCAGTTCAGCTCCCAGCAGCCCGTTATCAATTCTTTTTACTCTTTCAAAATCTCCCCAGTCGACATATGTGTGACCTGTATTGCTTTCCGATACAATTTCATTGAGGATATAATCGAGATCAGCCCTGTGACTTACATAAGGAAGCAAGGCACTGTACCGTTCCTTCATTGCCGGCCAGTTCAACACCGTGCAGGTTATCGACATAAAAATAATCGCGGAAAATGCGCCAGGCATCAACATAGATCTGATTCCACTCTTTCTGCGGATCAATTTTCATTTCAAGTCCGCTAAGGTTCATTTTTCCAGCACCTGCTTTTTGTCCCGGAGTAAGTTTTATGATTCCGTAATCTTCGCCGGACCTGTATATTGCCATCTTACCGTCTGATGAAAGAGAGGCAGTCATTACGCGGTCAAGGATCTCCTCGTTCTTTTCATCCGCAATATTGTATTTCATCAGCTTGCCGTTGCTGATATAATATCAAGACCTCCGTCAGCAGCACCGACTATCCGGTATTCGCCGGCTTCACCGGGAAGGGCAGTAATACGGTCGTTGATGCCATTAAAGTCAATCTCAACCTTAACTTCTTTTTTTGCTGCTGAAGCAGTGTCGGCGGCGCATGGTTTTGCTTTTCTTATCCTTTGCTGAGGCTGACGGACAGTGGTTGTCTTTTCTGCTTTAACGGGTTCAGTATCGTTCTTGTCCTTGAAGATTTTTGGACTTTTCTGAGTCAGTGAAATGGCATACAGACGGGTTGCCTTGTTATAGATATAATCAAAGTCAAAGCTGGAGAATGAAAGGTTGAAATCGCGGTTGGAAGCAAAGAAAATATAGTTTCCGTCAAGGCTGAAGACCGGATTGTCATCTGAAAATGTACCATCTGTTACCTGTTGTTTTTTCCCGGTGGTGATTTCATACACCCATATTGCTGATTTTTCGTTACTGCCCTCTTTCTGATATGTTATCCAGCGTGAATCGGGAGAAAAATTATAACTTCGCAATTCATTTGATGTGGCATGATCGATATCGGTTATCTTACCGGTTGAAGCTTCAACAAGCCTCAGTTTAAGTGTCCTGTCAGAAAACAGAAGGTAGCGGCTGTCGGGTGACCAGAGAGGCTGGTATTTCCAGGCTGATGAATTGAATGTCACCTGTCGTGGCTTGAGCTCCTTTTTTGTTTTCAAGAAGATAGAGTTCATATTCACCTGTCAGATCGGAGTAGTAGGAAATATATTTTCCGTCGGGTGACCATGCAGGATAGATCTCTCGCACTCCCTGGCTTTCTGTAAGATTTTCAGTAATCCCGTTTTCAGCCGGAACTGAGAAAATATCGCCGCGGGCATCAAACAGGGCACGTTTACCGGTTGGGGAGACAGCAAAGCTATGAATGTCATCTTTTACATTCTTATAATATGGAATAAGATTCGGATTGTCGAAATTAATGCTGACTTTCACTTTTTCTGACTGACCTGATTGAAGGTTTAGCTTGTAAATATATCCTCCGTTCTCATACACCAGCTGATCACCGTTTCCTGAAGGCCACATTACATCAAATTCGGTATGATGGGTGATCTGTTTTGTCTCTTTTGTAACGGTGTTGTACTGCCAGATATTAAGTTTCAGGTCACGGTCAGAGGCAAAGAAGATATTGTCGCCCGACCAGGTCGGAAGCTGATCAGTGCCTTCGAAGTTTGTGATCTGTTCTGATGTATTTTCTTTAAGATTATAGATCCAGAGGTCGGTGGCCCTGCCTCCCTTGTACCGTTTCCAGTTGCGGAATTCACGGTCGACAGGAGTGAATACTATTTTGGAGCCATCAGGTGAAAGCACTCCGAAATCCGCCATTGACTATCTGGAAGCGGTTTTTCAAATTTCCCGTCAAGGCTTACAAGGAAATATTTGCCCTGACGTTCACCAAATGAGGTCCGGTTGGCTCGTATAAGTATCTGTTTGCTGTCGGGGGTCCAGTCAAGCACCACATTGTCCCATCCTCCCCTGGGAGGCATGATACCCACTGAATTATACCACGTAAGCTGACGGGGCACTCCGCCATTTGAAGGAATTACAAATACCTGACGGTTTCCGGAATACTCACCTGAAAAGGCAATCCACTGTCCATCGGGAGATATTTTTGGAAACAGTTCCAGACCATAGTGTGATGTAAGACGTCGTGCTTCTCCTCCGGTTGAATTGACTGTCCATATATCGCCGGCATATACAAATGCAATCAGATTGTTATTTATATCGGGAAACCTGAGTAAACGTGCGTCATCGATTGCTGCTGTCTTGTTTGACACACTAAGTGCCAGAATCAGGGCTGAAAAAATGAAGATTATTCGTTTCATGGTTGTGATTAGTGATTAGTAATTTCAAATTTAAGATTTTTTGCAACAATTTACATATTCAAACTTAATTTCATACAAGCCGATATCACGTGTCTAGCACCTGTCATAGCCCCGAACGCTCAGAATCTCATACGCAGTTATTAATCAATGTTTATAAATTTACCAGTCAACCACTCTAACATTTATGGCCAACATCTTATTTCAGCTTCAAGCAGTTCACAATAAACCAGGACAAATGTGCATTTAAAGTTGGTACCGACGGTGTACTTCTTGGAGTATGTGCCAATGTAACAGGAAGGAAGAGAATCCTGGATATCGGAACCGGGACAGGACTTATAGCTTTGATGCTTGCCCAGCGATGCGATGCTGAAATTGTCAGCGATTGAACCTGACAATGATTCATTTGTTCAGGCTTCAGAGAATATAAGGCTAAGCAAATGGTGCAGCAGAATCAGAATTGAAAACTGCACCCTGCAAAACTTTAATCCTGATAATACAGAGCTTTGATCTGATAGTTTCAAATCCTCCTTATTTCATTGATTCACTGAAAAATCCAGATCCGGCAAAATCGAATGCAAGGCATAATGACAGCCTGACTCATTCAGATATTCTGACAGGAGCTAACAGACTGCTTTGCGGAAGATGGATTGCTTCAGCTTATAATGCCTTATGATGAGGGGAATATCTTTATAGCCGAAGCTCAGGAGTATGGATTCTACTGCAACAGCATTCTTAAGATCAGACCGGTTCCATCATCAGAAATCAGAAGGCTGATACTTGGTTTCAGCAGGAAAAGGACAAAACCATGCTGAAAGTTTCCTTACGATTGAAAAAGGTAAAAGGCATGAGTTTACGGAGGAATATATAAGCCTTACAAAGGATTTCTACCTGAAATTTTAGATTGCTTTTGAATTGGGATTGCTGAAAAAATCTTTTAACCGCAGAGCGTGCAAAGCCATCGTAAAGCACACCAAGATAGACGTTGTAATTTGCTCTTTACGATTTTTCGTAAATCCTTGCGACCTTGCGGCTATGGATTTCGACATGCTAAATAGCCAGCAAGTGAATTATGAAATCATCTCACTGACCGGCAACCCGTACTCTTCCTTCATCTCAATCCCCAGAGTTTTCAATTCATTAAGCACCGGATTATAGATCTCCGGAACCACCGGCCTGTAAACTCCTGTCAGATTTATTTTCTTTTCGAGGATCATCTTCACTGCAATCGAGGCAGGAAGCGCAACTGTCCGTGCAATAGCTGTATTGGTTTCCGGCGATCCGAAATCGAGCATTGATGATTTGATAACCTCTTTTTTACCATCGGGATAGACAGCCAGGAAAATATGCTGCATTACAACCATGTCACGCTCATTGCCGGTTATTAACATCTTGCTTATCATCCTGTCTGCAGTGATTTCAAAGGGTGATGTTTTACCACAGTTCATTTTTTCATCGCTGAAAAAACCAAGCCATTCAAGGGATTCCATTGCGACCGATCCTTCAGGGATCCCGAGCTTCAGAGCGACTTTTTTCCTGAGATCAGTAGTGCTTAAAGCCTGCTCTTTCAGCAAGGAAACCTGCATAGTCTGTCCCCGTATAATCAATAATAGTATCGTCAAGCATATTTAAAGCTTTCATCGCATCAAGCGTTTCGCACCAGCCTTTGTACCGGAATGTCCCCCTGTACATTGTTGAGACCTCCGGAATGTTGTATATATCAGTATAGCTTATTGAATCCCTGTTAGGATATACCTCCAGTTCTCCTACTCCGGGAAATGCATAGGTGAAGCTGTCTTTGAAAAGATTTGCAGGTTCAATGACTACTCTTTTCCCCTTTTTCAGATAGAGAGCGCTGTTCCGGCTTGCCAGGACAACTCCCTTTGGACTCCATGAAAATTTGTATTTCAACGGATTATCGGCATCTTCCGGAGCAGGCAGTGCTCCGCAGAGGGAATAAAACTCTTCAACTTTGCCTCCTTTTTCATGAATATGATCAATGACTTTCATGGCAGTCATGTGGTCAATACCCGGATCAAGGCCGATCTCATTAAGAAGAATCATCCCTGCCAGTTTTTGCAGCTTCATCTCAAGAGCCTGCATCTCAGGCTGGACATATGAAGTGGTGACGAGAGGCTTCGCATTTTTAAGGCATATCTTTGCAACATCAGCATGAAATTTGTAAGGCAGGAATGAGACTGTAAGATCATGCTCAACTACAAGTCTTTCAAGAATTTCAGCCTCTTCCGTTGACCAGTCGATGGATGATCCGTTGCGGATGACCCTTTATCATCTCTGTCAGCCTTCTCCTTAGTGGTAGAGGCAATCATTACACTGAAATTATGTTTCCAAGCAGGAATTCAACCATCGGTTTAACAACCAGTCCTGCACCAAGAATCAGTACCTTATTCATAACAGATCAATATTAATTGTAATTTAAAGCGGTACAAGTTAAGAAAACGATGTTACAATGAAATAATTTATCTTTGTTAACGATCAAAAACACTAAATGTCCCTGCCATCAAAGCCCATGCCCGACGACCAGAAATATGTCGAAACACCGCTGATGAAGCAGTATTACAGCGTCAAATCGAAGCATCCTGATGCAATACTTCTTTTCAGGGTAGGCGATTTTTATGAGACATTCGGAACAGATGCGATAAAAGCTTCGGAAATACTTGGGATCACACTTACCCGCAGGGCAAATGGTTCAGCTACATTTGTCGAGCTTGCAGGATTTCCTTACCATGCCCTGGATATTTACCTTCCAAGGCTGGTCAGGGCCGGACAGAGGGTGGCCATCTGCGAACAGCTTGAAGATCCGAAGCTTGCGAAAAAGATCGTAAAGAGGGGGATTATCGAACTTATCACCCCGGGAGTATCTCTTAATGAAAATGTCCTTAACCATAAGGAAAACAATTTTCTTGCTGCCGTTCACATCGACAAGAAAGTTGCCGGTGTTGCATTCCTGGATATTTCAACCGGAGAATTCCTTGCCTCGGAAGGTACCTTGGAATATATAGATCAGATGCTGAACAATTTCCAGCCTAAGGAAGTGCTTTTCGAGAAGCGTAAGAGCGAGCTGTTCAATGAGGCTTTCGGAACGAAGTTCTATACCTATAAGCTTGACGACTGGATATTTACCCCTGAAGCTGCCAGCGACAGGCTCCTTAAACAATTTGAGACCAGCTCATTAAAAGGATTCGGAGTCCAGAACCTGGCATTCGGGGTGATAGCGGCAGGGGCAATCCTTTATTATCTCGATATTACCCAGCATTCACAGCTTGGACATATAACGAACCTTTCGAGGATTGATGAGGACAAGTATGTCTGGCTCGATAAATTCACTATCAGGAACCTGGAGCTGTTTCATTCTCCCTATGAAGGTGCACGGACATTCATTGATGTCATTGACCGTACTATCTCACCAATGGGAGGAAGACTGCTGAAGACGGTGGATATCGCTTCCACTCAAGGATATTCAGCCAATCACCGACCGGCATGATATTGTTGCTTATTTTGTTGACAATCCGTTATTTATGTCTGAAATAGCCGGACTGATACAGCAGGTCGGCGATCTGGAAAGACTTATTTCAAAAGTAGCGGTCAGCAGGATCAATCCACGCGAAGTGGTTCAGCTTAAAAGAGCACTGAGGGCTGTCGGGCCGATCAGGGATCTGTGCAGCAACAGCGGTTGTGAGCCTCTTAAAATCCTTGGTGAACAGCTTAATCCCTGCAAATCGATTGCTGATAAAATCGACAGGGAACTTAATAATGATCCTCCTGTCCAGCTCATAAGGGGAAAAGTAATTGCCGAAGGGGTATCAGAAGAACTGGATGAGCTGAGGAAAATACTTTACAGTGGAAAGGATTATCTTAATGAACTTCAGGCACGCGAGATCCAGAGAACCGGAATAACTTCCCTGAAAGTCAGCTTTAATAATGTTTTCGGTTATTACATTGAGGTAAGAAACACCCATAAGGACAAGGTCCCGCCGGAATGGATAAGGAAACAAACACTGGTCAGTGCCGAACGTTATATCACCGAAGAACTGAAAGAGTACGAGAGCAAGATACTGGGTGCAGAGGAAAAGATAATCAGTCTTGAAACAAAATTATTCAACGACCTGGTTCTGTCAATAATTGAATATATTCCTCCCATCCAGCTCAATTCCTCACTGATTGCCAGGCTCGACTGCCTGCATTCATTTGCAGTGATCTCAGCCGAAAATAATTATGTGCGTCCGGTGATGGATGATTCCCTGAAGCTTGATATCAGGGAAGGACGTCATCCGGTTATTGAAAAGCAATTGCCCCTGGGAGAAGCATATATTCCGAATGACCTGTTCCTTGACACTGAAGACCAGCAGATCATAATTCTGACCGGACCAAACATGTCGGGAAAATCGGCTCTTCTTCGTCAGACTGCGTTGATAGTGCTGATGGCGCAGACAGGCTGCTTTGTTCCGGCAAAAGAAGCAACCATAGGGATTGTTGACAAGATATTTACCAGGGTTGGCGCATCGGATAATATAAGTCTTGGTGAATCGACATTCATGGTTGAGATGAATGAGACAGCCAGCATTCTCAACAATCTCTCGGACCGCAGCCTTATCCTTCTCGATGAGATCGGCCGCGGGACAAGCACTTATGATGGCATCTCAATTGCATGGGCGATGGTTGAATACCTTCACGAGAACAGGCACAGGGCAAAAACACTGTTTGCCACTCATTATCATGAGCTTAATGAGATGGAAAACTCTTTTTCGAGGGTCAGGAATTATAATGTCTCCATAAAGGAATTCAATAATAAAGTGATCTTTCTCCGGAAGCTGAAAAGGGGAGGGAGTGAGCACAGCTTTGGGATTCATGTGGCAAAGATGGCAGGAATGCCCAGAAGCGTTGTGACCAGGGCTGATGAAATTCTTAAGGAACTTGAACAAAGCCATGAAAAGCAGGAGCTTGCCAAACCGATAGCGGATCTGGCCGGTCACAGGGAAGGATTGCAGCTGAGTATTTTCCAGCTCGATGACCCGGTTCTGAAACAGATCCGTGATGAAATACTGGGTCTGGATATAGATAATCTCACTCCGGTTGAAGCTCTGAACAAGCTTTATAACATTAAAAAGTCCTGAAATAACTTTTACGGGGGGAATTTGTTATATTGGAATGAATTAATGCTCATTTCATGGTTTCAGTCATTATTCCTGCATTAAACGAAGAAAAGACGATCCGCCAGGTGATTAACCTGGTAAGCAGATCCGATATTGTCGATGAGATACTTGTGATTGATGACAAATCTTTTGACAATACTATCAAGCAATCAAGATTACCAAAGGTCAGAATATATACCAGTCCGATGATAGGCAAGGGAAACTCAATGCGCGACGGAATGCTTCTTGCAAAGAATGAGGTAATCGTCTATCTGGATGCTGATATTATTACTTACCCGGAAAATGTTGTTGAACTGTTATCAGGTCCGATTCTGGATGATAAAGCAGATTTTGTAAAATCCTGCTTTGGCCGTCAGGCCGGAAGAGTTACCGAGCTTGTAGCCAAACCTCTTTTAAGTCTTCTGTTTCCGGAAATGACAAGGTTCTCTCAGCCATTAAGCGGGATGATAGGAGCCAGAAAAAGGTGGCTGAAAAAGATCGATTTTGAAAATGATTACGGTGTTGATATCGGGATCCTTCTTGACATGCATTCCCTGGGTGCAAGAATGCAGGAGGTAAATATCGGGTATATCGAGAACAGGATGCAATCGTGGGAGCAGCTGGGGAAAATGTCAAGAGAAGTTTCGAAATCCATACTCAAACGAGCAAAGAGTATTGAAGTTAAAAACCTGGAAACTCTCGAAAACATCAGCGTGATAAGGACCCAGATGGATTATGCAATCAGGGAGAGTCTTATGGGAATGGAAAAAATGATAATATTCGACATGGATAACACTCTTCTTGAGGGGAGTTTCATTACTACTGCCGCTGATGAATTCAAGTTCAGGGACGAACTTATCAAAATTGTAACAGAATACAATAATCCGTACACACGTACAAAATCTATTGCAAGATTGCTGAAAAACAGGTCATTTGATGAGATTCTTGAAGTCGTGGACAAAATCAAGATTATCGACGACGCTGCTCATGTAATAAGGGAATTAAAAAAGAAAGGATATATATGCGGCATTATCAGCGACAGCTATGATATTGTGACCAACCATCTGAAGAACAAGCTTAAGATGGACTTTTCAATCGCAAATGAACTTGAGTTTTCGAAAAGCATTGCAACCGGGGAAGTAAAAGTCCCTTCAGCTTTTATGAGGAATAAGCATAGCAAATGCAATCATGATTTCTGCAAATCTAATATCCTTTTCCAGCTTGCTGAAAAGTATAAGATTGATATTAAGAATATTATAGCTGTCGGCGACAGCGAAAACGATATCTGTCTTATTAAAGAAAGTGGTATCGGAATAGCCTTTTGTTCCAAGAATAATTATCTTAATCTTGTAGCCGACAGGATCATTACAGAAAAGAGTTTTGTTCAGATATTGGACTTTGCATACTGAATTGCACCTCACGTCTGGTTTCAAATAATTTTTGCAACTTTGCGCCTGTAACAAATACAAATAATCATGAGACTACTTTCATATCTTTTTATCGGAATTATTGTACTTACAACATCGTGCAACTCGACAAAGACAAGTCTGTTTGGCAGCAACAAGTCGGATAAGGAAAAGAGTGTTAAGGGGACATCCATTAAAACCACCACCCTTATGCCTGCTGGTCCAATTAAAGAGGTCGAAGAAAAACTTGTTAAAAATGAAGACAAAGAACCTTCACCTCAAAAATATTTCGTAATTATAGGAAGCTTCAGGGATCCGGCTAACGCAAAAGAACACCAGGTACTGGTCCGTAAAGACGGATTTGCCTCCGAGGTCCTTAAAAATGATGCCGGATTGTACCGGGTTTCAGTAAAAGCAACCGATGATATTACTGAGGCAAGAAATGAAGTCAGAAGGATCTGGGCAAAATTCCCGAAATATTCCGATACCTGGATGCTGATAAGGAAATAACTCTGTTCCGCAGGAATTACAAGGTTGACATTTCATTTGATCCCTTTACGACTCTTCATGAAAAAGATGTACTTGTGGTGGCAGGTAAAATTGCTGATATAAAGCGATTTGTTGAGAGCTGACCGTTTTGGATTCTGTTTAAATAAAATAACTATCTTCCAATCTTGACTTTTAATAAAAAATGAAAAACAAACTAATCATCCTTGTTTTCTGTTTTCCTTGTTTTCTCAATAGAGGCGATCCCTCAGACAGGTTCAGTAAAACAGGTAAAGCTTACGGACTTTGATTTGCAGTCATCAGCCCTGATCACTGCTTCAGGAGAAGAATTATCTTCTCCTCAATATAAATCAAAGGTTTACTGGTTTCCGGTTAAGGTTCCATCAACTGTACTGACCGGGCTTGTTGCCAATGGAGTGTATCCCGATCCTTATTCTGGACTTAACAATATGCTTATCCCTGATGCATCAGATGAGTTTAATAAGAAATATGACCTTGAAAAGTTCAGCTATCTTCCCAACGATCCCAATCCCTGGAAGAAACCATACTGGTACCGGACTACCTTTAAGGTTCCGTCAGGCTGATAACGGCCGTTGTTTCCAGCTGATCTTCAAGGGAATTAATTACCGTGCCGGAATATGGCTGAATGGACAGCAGGTAGCTGATTCGACGCAGATGGCCGGAATGTTTGCCCAGTACAGCCTCGATGTAAGCAGGTATATCAAAGCAGGTGAAAAAAATATCCTGGCTGTTAAGATATATCCCCTCGATTATCCAGGATTGCCCTCAACTGAACAGCTAAAGGCTCTGGGCGATTTTTATCCGAACGGAGGACCTACAGGAGATATCGGAAAAAATGTCACGATGCTTTGTTCGGTCGGATGGGACTGGGTTCCCCCGGTACGTGACCGTAACATTGGCATATGGCTTCCTGTCTATTTAAGGACATCGGGAGGAGTGACAATCGGCAATACGAAAATCACAACTGCATTAGCCGGTGAGCAGGATACCTCCATGGCAAAACTTTCGCTGAGTCTTATCCTCTATAACCACACAAGCTCAAACGAGATGGGAAAGCTGACAGTTAAGATTTCTCCTGAAAACTTCCGGGGAAGATCGTACCAGTTCACAAAAAATGTTGCTGTCGGGGGTGATGCCAGTAATCTGGTCGAAATGAATTCCGACAATACAAAAGAACTTAATATAAACAAACCCGGAATCTGGTGGCCGAATGGTTACGGAAACCCAAACCTTTACAGGATACGACTGCAGTATACTGGTCAATCAGGTGTGTCGGATGATACAACATTTGTTTTTGGTATCAGGACCGTTTCCTCAAAAGCTGTTGATGTAAACGGGAGCTGGCGCCGCGATTTTTATGTGAACGGCCGAAGGGTCCATCTGACCGGAGGAGCATGGGTTCCCGACTTTATGCTTAACCGCGATTCGTTAAGATATGATTATGAGATGCACCTTTGCCGGAATTCAAATATTAATCTTGTAAGGATCTGGGGAGGAGGCGTGACACCATGTGATGAATTCTTTGAAGCCGCCGACAGGTACGGACTGCTTGTATGGTCCGATTTCTGGGTCACAGGTGACACACAGGGCGAATTCAAGGGATCGCCTGACTGGCCTTTTGAGAGTGAGGTCTTCAAAAAGAATGTTATAAGCACCATACTCCGTATCAGGAATCATCCAAGCCTTCTTGTATGGACAGGCGGGAATGAGGGTCACGCCCGCAGGGAACTTTATGATTTCATGCGGAACAGTATCATCTCGCTTGACGGGACAAGACCTTTTATCCCGAGCTCTTCAGGTTTTGCAAAGCTTCCGGAAGGATGGCCGGCATCATGGCCCGATAATCTTCCAGGTGGAGTTTACAGCGGCGGCCCGTATACCTGGCAGGATCCAAAAAGTACATATAACAGGGCAATTGCCGGAAAGGACTGGGTTTTCAAGGATGAAACGGGATTACCCTCGATGCAGCCATACAATATAATGCCTCAGATAATCCCTGACCTGGTGTGGGATAAAACCCTTCCATTCCCGTTAAATAATACCTGGGGTTATCATGATGCCTGTTCAGGTAATGGCCACTGGGAACAATATTACAGGGAAATGGTCAAACGATATGGTGAACCTGAAACCATGGAGAGATTCTGCGATAAAATGCAGCTTATGAATGCCGTCGGTTATCAGGGAATATTTGAAGCCGCCGGACATAAGTTCAACGATATCGGAGGCGTAATGCTCTGGAAGCTTAACGCAGCATTTCCAAGTGTCGTCTGGCAGGTATATGACTGGTTCCTGATGCCAAATTCAGGTTATTATTTTATGCAGAATGCATGTGAGCCGGTCCATATTCAGCTTAACCTGAGTAATAATAAAGTAATTGTACTGAACAGGACATATAAACAGGTATCAGGTTTGACAGCACAGGTTAATGTTTATAGTCTTGATTCAAAATCGATATTCAAGCGAAAATGTAAATGTCAGTCTTGCTCCAACTGATATAAAGGAAACTATCATCTCTCGATAAAGTACTGAAGGAAGCTAAAGGGGTGACATTTGTAGTACTGAACCTTAAAAACCAGTCAGGGAAAGTGATATCGCATAATGTTTACTGGATATCACCTGATGGTGATTACAAATCTATGAACGAGATGGATGAGACAAATATTAATGTCTCAGTGCTTAAAGAAGAGAAAGGAAAGAATGACCATGAATGGAATGTCAGGATAACAAACAGCACAGGGAAAATAGCCTTTTTTATCAGACCTCAGCTTATGTCGGGCGGAGAAGAAATATTGCCTTCTTTCTGGTCAGGAAGCTATTTCACCCTTGCTCCGGGTGAAAGCACGGAAGTTACTGTTAACCTGTCCTTCTGCGAAGCTTGACGGTGCAGATCCGGTGCTGAAGGTATCGGGATGGAATGTACCGGTAACGGAGATCGGACTTAAAAAGAATTAATATTTTAAATCGACCTCATCCCCCGTCCCCTTCTCCCAGAGAGAAGGGGAGCAAGAAATGGTAATCAATAACTAAGCCCCCCCTCTCTGGGGGAGGGGTAGGGAGAGGTAAAAAAAAAGGGGGATGTAAATATGCTAACAGCTTTGACCAACGCCACTATCTTCACAGGTAGCGAAACCCTTACCGGTAAAGCACTCCTTTTAAGAAACGACAGGATCGAAGCAATTATCGATCCTGCCTCAATACCGGAAGGCACGTGAAATTATTGATTGCAATGGCAGCTTTCTTTCTGCCGGACTGATTGATCTTCAGATTGCCGGCGGAGGCGGATACCTCTTTTCAGCCAATCCTACTGCTGAGGCATTAAAGGCCATTACTGACGCCATTACCCAAAGCGGTACAACCGGTTTTCTGATAGCAATTCCGACAAACTCACCCGATGTTTATCATGAAGTGATCAGAGTAGTCAGGGAAAATCCTCATCCTGCCATTCTGGGACTCCACATTGAAGGTCCGTTTATAAGTACTTTAAGGAGGGGTGCTCACATAAAGGAATTTATAAGACCACCCACAATAGAAGATGTCAAAGCTCTGATTGATGAAGGGAAAGGAGTTGTGAAAATGTTAACAGTGGCTCCTGAGGTATGTGATCCGGAAATTATTAAATTATTGAATGACAATGGAATAGTTGTTGCTGCAGGCCACAGCAATGCTACTTTCAGGGAAGCTGTGCAGGGATTTAAGTGGGGAATCAGGACAACAACCCATCTTTTTAATGCCATGTCACAGTTTCATCATCGCGATCCGGGACTGCCAGCTGCAGTATTCGAAACCGAAAATGTATTTGCCAGCATAATTGCTGATGGGATCCATGTCGATTACAGGATGATCTCTATTGCAAAGAAAATGTTGAAGGAGAGACTTTTCCTTATTTCTGATGCGGTTGAGGAAAATCTGAAGGGTTCATATCTGCATGTACGTCAAAGCGACAGGTTCACCTTGCCCGACGGTACTCTGTCAGGATCGCTGCTTACAATGATGAAAGCAGTCAGGAACTGTGTCGAAAATGTTGGAATAAGTGTTGAAGAAGCTCTACGTATGGCATCGGAATATCCGGCAAAGGTTATGAGGATTTCAGATAGAGGAAGAATTGAACCAGGCTTTAAGGCTGATCTGATTGTTTTCGATAAGAATTATAATATTGAACATGTCTTTATTGATGGCGATAAACGGCTTAACGGCAGTATGTTGAATGAATTCCCCCTTTGAAGGGGGTAGGGGGATGTAAGAACCATGACTGCATAACTGCATAACTGCAAAGCAATGATAATAAAGGTCAGGGATACTGTTAAGTTTGCATACTTCTGTATTTTTCTGCTGACGGTGTTTTCCTGCAGGAACCATGGAAAATCATTTTACTCTGAGCCATGGGGCAATTGTAAGGGGAGATTCGACCAAAAAGAATATTGCACTGGTTTTTACCGGTGATGAATTCGGAGATGGAGGAAAGTACATTTCAGAAATTCTGGAAAAAGAAAATATCAAAGCTTCATTCTTCCTGACAGGCAATTTTTACAGGAACACGGAATTCGGACCATTCATAAAAGAGCTTCTGAAGAACGGAAATTATCTTGGGTTCTCATTCTGACAGACACCTGCTTTATTGTGACTGGACCAAAAGGGATAGTCTGCTTATAAGTAAAAAGGAATTCATTGATGACCTTGAATAACTCCTTTTCTGAAATGGCAAAATTCGGAATTAAAAAGGAAGAAGCCAGTTATTTTCTGCCGCCCTATGAATGGTACAACGACTCAATTGCATCATGGACGAACGAATCCGGATTAAAGCTTGTTAATTTTACCGGAGGCACCCGCAGCAATGCTGATTATACATATCCCGGGAATGGGGAATCAATATATTGACAGCAAGACTATTTACAATTCAATAATTTCTTATGAACAGCAATCTGTTTCAGGTTTGAACGGATTTATATTGCTGGTTCACATTGGAACAGATCCCAGGCGCGACAGATAAGTTTTATTTTTATCTGCCGGAGCTTCTTAAAGAAACTAAAAAAGCGTGGATACAGATTTGTAAGAATTGATGAGCTTCTCAGAATGTAATGCTCGTTATTTTACTGGAAATAGTAAAAGTCTTCTTAAGGATCCCTCCCGAGTAAGTCCCTCCGTATATAATCCGTCCGTATTGACACCAGTTGAGGATACCACCAGTATATATGGAATATGACGAGCCATTAGTAAGTTGTGAAGAAGAAAATGCAAAATAATAAGTGCTTCTGACAGGCTTGAATGTTACAACATCATTCCCTGATGCATCCTGAATATGGAAGATAGTTGAAGCAGAAACATTGGATGAACTGGTGGCTTTGATACAATACTGGGAAGAGTTGGAACCCGGAACCTCAATCATATTTCCCGAGTTTGGTCCGCTGCCAATAAGTATTCCGCCAGATATTGTAAATGTCCCGTTAAAATCAAATGCCACTTCCGGAGCTGACAGTGGTCCGTGGACAATTACTGTACCACCTGTCATTACAATGTTTCCATTGCTGTCAAGGCCGTCGCCTGATGAAACATCTGCAACAACGTATCCACCATTAAAGGTTAGTATGCTTCCGTCATTTGCCTCTCCTCCCGATCCGTTGGTGGCATTGAATCCATCATTGGTTGCCACCAGGATCACATTGCCTTTGTTAACTGTGATCGACGCGCTTTCAATAGCTTCAAATGATTTTGTAATATTCAGTGTTCCCCCGTTTATAATTATTGAGGTTTCAGCATGGACTGCATCATCTCCTGTTGCAACAGAAAGATTTCCATCGTCTATTATCACCAAACCGTTTGAGTGAAGTGCATCGTCGGCAGAATTAATCGTGAATGTGCCTTTTTCAATCTTAACGCTGACATTACCCTTAAGAGCCTTTTCCGATATTGTTCCGGAATAGCCTCCTGAACTGCCTCCTCCAGGCATTCCTCCTCCTCCACCCCCTGTTGAAGTGCCTGCTCCTCCTCCGGTAATAATGTTAAAAATACCACCGTTAACAGTAAGATTTGTTACAGCATCTACGGCATCACCTGCTGAGGCAGAAAGAGATAGTGTACCACTGTCAATTATTATATATCCTTTAGAAGTATCGGTCTCATTGTCCGATTTAAGCGCGTCACCGGTGGAGTTTACCGTTATTTTTCCATCCTGTATTATCAGATAGTCTTTCCCTCTAATCCCATCATCAGCCGCTTTCACCGTGATCGTTCCGCTCTTTATTACCAGTCCGTCGTCAGATGAAATACCGTCATTGTAATTTGCAGTGACATTAAGAGAGCCATTGCCATATATTATAAGTTCAGAATCGCTGAAAAGCGTGGCATTTGGTTCTCCATCAACCGTTACATAGGATGTTCCGTCTATTAGAGTATTAACAGTTCCGTCCGCAAGGTCAATAAGTGCCTTGTCAGCATCCTTGATATAAATGGGAGCGCTGTTGGAGCATTTTATAGTAACTCCGTTAAGAATAATCCTGACATTTCCTGTATTGTTTGCATTTACCACTATCTGTCCGTCAGTAAGAGTCCCGGTTATCTTGTAGGTGCCAGCTGATTTAAGAGTCACCCTGGTGCCACTTACAGTTGCAACATCAGGGACAACGGTTATTGAGTTTCCATTCAGATTAACCTGAACAACAATAGTGGTATCATAGGTATAAACATCAGTATCATCGCCGTCTTCAGGATTCTCAGCAACTTTTTCGCAGGCTGCAAGCATCCCAAGGATCAGGGACAGGATTACCAGAAAGTTCAGTTCTCTTTTAAGCATAACTAATAAACCGAAAATTAGTATTTTTCTTTGGAAACATTTATCCTGATACAGTTCACCGGCAACTTTCCCCCTTTGGATAATCCGTATTTTTGACTAATTTTATTTATAATTAATATAAAAAGAGAGGAATTATGAGCGCTAAAATTATGAACATGTTCAGTCTGATTTTTGTCAGTCTGGTTGTAACCCAGGGAATTTACAGTCAGAATATCGGACTGGTCAGTATCAGGCGTGCTGACCAGATAATCACTGTAGGTGGCGCCGGAGCTGACGTTCCTGGCTTTACGTCAGAGGCGATACAGATTGCACTCGATGCCGTTAAGGCCAGAGGCGGCGGAATTGTGAAGCTTAATCCGGGCACTTTCAAAATAATCGGTCCGGTCCGCCTGTCAGACAATACTTCATTGATTGGATCCGGTGAGACCACCATTTTGCAGAAATGTGATGGCTTTAAAACCAGTTTTGTAATTGATGCCGACTGGGGTATGCTGAAAGCAGTAGTAAAAGATGCCAGTGGATTCCAGATCGGGATGGGCATCCAGTTATATGATAGTAGTCATAACCAGGGCTGGGATGTTACCACTGCGGTGATTACAGATATTCTGGATAATAGTATTTATTTTGACAACAGAACCGTAAATGACTATCTGGCCTCTCTGAACGGTACTGTTACAAACAGTTTTTCAATAATTGAAGCAGTTGATGTTGAGAATGTTAAGATTTCTGATCTTGTTATTGAGGGGAATAAGAATACAAACGAATACATTAACGGATGCAGGGGTGGGGGAATATATATCCATAAATCGAGGAATTGCGTTGTTGAAAATGTCAGGATAAATGAATTCAATGGCGATACTTTCAGCTGGCAGATAACGGAAAATATTACTATGCGTGGATGTGAAGCATCAAACGGAAACGGGCTGGGATTTCATCCCGGAACAGGATCTGACCACTCAATCGTCGAAAACTGCATTAGCCACAATAACAAGGGGGACGGGATTTTTTTATGCTGGCGGGTTCAGAACGGAATTTTCAGGAATAATACCTCATACGGGAACGGCGATAACGGGATCTCAATAGGACACAAGGATACTGATAACATTTTTGAGAATAACCATGTTTACGAGAATGGTTCCCATGGTGTCCTGTTCCGGAATGAGAATGAGCAGAACAGCGGTCACCGGAATACATTCACGGACAATGTAATTGAAAACAACGGGATCAGCAGGGAGTCAGCAGGTTTCTATATCGGAGGTGAAACACATGATATCAAGATCATCAATAATACTATCCGCTCTACAGGAAAAGGAAATCAGACAACAGCAATTCTTGTGGGAAAGAAAATCGTCAAAAATAACCTCGACGGACAATAAAGATTTCAGGATCGAAAGATGATTGTGCAACGGAAAAGTAAATTCACTAAAATCCAATCATACCATAAATTCATGCCTTCTCCAGTCTTAGCCGACACGGTAATGAACTCAAGGTGATGGTTGACCAGCCGGGCATTTTTCATAAACTCATCAGTCCGGAAATCAACATGGGGCAGAAGATCTGATTTATTGATAATGCAGAGGTGCGATGTCTCAAACATGTTGGGATATTTCAGCGGCTTATCATCACCTTCCGTTACGCTGATAACCAGGACCCTCTTATATTCTCCAAGATCGAACATGGCAGGGCAAACAAGGTTACCCACATTTTCTATAAACAGGATTGAATTTGCTTCCATATCCAGCTTTTTCAGCGCTGATTCGATCATATTGAGCATCAAGGTGGCATCCGGAGCCTGTATTGATCTGAATGGCAGGGGCTCCGGCTTTTTCTATCCTGTCAGCATCGATTTGGGTTTGCTGATCTCCTTCAATGACATATATTTTTCTGGAAGGAATAAGACTGCTGATGGTTTTTTCCAGAAGGGTGGTCTTTCCTGATCCTGGGGAACTTACCATATTAAGGCAAAGAACCTTTCTCCCTTCAAAAAACCTGCGGTTCATTCCGGCAATTATATTGTTTTGAGTAAGGATGTCAATGTTCAGGTTGATAACCTTTTCATGTGAGTGTTTATGATCAGGCTCATTCGTGTGATCATGCTCATGTTCATGGTCATGGGCATGCGTATGGGTATTTCCGTTTTCATGAGTGTGTTCATGTTCATGAGTGTGTTTCGGATAGTGAATTGTAAATCCTTCCGGTTTGCCGCATCCGCATGTATCGCACATAACTTTTGTTTTTATTCCTCTTCAATCATCAGCGAAACAACCCTGAATTCATTTCCCCCCTTTATCTCTGAAGGAAATGAAGTTGCATTCCGGGCATGTGTCCATTCTTTGATCCATCTCAAATTCCTTATAGCAGGCAGGGCAGATCCCTTTACCCTTTATCCTCACAATATTCAGGCGGGCTTTTTCAAGAATTGAGTCTTCAGACAGCAGACCTAACGCTGATTCAAAAGCTTCAGCCTCGACACCGCTGAAATTGCCCACTTCGATTGTAATTTCGCTTACCGTCAGGGCATTGTGTTTTTCAGCTTCGTCGCGTGCAAGTTTTATTACCTCGCCTGCCAGTGAAAATTCATGCATGACATAAAGTTAACAAAATTGCACCAACTTGCTATAACTTTTTTGAAACACCCTCTCCTGCAAAAAAAATTGACTTTGGCTTGCGCAGTTTGTAACTTTGAATATGATAGTTGTTTAACTAATAACCGGTTTAAATGAAAACTATAGTAGAACTGCTTGAGAATAGTGCAAACAAGTATGCAAACAATCCCTATCTTCTTGAGAAGAAGACTGACAGATATGAGGCGATTACCTATAAGGAAACCAAAGAACAGGCTTATAAAGTAGCCGCAGGTTTTCTGTCGCTTGGAATAAATAAGGGCGACAGGATTGCATTATTGTCTGAAGCCCGGACTGACTGGGTAATAAGTGAACTGGGCATATTGCATACAGGAGCCATAAGTGTTCCACTTTCAATCGCACTGAAGGAAGGTGCTGATCTGAAATTCAGACTTGACCATTCAGAATCAAGATGGGTGATAGTCTCAGGTCTCCAGCTTGATAAAATAAATTCAATCAAGCAGGATCTTAAGAATCTTGAAAAAGTTATTCTTCTGGACCCCAGGGATAGTTATTCCCATGATGAGATATACATGGAAGATGTCAAGAAAATTGGGGAGGAATATCTGAGCAAAAACCATGATAAATTCATGGAAACGTTAAAATCAGTTGGCCCCGATGATTATGCGAATATTTGTTACACTTCAGGGACGACGGCCGATCCCAAAGGAATAATCTTATCACACCGGAATTATACAGCCAATATTGAACAGACCCTTACTCTCATGGATGTTCCGGAATGGTGGACGACACTTCTTATCCTGCCATGGGACCACTCATTTGCACATACGGTCGGGATTTACATTATGATGGCTGTTGGCGCGAGTCTGGCTGCTGTTCAATCGGGGAAATCTTATCTTGACAGTCTTAAGCATATTCCGGAAAACATCAGGGAAGTCAAGCCTGTCTTCATGTTCAGTGCACCAGCCCTTGCAAAAAGTTTCCGGAAAGGGATTGAAAAGAGTATCAGGGAAAAGGGTCCGTTTGTAGAAAAACTTTTCAATCATGCCTTGAAGGTAGCCTATAGCTATAATGGCATTGGATGGGACAAGGGGAAGGGAATGAAAATATTTCTTAAGCCGCTGTACAAACTATACGATGTAATCCTTTTCAAAAAGATCAGAGCCGGCTTTGGCGGAAGACTGCAGTTTTTCTTCGGGGGAGCGGCATTGCTTGATATTGAACTTCAGAAATTCTTTTCTGCCATAGGTATACCTATGCTCCAGGGGTATGGATTGACTGAGGCCTCACCTGTGATTTCAGGGAATATGGAAAAAAAACATAAGCTTGGATCTTCAGGTTTTCTGGTTAAAAATCTCGACCTGAAGATCTGTGATGAGGACGGAAATGAATTACCAGCTGGTAAAAAAGGCGAAATAGTGATACGTGGCGAAAATGTCATGAAAGGATACTGGAAAAACGAAAAGGCAACCAGGGAGACCATTCGTGATGGATGGCTCCATACAGGAGATATGGGATACATGGATGAAGACGGATTCCTTTATGTTCTTGGAAGATTTAAAAGCCTTCTTATTTCAGATGATGGCGAAAAATACAGCCCTGAAGGAATTGAAGAAACAATTACCTACCGGTCAAAACTTATAGACCAGATGATGCTTTATAATAACCAGAATAAGTATACCTCTGCACTACTTGTACCTAATGCTGAGGCTTTGACAAGTTGGGCAAAAAGCAATAATATCAGCCTTACCGAAACAAAAGGTCTTGAAGCTGTCCTTAATGAACTGGAATCAGTAATCAACCAGTATAAACCTGGAGGAATATATGATGAATCTGTTCCCTTCAAGGTGGCTCCCTGCTGCAATAGCCATTCTCGATGAGCCATTCAGTTCTGATAATAAACTAATAAATAGTCTGGGCAAACTTGTCAGAGCTAAAGTTGTTGAGAGGCACAAAGAAAAAATAGACTTCCTGTATACTCCTGAAGCGAAGAACATTGTAAATCAAAGGAACCTTGCTGCAATAAAAAATGTATTAGGAATAATTAAGTGAGGTTTTCGAAGTTGCCTCTTGTCAGATATCCTCACAGGGTAAGTCTTACAATTTATTTTAAGGATAAGTTGAAATTGACTTATAAGATACTTTTACATTATCTTTGAATGTACGCAATGACAAAACCTGCTCTATATTATCTGACATCAGTTTTGTTCCTTATAATATGTCATGGGGTATTACCCGAATTTATTCAGGCAGCCACAACATATTCAAATGTAATTCAGCAGAATCCTTCTGATAAACAAATCCTGCTTAACGGCAGAATCTGGCGAAACCAGTATTCACGGGTAACGGGTGATCAGTTTTTTCTGGCGAACATATTTTTTAAAGGATCTGTAACTTTTAACGGGCGGAAATTCGACAACCTTGACCTGAAGTATGATATACACAATGACGAGCTGATATTGAGTATTGAATCTTATCCGGTCATAATAATGAATAAGGAAATGGTTGACAGCTTCAGCCTTGTCCTGGGAAACAGGATTTATTAATGTAGTTAATGCCGGGACCGATACTTCAAATGTTTTAAGAGGTTATGTGAATGTACTTTATGATGGCCCTTCTTCACTTTACGTAAAATACATAAAAAGGATTCAACCGCTGGCAGTAGATGGGAAGTTTGACCTTTTTTATCAGGAACATCTTATTTATTTAAGGAAAGGTACAGAAATTGTGCCGGTAGAGGGAAAGAGAAAGCTTATGAACCTGCTGGAAGATAAAAAGAAAGAGATCAGGGATTACATGAAAAGCAGCCGGATTAAAGTAATGCAAAAGGATCCCTACACTTTTATTCCGGTACTGGAATATTATGACAGTATAATGAAATAGTCTGAAGGAGAGATGAGTATCAGAGCTTTTTTTGCTGCTGTCTTGTTTTTAATATTTCCTGTGGTCAATTCACAGGAGAAATATGTTATTGACTGGAATTTTACCGGTCAGTCATTTGAGGATTTCGTCCTGAAGGCTGAGTCGCAATACCCTGTTAAATTCTTCTATAATGAGGAGTGGATCAAAAACCTGACCCTTGGCAGCTATGGAGACAGACCGATGCTGAACGAGATACTTGACACACTTTTCAAAGGGAATTCAATTTACTATTATATCGGTAAAACGGGGAATATTATTTTAACAAAAAATTTTGCAATTAAAACAGTAGAAGAAAAGTCGGTTGATAACCGAAGTTATATTCCCGGTATGGATTATTCGGACGACGGAGAAGTAAATAGTGCAGTCGGAAACCTTGTGGTGGATATCGGAAATCCTGCCGACAGGAACAAGCCCGGAAATGTTACAATATCAGGAAATATTACAAACCGGGACACTAAGGAAACTGTTGCCGGAGTAACTGTTTATATTCCAAAACTTTCAGCTGGTACTATTTCAAATGCATACGGGTATTTACACGTTGAGTATTCCTCGAGGCAGTTATTCTGTAAGGTTCACCTTCATAGGGATGAAAGAAAAAACAATTGATCTGAACCTTTATGACTCAGGTGAACTTAATCTGGAAATGACCGGCGTTCTGATTCCATTGAAGGAAGCAGTCATAACGGCTGAAAAGGACATTACGCTGCAACGCCTTGAAGTGGGAGTTGAAAAGATAAATATCACCTCATTCCGTCTGATGCCCACATCAATGGGTGAATCGGATATTACTAAAAGTGTTTTGCTTATCCCTGGTGTCCATTCGGTCGGGGAAGGATCGGCAGGCTTTAATGTCAGGGGAGGATCTGCCGACCAGAACCTGATCCTTCTTTACGGTGCTCCGGTCTATAATTCTTCACATTTCTTCGGATTCTTTTCTGCCGTCAACCCTGATATAATAAAGGATGTAACACTTTACAAGGGCGGGATACCGGCCAGATATGGCGGAAGGCTTTCATCAGTACTTGATATAATACCCAGGGACGGTAACAGAAGGGAATTTAATGGCAATGCAGGAATCAGTCCAGTTACAACACATTTTGTAGTTGAGGGACCTGTCAGAGCAGATACTGTTTATTATCTGATTGCCGGCAGAACAACCTATTCAAACTGGATACTCGGATTAATAGAGAACCCTGCACTCAGGAACAGCCGTGTATCATTCTATGATCTTAATGCCAGGATAGCTTATGATATTAACAAGAATAACAAAGTTGATTTTTCGGCTTATTACAGCAACGACTCATTCAGGTTGAATTCAGATACAACATACAAGTACCAGAATAATATTGCTGCTCTGCGATGGCGTCATTATTTCAGCAGTCGTTTTTTCTCTGCAATTACTATCAACAACAGTTTTTATAAGTATGATATATCAAGTCTCAGGGTACCTCAGGAGGCTTTTGTTCTTACTCACAGGATCAACAGCACAGGTTTTAAAGCTGATTTCAACTTGTTTACAGGGAAGGCATGAAATCAATTTTGGAACGGATCTTAACAGGTATGATGTTATGCCGGGCAACTATATGCCTGCAGATGATTCATCAATTGTGATTCCCAATTCAATCGAAAGGCAGAGAGCTATCGAATCCGCACTTTATTTTGAAGATAAATATATTGTTACTGACTTTCTTTCAGTTAATGCCGGACTGAGATTCACTTCATTTTTTGCATTGGGCCCTCAGACAGTTTTTATATATGATCCTTCTTATCCCAGGAGTATCTCATCAATTACTGACACAATCACTTTTAACAGACTGAACAACTATAAAACATACGCCGGTCCTGAATTACGGCTGTCAGCAAACTTCAGATTGAACGATAACAGTTCCTTTAAACTGAACTATAATCATACAAATCAATACCTGCATTTGTTATCAAACACTACTTCGATTTCTCCCAGCGATACATGGAAACTTAGTGACTATTACCTGAAACCACAGTCATGCGACCAGTTTGCTGCCGGTTATTACAGGATGCTCAATAAAAATAAAATTGAAGTATCAGCCGAGATCTATTATAAAAAAATTGACAACATGATTGATTTCAAGGGAGGCACTGATCTTATTATGAACCAATCTGTTGAAAGGGACCTGATAAATGTTTATGGAAAGGCTTATGGTCTTGAACTTCTGCTCAGAAAACCAGAGGGACGGACACGCTGGAGTATCAGCTACACCTTTTCAAGAGTACTGATCAGGAGCAAAGGATCTTTCAATGAGGAGTTAATAAATTCGGGTCACTGGTTTCCTGCCAATTTTGATAAGCCGCACGACCTTATCATTACTTTAAATTATCTCTTTTCAAGACGTGTGAGCTTCTCGGCAAATTATAATTTCAGCTCGGGCAGACCTGTGACATACCCCATTTCTTCATATACAATCGGTGATATCGTGATTAATCAATATTCAGACAGGAATCAATACCGGATACCATATTATTCAAGACTTGATCTTTCGGTAAAAATGAATGGGACACTCAAATCGAAAAAAATAGCTCATCCATACTGGATATTTTCGGTTTATAATGTCATAGGAAGGAATAATGTTTATTCGGTTTTTTTCAGAAATGTAAAAAATACTGTCAGAGGATACTATCTGTCGGTATTTGCAAGACCGATACCATCACTTTCATTCAACTTTGACTTTTGACCAATAATGAGATCACAAAGGATCATAAGGTTTGCTCTTTTCCTTGTTACTTTTTACCAGGTGTACCGTTGAGTTCCATCCTGAAATTGATAATAATAAGGAACAACTTGTAGTTGAAGGAATGATCACTGACCAGAACAGGACAAACAGGATTAAACTGTCGATGTCTCACTCCAATCGGGAAGCCTCTTGGGCTCAAACCTGTGAAGGGAGCTATCGTAACTGTTACGGATGAGAAAGGAATTGTCACAACGCTTGACAGAATCACCGGCAGGTACATATTCAACTGATTCACTATTATTCAGAGGACGTGTCGGAGGAAGTTATTCCCTCAATATTAAAATAAACAATATAACTTATGAGACGGACTTTACTGAAATGAAGCCGGTCCCGCCTATTAATTCACTATATTATGAAAAAGTAGTGATTGTAGCTTCAAAAGATACCAATGACATTGAAGAGGGATGTAAGGTTTATGTTGACAGTTTTGATCCTTCCGGAAAGTGTCTGTTTTTCAGGTGGAATTATACCGAAACCTGGGAGTACCGTATTCCATACATCGTTGCAAACAGGATTTGCTTTATTACAGAGAGGTCAGATGAAATTCTGATAAAAAATACATCTCTGTTACAGCCAGGCCAGGGTCTCAAAATATCCTATCGTTTTTATATCCAATAAAACCGACAGGCTGAAAGAAACATACAGTATACTGGTTAATCAGTATTCCCTGAGTGAATCAGAATATAACTTCTGGGAAAAGGTGCAGAATATATCACAGAACGTTGGTAATCTGTACGATATTACCCCTGTGGCTATCTCCGGCAACATAAGATGCTGTAATGATCCTGAGGAAACAGTTCTTGGTTATTTCAGCGTGTCAGCAGTAACTCAGAAAAGGTTGTTTATCCAGGATCAGTTCCTTGGATTACCAAATTTTGTTACTTATTGCGCGACTGATACTCTTAAGGGAAACTGCCTGAAACAGGTCTGAATACTGAATACTGGGTGATAGAAGATTATAGTGATGAAATACCTCCATTCTGGGTAATTACGACATTCAGGGAGTGTGCAGATTGTACTACCAGGGGAACAAGTGTAATGCCATCGTTCTGGTTCGAATTCAGAAATGATAAACAATGAAAAGTATTGTTACACCATTCAATATTGTTTTACTCCTGCTTTCATTTCTTTACAGCTTTCAGGCTGAATGCCCAGCTATTTACATCCCTGACCTTGCAAAGCGTTTAAATGAAAATACTGAGGTCTCACCATGGGAAGAGATTTATTTACACATTGACAGGGAAAAGTATATCGCCGGCGAGGATATCTGGTTCAGCATTTACACCATCGACAGGAAAACAGGAAAACTATCTGCCAGAAGTGCTGTTGCATATGTTGAGTTGCTGAATCCATGGAATAAACCGGTAATTCAGACACGTTTTCAGCTTTCCGGCGGAAGAGGTGAAGGCAACTTCCTCCTTCCGGATTCAATCAGCTCAGGAACATACACTGTTCGTGCGTATACCAACTGGATGAAAAATTTCCTCCCTTATAATTGTTTTTGCATTGATATTAATGTTTATAATCCTTTTAAAGGCTCAGATTTCTGGCGGAAAGTTGACTCTGCCGGATCTCATCTGACAAAAGATTGATCAATTTGCCGGATAAAAATGAGAGTACTATAAATTTAAGGGCAGACACTATTTATGGCAGACGCGAAAAAGTTTCCCTCAAAATAGGAATAAGCAATAATAAAGCGGATCAATCCGGAATTTCTGAAATGAGCATTTCAGTAACTCCTGCTGATGTTTCTGCTTCATGCCGGTGGATAAATGATTATATGATTTCCGGAACAGATCCAAAACAGTACAGGTTTGAGAGTGACGGACATTTTCTTTCAGGAAGAATAAAATACAGGAGAAGCAATGTTTCTGATTCTTCAGATTTCCTTTATATGTCCATTCAGGGGAAGGTTGCTGAATTTAAATATGCAGTCATTGATACTGCAGGCCGCTTCACGTTTGTTCTGCCTCTTGACAGTAAATTAAGAAATCTGATACTTCAGCCGGAACATGCAAACAATAATATGATACTTGAAATTGAACCATCGTTTTCATGGATATTACCGGAATCACACAGCCTTAAAGATGACTTTTACTGATTCTCAGCTTGATGTGTTTTCGGGATTGAGTTTTAATTACCAGGCTGGTAAAGATATATGGTACAAGATCAAAAAAGGAGACTGTGAACAGATGATAACAGCAACCTTAAAAAAAGAAGGTTTTACGGCATACCCGAGATGGAAATATTTCTGGATGATTATATCAGGCTGCCAGTGATGCAGGAGGTCTTTTTTGAGCTTGTACCGGGAGTCATTCTAAGATCAATAAAGTCGGGGTATGACATAAAAATTATCAATCCTCTTACTGGTAATTATTATTCTGAGCCACCGCTTGTTATGATAGATGGTGTGATAATCAATGATCTGACAGTCCTTGCTGATCTCAATCCGGAAATAGTTGAAAAGATTGAAGTTGTAAAAACACCTTACCTGATTGGTGACCTGATATTGCATGGGATTGTCAATGTAATAACACGCTCGGGTGATTTCAGCAATATTACAATGCCCGACTATGCTGTTGTATTGCCTTACAGGGTTGTTGATAAACCAGATACCTTTATTGCTCCGGACTATACTGACAAACAGAATAGCCTGAGCAGAATACCGGACCTCAGAAATACTCTTTACTGGAATCCTTCCGTGAAAACGGACAGGAACGGAGAGGCTGAAATAGAATTCTGGACATCAGACCTTCCCGGTATATATACCATTAATATACAGGGTATATCAGCGACCGGTGAAAGGCTATCATTGAATAAATCATTCATGGTCAGGTAAGAATTCTTTTAACCATTTAAAACTAAAAGCATGCAGAAATAATCAATTAACAATAATCAAAAATGAAACAAATTATCAGAATCTATTTGTTGTTGATTTTCTCACTGCCACTTGCAGCACAAGTCAGTTACAAACACGAATTCTCAACTGCCGGATTTTTTCAGATCAGTAACGGGGGGAGAGAGGTTTTTAATTTTAACGTAGGCTGGCGTTTCAAAAAAGGTTCTGCTGTAAATGCTGAACAGACCGGTTTTGATGATTCTCTCTGGTCAATTGTAAATACTCCGCACGGACTGGAGTATCTACCCGATGAGGCAAGCGGAGGGATCAACTATCAGGGTGAAAGATCTTGGTGCAAATATGCCGCATCCTCCTGTAAAATTCGAGAAGGTTTTCACATGGGCTGATATCCAGCGGATGGGACGCTCACAGAATAAAGATGCAGGGAAAATAATCGCAGAAGGTCTTATCGGGGGTAAAGTAGCAGCTACTGCTGTTGTTGCGCCGGCAAAGAGAGAAAGTAAACTGGTTCTGGAAGCAGATTTTGATGGCACACCGATAGTTGCAGACGGATCTGATATTGTAACTGTTATTGCTAAACTGGTTGATCCGAATGGTAACATAAAGCGTTTGGGTGAAGAAGAAGTTGTTTTTGAAGTTTCAGGTGAGGGGAAGATGATAGCTGAAAACGAAACGTGGGCTAATCCCAGGCGAATAGAGTGGGGTACAGCGCCGTGTCTGGTTCAGTCAACTACGAGAGCAGGGGAAATAACTGTAAAAGCCCATACACTTTATGAAGGGGTCAATATTGCTTTACCGGCTTCAATAACATTTGTAAGTGTTGCGTCACCTGAACCAATGATATTTAACGAAAGCGCTTCTGGCTCTTCTTCCCGAAATTCGGGGGACAAAGAAAATAATAGTGAAGAAGTGGAAATACTGAATAATAAAATCAGGCAACTGCAGTCTGAACTGAATAAGGTCAAATTAAAGGAAGTGGAAAAGCAACAATCAATTTTTCAGAACAAAGAGAATTAGATATTAGAGGTTGTTGCGAGACGGATCGTTTGAGCGAGGCCTCGGCAACCTTTATGATGTGTTCCGGCCGGCTATCAAGACCAATCCATTTAGGCCCACCGTCAGGATCAAGTTTGAATCCGAATTTGGTAGCTATCACCACAATAACTAAAACAAAACAGAACCTTACGAAATTCAAACATTTCTGAATTTTAAAGGACTTAACTGAACATGCTTTTTAAAGAAGTTATTGAAATGGGTTACTTCAGTAAAACCCAATGCATATGCAATTTCAGACACACTCCAGTTACTATGCTTTAACAGGATTTTTGATTCCTGCAAAATGCGTTCGGCAATAATCTGAGATGTTGTTTTTTGTGTAGTTTCTTTTACTGCCCTGTTCAAATGGTTTACATGAACATTTAACTGTTTTGCAAAATCAGAGGCTGAACGCAGGTTTATTCTCTGGTGGTTGTCATCAATCGGGAACTGACGTTCTAAAAGCTCTAAAAACAACATCGAAATTCTTTTGGAAGCGTTTATTTGTTGTTTGTCAAAATTTGCGGTTGGCTGAATTTTCATTGCAAAATGCAACAGTTCAAAAACAAGATTCCGTAATACATCGTATTTATGTATGTAATCAGAATTGATTTCTTCAAACATGCGTTCATAAATGGCAGCCAATTTTTCTACCTGTTCATCCGACAATTCAAATATGTGTGTACCGTTGGGCTGGAAAACTGAATACTGATTCAGGTTACCATATTGATGAAAAAAATGTTGATTGAATATGCAAAAGGAACCACTCCGTATGTTATCAAGATGTTCCCACTTATAAGGTATCTGCGGATTGGAAAAGGATAATGCCTGTTTTTTAACTTCAACAACCTTATCGGCATAATGCACCTTGCTGTTACCAATCACCAGCATGATTTTATAATAATCACGCCGTTTATAAGGTACAGGTTGAGCCTTGTCTCCAACAAAAGGTTCTAAATTGAAGACATTGAAATGTCCGATTTCATTTTTTAGATTATCAGGCATCCAATCGAATTTTCTTTTATAAAATTCTTCTATTGTTTCAATCTTATCCATAAATGTAAACTTACAAATTTCAAAAAAATTACAATTATAAGATAAAAGATGATCTAGGCAAATTCCATAGAATCTGACCTTCGAAGGATCAGAAATATGTTGGAGATATATCCATACTTCACAATTTTTATCAGAATGATTGTTGTTTTTCTACATATTCTTTATTGAAAGTATATATCAGGCTTACATTCCAAAGGAAGTCGCTTTTGCTCACCGTGACATTTCGGTCTGAATCGGCGCATGTTAATCATTGTGGATAACGAAACAGGGAAATTTCTTTTAACCAAAGTCAGGGATGAGCTTAAAATAAAATCCATCATTTTCATCCATCTTAAGATAGTAGACTTGAGGACTAAACCTTATATAAAACTGATTTGAGAGTTTGATATTTGAAAAATTGCTTCTTAAAGCAAATAATGTTAGTATTCTTTACAGCATCTTCCTCAAGACCATGTACATACAGGTAATATATGCCAATACTTATGTTTTTTGTCAGGAAATAAGTGGGAGACAGGTCTCCGGCCAGATAACGTTGTGCCACTTATCATTTCCTTGAAACTCCATCGGTAGTGACAAGTAATGGTTTTGAAAGCTAAGCGGGATGTGCACCTATTTTGATAAGGAACTTATCGGTTTTCACCAGTTCATACCGCCACCAGAAAATGAACAGTCCAGGGTTTACCTTCAAGCGCAAAACGAAACTGAGGTTCAAAACTGAGTTTTCTCTTTCCCATTGACATATCAAATATCGCTGCAGGTTTACCCAGTGTAAAATTAGGTATTGTGGAAATTCCTTTATTGGTAACAGTAATAGCACCACCAAAATGACTGACAACCTTTGTACTATCATTATTTTGCGAGAAAGAAACATAAGTAAGATTTAAAAGAACAAATAATAATAATGCATTTCTTGTTATAAACCATCCTTTTTTGTTTTTCATCAGCTTGTCTGTTTAATATTTTGCAGCTACAAAATAATTTGATACTGTAGAAATTTTATAACATATTTCAAAGCATTAATTACGATTTTCAAACAATTAATGGATTTAATTCCCTGAGATACATATTATAGTATGAGTGTAAGAGTGAGTTTTGGTACCCCTTACGCCCGAAAGTTGCAACCGGTTGAAAAACTTTTAATAATTTAGGAAAATAATTGCTGCTTATAACATTAATGTGAATAATTATTGATTATTAATAATGCTGGAAATGAAATGAACAGGATTCTGAAGGTATGCACCTTGATTGCATTAATCGTTCAGACATCTTATATTGAAGGCTTTACGAAGGACATAAATCCTTTGCTTCAATATTCAATTTCGATGCCTGAACCTGCAAATCATCTATTCCATGTTACGCTTTTTTGTAAGGGATTAAAAGGGGATACAATTGATTTTAAGATGCCCAGATGGATGCCCGGGTATTATCAGATCATGGAATATTCGAATGAGGTAAAAAATTTTACTTCAAACAACATTAAAGGCAAGGATCTTACTGTTATCAAAACAAATAACTATACATGGAAGGTTATCCCAGGGAAAAACACCTCATTCAACATAAGTTATGATGTCTTTTCTGCCAGAAATTTTGTTGCAAGCAATTATCTTGACACTACACATGGCTACATTGTTCCTGCTGCAACCTTTATGTTTATAGATGGACATTTAGGATGCCCTGTCGATCTGAAGATAACGCCATTCATCGGCTGGAAAGATATTGCCACTGGCCTCAAAAGAGTGGCTGGCAAGATCAACGAGTTTTCTGCACCGGATTTTGATATTCTGTACGATTGCCCGATTCTCATAGGAAACCTGGAGGAGCTCCCTTCATTTAAAATAAATGGGATTGCCCATCGCTTCATCGCATATAATCCTGGTTCTTTTAACCATGATCTGTTTATTTCCAGCCTTGAGAAAAATAGTCAGGAGCAGGAATTGATTTAATAGGCGATATACCATACAATGAATATACTTTTATTGGGATTGGTCCGGGATATGGAGGGATAGAACATCTTAACAACACCACAGTAAGTTTCAGCGGCATTGGTCTTGAAAAGCCTGGTGCAATGATCCGTATGCTTAAATTTATTGGACATGAATACTTTCATCATTATAATGTCAAGCGCATTCGACCGTATGAACTTGGACCATTTGAATATGACAGGGAAAACAGGACTAATCTTCTTTGGGTCAGCGAAGGATTGACAGTCTATTATGAATATCTGATCGTCAAAAGAGCAGGACTTATGAGTGTTGACGAACTTCTGGCCAGCATTGAAAGCAATATAAATACAATTGAAAATGATGCCGGACGTCAATACCAGTCTTTATCCCAGGCCAGCTACGAAACATGGGATGATGGTCCTTTTGGTGACAGATCGGGAGGTCCGGATAAATCAATATCTTATTACGAAAAAGGTCCTTTAATCGGGATGCTCCTTGACTTTTCGATCCGTAACGCAACACAGAACAAAAAGTCACTTGATGATGTGATGAGGTTTTTATACTGGCAATATTATAAAAAACTGCACCGGGGATTTACCGATGCTGAATTTCAGCAGGCTTGTCAGGATATTGCAGGCAGTTCGCTGAGCAGGGAATTTGAGTATGTGTATACTACAAAGGAGATAGATTATTCAACTTACCTGTCATATGCCGGGTTGAAGATATCAGAAGTGATGGATAAAAATACCGGGAAAAGAAAATTTGCACTTACGAGACAAGAAAATATGAATCCCTTACAGTTGTCCATATTTCAATCCTGGTCAGGGAATTAGAGCATTATAAGATGTTTTGTACTGGAATGCAGACAATGAGAGTGCACTGGCTGTTAAAAGGCTGCAATCAGTTTAAAGATCTTTTGATGTTATTATAAATGTCCTATGGGTTTTTTAATTCATTAGTATGACAAAGAATCTGTTCGATTAATTCCAGTTCAGCTTTTGTGAACAGCGTGTTTTTGAGGGCAGAAACATTATCATCCAGCTGGGCAGAAGAGCTTGCTCCTGTCAGGACCGATGTCACCCTTGGATCTTTGAGTAGCCAGGCCAAAGCCATTTGTGCCAGGGTTTGTTCTCTTTTCAGGGCTACTTTATTCAACTGCTTCACTTTTTCGATGGCCGGCTTAACCTGTTCTGGTTTCAGAAAGCCCCATGATTTGGCAGCTCTTGAGCCTTCAGGAATTCCATTCAGGTATTTATCTGAAAGCAACCCCTGTGCCAGTGGTGAAAAGGAGATACAGCCAATTCCTTCTTTTTCCAGGACATCTAAAAGGCCACCTTCAACCCAGCGCTCGAACATCGAATATTTGGGTTGGTGAATCAGGCATGGCGTACCAAGTTCTTTCAAAATTAGTGATGCTTCGGCAGCCATTTCGGCAGAATAATTCGAAATGCCGGCATATAGTGCTTTTCCCTGACGAACAGCCTGATCAAGGGCCATCATCGTTTCTTCCAACGGTGTATCGGGATCCGGACGATGCGAATAGAAAATATCAACGTAGTCGAGTTTCATCCTTTTAAGGCTTTGTTCAAGGCTCGAAAGCAGATATTTCCGGCTGCCCCATTCACCATAAGGGCCGGGCCACATCAGATAGCCGGCTTTGGTTGAAATAATCAGTTCGTCGCGGTAGGGAGCCAGATCGAGCTGCATAATTTTACCGAAGTTTTCTTCAGCTGATCCGGGAGGTGGGCCATAGTTATTGGCCAGATCAAAATGGGTAATTCCAAGATCAAAAGCGTGGCGACACATGGAACGTCCGTTCTCAAAAATATCAACTCCACCGAAGTTATGCCATAATCCCAGCGAAATGGCTGGCAGTTTCAATCCCCATTTTCCACACTTGTTGTAGGTCATCTGGCTGTACCGGTTTTCATCAGCTGTATATTGCATATTCGTCAGGTTTTAGTAATAATTTAAATATCTTATTTGAATTTCCTGAACCGGTTTTTATCTCAATATATGGACAAAAGCTATTCAATTGCGGTGAAATTAGTCAAACTCCGTCTTAAATGCAAAACCGGTCATCCAAAGTGGACAGGCAACAAATTTTGAAGTCGAATTTTCTTTATATTTGAGATAAATAATAGTGTCTGAAGAGTTCATTTTAGTAACATTTTAAAACCTGGGAATGTGGAAAAACTAGCCTTAAAAGAAAAAATCGGGTATGCACTTGGAGACGGGGCAGCAAATATAGCCTGGCGCGGAGTGGCTACTTTCTTGTTTATTTTTTACACTGACGTTTTTGGAATAAATCCTGCCGCTGTGGGAGTACTTATGTTAATTGCCCGGTTCGGTGATGGAATTATCGATATTATAATGGGTATTATCTGCGACAGAACAAATTCTAAATATGGCAAATTTCGTCCCTGGATATTATGGACAGCCATTCCTTTAGGAATAACATTATCGTTGCTGTTTACAACCCCTAACTTAGGTCCGACAGGGAAAATAATTTATGCCTATGCTACCTATCTGACTATTTTTCCTTATTTACACAGCGAATAATATCCCCTACGGTGCATTAATGGCTGTTATGACCGGCGACGACAAAGAACGTACAAGTCTGGGTTCGTATCGTATGGTTGGTGCATTTACCGGTGGTATGGTGGTTCAGGGAGCTTTGTTGTTTTTGGTTGCACACTTTGGCAATATCAATCCGTCTATTGATGTCGATAAACTTGATACAAAAAAATATGAAGTAACCGTATCAACCAATAAGGATGTTAAAAATGTAAATATCAAAACCAAAGATGGAATTGCCATGTTTACCTGGGCCAATCCTGGAATGGCCGACAGTCTTAACATTCCCACTCAGGGCAAAAGCTTTTCAATGGAAGCGCAAAAAAAATACTCTTTTATCGTATCCGGTGAAGAAAACCTTGAGGCCAAAGACATAACCATCATTGACCAGAAGAGAGGCTATAGCAATGCCATTTATCTTTTATCGGTTTTCTTATCTCTGTTCCTGATGATAACTTTTGCTACCACAAAGGAACGTGTGCAACCTCCCAAAGAACAAAAAACAAATCTGGGCAAAGACCTGAAAGATCTTATCAGAAACAGGCCCTGGATCATCCTCCTTATTATCGGTTTGCTGTTCAATGTCTACAATTCGATCAAACAAGGTATTGTGGTAATCTATTTTACCCATTATTTGCACAATCAGTTGCTGGCTGCTTCTTATATGGTCGGATTAATGCTGGCTTCAATTGCAGGTGCTATGATAACATCTCCTCTGGGCAAACGCTTTGGCAAACGAAATCTGTTCATTTATGCCCTTATTTTTTCCGGTGTTGTAAATGCATTGCTTGTTTTTTGCGGTCCGAATAATATAATAGCCATTTTCACAATCGGTATCATCTCAGAGTTTGGAGCTGCAATATTCCCAACACTCTTCTTTGCCATGCTTGGTGATGCTGCCGATTACTCGGAATTCAAGAATGGACGAAGAGCCACCGGACTCGTTTACTCTGCCGGTTCTTTTGCAACCAAATTCGGAGGAGGTATAGCCGGTGCAATTATTGGATTTGTGTTGGCAGCATTTAATTACAATGGACAAGATGCTGTTGCAATTCAAGGTGCGGTTCCGGGCATCATAATGCTAATGAGCTGGATACCGACAATTATTGCCCTGATTGCAGCCGGTGTGATGACACTCTATCCATTAAATCAAAAGAAAATGGATGAAATTACAATTGAATTGAACAATAGAAGAGCCAGAGCTCAGCAAAGTCAACAATAATCAAAACAAACCATAAATTTTAATAAATATGAAATACGGTTACTTTGATGACAAAAACAGGGAATACGTAATCACACAATCCGCGTACACCATGGCCATGGATCAATTATCTTGGCAATGAAGATTTTTTCTCCCTTATTTCAAACTCCGCCGGTGGATATTCTTTTTATAAAGATGCCAAATTCCGCCGGATTACACGCTACAGGTATAATAATGTCCCGATGGACAGCGGAGGAAAATATTTCTATATCAAGGATGGGGAAACTATCTGGTCTCCCGGGTGGAAACCCTGCAAGACTGAACTCGACAGTTATGAATGCCGCCATGGGATGAATTATACAAATATAAAAGGTGAAAAAAACGGGATAACTGCAAGCGTTCTATATTTTGTACCACTGAAAACCTGGGCTGAAGTTCAAAAGCTTACTCTTACAAATAATTCAAAAAAGACCAAAAAACTTAAGGTCTTTTCATTTATAGAATGGTGTCTGTGGAACGCAGCGAGTGATATGGAAAATTTCCAGAGGAATTTTTCTACCGGTGAGGTGGAAATCCAGGATTCAGTAATCTATCATAAAACCGAGTACAAGGAAAGACGTGATCATTATGCATATTATTCTGTAAATGTGCCTGTTCAGGGATTTGATACTGACCGTGAATCTTTCTTCGGATTGTATAATGGTTTTGATGAACCCCAGGTTGTTGTTGAAGGCAAGCCACATAACTCAGTGGCTCATGGCTGGTCTCCGGTTGCTTCACATTATATTGAAGTAGAACTGAAGCCCGGCGAATCAAAAGATTTCATCTTCATTTTAGGCTATGTTGAAAATAAAGAAGATGAAAAATGGGAATCCAAAAATGTCATTAACAAGAAAAAGGCAAAAGAAACAATAGCAGAGTTTAATACTACAGCTAAAGTTGATGCTGCATTTGCAGATCTGCGCAATTACTGGGATAATTTACTGAGTATTTACACAGTAAAATCAGGCGACGACAAACTCGATCGTATGGTTAACATCTGGAACCAGTACCAGTGCATGATTACTTTCTGTTTCTCCCGTTCGGCTTCATTTTTTGAATCCGGGATAGGCCGTGGCATGGGATTCCGTGATTCCAATCAGGATCTGATAGGTTTTGTACATCAGATTCCTGAAAGAGCACGGGAGCGAATCATTGATATAGCTTCGACCCAGTTCCCTGACGGCGGATGTTACCATCAGTATCAGCCACTAACAAAAAGAGGCAATAATGATATCGGAGGAGGTTTTAATGATGATCCATTGTGGCTCATCCTTGGAACTGTTAGTTATATAAAGGAAACCGGCGATTTTGGTATCCTTGATGAAATGGTTCCTTTTGACAATGATCCATCAGTTGCCCGAACTCTATTTGATCATTTGACTGCTTCATTCGATCATGTTGTAAATAATCTTGGGCCTCATGGTCTTCCTCTTGCAGGCCGTGCAGACTGGAATGATTGCCTGAATCTGAATTGTTTCTCAAATGATCCGGATGAATCGTTCCAGACCACCGAGAACAAAACCGAAGGCTCAAAAGCTGAATCTGTTATGATAGCGGGTCTGTTTGTGGTTTATGGTCGCGATTATATTGAACTATGCAGAAAGCTGGGGAAAAAGGATGAGGCTTTACGTGCTCAGAAGAATGTAGATGTAATGGTTAAAACAATTAAGCAATATGGCTGGGATGGGGAATGGTTTATCCGTGCTTATGATTTTTTCGGTCATAAAGTCGGTAGCAAGGAAAACACAGAAGGTAAGATATTTATTGAATCACAGGGAATGTGCACAATGGCAGGAATAGGCATGAAAGAGGGCCTTTGCACTAAAGCCCTGAATGCAGTAAAAGAAAGGCTGGACTGTCAGCAAGGTATTGTATTGAATAATCCGGCATTCACCAGGTATTATATTGAGTATGGCGAAATATCATCATATCCTGCAGGATACAAAGAAAATGCAAGTGTTTTCTGTCACAATAATCCCTGGATCATGATAGGTGAAACCGTTGCCGGGAATGGAGATCGTGCCTGGGAATATTACCGGAAGATATGTCCTTCATACCTCGAAGAGATCAGCGATCTGCATAAGACTGAACCATATGTGTATGCACAGATGATTGCCGGGAAAGATGCTTTTAAACCTGGTGAAGCTAAAAACTCCTGGCTGACAGGTAGCGCCTCCTGGAATTTCTATGCTATTACACAATATATATTAGGCATTCGCCCTGATTTCGATGGACTTTTAATTGATCCATGTATTCCCACTCATTGGAAAGGCTTTAAGGCAACCCGGAAATTCAGGGGTGATACTTACCAGATTGAAGTCATAAATCCTGATGCCAAATCCAAAGGAGTTAAAAAAGTAATATTAGATGGCACACCATATAAATCGAATCTGATACCTGTATTTGGAGACGGGAAAGAACATAAGGTGAAAGTTTTCCTGGGATAAATAAAAACCTTGTTTAGGGGTGACTATTGGACAACAAAGAGGTCGAAGAAGTGTGAGGTGCTTGCTTTTATCAGGGTTTGTCTGTTCTGAATGGTGATGCCGGCAACCCTTCCTTATTATAAAGGTTAGCTCCTTCGGGATTGTCTGCCCAGGCATAGCGCACATATAGGGGATTTGAGATATTATCATTCCAGACAATAACTTTTTCACCTTCGAGGGATGCACTTGCCCATACGAAGTGCTTATCTTCGCCTGCAACAGCGAATTGTGTCAGCTCATCTCCCTCTTTTACGATCAGACCGCTACCTGTATTTGTGAATGATATGGTGATCTTGTTACCATTCACTGATGAAGATTGATAGATAGGTCCTGAGCAAACCAGGTTTTCTCCATAAGCAATTTTTTCTGACGCAAGGGCCATCCGTTCACCTACATCCTTTTTATTCAACGGGTGAATATCATTCCATTCACCCAGGTCGATGGTGACTACCATGGCAGTATTTGGAATGGCCAGTGTCTTCAGTTGTTGTTCACGTAACTCAGCCCATTGGCTGTCTGTGGGGTAGTAGATAACTTCCATGAAATTAGGGAGCTGTACATAAATGAATGGCAACGTTCCCAGGTTCCATTTGCTTCTCCAGTCTGTTATCAGAGTGGTCATTATTCTGCTGTAATCAGCAGGTCTTCCGGCATTAGTTTCTCCCTGGTACCAGAGGATACCCTTAATTGCATAATTGATTGCCGGTGCAACCATGGTGTTGTATAGCCCGGATGGTTCATTCTGTGGATTTATTATATTCTGATTTGGTTCTTTCCTTCCTCCGCTGCCTGTTTTGTCAAATGGTTCCTGAGCCATACCAACCATATATTCCCATTCGCCCCTTAGGTCAATATTTTCTGTTCCATCAGTTAATGAATAATTTTTATCAGGTACAAATCCCCCTTTGCCGGATGTATTGGTAACCCTTACAACAATAATGTTTTTACCAGGCTTTAGAATGTTGGCGGGTATATCATAACGGCGGGGAGGATACTGATAAGTTATATTACCCACCTTCACACCATTAACATATGTCTCGTCCGCATCAACAATCCTTCCGAGGAACAATTTTCCAGTGTGACCAGTCATAGACGCAGGTACAATAATCTCCTTCCGGAACCAGATAATTCCATGAAGATTTC
This sequence comes from uncultured Bacteroidales bacterium, assembly GCA_963746685.1. Classification (GTDB taxonomy): domain Bacteria; phylum Bacteroidota; class Bacteroidia; order Bacteroidales; family VadinHA17; genus LD21. Next base: position 310,754 of record CAVVBY010000033.1, read on the forward strand.
TTGTACCCTGATCATCCCAGTATCCTGGCATCCAGAACTTATGCCAGCCCTTTGGCACGAATGAAGTATCGAACCATTTTACCGGACCATCAATTCCTTTGTCCGGCTGGGGAATTCTCATAGGCACCGTCGAGGATTGTCTGTTTTGTGGCTGAACATTACGACTGGAGAAAGAGGAATCCCTGATTTGAGTTAGTCGGGTTGCATAAGGCTCAAATCCCTTGAATCCATCTGCGCTAACCCAGGCTTCAGCGGGAGTTCCACCAACACTGGAATTAATAATTCCGATTGGCACATGATATTTGTTGTAAAGCTGTTTTGCAAAAAAATAGGTAACTGCCCCCATTGATTTTACAGTCGAAGAGCTGGTTACTACCCATTGGGATGTGGGCAGGTCGTCATGGACTTTTTTCACATCAGATACAGTTGGGACAAAAAAATTCCGTATACCAGGATAATCAGCGGAAGAGATCTCTTCGGGATATCTTTCTTTGACTCTCTCCATCTGAAGCACCATATTTGACTGACCTGAACAGAACCAGACATCTCCGATGAGGATATCGCTGATAGTTATATTGTTACTTCCTGAAATATCCATTTTATAGGGTCCCCCTGCTTTCATAGGCGGAATCATAATTAACCATTTACCTCCCGCATCAGTTGTGGTATGGAAGGTTTTTCCTGCAAATTTGATTGTAATTCTTTCATCCGGTGAAGCCCAACCCCATATTTTCAATTTGGTTTCGCGCTGAAGGACCATCGAATTACTGATCAGCTGGGGTAGCCTTACTTCAGCAAAGCACGATAATGAGAGCAGGATGCAGCACAGTGCAATTTTGACTGCTTTTAACTGTATGGTCATTTAGTCACTTTGTTAAAAAATGTACTTTGTTCACTTATACCATTACCAACAAACTTAGTATTTTCTTTTTAAATGTGACCACACCATTCATTATGCAGTTTCAAGTCAGACTCACTGCCATCTCACTTGACTTTGGTATCAGGATAGTTTAACTTTGATAATGAAATAAATAATCCTCAGGTGTCAGGAAGTACAGAATGCTAATCATGCGATATCTTCTTAATCAATCGCAAAGGAGACAGTTGGATAAGTAAGTTTGAATATGACATTATAAAACTTTAATAAATGAAATTAGAAATCTTTCGGGTAAAACTTGGTCTGAACAGTTGTTATCTCATCCGTGGTAAAGATGTTGTAATGATTGATGGTGGCATGCCCAAAAAGCTGAAATTGTTTAAAAGGGTACTTAAGAGACTTGATATAAACCCCTCAGACATCAAATTAATAGTGCTTACACATTCGCATTTTGATCATTCCGGATCAGCCAAGGAAATCCGTGAATTTACCGGGGCTAAAATTGCTATTCACGAAAGTGAGAGAACCTATCTGGAAGATGGTGGTATGATAATTCCGAAAGGGGTAAATATCTATGGTAAAATTACCAAACCATTGCTATTTGCGATATTTAAAAAGATCTCATTTCCCAGGTTCAAACCAGATATCCTGATTACTGATGAGCCCTATTCCCTTAAAGCCTATGGGATAGATGGAAACATTATTCATACACCAGGACACACGTTTGGATCAATCAGTGTTATTCTTGATTCAGGAGAAGCATTTGTAGGCTGTATGGCTCATAATGGATTTCCATTCAGGATCCGTCCGGGTCTGCCAATATATGCGCAGGATATTGAAAAAATCAAAAAATGCTGGAAAGTCCTGATTGACGGAGGAGTAAAAATGATTTATCCTGGTCACGGGAAACCCTTCACCGTGGAGATCATGAAAGAATCACTGGCGTACCAGTAACAGGAAATCGCCAGAAAGATGAACCTGCCGTATAAACTGAATGAATAAAATGGCTTGAAGAGAAAGGGATGCTATAATTTTTCAAATCCAGAAAACAAAAAAGCTGTTGCCGGTCTGAATTAGCTATGGCGTGCCGGGGCACCCACCAACGATCTGCAGGCTCCCGATATCTATGTCCGGGATTTCAAGGGTAGCTCCGGGAAACCGGCTCCCATTATTCATACTTTTTATGTCTAATTTGAACAAGGTATAATTACAGATGTGAGAATAATGCATAACTTTAACTTTGTCCTATTAAAAATTATGTAATACATGAAATCTATAAGGAGGAACTGACCTATGAAAGAACAAAACAAACGAATTGTATCCAGACGAAAATTTTTGGGTACTGCTGCATCAGCTGCAGCTTTCACTCTTGTCCCTAAGAATGTATTAGGGAAGCAATTCGGCGCTGTCGCTCCGAGTGATAAAATCAGAATGGCACATATCGGATGCGGTATTGAGGGATTTGCCGAATTACCACCGCTGCTTGCCTGCCCGGATCTTCAGATAGTAGCAGTCTGTGACCCGGAAACTGATGGAAGAAATTATTTGAGCTTCGGAAACGGAGCTAATGGTATACCAACCGGGGTAGCAAATAATATAAGGAGATTGCTGAGAAATCCAAAATGGAGGGAGGCTATTAATTATGTTCCGGGTGGCCGGAATGTAATGAAAGAGGTTATTGAAACCTACTATGCACAGGATAGGGCAGCTGACAAGTTCCCGGCTGTCAATACTTATAACGACTTCAGGGAATTGCTCGAAAAAGAAGATATTGATGCAGTGAAGATCATGACACCAGATCACCTGCATGCAACAATTGCAATAGCAGCCATGAAAAAAGGTAAACATGTTATTACTCATAAGCCTTTGGCCAACAGGTTGTACGAATCGGACCTGGTCATAAGGACCGCAAAGGAAACGGGTGTAGCAACCTACTTTATGCCATACAACAATTACCAGTCAAGTGAACAGATTAAAAAAATGGTCGCTGATGGGGCCATCGGAAAATTGAAAGAAATTCACGAATGGTCAGCCAGGCCAATGTGGACACAAAATACTGAAATGCCGATAAATTTTCCACCTATACCTGCAGGGTTTGACTGGCAAATGTGGCTGGGTCCGGTTCCGGACCGTCAATATAGTCCCGACTATACCCACACATTGTTCAGAGGATGGTATGATTTCGGCGGTGGATCATTTGCTGATATGGGTCATTACACAATGTGGACAGTCTGCGATGCATGGGACCTCGATGTTCCTGCATGGGCAGAAGGATTTGGCAGCAAAGCTTGCAGAACATTAAATTTCGCAACAGGTAGTTTTAGAAATGACTTTTCATTTCCTCTTGCCGAAACGATGCGATTGCATTATAATGCAAAAGGATCAAGGGGACCGATTGATGTATATTGGTATGATGGAGGAATGAGACCCCCTGCAATTCCGGAGTTGGAGGAAGATAAAAAACTGATGGGCAATACAGGAATTTTGTATATCGGTGACAAAGGGAAAATTCTCGACGGAAGGTTATTACCGGAAAGCAAAATGAAAACTTATATGGGCAAAAATTATACGGCACCTGTTGAACGTGGATTTCAAGGTGCCCGTCAGACTCCCCCAGCTCCAGGTCAGGCTCCGGCAGCCGCTGGTCAGGCAGCCACGGGTCAGGCAGCCACTGCAAGGCCATTCACCATCGGAAACCTGCCTCCTAAATTTGAGGAGTGGATTGCAGCATGCAGGGGCGGATCGAAAAATACTCCGGCGAACTTTGCATCAGCAGAAGCCCTCTCAACGATGATAAATCTGGCTATAGTAGCTGTTCGTGCCGGTACCAGAGTCGAATTTGACAGGGTCACAAGACAAATCACCAATAATGGCGAAGCTAACAAACTACTTGTACGTGAATACAGAAAAGGCTGGGAGTTGTAATCCTTAGAAATTAGTACAGCATTTCCACCCTGATTTTAAATCAGGGGTGTAAAATGTTCAGGCAGTTAAAATTTTAACTATATTAAGAATGCCAGGAAAAATCCTGGCATTCTTTTTCCCCTTTCACAGAACCCATTCAACTCATCCAAATGATTAGTGAGGTTATCGGAAGTCAAACGGCACATGCGGTAATATGAAATGTACAACGATTTTAGATCGCTATTTACATTGATGACTTCTAATTCTTGTTATTTATAATTTCTTTATGCCTGCAAGTCAATTCTTTATAATGCCTTTATAAATTTCCGTACATTTTTGTAATGACAAAAATTAAGGTTATGAACTGGAACATTATTTTGGCTGTTATTGTTTTCCTAATTTCAGTGGCAGGTTTATTTTATGGTGGATATCTTCTTGCAAGACTCCTTGAAGAAATCTTTCATATTCACTTATTATAATCCATGAGTATTTCTGACATGATACAGGTCGCTCTCTTCATGCTGGCACTGATAATATTTGCTCCTGTGCTTGGTAGATATATTGAAAGGGTCTTTCCGGATGAGAGTCATATTCTGAAATCAATATTGAAACCGCTAGAAAAAACGATTTACCGGTTAATATCATGTAAAGGAGTAGATATGGACTGGAAGAAACATGCATATAGTCTTCTGGTTTTTAATTTCATGGGGTTTATTTTTCTGTTCTTTCTTCAGCTCTGCCAAAGGTATCTGCCTCCTAATCCACAGAAAATACCGGCTTCCATCCTGGCCGTTGGCATTTAATACCTCAATAAGCCTCGTGACGAATACCAACTGGCAATCATACAGCGGGGAAACAACTTTGAGTTACCTGGTGCAGATGGCAATCCTGAAAGAAGTTTTCAATCAAATGATTTGGACAGTTTCTTTAATGAAATTTTATAACCAATGGGAACAATTAAATCTGAGTTTTTACCAGGTTTTGTGATTATATTCATTTCACTGGTATAAGTCGTTTTTATATCGTTAGAAGTTAAGGTAAATGTATTTGTTGGAAAGCTGGTATCCTGAATCAGACTTCTTAACATGAATCTTAACAAATCATTCTTTTGTGCAACCTCAGAAGCACTTTTGTTAATGATATTAACATAATTCAAATTAAGAAGCTTTTCTGCCAGAATACTTACCAGAATAATGTTCTGATTAACATCCAGAATGAGCACAGGTTCATCCATCCTTCTTATAATAGATTCAGCAAGCTCTTTCCTTTCAAGTAGAATTTCTGTTTCAAATCTATTATACTCTTCCAGCCTGACTACTATATCATTAAATGCTTTTGAAATTTGCCCGAATTCATCATTTGTATTGAACGCCATTCTTACCTTGAAATTTTTGTTTGCAATTTCATTAACATTTTTTGCAAGAATTTCAATTGGGTCTGCAATATATTTCGGGAAGCCGAAGATAAAAGCGAAGAACACAAGGAAGAAGATTGAAGCAATAATTGAAAGAACAATGTATGAATGTCCGGCAGTGTCATTAGCTGTACGATTTTTTCTGATGATGGCGTTCATATTTATATCAGAAATAGCAAATAATGCAAATTTGATTTCGTTTACAGTTGGCAAAAGAATTGAATAATAATATCCTGATTTATCCTTTACGGAACTCCTGACAGAATCAGACATTAATGATTTGAATTTTTCAAAATTTTCACGAACAGATCGTGCCAATTCCTTTTCTCCCGTTTCTGTAATATTGTTTTCCTCATTTACAAGGTTCTTTTCAAAATTGGTTAAGAAAACCGATAATTCCTTTCTATCAGGTACAAAATGGGGATTAAATATTGAAGATGAATTGAAATCATTAATCTTGTCTATAGATTTAAGCATATTTTCAGAATAGCTTATAGAAAGATTATTATCCTTGGTTATCAGATTGCTTTGCTGGGAGATTTTAAAGATAAAATAGAGACTGAATAAGCTAACAAACAAAAACTCAACCAACAAAAACATGAATGCCAGAATCAGCTTTGTTTTAATTTTCATAATATTCTTGTTTTAACTATAATAAATTAACCATTAAAGAATGACGTGGTACCAACTTTAGACATCTAATCATCCTGTTTGTTCAATTTGTCCATTTCAGAGCTCTTAACCGGGATCTTAATTGTGAATATGGCTCCTCCGTTCTTCCTGTTTTCTGCAATTACCGTACCTCCGTGTGCTTCTACATAACCTTTTACGATTGATAATCCTAATCCGGTACCTCCTGCTTTTGCATCTTTTCCCCGGTAAAACTTATCAAAAACTGAAAGTAATTCAGATGCCGGAAATCCTTTTCCCCTGTCCATCACCTGGATAGTAAGTGCGCCTTGATCGAAAAAAAACTTGAGTCTTATATTAGTTCCAGCCATGGTGTTTTGTGTTGCATTAAGAACAAGATTGTTCAGAACCTGCTCAATAAGTCCAAAATCAATAAACACCAATGGCATATCGGATGGAATGACCGTTGATAATTTAAAAGGTAGTAATTCCTGTTTCAGATTATCAGCTACTTTATTTGCCAGGTCATGAACATCGCACCAGTCTAAACGTGGAGTTATTCGTCCTGATTCAAGACGAGACATGTTCAATAAATTTTCGATAAGACGATTCAACCTTATTGAGGCTGTATTGATTTCTGTATAAAGCTTTCTCCGGGTTTCTTCGGGGTAAGTGTGCATCAGCAAGGTATCTGTTGCTCCCATAATTGTTGCAACCGGAATGCGCAATTCGTGAGAAATGGAATTAAAAAGGGTTTTGTAGAGTTTATCTGATTCATTCAATATGTATGCCTTTTTAGCAGCGTCCCGCAAAAACTCACGCTCATATTTGCCGGATATTTGTGAGAGAAATGCCTCCCAGAATTGTTCTTCACCTTGAGTAAACGGGTTGAGATGTTTAACGGCAATAACCCCCGTGCTGTCGTTATTCCCGGTTAAAGGATAAAATGTATAATCGGTGGAAGGCAATGTATCGGTGTGTTTTCCTGCTTTAGCCGAATGTTTATAAACCCAGGCTGCAATGCTTAATTCGTTTTCTGAAAGTTTTATTTTAGTGTCATGCTGAACCTGATTATCAAGTTGATTTAAGTCGTTTTTAAGAATAATGGCACAATCCAAATTGAAATATTTCTGAATATACCTGACTGCGATTTTCGATACTTCATCAATTCCTGATCCCATTGTCAATTCTCTTGTAAGCTGATAAAGAGCATGTGTTCGTTCTTCCCGGATCCTGGTTTTTTTCTCCTGGCGGCGAACCCTTGAAGTTAAAATTCCGTTAAGCAGTGCAATGATAAAAAACATTATGAGCATTAGCACATCCTCGGTTTTTCCAATATGTAAAGTAAATGGTGGAGGAATGAAAAAGAAGTCCCAGATCAGTGCACTTAGGGTTGCTGCGAGTAGAATAGGACCGGTGCCATAAAAAAGAGCAAGAATTGAAACCAAAAACAGAAGGCAAATGAAACTACCTGATAACCAACAAAATCTTTCACAAGATAGAAGATTACTGACGATAAAATAACAAGTAATGAAGTTATCAGATATTGGCGGATGTTTGATGTAAAGGGAGGAAGTGAAACCCTATCACGAAAACGGTCTTTTGCCTTACTATCGGCACCAAGAATGTAAACGTCAATGTTTCCGCTATACCGTATCAACCTGTTTACAAATTTGCCAAGCCGGAGCAAAGAAAACAGATTGCGAACCCTGTGGTTTCCCAACAATAATATGGGTAACGTTTTCTTTTTGGGCAAAATCGACAATTGCTTTTACAATATCATTATTGGTAATAATCCGGAATTTAATCCCCAGCTGCTTTGCGAGGTTAATGTTTTTATCAAGTTGTTCCCGCTCTTTCGGAGAGAGTTTGTGCAAGTTTCAACGTAAAGAGCCTGAATGTTTGCACCCATAGAGTAAGAAAGAGTTTTAGCCCAGCGCAATAATTTGCCTGAATATGGGCTTGGTCCTACTGCAACCAAAAGATGCAAACCTGATTTCCAGGGACCGCGAATACGTTTGTGTTGCAGGTAATCGTGCAACTGCTTGTCCACTCGGTCGGCAACAATACGCAATGCCATTTCACGCAAAGCGGTAATATTCCCTTTTCGGAAAAAGTTTTCTATGGCTTCTCTCGAACGTTCAGGGGTATAAACTTTACCTTCAGAAAGCCGTTGAAGCAATTCTTCGGGAGTCAGATCAACCAGTTCAACTTCATCAGCATTCTCAAAAATCTCATCGGGCACTGTTTCCCGAACTATGATACCGGTAATTTGTGCTACGGTATCGGAACGGCTTTCGAGGTGCTGTACGTTTAATGTTGTATAAACACTGATTCCGCTTTCGAGAATTTCCTGAACGTCCTGAAATCTTTTTGTATGGCGGCTCCCTGGAGCATTGGTGTGTGCAAGCTCGTCAACCATTACAATCTGAGGTTTTCGGGCAATGATTGCATCTAAATCCATTTCGTGAACTGTAGTGGATTTGTACTCGTAGGTTTTACGGGGAATTAATTCAAAGCCAGCCGCCAGTTCAGCGGTTTCTTTTCGGTTGTGAGTTTCAACATACCCGATAACAATATCACTGCCTTTCAATTTTTCGGCATGGGCGGTTTGCAGCATGGTATATGTTTTACCAACGCCAGCACACATGCCGAAGAATATTTTCAGCTTACCATGTTTGCTTTTTTCTTCCTCGAACTTTAAAGAAGCTAAAAGCTCATCGGGATCCGGTCTGTTATCATCATAATTCATTACTTGATACTATCTAAAGCCAAATTTAATTCAAACACATTGATTCTCGGTTCTCCAAACAAAAAAAACTGAGGTTCTTCTGTTTTGTTTTTAATGAGTTGCTCTACCTTTTGTTTTTGTGTTTCATTAAGATTTCTTGCCATTGCAACTCTTTTTAATTGGAGAAAAGCAGCTTCGGGTGAAATATGCGGGTCAAGGCCACTTGCTGATGCAAACAGCATTTCTTTGGGTATAGCTGATGTATCCGATATTGAATTATTTGTCGCAAATAATTTGCGTCTTTCCGCAACCTGTTTTTTTAACTTATCACTCGTTGGGCCGAGGTTTGATGCTCCTGATGGTATGGGATTATAGTCAATGGCTGAGGGCCTTGACCAGAAATATATACTGCTGTCAAATTTTTGGCCAATTAACTCAGAGCCTATAATTTTACCATCTTGCATTACCAGACTCCCATTCGCTTTGGCAGGAAATACTAGTTGTGCCACTCCGGTCATGAAAACCGGATAAATAACTCCGGTCAGAACCGTCATAACCAGTAAGAATTTCAATGCTATGATCGTTTGTGTTTTCATAATAATCTCTTTTTCAGATTAATTTTTTGTCCTTATCCCTAGATCATGTGCATAAACACTAGCAGCATATCTATCAGCTTGATTCCTATAAAAGGAATTATTAATCCACCAATACCGTAAATAACAATGTTCAGTGTGAGTACCCGGTTAGCTGAAATAGGACTGTATTTAACTCCTTTCAGGGCTAAGCGGAATAAGAGCGATAATTATCAGGGCATTGAATATTACTGCACTTAAAATAGCACTTTCAGGAGTGGTCAGTTTCATAATATTGAGGATGCTTAAAGGAGCTATTCCGGAAGATGTAATATACAATGATGTGGCTATCGCAGGAATAATGGCGAAGTATTTGGCAACATCGTTGGCAATACTGAAAGTGGTCAAAGCTCCACGGGTCATCAACAACTGCTTCCCGGTCTCCACCACTTCAATGAGTTTTGTCGGATTGCTATCCAGATCAACCATGTTCCCGGCTTCACGGGCAGCCTGTGTTCCGGTATTCATCGCTAAGCCGACATCAGCCTGAGCCAGGGCAGGTGCGTCATTGGTGCCATCGCCAATCATTCCCACCAAATGACCGTTAGCCTGTTCTTCCCGTATTCGATAGAGCTTATCTTCGGGCTTTGCTTCAGCGAGAAAATCATCTACACCGGCTTCGGCAGCTATGGCAGCTGCTGTTAGCGGATTATCTCCGGTGATCATAACAGTTTTAATACCCATTTTCCGTAATTCTGCAAAACGCTGTTTGATACCACCTTTAACAATGTCTTTAAGGTGAACAACCCCTAAAGCTTTTTTATCTTCAGCCACAACCAAAGGTGTTGCTCCCTTTCGTGCCAGCTTCCAGAACAATATTCTGGATTTCCTGAGGATAAAAACCATTATTATTTTGTATAAAAGTTCGAATGGCTTCTGATGAGCCTTTTCGTATTTTTTGAATTGTACCTCCATCGCCTTTTAAATCAACACCACTCATTCTCGATTGTGCAGTAAAAGGAATAAACGTTGCATTGAGTTGTTTGACTTCACGGCCGCGAATATTGAATTTCTCTTTAGCAAGAACAACAATTGAACGCCCTTCGGGTGTTTCATCTGCAAGGGATGCCAATTGTGCTGCATCTGCCAGTTGTTCTATCGTAAAGCCTTCGGCAGGTATAAATTCAGTAGCCATGCGGTTACCCAATGTAATGGTTCCTGTTTTATCCAGCAGCAAAACATCGGTGTCGCCTGCTGCCTCGATGGCTCTACCACTGGTCGCAATAACATTCTTACGCAACAACCTGTCCATTCCGCTTATGCCTATTGCGCTCAGCAATCCTCCAATAGTTGTTGGAATAAGACATACAAGCAATGATATCAGAACAGGTAAAGTGAGATTATGATTTTCTGATACACCTGAAGCTTTTAAACTATAACCAAAATAAGCCGGCAAGGCTACGACCACTAACAGGAATATAATGGTAAGGCCTGATAAGAGAATGATCAATGCAATTTCGTTAGGTGTTTTCTGACGTTTTGCGCCTTCAACCAGAGCAATCATACGATCTAAAAATGTATTGCCCGGCTCCGACGTTACCTTAATGATGATCCGGTCACTGAGTACTTTAGTTCCACCGGTTACAGCACACCGGTCGCCACCGCTTTCACGGATAACCGGTGCTGATTCCCCGGTAATAGCCGATTCATCTACACTGGCAATTCCTTCAATCACATCACCGTCAGCTGGTATAATATCTCCTGCCACACAAGCGACAATATCTCCTTTTTTCAGATCTGTTGCCCAGACAATTTCTTCTTTATTAAGAACCAGCCTGCGGGCTTTTGTTTTGGTACGGCTTTTGCGTAAACTATCTGCCTGCGCTTTTCCCCTGCCTTCAGCAACTGCTTCGGCAAAGTTGGCAAACAATACTGTAAACCAAAGCCATAGGGTTATCTGAAAATTAAAGGATGAAAAATGGTTCGATGAATATCCAGTAATTACTACTACACGTTGTCATCAGTGCACCTATAGCCACAATGAAAATTACAGGATTCTTTACCAGACTAACGGGATTAAGTTTAATAAAGGAATCTTTTATTGCCTGCATTGCAATTTCCCTGGAAAACAATGCGACTTATATTTCGTTTTTCCATACTTATTTATCTCGGATAATAATTAAAATGTGACACCCAGATTCATTAAGAAATGTTCAACAATAGGTCCTAAAGCGAGCGGAGGAAAAAAGGTCAAACCCCCGACAATAAGAATTACGCTTATCAACAAAATCACAAACAACCAGTTGTCGGTTCTGAATGTACCGAAGGATACAGGGGTGATCTTTTTCCTTGCCATGCTTCCGGCGATAGCCATCACAGGAACAATGACTCCAAAACGACCTATAAGCATACCAAATCCCATCATGAGGTTATAAAAAACAGTGTTTGCATTGAGACCCTGCAAAAGCGCTACCATTGTTTCCGGCTGCCGAACTAAAAGCATAGAGAATTTCGGAAAGACCATGTGGCCCGGCATTATTCAGACTCGATAGTCCCGCAGGTACTGAGCAGGCAATCGCTGAAAATAATTTAATAACGATACTCGGAGCTAAAACTGCAAGAATAGCCATTTTCATCTCAAAGGCTTCTACTTTCTTACCGAGGTACTCGGGGGTTCGGCCAACCATAAGACCGGCAATAAAAACAGTAAGAATGATAAAGATGATCATCCCATATAATCCGGAGCCTACCCCTCCAAAAATGATTTCACCAAGCATCATATTGAACATTGAAACCATCCCGGATAAGGGAGATAAGCTGTCATGCATGGCATTCACAGAACCATTCGATGTAACGGTTGTAGTAACAGACCAGAGGACGCTGTTCATTACTCCAAAGCGGGTTTCCTTTCCTTCCATAGCGCCTGAGACATTCAACACATTGTTATGACCATACTCTGCCCATAGAGATATTGCAAGGCCCACTGCAAACAGGATAAACATGGTAATAAATATCGCCCGTGCCTGGCGTTTAGACTTCATATAATAACCGAAAGTAAATACTAAACCGGCTGAAATAATAATGATGGCAAACAATTCTAAAAAGTTGCTGAACGGAGTCGGATTTTCGAATGGATGAGAGCTATTGGAATTAAAAAATCCTCCTCCGTTTGTGCCAAGTTGTTTGATGGCAATTTGAGACGCTGCCGGTCCTAGCGGAATCATCTGCTCAGTGCCCTGCAAAGTGGTTGCTTTGACATAATGCGAAAATGTCTGCACAGCTCCCTGTCCAACCAAAGCCATAGTGAGAATAATAGCGAGTGGCAATAACACATAAAGCACACTTCGGGTCATATCAACCCAGAAATTACCCAAAGCATCAGTTGTTTTTCTGGTCAATCCGCGTATCAGAGCCAGTACTACTGCTATACCGGTTGCCGCACTGACAAAATTCTGAACAGTCAACCCCAGCATCTGAACCAGGTAACTAAGGGTATTTTCACCGCTATAGGACTGCCAGTTGGTGTTGGTGGTAAAACTCATAGCCGTATTAAATGCGAGATGCCACGAAACATTGGGCAATTTTTCCGTGTTCAGCGGAAGATATGCCTGCAGCATCTGTAAAAGAAACAAAAGCACAAAGCCAAACAGGTTGAAAAGGAGAACACCATACAGTATAGGTCTTCCAGTTCATTTCTTCCTCGCTTTTGATTCCGGATACCCGGTAAACTGATTTTTCGAGCCAGCCAAAAACTGGCTTCATAAAATGTTTTTCACCCATAAAGACCTTGGCCATATACTTTCCAAGCAAAGGAGCCAGGCCAATCAGGGCTAACATGAAAATAATCAATTGAATCGCTTCATTCATATTTTTCAACATTAAATTAGTTCAATAATCTAATATAAAACGAATCTCTTTCTTGAAAAAGACCAGGGTCGCAATGCAGATTTTATGATAAGAGTCATCTGATTAAAATTTATCAGGTCGTAACAGAGTATATATTAAATAACCCAGGATCAGGAGGGCTATAATACCTCCGATAATATAACTTACAGGACCATTAGAGACAGTCGCATCCGACGGTGGGTACAACAACATAGACCATCATTTGCAGAATGTGCTTTCATATCAAGATGTTAAATCGAAACAAAAATGCAACGGAATTGATAAAGATTTTATAAGGATTATTTTAATATGTATAAAGATTTTATAAAGCCGGAATAGACTAAATTCTAAATCAGTTTTCATTACCTGGTGAACTACGGATCAATGTATTTCTCTTAAATTTGAAGATAGATTAGTCTAAATGTACATTAACGAAAATATCCGGCCAGATTCTGATGAATTGATTGCATCAATAAAACCTGAATAAGACGAGGGTAAAAGGAAGGTTTATTATAATTAAATATTGGCAACAGACAACAATATATTGGTTATTGATGATGAAGTACAGATCAGGAGGCTTCTTGAGATTACCTTGAACCTTAATGGATACAAAGTTTCTGAAGCTTCAACAGCCAAAGAAGGCATAGTTACAGCAGCTACTCATAATCCTGCTTTAATATTGCTTGATCTGGGTCTGCCTGATGAAGATGGCTTATCAGTTCTTGGAAAGCTCAGGGAATGGTATCAGAATCCTGTAATTATACTTTCGGTCAGAAACTCCGAAGAGGACATTATTAAAGCTCTTGACATTGGAGCAAATGATTATCTTACAAAACCATTCAGGACAGGGGAATTATTAGCTCGCATAAGAACAGCTTTAAGGTTATCACAAGATAAAACAGGTGCCGGTTCGCATATTATCATTCGGTTCATTGTTTATTGATCTGGCTGGTCATATTGTCAGGAAAAATAATAATCTTTTAAAATTAACCTCGACTGAGTTTTCTTTACTGGCTTTAATGGCAAGGAATTCAGGAAAAGTATTAACTCATCAGTATCTGTTAAAAGAAGTATGGGGACATAGTTACTCAGATCAGACACAATATTTGCGGGTATTTGTAGCCCAGTTAAGAAAAAAAATTGAAGATGATCCCACTCATCCCTCTCTGATAATTACCGAACCAGGAATTGGTTACAGGTTCGGGGAATAAATCAGGATATCTACCAGATCAGCGAACGGTTTTTGGTAGCAAAAAACAGGGAGGATATTAGATTTTTCTGACCAAAAATGGACTAAGAATTATTTGCAGGAGGTTAGTTTGTCATTTTTACATTGTTTAAAGGTCATTTCCCGCAGGTAAATGAACCCGGGTTAAAATGTTTTACTTCTTTATATAGCTTAACCCTTCATCATAATTGAATAGTGCATAACCATCTCCTTCCATATATCCCGGAACATCTTCTTTTTGATTTTCAACTGCAAGATCAGAGACAGGTGTGGAGAACGGCATTTTACCCGATGGATTAAATTTGCCTGTAATAACATCCAGAAGAGCGTCCGATGTAGTTCCGAAAGTAGCCAGAACACCGACAATATTCTTCGTCTTATCGTTATATACCTCATTGATTACCCATGGGTTGGTATAGTTTACAACCAATATTACCGGTTTTTTAGCTGTTAATTTATTAATATATGAAACATCAACGGAGCATTTGGATAACGAAAGTGAAATAGGTCCTCCGGTCGAGCCGAATAAAGAATTTCCTGTTGGCTGGAGCCACAGAATCAATGCATCTGCTTCTGCTGGTGTTTTTACAAATTCTATATCGTATTTATTGTCATTTATCAGATAAACATTCGGTGCATCTGAAGCTGGTCCCCTGGCATTTCTCTGAAGTGATTCAAAATATATTTTTGCTTTTGGTTTAACAGGCAATGCATCAATCTCATTCCTCAGCAATACGATTGATTTTCTTAAAGCTAATGCAGCTCTTTCTTTGAACTTATCATTATTAACAATTTTTTCAGCTGCATCCTCGTCAACATAAGGATTCTCAAACAATCCTAGTTCAAATTTTTCTTTCAGAAGACGTAATACAGAACTGTCAATCAAACTCATGTCAACCATCTTGCTTTTTACAACCCCGAGAAGAACAGAAGGATCTGAGATCCCTGAAAAAATATTTACCCCTGCTTCGAGAGCTTTCTTGTACCTCTCAGGGATTGTAAGCGTTTCGACTCCCCATGGCATATTATCAATCGGACCGGTATCGGAATTGATTATGCCTTTGAATCCCAGTTGAGTTCTGAGAAGATCATGAATTACACCTTTATTATAAGCATAACCCACCTCTTCAAACTCCGTTCCGGAAGGCAGGGAATAGTATGGCATTATTGCTGATGTACCGGCATCTATTGCAGCCTTAAATGATATCAGATTATTCTTGAACATTCCACCAGGATAAATCTCTGCTTTTCCCCAGTCAAAATGAGAATCCTGACCACCTTTCCCTGAGCCACCACCTGGGAAGTGTTTGGTTGTAAGGGCAACGGAGGTCGGATTTAAACTATCTCCCTGAAAACCCAGAACTACTTCTCTGATAATTTTGGCAACCCATTCTGAATTTTCTCCAAATGTCCCATTAACTCTCGACCATCGTGGTTCTGTTGCCAGATCAGCCATATACATATATCCTTTTCTCAATCCAACAGCAAGCCACTCCTGACGTGAATCATCTGCAAATTCATGTACCAATGCAAGATCCCTCATAGCTGATAAACCCAGCTCACCCGGCCATTGAGTAAAAACAGTTGTCCCAACGCTGGTACCAAGCGATGCGTTTGTAGTAATGTTGTTACGGGGATTTGAAGCAATTATTGCAGGAATACCAAGAGGTTCACTCTCGCAAAGTGCCTGAAGTTTGTTGGCCCATTCGGCAGTAACCCTGGCACTCTCATTTGACCTGAGAATAAAATGACGGTTATGAAACTCTTTTACCACTTTGGCTGTACTGGCTGAACTATTCATATTTGCAATGCGTTCACCGTTTCCGCCTGCAGCTCCTTCCCTTTCTGTTCTGCCGTGATGTACCCTGCCTGTTTCTGTTCTGCCCGAAACCGCCACCTCCGGTATTTTGAGCCCGACCGCTGCCATCATCAAGATCACTTGCCGCAAGTTTATTCTGTGATTCCTCAGCTCTGCGGGTGCCAATCATATTTGCAGAGTTGATCAGCATAAAACCGACTTTCTCTTCCAAAGACATTTTGGAAAGCAGGTCCTGGCTTCTTTCATCAGGAGTCAATCGCCAGTCCTCATACTTATCAAGCTTACCGTTTTTGTTAAGGTCTTTGAATTTTAGTCCGCTTTTTTCGATTATTGTAACCGACCTTGTTCCAAGCACAGGTTGCGGTTTCTTTTCTTTTCCGCCGGTACATGAGTCCAGCACTGCCACTATGAGGCAGATAACAAAAATTGTGTAAATCTTTTTCATGATCAGGTTAGATTTTATTAATTGACAGAATCTCAGGCCGATTTATTCCTGTTATGATTGCAAAGTACTAAATATTAAGCTTTATTAATCATTATTGAACGGATAATATTTGAATTGAGAATGAGATTATTCGCTTCACTTCGTTCCGCACAGAACGACATACTTTTAGTCGGACACTATTGATTTATAATATATTATTTCAGTGTTTACTTTTATAATATATTATTTTAGTGTTTGTTATTGTTTATTAATATATATTGATGTATATTTGTAATAAAAATCCTATGAAAACCAATCTACCTTCTATCTTCAAAGCCTTTCAGCGTAGTGATGAATATTTTGAAATTCTGAGTGATCCTGAAAATTCACGGAAATACATTTTCACACAATTGCTGTACATTCTCCTTTTCTCTTTCCTTTATGGTATTATCATGGGTAGCTACAATGGAGTATTACAAAGCATGGTAACCGGGATTAAAATACCATGCCTGATATTTCTTTCATTGTTAATATGCTTCCCTGCTCTTTATGTCATTCAATCCATGATCGGTTCCACAATGACCATTTATCAGATGGCAAATATTATCTTTTCAGGCTTTTTTGTTTTCTCGACTATTGCTTTGTCATTTGCCCCAATTGTGATATTTTTTATGATCACCAGCGATAGTTATTCATTTCTTAAATTGCTGCATGTGGCAATTTTTACTTTTTCCGGAATTTTTGCTGTTAAAACAATTATTAACGGGCTTAAATTTTCATGTGAAAAGAAAAATATCTATCCAAAACTTGGCATGACAATATTCAAAATCTGGGTTGTAATTCTTGCATTTGTAAGTTCGCAATTAGCCTGGAATCTCCGGCCTTTCGTCGGAAGTCGTGATCTGCCCTTTGAGTTGTTCAGGGTACGTGAAAGCAACTTTTATGTTGCTGTTATTCAATCGGCAGCAAATTTGTTTAAGCCAGCTGATAAATCAAATCAGGACAAGCAGAACAAATCACCAAAAAACCAGCCTGATAGTACTTTAAATAAGACTTATGTTGAACGACGATAAAATAATGACTCTTGAAGAAGTGGCAGAATACCTCAGAGTAAAGCCACAGACGATTTATACCTGGGCACAGGAAAAGAAGATACCTGCTGCAAAACTGGGTAAGGAATGGCGGTTTAAAAAATCAATGATCGATCAATGGTTTAATGAGTTTATTGATGAAAAGTTCAGGAATTTATATACTGATAATTCCTAAACCACATTTATTATATGACAAGAAATAGTTAACTAATAATCTATAAAGAAATGAAACGAGTTTTGTTTATTATTGGAATTAGCCTTACAGTCATGTTTTTTATGTCTTTTTCTTGCTAATGCGCATCTGGATGCGGGCATGGTATAAAGGAACGTATCAGTATTGCCAAACAACAATATTCAGGTATTGCAGAAGATGCCTTAATCGCATATCTGTCAGATACAACTCATACTCCACGTGATCGGTCAGATGTGGCAATCTGGACATTAGGTCAGATCCGGTCACAAAAGGCATTACCCGTTCTTAAAGAGCTTTATAAAAATGATCCGAAGGCAAGACCTGTAAATATCACCACAATACAGTTCTATGTCAATATGAGATTCATAAAGCTATTGTTTCTATAGAGCATAAATGGTTAGGTGCAAAAGAGAAGAACTGGTTTGGTTCGTGGTCAAGACTCAATAAATAGCCTTTTGCTTAACTGAACTTTATATCCGACATTTGATCTAAGCCACTGGTACGTATAAAATCTCTTCGTGTTGTCATTTTAATTATTGTAATATTACTTTTCAATTCATTATTTATCGACTCAACTATCTCGTAGTAATAACTAGTTCTTTCCCCTTTTTCAATTCATCGTGAGATATAAAATAGCCATCAACTTTTCGATTATCATAAGTAATCCTGCTGATTTTTTTACCTGAATTCTTTTTGATAATTGTAAAAATTGTTCCGCCAAGATTGAATTCTACTTTATCGAATAATGGCACGGAAATGATATATTTCGGATCGGCCGGAGAGAAAGTGTATAATCCAATGGCATTAAACACATACCACGAAGACATTTCGCCAGCATCGTCCATTCCGGCGTAAGACAATTTTTCTTTACCTAAATCGTAGAAATGATTCATGATGCTATCCAACATGACCTGGGATTTTTCCTGTTTACCGACAAAATAGTACATAAATGGGAAACTGTGATCTGGTTGGTTTCCATGACAATATTGCCCAATAAAACCAGAAAAATTATATGCCTCTACTCCATTCCATGGAATTGAAAAAAAATCATCTAACTTCTTTTCAAATTCATCTTTACTCTTATAAAGACCAATCAATCCGTTTGGATCATGCGGCGCGAAGAACGATGATTGCCAAGCATTGGCTTCGCGGTACATATATTCGTAGTATGGATACTTAGGGTCAAAATTCTTAATCCAGTCCCCATTAGCCAGGCGTCCCCTCATTAATCCGGTTGATGGATCGAACATGTTTTTATAATTACCGGTTCTTTTCATCAGCATCCGGTAATTAATTGTGTCGTCCAATTCTTTTGCTAACAACGCCACTGCATAATCATCGTAAGCGTATTCCAGTGTTTTAGTGACACCAGCTGTGGCTTTTGTTTCAATTTTTGGATTTTCAATATCCTTCTCGTATATGTAGCCTTTTGCGATATAATCCAGTATATACGGTCTGCTTCTGTTTTCCAGTGTAGCATTCCGTAATAGCAGGTTATAAGCGCTTTTTATATCGTAATCTCTTATTCCTCTTAAATAAGATCCTGCTATGAAAGGAGCTGCATGGTCACCATGAAAAAAGGTTGGCATAAATCCGGTTAACTCGCCTTTGTTGATTAACGACTTTATCACATCCGCAGTTACCTCTGGTGAAAGCATTCCCAGTAAAATCAGCTTATTCCGGTAGTCGTCCCATAGAGATGGCTCAGTATAATAATTAAAACCTTTATTTACGACCTGGCCTTTTAAATCTGTAAAATCTCCGTTTATATCACTTCTTAATGCCGGCCAGAGGAACGACCGGTATAAAGTAGAATAGAATATCCTTTTTTGCCGTTCAGAACCACCGGTCACTTTAATTTTTGATAATAATTTTTCCCATGTATCTGCAGCCTCTTTTTTTACCTGCGCAAAACTCTTCCCCAGCATTTCTTTCTCCAGGTTCTCTTTTGCATTTTTGATACTGACAAATGAAAATCCTATCTTAATTTCCAAAGGTTTAGCCTCATCGACAAAATTGATGACCGAGATCTTCTTCGTATCTTTTATAAGAGAATCAATATTTTTAATTTTATGGTTGGCTACCGCATAGAAGTACATTTTTTCGCCGGCCTGCTGAAAGCCTTTGAAAACATAATCACTTTCCTGTTCGATATTCCAGCTTTTTACTCTTTCGTTTGAAATCGAAAGATCTGCCATCAGTTTTTTGCTATCACCAGCCTTAAAAGTATACTTATGAAATGCACACCGTAAGGTTGAAGTTAATTCCGCATTTACATTATACCGTTCCAGGAAAACCTGATAGTAACCAGGTTGGGCCGACTCTTTTTTGTGGCTAAACGATGAGTAGTAATTATCCGGAGATATAGTGCCGGTAACTGGCAATATTGGAATATAACATAAATTCCAGTGCCCTTTACTGGTATGGGCAAAACCATAGATAACGGTATCTTCATACTGATAACCGGAACCACTTTTGAACTTAGTGACCGGAGTTAACTGAACCATGGCATTGGGAACCGACGATCCCGGAAATACCTCTGCACCCCAGGTCCTGAAAGTAGGTTTATATCCAATATCAATACTATCCCATAAGGTGGCAGTGCCTAAAAAGGGATTGACATAGTCAGCAAGCTTCTTCTGAGCTTGTCCATTGGCGACACCATTAATGCAAACGCTAATAAATAACAGAAACCCAAAAACTATATATTTCTTCATAGCTCTGAGATTTGCTTATTTTCTTTCTTATTATACTTCCGAAATTATATAATTAAAGCCATGTTTTCTTAATTCCGCCCACAAATAACCTCTTTTACATAATTTAATCTTTCAAGGATTGATTAACAAGAAACCTGTTATTATGAGCTGCCTAACCACAAGTGAAACAAAATACAAGTCGGCATTTGGATGTTCTGCCGCTGTATCTTTGTTAATGAATTGTCTTTCCCAAATCGTGTTGGTATATACCGATGAATGCATCTAAGAACTGTATTGCTCCGGGTTCACAGCTAAGTGTGAGTGTGAGAGCGGATAAAAGTTGCAACCAGTTGAGTAAATCAATACCCGTACATTTTAATTTTAAATATTTTGACCTCCCCAGGCTTTATAACCGCACCACCCATTGCTGTTTCATCGCCATTCAATCGGTGACTGAGCATTTTGCCATTTTCATAGCTTATTTCATCTACTGACGCATATCCAACATTTTCAAATTTGTTGGATTTGCCTTTGGATATATTGACAACAACCCCTCCAATACCACCGGCTACTAAAAACTCATTGTCATGCAATTTGATAACAATTAAACCCGCTGCGTTTTTATCCTCTTCTCCTTCAACTCCGAACCTGCCGCCGGTCGACTTGAATAAGTTGGCTGAAGAAAATCTTCTGATTGCAACAGTATAATCCCCCATTTCCAGTTTGTCATTTTGTCCCCCTTCACTGATATAACAGGGCTGACATATTATCGGTGCCCCTGTTTTCCTTAATTAATGGAGCAATGTTCATTAAACATCCATAAACCTTCTTTAGTGATTCGTCCTTAGGGTCCGCCGAATTGAATATACCTCCGCCATCAATTCCAAAAGGAGCATACCCCAAGGCATCATATTTCCCAAAGGCGTAAAAGGCCCTTGCAGAACCATCCTGGCCTACTTTAGTTTCCGGTATGAATAATGGATTTCCGGATCTGGAAAATTCCTGACAGACCCAGTCAAATTCTTCAACGATATAGATATCCGGAGCAATAAAGTCAATGGCTGGAGCGGCAGCCCGCCAAATATCAATTACCTGGGGTAATGGCCCCCCTGATGGGAACTGTCCGGGATTTTTAGCATGAGGTTGTTTAAGCCAGGCATTGACATACATCGGAAGAGGATATTGCTCTTTCCCTTTCTTTGCAATTTCACCAACATATTTGGCGTAGTTCCAGGCCATGAAAATTTCCTCGGTATAATACGGGAAATTCGTTTTCCATTCATCACCCTCATATTCAACACCTTTTCCAAAAACTTCCTCCCACGTTCCCTTTTGCTTATAACCATTTTCAGCCCAAACTTTTGCAAGGGCCGGATATAATACGGATTTGTTTTTTTCAAGATATTTGATCAATTCCGATGGAACTTGCCCGTTAAAGACATTATTTGCCGTTTCACTGAAATCGCGGATTGAACCTAAAACTCCAATTTCATTTTGGACTTGTACCATAATTACGGTATGCTCATTACCATCTATTTTCTTTATGTATTTCATTAATTCAGCAAAAGCAGCTGCATCTGCATCAAGTGATTTTGTATTTAATGTCGACAGGACATCCATCGTGTTACTACTTTTATTCTTAACTAATGGGAACCGTTTGGCATCGTTTTTGACCCAATCCGGGACATAAGTTGACTTCCCGTTTTTCCAACTGCCAAACCATAAAATGACCAGCTTCAGGTTTTCTTTTCTGGCACCAATAACCATGCTGTCAACCAGTGAAAAATTAAAAGCACCTTCCCGGGGTTCAATCAATTCCCATGAAATTGGTGCTAATAACAGTATTGAGGTTCTGATTTGCCATACGGGGCCATATGGGACGCATATAATGGGCACTTCCTGCGCTTGAATTGTGAAGCTCACCGGACAACATTAAAAATGATTGATCATTTACAATTAATTGCACCATATCACCTTTTTTTTCAAGGTGCGGGACAGAAGAGATTTGGGCAATTGAATAATTGCACAGCAAAACTGTAATAAATATTAATATACATTTCATGCTATGTATTTTTAGATTTGATTGTTAATTGGTTTATTCAGGTATTACTTCATTTAAGCATTTTATTGCATTTAAAGTCCTTGGGTATCCCACATAAGGTAATAATTGTGTCATCAGGCTAAGTTGTGTTTCTTTATCGTTACCAACATTTATATTTCCCTGAATATGCCCCTTAATCTGAAGTTCAGTTCCACCCAAAGCAATAAGCAGGGAGAGTGTAAGAAGCTCTCTTGTTTTTATGTCAAGTCCGTTTCGTGTGTAGTAATCACCAAAACAATTAGCTGATAAATATTTCTGAATGTGAGGTTGATTTTTGGGTGATATTTCATACATCTTATCAATTGTCTCCCCAAAGATTTCTTTTTGGACTTTCAATCCCTTTTCATATCGGGTTTCCGGGTCGGTATGCATGGCTCGCGATTTGTGATCCGGCCACAGTTCTTCGTGGTTTTTGAGTGCTGTTTCACTTATGCTCATACTTAAACCCTCCTTAGTAAAGTTTTATTCTTTGCTCTTTACACTGACATCCCTAATTGATATGCTTCTTTCATTGCTGGTTTACCGATTGTTTTTGATAACTAACGATTAATCAATTTTGCACTACCTCCTGAATATCTGTCACCTTGCACCTTAATTTTTGATGAAGCGGTGTTTATTTCCTGAAGTTCCTCAGGTGAGAGTTCTACTGCTGCAGCTCCGAGATTCTCGTTTAAACGATGCAACTTTGTTGTGCCCGGAATCGGAACTATCCATGGTTTTTGTGCAAGTAACCATGCGAGTGCAATTTGAGCAGGTGTAACATTTTTACGTTGTGCAACTTGTGCCAGCAAATCTACAAATGCCTGGTTTGCTTTAAGGTTTTCAGGCGATAAACGTGGAACAGTGCTGCGGAAGTCTTTACTGTCGAAAGTTGTGTTTTGGTCCATTTTTCCTGTCAGGAAACCCTTGCCAAGCGGACTAAACGGTACAAAGCCAATTCCAAGTTCTTCGAGAGTCGGGTATTATTTCTGCTTCCGGTTCACGCCACCACAGTGAGTATTCGCTTTGCAAGGCAGTAACCGGTTGAACAGCATGAGCACGACGGATTACTCTGTCACTCCTGCTTCGGAAAGACCAAAGTGTTTTACTTTTCCTTCTTTAATAAGGTCTTTTACTGCACCGGCAACGTCTTCAATCGGTACATTCGGGTCAACCCGGTGCTGGTAGAACAAATCAATAACTTCTACCCTGAGCCGTTTCAGCGAAGCCTCAGCAACTTGTTTGATATGCTCCGGACGACTGTCAAGTGCAGAAGCTCCGGTTGTGTCGAAGCCAAATTTTGTGGCTATCACCACTTTACCCCGAAAAGGAGCCAGAGCTTCTCCAACAAGTTCTTCATTAATAAATGGTCCATAAACTTCAGCAGTATCAAAAAAAGTAACTCCGCTTTCTACTGCTTTATGAATAAGTGTAATCATCTCCTTCTTATCAGCAATAGTTCCGTAGCCAAAGCTCATTCCCATGCAGCCAAGCCCGAGGGCGGAGACTTCAAGATTGCTTTTTCCTAATTTGCGTTTTTGAATTTTAGTTTCCATAATTATATGTTTTTAATTAAAGTACAAAAATATATCTGAAACATGTCATAAAATAACTAATACAAAACAAGAATTTACGAAATTCAAACATTTCTGAATTTTAAGGGACTTGACTGAACGTGCTTCTTAAAGAAGTTATTAAAATGTGTTACTTCGGTAAAACCCAATTGCGGCAATAATATTAATGTTGAAATTTTTGCTTTCATAATATAATCATTTTTAAAGTAATTCTCCAATCGAGGATATAATCTGAGTTAAGTTGGTTTTGGGGTCTCATCTAAATAAACGAACGGATTTTAATAGCTAAAATATAGGGGAGGATCACCTCCCGGAATATTACAGGAAATCAGACGGTGCAAAAAGAAGGAGAGGGAGAAACGGAGAATTAGAAATGGAGTGATGAAAATAATGTGAGTGCCCTCCTTCGTTCGAGCTTTCTCGCTCTCGCTTTCACTCTCGCTCTTTTTTGGTACTCCGAACCTGCCTGCCGGCAGGCAGGCGGACAAAAGTTGCAACAGGTTAACTAATCTGTTTGGTTCAGGTCCATGTGTTATTCTTTCTTGCCTTGAAGATTGCTCCAAAAGCATACAGGGGAATAATATTTATTTTCTCCATCCTGGCAAAATTCTCTAAAGAGGTTCTGACTCCAAATTTACTTTTCTTTTCTTCCATAAAGATCCGCAGGCTCTGCATTTTCCCTTTTATGCCTGATTTAACCTCGATTGGTACAATTTTGTCGCCAAGTTCAATTACATAGTCAACCTCTGCCTGGCTTCCTTTCTTTTCTCTTTGCCAATAGTAAAGCACTGCAGCCTGGTTGATAGGCTGGTTTTTAATTAGTTCCAGACCTGCATAAAGCTCTGCTATTACTCCCTTGTTAACCAATGAGATTTCTGTATTCAGAAACAATTCAGACAGGTCAAGATTTAAAAACCGTTGGAAAATCCCGGTGTCAAAAATTAAGTATTTTCTGAACTTATCATTTGTCTGAGCGCCAAGAGGAATTCCATTTGATGATGAATGTTCAACCGGAAAAATAATACCAGCTTGCTCGTAAAAGTTCCAGGCTCTCTTTTAATTGAAGGCGGTTTGCCTGGGTATCTATCTGTGAAAGAACGAACTTAGAACCTGTTTGCATGATAACTGAAGAAAACACCTCCTTTAATCTGGTTGAAGGAACTTTTGATTTATACTTTGAGAAATCATCATATAAAGAGTTTGTCAACTCCTCTAAAATCCCCTGGCAATCAAGCAATGATGCTCCATTTACATATGATGCTACGACTTCAGGCATTCCACCAATCGTGATATATCTGATAAGATATTGTTTGAGCTTGTTATGAACAGGTTCAGAAAAGGGTTTGTCAACAATAAACTTGTCAATAAGCTGTACCAAAGATCTTTCGTTAAATGCAATAAGAAATTCGCTGAATGAAAAGGGGTAAAGATATATTGACCTTATTCTGCCAACTCCGAATGAAGGTAATTCTTTTAGTGCAAATTCCAAAAGTGATCCTGCCGCAATTAGATGAATATCAGGCGTTTTCTCATAAAAGTATCTGAGGGAAGTAATTGCAGGGATACAGGACTGTATTTCATCAAAAAAAACTAAAGTTTTGTTTGGAATTATTGGAGTGTTAAAGATCAAAGATAATTCTTCATAGATGCTTATTGGATTAATATCACCTTCAAATAGCTTATGAATTGATTTATTTGCAATAAAATCCAACTCTATAAAATGCTCAAAAGTTTTACCCAGATTTCTAACTGTTGATGATTTTCCAACCTGTCTGGCCCCCCTGACCAGCAATGGTTTCCTGGAAGGCTGGTTTTTCCAGTCAATGAGGGCCTTGTCGATCTTTCTTTCAATATATTCCATATTCTTATTTTATTCAAAGATACAATAGATTTAAAAGAAGGACCATAAAAGTCAATTATATTACAATAATAAAGACCATAAAAACATAAAATAAATCATTAAATGCCATCTTAGAGTCAAGCTTTATTAGTTGATAGAACAATTAAAGAAAGGTAACCCTATGCTGGAGAACCTCCTGGAGTATTACAGGAAGTCAGACGGTGCCACCAAAAAGATGATCCTTTTCAGTACTCCAAACCTGCCTGCCGGCCTTGCTCTGCCGAAGCGGATACGCGAAGGCGATGCAGGCAGGCGGATAAAAGTTGCAACCAGATTTAAAATATCCTGTGGTCAATATACCCGGCTTTTGCGATTACTTCATTGAACCTTTTCAAAATCTATGTATCCTAATTCCACATCGATATGTGTAAGACGTGCTTTTAGTTTATGTCCCACTTTTAATCCTTTAAATCCATTTACCAGTTTCCCTTCAACATGTGGATGAAAAAGCCTTATCCATGTCCCTTTTGGCGATGCACCACTTACGATTGCTTCAAATATTTCTCCAATCCTGGATTTCATAAGTATAGCATTAGCCGACTTTTCAACCTGCCGCTCCACCTTTTTTACATCATCTTCCTTCATTGTACAATGAGTCGCAATTTGTCCCAGTTGTTCCATAGTATAGGGAACGGACTGGCCTGAGATGGCCGATTTCAGCAAACGTTGTGTGATCAGATCAGGATAACGTCTGTTGGGAGCCGTAGAATGTGAATAATCTTTTACAGCCAGACCGAAATGACCAGGTGGTATTTCACCGGGTATATCCACGACATATTCACCTGACCCTAAAAGTTTAAGAATACTAATGGACATATCAATGAAATGCAGCGGGTCGTTTTGCCTGATAAACTTAAGATACTCCGACAGAGATTTGGAGTCAGCCTCTGCGGGTAATGAAAATCCATGCTCGGAAGCCAGTTCTACGATCCGATCCCACCGTTTAGGAATGCGGACAACTCTTCTCAGTGAAGGGAAATTTTTCCCCGTTAAGTATCGGGCTGTTGTCCCATTTGCCGCGATCATAAAATCTTCAATCAAGTCTTTAGCTCTGTTTTTTGGTTCAACTTTCATATCTGATAAGGTATCTCCGTCAAAGATCGGCATGGCTTCAATTGTTTCAAATTCTAAAGCACCATGCTCATAACGCGACTCTTTCATCATTTGCGCCATACGGTCTTGCAGCTTTATATTCTCAGCCAGTCCATTTACCCTGGTAATTTCCGGACCGGCAGTACCAATTCCTTCGAGCCATAAAGCTAAGCTCTTGTATTCGAGTTTTGCATGGTTGCGCACTATTGCTTGATAAACATCTGATTGTTGTACTTTTCCATCATCTCCAAGTATCATATCAACCACAATAGCACAGCGATCGGAATCCAGACAAAGCGACGTAAGATTGGTTGATAATTTCTCAGGAAGCATTGGAAATATCATGGCTACAGTATAAACAGAGGCTGTGTTTTGGCTGGCATGATTGTCAATATTAGATTTAGCATCCACCAATGCATCAACATCTGCAATGGCAACCAATATTCTCACCTTATTTCCTTCCAGTGATTCCGCATATGTTAATTGATCGAGATCAAGCGAATCCGCATTATCTATTGAACACCAAAGCAGATCGCGCATATCTTTTGCTATTTCAAGTTTACAGGTAGCCGGAAGTAATATTTCATTTAATTCTGAGATTTCAACATCAGGAAAATCCGGAACTAATCCTCTTGAGATCATTGCCTTTCGTGCAATATTCTGTAAAATAATCCGGTCAACGTTCTTGTTCATGATATTTTATTTATAAAAGTTACTATTTAAATGAATGATAAAAATAACAGAACCTGGTATACTAAACACATTAGTCAGTTACATTCTTGGATATAAATATTACGGTACAAAGTTAGAACCCAAATTACCGAACGAGTTACACAAATCTTGAAAAAAGTTACATCTTTCACACAAGCATGGAGGGACTGCAGGATAAAAGAGTGAGTGTGAGAGTGAGTTTTGAGGAAAAAGTGACTTGTCCTGAAATAGGTTTACACAAAAAAGTGTAAAATGGAAGAAACAAGTAAAGTTATTTCAGGATTAAGAAGTGGTGGTTCTTTTACCATTTCAGAGCGACATCAAATTATTCAAGAGATGCTGTCATCGAATTGCACAAGGGCTGCAATTTGGAGAAAGTATACTGGACAGTCTGAAGAGCATGGTTTTTTGTTAAGATGGATGCATCAGTTAGGTTATCCTGCGGAACTTATAACCAGAAGATCTACTTTTGGAGGAAACAATAGTTTGATGGCCAAAAAGCAACCCCCTCCAAAAAATGCGGAAGAATCATTCGAAATTCTTCAATTAAAGAAACGAATCTCTGAATTAGAGAATCAGTTGAAAGATGCCGAGATGAAGGCAATTGCCTTTTCGACAATGGTTGATATAGCAGAGAAAGAGTTTAATATCCCAATCAGAAAAAAGCTCAATACCAAACCATTGAAGAAATGAAAAGTAATTTTCGACACATAGGATTAGCCAAGCTATGTGGTTGGTTTGGTGTTACCAGGCAGGCATATTATCAAAACAGATGGAAAGGCATTGAGATCAGTATTGAAGAGGATCTTTTATTGAAGGAGGTTCTGGCAATCCGTAAGAATCATAAAAGAATGGGGACACGGAAGCTTTATGAAAAACTTCATCCATTCATGTTAGAACATCAAATCAAGATGGGAAGAGATGCATTATTTGATCTCTTGTCGTCCAATCATCTGCTTGTAAGAAAGAGGAAAAGACGTATACAAACAACTCAATCCTTTCACTGGCTCAGGAAGTACCCGAACCTGATAAGAGAATTTATCCCAACCGGACCTAACCAGCTTTGGGTAAGTGACATTACCTATTGGAAAATAAATGGAGGACATGTGTATATCAGCTTTATTACCGATGCTTATTCACATAAGATAGTGGGCTTTCACTTAGCCGAAACTTTGGAGGCCGTTGAGAGCGTGCAAGCTTTGAAAATGGCCCTCTCCGGCTTTTTTATGGAGCCAGGAGGGCATTTTCAACTCATCCATCATTCCGACCGTGGAGTACAGTATTGTTCCTATGAATATGTAAAGCTATTGCAGGATAATAACATTAAAATAAGTATGACAGAAAACGGAGATCCGTTAGAGAATGCTTTAGCAGAAAGGGTGAATGGAATACTCAAGGATGAATATTTGAATGATAGTCACGGTAACATCAATAGAAGAAGCCAGAAAGGTATTAACAAGATCTGTAAGCCTTTACAATGAGGATAGACCTCATATGAGTATCGGAAATCAATATCCATCATTGGTTCATGAACAAAAGATCCAAACAGAAAGATTATGGAAGAATTATTACAAAAAGAATCCTATTATTGTAAACCAATATCAGGATTAACTATTAAGTGTAAATTGATATCAGGATTTAATTATTAATCTGTAAACTTTTTTCAGGACGAGTCACTCCTGCACTTGCTCTCACTCTCGCTCTTTTTCAATACCCCGAACCTGCCTGCCGGCAGGCAGCCGGAAGAAAGTTGCAACCAGTACAGACTATTTTATATCAGGAAAATTCAAATAATTCCAATGATATGTAAATGAAATCAGAGTTAAGTTAAATTTGGCAAGTTTTATTCCTGCTTTTAACACAACTATAATTGATAGGATATATTCTTTAATGGATAATTTAGTAGTCCAGACCCATAAGATATGAGCAGAGGATTTGTCAAAGAAGACGATCAGGAAGAAGTTCCGATAGTGCCCCAGAGGGCATATTTACCGGAGGGTGTAACAAACTTTGTTACCCGGACCGGAATGGATCAGCTATTGGCTGAAAAACAGATGCTGATCCATGAAAAAGACGACCTGAGCAGCACCAACGAAAATGAGAAACGAATTTCCTTGAACTATATTAATGCAAAATTACAGTTGCTGAACAACAGAATTGCCGAAGCCAAAGTTGTTGATCTGAAAGAGCAACCTCAAAACGAAATAAGGTTCGGTGCATTAGTAACCCTCAAAACTGGAGTGTCTGGTAATATACAGATTTTTCGGATAGTTGGTGTTGATGAAGCAGACATTGCCAAAAGTAAGATCTCATTTATTTCACCTTTAGCCAAAGCATTGATAAATAAAAAAGTCGGAGACAAGATTACTTTAAAGCGAGACAGGGAAGATATTGTTTTTGAAATAATGGATATAGCCTACCGATGATCCTGATCTCAATAGAAAAAGTTGATTAAAAAGTGGAAACGAGGAAAAAAGAAAGAGCTCAAGTTCGAACTGACTCTCTCTCACTCTCACTCTCGTTTTACCCTCTGTAGCTTTTGCGAAAGAGGGCTCTGTTTTCAGTACCTTGAACGGATAAAAGTTGCAACCAGGCAGTGTTTCTGCAAGCAATAAGCAATTATAGTTTTTCTAATACTTCAAGTATTTGCTTATGCAATTCCGGGATTTTATTTTTAAGCACATCCCATACAATGGAGTAGTTAACTCCCATATAATCATGAATAAGCCTGTCACGCATCCCTGCCATTTCTTTCCATTTAACGTTATTCCATTTTATTTTAAAATCAGCTGGAATCTTCTTGGTAGCCTCACCAATTATCTCCAGGCTTCGGACAACAGCTCTTTTTAGGGTTTCATCGTTCAGGAATTCTTCTTTGGTAATACCCCTACTGGTGATAGAAAGAATGAATAAACTCTCATCACGAATATGTTTCAGATATTCAACCGGTTCTTTAGACATATACCACTTCGTTAAGTATCCTGGGTCCAATATAAGGGCTCAAACCGTTTTTTGTAACAACTTCAACTTTTTCATTTTTAAAAAGCTGCTCTAATATATCACAGACAGCCATATAGTTATCGTAGTTTTCACAATCAGGCTCGAAATCTATTAATATATCAATATCGCTTTTATGAGATTGCTCATCTCTTGCATACGATCCAAAAAGTCCTACTTTCCGAATCCCTAAACGGGAAAGCTCTTTTTTGTTGGTGCTTATAGTAGTCAATATGTAATCTTTAGTAGTCATATTCAATTCTTTAGTACAAATGTACAAATCTTTTGGCTATTGTATATATGACACTTCTATTTAGGTTCCGGGTTCGATTTCACAAGTGGTCTCTTAATCCAAAATAATATGCCTATTGTCTCATAAAAGCATCCCAGAAGCAATTACTCGAGGTCTGGGAGGTATTTTGTGTAAATTCAATAAAGGATTGTACCAAAGAGGAACCTTGGTTGCAATTAGACAAAAAACTCATTTTCTTCAAAAAAATAGTTGCAACCCTCTCCTTGAAAATTACCTTACATCTCATCCGTAGAATTAGTGAGGGTTTCAGAATGTCATAAAAAGAAACAAGAGGTCGATTTTGACCTCTTGTGCCGTTTGGTACCCCGAACCTGCCTGCCGGCAGGCAGGCGGACGAAAGTTGCAACCAGATTTGTAAAATTACTTAAAGATAAAATCTCTGATTTTGACCGGACAGGATTGTTGGGAAGCCTGCAGCACGATTTCAGTAATAAAAATTATGAAGGGCATATTTTTTTGAAAAAATGGAACAAAATATTAGTTATCTTTCAATTAATTGTCCATGGTTATTTGCAATGAATTAAATAGAGTTTGAGATATGAAAACAACAAGGCGGAATTTTATCAAATTGGCTGCAGCACCACCTGTTTCCTGCGGTCTCCCGGAAAAAAATATGGAACCTCGTCTGGATTGGAACCTATGGCTTGGCCCAACGCCAATGAGTTAGTATATGCCATAGCGAAATACCTAAATTGAATCAAAGTCAAAAAAAATAAAACTGCTTTGATGAATTATTTATTCATTATAAGCCTCATGTCTGTAATGATAAACGGAAGTTCAGGCTCCAAAAAAATCGAATCTCCGGTAACCGATACTGATGTTGTATCCGACACAATTTACATATATAACAACCCTGTGGGTGGTATAACGAACATTGGCGATCCATATGTTCTGAAATATGGTGGCAAATATTATTTGTATGCTACTTCTTCGGCAGACGGGTTTTATGTTTGGGAATCGTCAAACATGGTCGATTGGGTAAAA
Source organism: uncultured Bacteroidales bacterium (assembly GCA_963746685.1). Lineage (GTDB taxonomy): Bacteria > Bacteroidota > Bacteroidia > Bacteroidales > VadinHA17 > LD21. The sequence goes on from CAVVBY010000033.1 coordinate 342,869, forward strand.
GGAGGTTTGGCCTTAAATCGCAACTATGCAGCAAATGAATGGGGTAAGGGCAATTTTTGGGCTCCGGAGGTAAAATATTATAAAGGAAAGTTTTACATGACCTACAGTGCAATTTCAGATAACGGCAAGATGAAAATCCGGATTGCCCAAAGTGATAGTCCATTGGGTCCTTTTCTGAACTGGAGTGAACCATTTCTTTCAAACGATCAATATTCATACATCGACGCTGATTTATTTATTGATGGCGATAAAGTATACCTGTACTTTGTAAAGGACTGCTCCGAAAACATCATCAACGGCAGACATGTAAGCCAGGTGTATGTTTGTGAGTTGAGCTCCAACCTGATGGAATTTACCGGTCATCCGCAATTAATTCTCACACCCGACCAGGCCTGGGAAGGAGCAGGAGACGACTGGCAATGGAATGAGGGACCTTTTGTAATGAAACACGACAATTATTATTATCTTTTATACTCGGCAAATTATTATGCAAGTGCCCGATATTCAGTGGGGGTAGCAACGAGCAATAGTCCTATGGGCGTTTGGACCAAATATGCGAATAATCCTGTTTTGAAGCAAGATGCAAGGCTTCGTGTTTCAGGACCAGGACATTGCATGGTAACAAGTTCTCCCGATAGTTCCGAGTTTTTCATTGTCTACCATACGCATACCTACTTTGATAATCCTGGTGGAAACCGCAACGTGTGCATCGACCGACTTAATTTTGACAATGGGGTGTTAAAAGTTACCGGTCCAACCCGAACTCCTCAACCTCTGCCAAGCGGTATTCCATTCAGGTTTGTTCGTTGAAGGCTTATGAAACCTGAAAAAGCAGTATGATGTGCAATTAAATGACCGGGCTTTGGTACAAGTGAAATTATTCGATACCTGCAAATTTGTCGGGTAAAAAGCCATTGTTGCATTTTTGAGACGTTTACCGGGAATGCGAAGTTCATATCAATATCTGTCTTCATGGAGGTCAAACAGCTCATCCTGAGGACTAGTCGGAGTTTGTGATGTTTCAAAAAAACAAAAGGTCAATTCTGACCTCTTGTGCCTCTGAGTGTTCCCAAAGGAAAATTAGTTGTTTTAATTTATTTCTTTACTGTGCACGCTTTCGTTATTCCCGTTCGATTTTGAGTTTTTCGAAGAGCCATTTTTACCGAAGTTGTATATAAGACTTAAATAAAACACTCTTGTTTCCGGCTTGCGCCAGTTGTCGGCTGTGAAGTTAGTTCCCCAGGCTGTATAACTGTTTTTCAGAGTGTTGAATATATCAGTTGCTCTGGCGGTAAGTGACAATTTATTGCTCAGAATATCTCTTTTGATTGCAAGATCAACCGAAAACTGCGGTTCCATTTTTGAAGTGATAGCAATGATTGGTCCTGTGTACATAATGACAAGTTGTGCAGAAGTTTTCTTATCAACTGTAAAGAGATTATTAAGGCGGGCATTATATGAAAAGTTACTGTTTGAAAGTCCTTCAGTATCTGATTTTATTATGTTCCTGTATAAACTCCCGTTACTGCTTAATTTCCACCATTTTGTAAAAGGCTGTTCATATATAAGCTCAAAACCATAGGTCTTTCCGGATGAAATATTCTCGGGATACATATGGCTGATACCTGTACTGTCCATAACAGCTATCATGTTAATGGGATTCGTTATTTTGTTAAAGAAAAGAGTGAATCCTGTGTTTGATTTTCTAATCTTGCTATTATACCCTGCCTCGATTGAATTTACATATTCAGGAATCAGATTCGGATTCCCGCTTCTGTACACTTCCAGATTTGATTTGTCAATAAATGGATTTATCTGCCGGGCAGTAGGTCTGTTTATCCGACGACTATAACTGAGTTGTATACCGTTGTTGTCGTCAAGGATGTATTTAATATTGAGTGATGGATAAAGATTGAAATAATCCTGGTTGATTTTTTGCGAATTAACAGTTTGCTCACCATTGATAAAAGATTGCTCCAGCCTTAGTCCGGCAATGTAAAACAGGTCTTTGGCTTTACCTGAGAAAGTGCTGTATACTGAATGGATTTTCTCATTATATGTAAAATTGTTGCTGTTTTCCTCATCTTTTACCCAAATATCTCCAACCAGGTTATTCTGAAAATAATCAATGTTGGTCCCCCTCATTATGCTTTGAAATCCGCTTTCAAGTTTGGATGTTTTCCCGATTGGCAGTATCCAGTTCATTTGCAGGTTTGATTTCCTGTATTTTGAAGCATTAAATATCTCAGCTGACTCTGAATAATCCGAGAAATGGAAAATCTGTAGTTGATCCATATCTTCAGAAGTGCTGGCATAGTTATAGTCAATTGTTATCTCCTCACCTTTTCTCTCAAAAGTCTTCCTGTAACTCAGGATATAGTCATGAGAATTACCATTGATATTTTCAGAATTTTTGGTAAGAATTCTCTCTGTAAGATTCATTGATTCATCGAAATATTGTGAGAGCGTAGAGTCATAGTCGCTCCTTAAAGAAGGATTATATGAGTAACTAATTGTCAGCGAATTCCTGGAATTCAGGTTAATGTTGGTACCAAGTGTTAATTTGTTTGATCTGCTATCGAGGATTGTGGTTGAATTTTGCTGCACAAAATGAGCAGAATCACTTATATATGATTCACGTAACAGATATCGTTCAGATCCTGTTTTTCTGAAAATACCATTATAAGAGCCGAAAAAGTTAACATTTCCAAAATTGTAGTTAAGTCCTAGTACGGTGTTATATTTATTGCCTGTGCCTGCAGTGATCATCGCATTACCGTTAAAACCTTCTGATTTTTTCTGCTTCATCTTGAGGTTTATGATGCCGCTTTTGCCTTCAGGATTGTATTTTGCAGTTGGATTAGTTATAATTTCAATACTTTCGATTTCAGCAGATGAAATCTGTTCAAGTTTAGTGGCATCAATGGATGTCGGCCGGCCATCAATAAGGATGCTTACATCCGAGCTTCCTCTTAAACTTACAGAACCATCTGTATTCACTGAAAGACCGGGAACATTCTTGAGTAAATCGGTGGCAGTACCACCAGTAGAATTTATATCCCTTGAAACATTAATTACCTTACGGTCAATCTTTGAATCGACGGTTTTTCGCTCACCCACCACCGATATCTCCCCCAGGGCCGCTGTTGCTGATAAGAGCTTTATTTTACCCAGATTAATTATCATTCCGGGTTTGCTGACAGATACATCTTTTACAGTATTTTTCTCATATCCCAGGGATGATGATACAACTTTATATGTCCCCTGGGGAACTTTTGTAAGCTCAAAAGAACCATCCTCCTTACTGATAGTCCATGTTACAATTGTAGAATCGCTTAGCTTGTAAAGAACAATATTGGCAAAACCGATAGATGCCGTATCGTTCGTTTCAGTAAGTACACCTTTAATAATTGAATTACCTTCCGCTGACTGTTTCTGTTGTGCTCCTGATTCTGCAATGGATGAAAAAAAGAGCAGACCTGATAGAATAATTTTAATTGTTTTCATAGTTTTTACTTCATATAGTTATTCGACTGAAGCAAAATTACCTGCTGCAACAGCAGACTATTCTGAAAACAAAGTGAAGCTGACAAAATGATTAGTGAAATGGAATGATGTGGTGGCGGGAGTATTCTATATTTTACTTTTCTTCAATCCAGGATTTGAATTCTGTCACCCTTTCTTTACTGACAACAATTTTTTCAGGAGTCTGCACTTTAAGATTTATAGAATGTCTCCTGCTGAACCAGAAACCTAAATCCCGGACAGCTTTCCGTGATATTATAAACTGGCTGTTAGCGCGGAAGAATATGCCGGGATCAAGCATCCCCTCAATCTGATCGAGAGTTTGAGCCATAGTGAATGTTTTTCTGTCAGATGTAAAAGCCTTGACTACTCCATGGTTGCTATATATAAATGCTATGTCTTCTGTTTTAAGTGGAATGAGTTTGTCGTCTTCTATCTTTATAAGAAAATGGCTCTTAAATTCAACATTCTTTTTAAAATATGATATAAGGTTTTTAAGCTCATTCTCATGCATTCCTGATGCTCGTTTCAACCTTTTGAGTTTATCAATTGCCTTTTTTACATCAAAAATATCAAGTGGCTTCAGGAGATAGTCAATACTTGTCAACTGGAAGGCCTTCAGGGCATACTCATTATAGGCTGTCACAAATACTACCGGGCAATCAACCTGTACCTTATCGAATATTTCAAAAGCTGAACCGTCGGCAAGATGAATATCAAGGAATAAAATATCTGGTTTATCATTTCCCTTTAAAAATTCAACAGTCTCATTAATGCTATCGAGTGTATTAATTGAGTCAAATGAACCAATATCAAAAAGAATTTTTACAAGATTCTGTGCTGCAAGAATTTCGTCTTCAACTATTAAGGCCTTCATTGGAAGATGGTTTTAAAAGGGGAAGTTCAACCCTGAATTCATTGTTTTTGTTTGAAATGGTAATATCTTTCCCTCCCAGGTAATGGTATTGTTTTGAAAGGTTCGAAAGACCTAAACCTGAACTAAATTCTTTTGTTACTTTTTCCTGGACTGTGTTTGTAATACTCAGAACCTCATCACTGCCTGTTTCAATTCGAATTGTGAACGGATTCTTTTTACTTATCTCATTGTGTTTGATTGCATTTTCCAGGAGTGTCTGGATTGCGAGCGGAGGCAACCTGAAGTCTTTATATGTGTAATCAACATTTGTTTCAACCTTTATACTGGAACCAAACCTGATTTTGACAAGATGCATGTAGGATTCCGCCACCTCAAGTTCCTCATAAAGACATTTTGACTTACTTTCAATGCTGCTCAATGTGTACCTGAGAACCAGTGAAAGGTGACTGACATACAGCTTGGCATCAGATGCATTCTGGTCAATCAGCTCTCTGAGGGCAGTGAGTGAGTTAAACATAAAATGGGGACTTATCTGATTTTTCAGAGATTCATATTGGCCCCGCAGTATTTCGTTTTGAAGTACTTGGTTCTCATTTTGTACTGACTGCTTATCATATACTGCTTTTATGAATGACATACCGCTGATTACAATTATTCCTGTGAAAAGATCACGGAAAGTATAAATGATATTAAATTTCTTAAAGACAGGCTCATGGTTTATCAGATGTTTAATTGCAAAAAACGAGTCGCTCAAAACATTTACAGCTATTATTGTAACCAAAATGGCTAACGCGATGCGTTTAGCGGTGAGATGAATTGAACTATTGAAAGGTCTGATTATATAATAGTTTATCATAAAAGTAAAGAAAGCCACAACAGAACTAACCAATATCTCTGTAAATACGCTTTTTACAGTTACAACACGCTGGGTAGTTTCAATAGTATCACGGCCAATTCCTAAAGCGGTTATTATTGTGTTAAAATGAATAAGGACTCCCAACCCAAAAGAAATGATCATTACTATTCCTATAAAATTCCAAATCTGTTTAGTCTTCATAATCGAAAATAAAATTAGTGTAAGAATTTTCTCGCCTCTCTATCCGGGTCGTTTTGAACTCAGGGAACATCAATATGATTTTATAAGTCTTCATTTTATTTGTCACAAATCAGTTCTTCAGGTATTTATCCAGGAAGACAAAAACCTTAATCAGGTTTTCAGCAGTTGTGAATGCTGGTCCACCATGTCCGGAACCAGGTATCAATTCCAACGTAACTTTTTCTTTACCAATTACTTTTTCAAGTTTTTCAGCAAAATTAACTGACTGAGGATACGGAACCAGAGGGTCAACTGATCCATGCTGAATAAAGAATGGAGGATCATCCTTAGTAATATATGTCTCCGGATTGGCTGCCTTCACAAGCTCAGGAGCATCTGCCAGGTTCTTTCCAATAAGCTGCGATTCAGGAGAATCCGGAATGGAGTGTATCTGCGGATTACTTACTTTGCTTTCCTTCGCGTTCTCATCCATTTTAAGGAAATCTGTAGGGCCGAACCAGTCAACTACAGCCTGTACCCTGCTGGACTGATCAGCATTACCCTGCGACAGATCTTCAAGTTCTTTAACATTACCAGATGTACCAACCATCGCTGAAAGATGGCCTCCTGCAGACCCGCCCCACGCTGCAATTTTTTCTGGATTTAATTTATACTGCGTTGCATTTGCTCTCACCCAGCGTACTGCAGCCTTGACATCATTAATCTGGGCAGGCCAGATTGCTTCCCCACTTAAACGGTAATTAATTGATACCACAGCATATCCGCGCTTTAACCCTTCAAGCATCGGAGATACCTGTCCATCGCCTTTATCGCCCGATTTAAATGCTCCACCATGTATCGAAAGAATAACAGGGAAGGGACCTTCACCTTCATCGGGGAGATAAATATCCAGTTTTTGTGCCGGAGATTTTGTTGCATAAGCCACATCGAGCCACTTCCTTTTGATATTATCGGTATTAGCTTTGCGTTGGCCCTGTGGCAAAGCGGATACTGGAATAATTAAACTTAAGATAATAAGTGCAACAAAATTCTTACGATACTGTTTCAGAGTTAGTGTTTTCATAATTATGAATTTAATTCTATTATTTTCCTGCAAACCAGCTCTTGAATTCCGGGACCCTGGCTTTGCTTATAAGTATTTTTTCCGGTACTGAAACCTTCAGGTTCACCGACAACCTGCTGTTAAACCACATATCGATGTCTTTTATAGCTTTACTGGATATAATATACTGTCTGTTCGCACGAAAAAACATATCAGGGTTAATCATATCCTCAAGTTCATCAAGCGTATTATCCATATTGTATGTTTTGTTATCGTATGAAATTGCCTTTACTGTTCCAAAGTCTATAAAGATATATGCAATATCATCTGTGTTCAGCGGAATAAGTTTATCCCCTTTGACAGGGACAAGAAAATTATTCCTGTAAACGATATTCTTTTTAAAATAGGAAATCAAGTTTTGCAGGTCAGTCTCTTTATTTCCATCACCGCCCGTTAATCTCATGTACTTATCAAGGGATTTCCTTACTGAACTGATGTCAATCGGTTTCAGGAGATAGTCAATGCTGTTTACCTTAAATGCTTTAAGTGCATATTCATCGTATGCAGTAGTGAATATAACAGGACAGTCAATCTTTACCCTGTCAAATATTTCGAAAGCTGATCCGTCGGCAAGATGTATATCAAGGAACAGGATTTCAGGCGAATCATTAAGTGTAAACCAGACAACAGTTTCATTTACACTTTCAAGCGTGGCAATAATATCAATAGTCCCGATTTCATTAAGTATACCCTTCAGATTCTGCGCTGCCAGGGTTTCATCTTCAACTATTATTGCTCTCATTGTCAGGAAGGTTTAATAAAGGTATTTCCACCAGGAATTCATTGTTATTCCGTGATATAAGGATCTCTTTTCCTGCCAGGAACGTATATTGTTTTGCCAGATTCGAAAGACCGACTCCACTACTATATTCCGGGGAATTCCTTTCCTGGATCATATTTATTATTCTTAAAGTCTGATTGCTCTTTGTTTCGATCATTATTGTTAACGGATGTCTTTTACTGATCTCATTATGCTTGATCGCGTTTTCGAGGAGTGTCTGTATAGCGAGTGGAGGTAACCTGTGATTGTTGTAATCTTCATCAATTTGTTTATTAATCAGCAGATTATTGCCAAAGCGTGTCTGCAACAGGAAAATGTAGGAATCAGCTACTTCCATCTCTTCCTTCAGACTCCTGGTCTGGCTTTGATTACTCTGCAAAGTGTATCGCAGTACCTGTGAAAGATGATTTATATAGTTTTGTGCGTTTTCGGTATCCTGGTTGATCAGCTCTTTCAGTGCTGTAAATGAGTTGAAAAGGAAATGAGGACTCACCTGGTTCTTCAGGGATTCATACTGGGTGAGCAGATTCTCGCGTTTAAGTTTTTCATTCTCAAACCTGATAGCCTGTTTGTCATAGACAGTCTTTATAAAAAAAATACCTGAAAGAACTACTATTCCAGTGAAAATATCCCTGGATGTGTATAGTAAATTGAAGCTTTTATGAACGGTCCGATCAGTAAATAATCCCTTTATAGCGAAAAATGAATCACTGAGAATTGTTACTGATATCAAAGTTAAAATGATTGAGGCCGAAATCCGCCTGATATCAGCCCGGATTGAACTGTCAAGTGGCCTGATGATAAAATAATTGAGAATAAAAGTACCAAAAGCGACCATCGAACTGATGAACACTTCGGCAATTGTATTTACTATAGGGTTCTCACCGGATCTTCCACTTCCTCCTCTGGCCTCAAGTCCGAACCGCTCAAGAATCGTACTGAAATGAATGAGAATGCCAAGGAAGAGGGAAATTATTAAAACAATTGCAATATACTGCCAGAACTGTTTCTTCTTCATATATCAAAGATACATCACTAAAAGAAATAGAGTGAATAAAACAGGTAAAACGACAAAAAGTGTACTTGAAGCTGACAAATTACTGATTGAAGTTTTTGAAATGACCAAATGTTCACTTACAGCCTACACCTGTCGTAGCCACACAGGGAAACTGTATCATTATTACCTCTGTTGTAAAAAAAGTTGTTCTCAAGGACATAGGATTCAGGATGTACATTTTATATAAAAGTATTAGGGATCAATGGAAAGCTTAAACATCCATGAGAGAAAAGTCTCTTTATGACTGGTTTTAATCATCCTATGGGATGGCTGGAAAATGTTTAATTGAATTTTTATTTATACATTAGAGAGTGGAAAAATACATCGATTAAAAAATAAGGGAAATGAAAAGAATAACTGTAAATTATTTTAAAATAGTAAAATTTAAAACCGTTTTATTCTTTCTCTGTCTGTTTTTTATTGTGAACAGCAGCTTTGGCCAGGCTATACCTGACAGGATTCAGGATTCTGATTCTGATACAGCCTGGGTCTCACCCAATAAGTCAGTACCCTCTTTTGCTACATATCAGCTTTATGCCACTCCGGAAAGAGGAAAAGATACATACGGAAGTTTTATGATTTATCTTCCTGAAGAGTATAAAAAGACAACCAAACACTACCCGGTAATTTACTATTTGCATGGAGGAAATGGGAACCAGAGAGAGGGAAAATGGCTGATGTACGAGATGGACAAGGCCATTACGGCTCAGAAAATGCCACCGGTAATCATTGTAAGCGTGCAGGCATTACCCATAGGCTGGTATTGCAATGCCAATGTTGGCGCAAAAGGAGTAATTAGCGGACCTGTCGAAAATGTTTTAATAAGAAATCTGGTACCATACATTGACGCTCATTATCGCACAATTGCTAACTCCTCAGGGCGTGGATTGGAAGGTTGGTCAATGGGGGGCTTTGGAGCAATAAGACTTGCTTTTAAGTATCCTGAATTGTTTGGTTTCACTTCATCTGTCGCAGGTGCACTGATTGAATTTCAGGACGAACACAATCCGCAATATCTTGTCAACACTTTTGGACCTGCCAATGGGGCCGGCTCAAAAAAATCTATCGAATACTTTAACGCGGTTCACCCCAGATTTTATGCAAGGCAGAATGCTGAGCTGATAAAGAAAAATGTAAAGGTAAGGCTTATTGTAGGCGATCAGGATTGGTTGTATAACAATAATGGTAAACTCATAACTAAAATATTCAGCGATTATCTCGATTCATTGGGCATTAAGCATGAATATTCAGTACTAAATAATGTCGGACATATGGTCCCCATTGAATTCACGAATGGTACAAGAGAATATCCTGTTCAATTTTGGGCGGACGCATTTAAGACCGTGGTTACGACTTCCGCAATTTCGCAGCAGGTGACTCCTTTTGATGCATCAACGCTTATTAAACCTGGGGACGAAGTCAGATATTGTTCCTACCTTATTCGTAAAATTGGGGACAGGATTTTTCAGATCAACGATCCTGGAGATAAAAGCACCAGAGGAGGAGGGTGGGGCGTCGACATGTATCTGGTTTGCGGAACCAGAAAGGTGTTGCTGATTGACCTGGGCAACAATTACATCACCGGTTATGATAAGGACTTAATAAAACCCCGCAGGAATGCCGCAGAGGAGCTTCTTGCCGTCATAGACGGACTTGCTGGCAAACTACCGCTGGAAATCGCTGTCACCCACATGCATCCAGATCATGATGGCATGACCGGCGCTTTCAGTAACAGGAAGGTGTCTTTCTGGGCAGGGCAGGGGGAAGACCTTAATGCACTTAAAACACAGCATGCGCTGAATCCTGAAATATATCAGGTCTTTACACAGGGCAGTAAATCGTTCGATCTCGGTGGTGGACGCATTGTTGAAACCTTCCCGGTCAGAGGGCACAGCAATGGCGGCACCGTGTATATAATAAAGAAAGACATGATTGTTTTTTCGGGTGATGCCCTGGGATCGGGATTTGGCCAGGCATTCCCCACAATCGAAAAGCTCAGACAGGTAGCAGACGACTCTCAGAAGCTTGTTGAGTATGTAAAGGCAAATTACACTCCCTACGAGCGTTATGGGCTACGGGTCTATACCGGCCACTGGTGGCAGAATGCCTATGGTGGGTTCCTGCACCCGAACAAATCGTCGATTGACATTGGATACCTTGATTGGCGGTTCATACAGGATGTGGCTTCCTGTGCAAATGGAATACTCCAGGGCAAGTGGCTCGTCGAAGGAAGCGGGATTCGCTATATAGGTAATATGGCCTATACTGATGCCTGGCCTTCTGCTGAAGGCAGGGCAATTATGGTATGTGGTACCGGCACGATAATAATACCGCTCAGACAAGCCTATGAGGCAGCCGGTTTGAAGATGCCGGAATGATTCCCATAACTGACGCTGTCTGTTCCAGGATATCTCTTCTTATTAAATGAATGCTGCATCATTTACTTTTCTTGTTTCTCAGGCACTTTCATGCCCGATGCCCCATATGCAACATCTTCAGGTAAAATAAGTGCCCCGTTGAAAAAGACAATCTGAATTTGCTTTTGATTATTCATTCCTGCAGGAACTTCGAAGTGATAAAATCCCTTTGTTGCATCAAGCCAGGTGCCATCCTTTATCGCGTTTGCAACGTTAGCCATATCCTGGACAAATCGCCATTCACCATAACCTGCATCTTCGGGCAATGTATCTGCAGACATCTGTTTTTGTTGCATGATACATCATCTCCCCTGAATGGCCGGTGTAAACCTGTAACCTGTACCTGTCGTAGGGAGCAAAGTTGTCCTTTATATTATTTACGAGATTGTTAATATCAACCGTAAAGTTATTAAATGCCTCTGCTGAACGCAACTCTCTTTTCCTTCGTGGCCCCGGACTGATTGCATCTCCTGTAAAGAGCATCATATCAGGTTTTAATAGAAATACAGTACCGCCATTTGAATGGCCCCTGAGCAAAAATGATTCGACAATGCGTCCGCCTCCAAGGTCAAACGTCTTTTCCCCTTGCCTGAAAATCCTGAAGATTGAAGGGTCTATGCCATGCATTGTTTTCAGCCTTTCCATGTCTTCACCTTCCCCGATCCATAAAGGCACGCTGGTGTCAAGGAAAGCTTTGGTCATACCACTGTGGTCCGGGTGCATATGGGTGACAGCAACCTCGAGCGGTCGTTTGCCAATTAACTTGTTAACAACATCCAGGAACTCCTCTTTTGCATTTCTTCGGGGTTTAATGAGATCTTTCTCAAAACCATCAATATAATTATTGCCCAGATCAATCATTAAAGCCTTGCTTTCACCACAAATCAAATAAATATCCGTGCCTATAAGCCCTCCCAATATAGCTTCCGGGTCGCCGGGGTCGTTGATTTTATAGATGTCTTCCCCTATTTTGTAAATAAAGTAGGAACCGTAATGCACGCTGTCACCCAATTGTTTCAACTTCGAAGGATTAAAGCCAGTAGTAATTGTCTGCTGCGTGCATGCAAAACTTGAAATTAGTATGCTGACCAGTATAATCACATCATTCAACAATGACATAATACGGTTTTTCTTAACAGAGATATCTTTGGCATATTCTTTTATAAAATTCCTTTTTACTGGCATAGTCTGAATAATTATTAGTTAATGAAAACTAGATTTAAATTTAATCAAACTTAACTGGATATTTATAATTTTTTATTTAAAGAAAAAAATGAACACACTTGGTTGCAACTCTGCCAAAAAACTCATTTTCTTCAAAAAAAAAGTTGCAACCCTCTCCCTGAAAATTATAGTACATCTCATCCTTTGAATTAGTGAGGATTTCAGAATGTCATAAAAAGAAACAAGAGGTCGATTTTGACCTCTTGTGCCTCTGGGTACCCCGAACGGACAAAAGTTGCAACCAGCTTAACTTTCTCAGTTAGACAATCCGTGCGGAAGAAGTTTAGTGACCAGAATAAATACGTCTGTCCCTACTTCTGAGACCGGGAAATATTTGTGATTTATTGGGAATGATATATTGCTGAAGTCAGGTATATTTACAAACTATAATAATTCAACAGATAGTTACTAACCCAATAAAGAGATATGAGAATAACAAGAATCTTGGCATTATCCGCTATCGTAGTTCTTCTGGTCAGTACAACAACTGAAAAAGTACATAGGTCTGCCCTTCTCCAGTACGATAAACAGATCGACGTGATAATCAGCAAAATGACAATCCAGGAAAAAGCAGACATGCTGCATGCCAAGCATATGTTTGTTTCAGCAGGGGTGCCGGGCCAGGGAATAGCAGACATAAAATATGCTGATGGACCTTTTGGTATCCGTGAGGAAATGCAGCCTGACAACTGGAATCCGCTTGGACTTCAGAATGATAAAGCGACTTTTTTCCCTACAGGTTCAGCCCTTGCAGCAACATGGTCTCCTGAACTGGCCTACAGCTATGGAATGGGAATGGCTCGCGAAGCACGCTTACGCGGGAAAGACATGATACTTGGACCGGCAATAAATATACAACGGATACCCACAGGAGGAAGAACTTATGAATATCTGAGTGAAGATCCTTTTCTAAGTTCAAAAATGTCAGTAGGTTACACCAAAGGTGCCCAGGAGAATGGGGTCGCAGTCTGTATCAAGCATTTTGCCTTGAATAATCAGGAAAACAACCGTGGAAACGTTAATGTTATTATTGGTGAACGTGCGATGCGCGAGATATACCTTCCACCCTTCAGAGCTTCAGTTGAGGAAGCTGATGCCTATGGAGTTATGGCTGCTTATAACAAAGTTAACGGCTGGTGGTGTGCAGAAAATGACATGCTGCTAAATAAAATATTACGTAAGGAGTGGGGGTTTGCAGGAATGGTTATTTCTGACTGGGGAGGCACTCACAGCACTGTGAACGCTATTAAAAACGGCCTTAATGTCGAAATGCCTGATAAAAGGTATTTTGGGAAAGCATTGCTTGATTCAGTCAAAGCAGGTTTGGTTTCCGAGGAAATTATTAACCAGCGGGTTCGTGAAATTTTACGTGTCAGGCTGGCCATAAAACCGGTTCCTGAAGACGAAGCAAACAAGGAAGTTACATCTCAGCCTGCCCAGCAGAAAATAGCTTATAATGTTGCGAGCAAGTCGATTGTTCTGCTAAAAAATGATGGTATGCTCCCTTTGCGGCTTGACAACAGACCGGTTATTGCCATTATAGGCGCAAATGCTACACAGAAAATGGGTACAGGCGGTTTGGGAGCAGGGGTGAAAACTTTATATGAAATAACACCTTTAGAGGGATTAAAAGATCGCATCGGAGATAAAGCCCAGGTCATATACGCCCAGGGATATGAGCCGGTACAATTCAGTTTTGCCGATAGGTTCAGGAAGAAAACACCGGCGGAATTACAAAAAGCGGCTCGTGAAAAGGAATTGAACGCTCAGAAGCTGACAAAAGAAGCAGTGGAGGTAGCATCTAAAGCCGATATTGTCATTTTTGTCGGTGGTGATAACAGGGCAATTGAAACAGAGGGGAGCGACAGGGAAGATATATTTTTACCCTCCGGTCAGGATAAATTAATTACCAGTATTTCGGAAGTAAACAGGAATATTGTAACTGTTCTTACAAGCGGCGCTCCAAATGATCTTAGAGTGGTTCAATCACTTTCAAAAGCTTTGCTTGTTTCGTGGTTTAACGGTTCAGAGGGTGGAAATGCTATAGCTGACGTGCTTCTTGGTATTATCTCACCAGGTGGACGATTACCGTTTACATTGCCTGTTAAGCTCGAAGATTCACCGGCCTACGCTCTGCATAATTATCCGCAAAGAGATAAAAACTCAGATGTCTTTGCCAATCTCGTTTCAAAAACTGATGCAGCAGGGAAAGTTGTACAGGAGGGGGAAAAATCTCAAAAATCTGATCAGAATACTGCATTTTATTCTGAAGAATCACTTGTAGGATATCGTTGGTACGACACAAAAAAGATCCCGGTTATGTATCCTTTTGGGTATGGCCTCACTTATACAACTTTTGAGTACAGCAACCTTAAAACCAACAAAGAAAAGTATGGCAGAAATGATGTAATTACCGTCTTGGTAAATCTGAAAAACACTGGCAAAATATCTGCCGATGAGGTATTGCAGGTATATGTACACCGAATTAACCCAACAGTTGCCTGGCCGCAAAAGGAACTCAAGGCATTTTCAAGAATTCCTCTTAAGCAAGCTGAAAGCAAAACAATTAAGCTTTTTATTCCCGTGAAGGATTTAATGTTCTGGAACGAAAAGACACATACATGGGACAATGACCTTTGTAAGCTTGAAATTCTGGTTGGAGCTTCATCGCAGGATATAAAATTGAAAAAGGATGTCATACTGAGGTGAGAGAGGCTATCCGTACCCCGAACGGACAAAAGTTGCAACCAATCGAGTCAAGTTAAGTTAAGTTCCTTCAGTGCTATTAGATCTTAAGGTACGTACTTTCTTATATTATATTTTTAAATTGCAGAAATATTTCTTAGGCTCAGAATGTCTTAATTATTGTAAACTCTTTGGCCCGATATTAATTAACCTTAAAAAGATTAGAGACTTATGAAAAAGACGTTTCTTCGCTTATTCCAATGCATTATGCTATCTGGGATATTCACAACAGTAATTGCATCCTCAAGAGAGGTCAAATCGATAAACTCCAACTGGAGTTTTTCAAAAGGCATGGCAGTATCAAGGGGTTTTGGTATGGACAGATCTCAGAATTCGATGATTGTAACCTTACCTCATACTTGGAACAATACTGATTTTTTATCAGATGGCGGCTATTACAGAGGATATGGAACATACAGCAAGGATCTGGATATTCCGGCAGATTATAAAGGGAAGCGACTATTTCTCAAATTTGAAGGAGCAGGCACTGTCGCTTACGTTTTTATTAACTCCCAGTACCTGGGTGAACATCATGGCGCATATACTGCATTCACTTTTGAGATCACTGATTATGTGAAATATGGAGAAAAGAATAATTTACGGGTGGTATGTGATAATTCAGCAAGGTTTGATTTAGCGCCACAAGGTGGCGATTTTAATATTTATGGGGGCTTATATCGAAATGCATGGTTGATCGTAACTGAAAATGATGCCTGTATATCCCCGCTTTATTATGGTTCTTCCGGAGTGTTTGTAAAGCAATTATTGGCTTCAGGAATAAGAGCGGAGCTCAGAGCAGAGATTTTATTGTCAACAAAATCCGATTATAAAAATTGCGAAGTTGAATTCTCAATCCTGGACAAGGATAATAAGGTCGTTTCCACTCAAACCCGGAATGCAATATTTGATGATAAGGTCTCTTTTAATATTGGCATTGATAAACCACATCTTTGGAACGGGGTAAAAGATCCATATCTGTATAAGACTGTAACCATTCTTAAGCTTAATGGGAAGGAGGTTGACCGCGTTGAAGAGAACATCGGCATCAGGACATTTTATGTCGATCCAAATAAAGGATTCTTCCTTAATGGGGAACATTTAAAGCTTAGGGGAGTTTGCCGTCACCAGGATTGGGACAGTATAGCATCAGCCCTGACTGAAAAAAATCACCTTGCAGATTTCGCTTTGTTTAAGGAAATGGGTGTAAATGCTTTGCGCCTTGCTCATTATCCACAGGCCAAATTTATGTTCCAGGAAGCAGACCGCAACGGATATGTTGTATGGGAAGAAATTCCTTTTGTGGGAGGTTATGTCAATTCAAAGGACTTTGATAACAACCTAAAGCTTCAGCTTAAAGAATTGATTTTTCAAAATTTTAATCACCCGTCAATTTGCTTTTGGGGATTATTTAATGAAATCACAGGAAACTTTGACAACATACTTGCAGAGCTGAATGAGCTGGCTCATCAGCTAGATCCATCAAGAATGACAACAGCTGCAACCTTCCAGGAAGGAAGTTTCAACTTCCTGACCGATGCCATTGCAATGAATAAATACTATGGCTGGTATTATAATAAAGTGGAGGATTTCGCAACTTATTTCGATGAATGGCATGCCAAAAACCCAAACTCCAAAATTGGTATAAGTGAATATGGAGCTGGTGCAAGTATCACACAGCATGTCGGACAATTTAAACCTGAAGATGATCCAAGGCCATCATCAAGAGGCCCATGGCACCCTGAGGAAAAGCAGACAGCCATACACATCAGCACCCTTAAACTGATTACCGAACGGGATTATATCTGGGGCTCTTTTGTTTGGAACATGTTTGATTTTGCTTCAAACTTCAGGAGGGAAGGCAACACCCCGCATATAAACGACAAAGGCCTAGTAAGCCATGACCGTAAAATTCGTAAAGATGCTTTTTACCTGTATAAAGCTAACTGGAATAAAAGTGAAAATTGTACTCATCTTTGTTCCAAGGATTATACTGAACGAAAAGAAGATGTGACGGATATTGTTGTCTTTTCAACTGCTCCATCAGTCAGACTTTTTATTAATGGAAAACAGGTCGGTAAAATGGAGTTGGATAAATATGCAACCGCAATATTTCATGGTGTCAAACTCAGCCCGGGTCTGAACCATGTTGAAGTTAAAACTTCCGATGGAGGATCTGATTCTGCTGACTGGACTGTTAAATGATTCTTATTGTTTGTTCAGGCATTTAAGAGAATTAAGAAAGTGTGAGCTTTCCTCAGTTATTTCGTTTGGTTCTTTTCGGAGGTCAAAGAAGGCGAGAGTGCTCGCGATTGCTTTCGCACTCGCTCTCACTCTCGCTCTTTTTCAGTACCCATATCGGTTAAAAGCTGCAACTATATTTGAATTTTTACCAATGAAAAAAGTTTACCTTTATCCTTAATAATGATTGGTAGAAATAAAAGCTTTAAAGATCAGCTGCATGAGAATGTTTTCTTTGTTCCCTTCTGTGATGATTTTTTTGCTCATCATGAACCTTGAAAGTAGTGGTCAGTCCATTCAGAGTGCAAATATGAGGTCAGCAACTCCTCTGATGGATATTTTGCATTTTTATACAGCACAGGATGTACCTGCCATGGGTCAGTCTGAAACAAAAGTTGATCCCTGGAAGATTGACCTGGTGCCAGTCCCTGAACAATTGCCGGGCAATGGATTGGCGCAGCACCCAATGCTGTATTTTGGCGAATGTTATAATATTTTATTCCTGGTAAATAATGGGAAAATCATTTGGACCTACTCCACAGGACCAGGATGTGAATATGACGATGTGTGGATGATGTCAAACGGGAATATCCTTTTTTCAAGAATGCAATATATCTCTATTGTTACTCCAAAAAAGGAGATAGCCTGGAGATATGATGCTCCGAAGGAAACTGAAATACATGGCTGTCAGCCAATAGGTTTTGATAAAGTTCTTTTTGTTCTGAATGGTCAGCCACCAAAGCTGATTGTCATGAACATAGAGACCGGAGTTCGCGAAGTTGAACACGATCTTCCTGTCGATACATTAACAGATAAGAAATATATTCATGCCCAGTTCCGGAGGGTTCGCTATACAGCTCAGGGAACTTACCTTGTCCCATTTCTTGAATTGGGAAGAGTTGTTGAGTATGACAAAGAATTTAATGAGATATGGCGATACAATATAAAAACTCCGTGGGCTGCAATAAGGCTAAAGAATGGTAATACACTCATTACTGACGAAGCCGATATACTAACCCGTGAGGTAAATCCACAAAAGGAAACTGTCTGGGAGCTCAGACCATCAGATTTACCTGAAGAGTACAGGTTTATTAACACTCAATGCTGCACCAGACTTTCCAATGGCAATACGATAATATGTTCAAGGGGAGGAAATGGCAAAGGCCCCCAGCTTGTGGAGGTTACCAGAGATAAAAAAGTTGTGTGGGTGCTCTGGGACTGGAAAAACCTGGGCCCGGCATCAGGGGTGCAGATTCTTGACGATCCGGGATATCCTGAAATACCTGGACAATCAGAACATTGATAATTAAGCTTCCGCAGAATTCACGACCTTAATTTATGAGCTGTATCAATTGCTGCTTTAATATTTTCAATCGGTGTTTTCCTGTCTATTGTACAATCAGCTCCAAGAATGACATTTGCCGGGGCATTTTTCAATACTTCAATTGTTGCCTTTTTGACATCATCAGGTGAACCGGTTGCTATTATTCCGTGCCTGTCAAGTCCACCCATTACCGGACGTTTAAAAATATCTACAGCCTTGGAAAGTACAAGAGGCTTATTATCAGCTGACAAAGGAACATTGACAACCTGACCCGGATAATCCTGAAACCGTGTGGCAAAGTTTTCATAAGAGCCGTCATAATCGCATAGGTGCATTATATTGAATGGAACATGCTGACAAACTTCCTTGTAAAGAATCATGTCATAATTTTTAACTACCCTGTAAAAATGACCCAGGTCGGCGATCCTGTTAGTCTCACCTCCCTGCGAGCACATATAAAATCCGTCAACACCGGCACGGGCTGCCGTATCGACAAAATTCATGATTGAAAGTGTTATGTTCTCCATTCCACGACAAACAGATTCGGCATCTTCTTTTACATGATCAACAATCAGGTTCCATGGGACAGCCTGTTTTGCCATCTGATACGGAGAATATAGTGTCTGAATTATTAAGGCATCTTTTTTCGCTTCTTTTATAAGGTTCTTCAACAGATACATCGCTGGATCAAACCATTTCTCAGAAAGAACAGGCATTTTAGCCCAGTCGCCAGGTGTTTTTATCTGGTCATTCTTTGGAAGCGATTGTTCATCAAACTGGATCTTGACAAAGTCCATCCCTGAGGCTCTGAAATAATCGAGGTGTGCTTTAACGGCAGCATCTCCTGTCACACCGAAATGCATAAAGAATGCTGCAGGTATATAAACCGGTTTTGAGGACATGTCAAGAACCTGCATCATCAGGTCTCTCTTTGATTTAGCCTGGGGGAGATATGGTTTTGGCATTCCGGATAAAGGTTTCGGAGATTCCGGCGAAGGATCGCCAAAGACTTTGTTTATGCCAGTCATGGATGCCGCAGAAACCAGCGAAACCTCTGCTATGAATTTTCTTCTGTCAAGTTTTTTCATTTTATTATGAATATGAATTTGGTCAAAGTAGATTAAGATTGACGAATCTCAAACCTTGAAGCATTTATTGTTTTGCCTTACAGCTAATTTAATCAAAATAATTGACAATAGAATTGAATGCCAAGTGTCAATGATCATAGCATGCCTAAGTAAAATGACCATTTAACGACTGAGTTATATCCGTGAAATAATATTTCTTATAATTAGGTTAAATTATCCGCATGAATCAGGTAAAGGGATCCGGTTTTTATGTCATTGCTTGCTACGCTGCCAAAAATTCTTACTCTTTAAAAAGAATGTTGCAACCCTTTCTTAGAGAATTATTGTTCACCACATACATAGATTTAACTAAGATTTCAGGATGTCACAAAAGAAACAAGAGGTCAATTTTGACCTCATGTTTCTTTTGGTACCCGGAGCGGGACTTGAACCCGCACAGCCTTAATGGCCACAGGATTTTAAGTCCTGCGTGTCTACCATTCCACCATCCGGGCTGAAATTGTTCTGCAGTTATTCGGTTCTGCGGTTCTGCATTTGGTGGTAAAACTTAAAATCCTATATCAAAAAACTCCGTCCTGCGTGTCGGACCCTGTCCCGCTTTAGCGGGAATTCCACCATCCGGGCTGAAATTGTTCTGCAGTTATTGCGGTTCTGCGGTTCTGCATTTGGTGGTAAAACTTAAAATCCTATATCAAAAAACTCCGTCCTGCGTGTCGGACCCTGTCCCGCTTTAGCGGGAATTCCACCATCCGGGCTGAAATTGTTCTGCAGTTATGCGGTTTTGCAGTTATGCAGTTGGTGGTAAAACTTAAAATCCTATATCAAAAAACTCCGTCCTGCGTGTCGGACCCTGTCCCGCTTTAGCGGGAATTCCACCATCCGGGCTAAATATGTTATGCAGTTTTGCGGTTATGCAGTTTTGCAGTCATGCAGTTGTGCAGATTGTGCAGTCGTACAGTTGTGCAGTCAGAAGTGGAAGTGCAAATTTAGAATAAATAATCCTTAATCAAAACACCAAAAGTCCCTCTCCCAGGGGAGAAGGATTTAGGGTGAGGTAATTATTCTTTTACAAGTATCGGTTTGCCCAATCCAACCTTTTCAAGTTCCTTAAGCTGTGTGGCTGCATCGCCTGCAACAACATAGTACATCCTCGACGGATCAATGTATTTCTTAGCAAGCTCAAGCTGTTTTTCCACTGTTAATCCTTTAACAAAAGCCTCTTGCTGCTTGATATAATCAGCCGGAAGATTATAAACAGCAATGTCGTTCAGCATACCGAGCAGGCTTCCAAGGGTTTCAAAATTACGTGCATTACCTTTTAACAAAGCTGATTTTGTAAAATCGATATATTCCTGTGGAATATTCTCCCTGTACTTTTCCATTTCAGTCTTGAAAATAGTTCACCGATTCAAGAGTTGAGTTTGTGCGTACCATCGATGAAGCCATAAAGGTTCCGTAATTTTTGGCTCCGCTGAAATTTGATCTTGCTCCATATGTAAATCCTTTTTCCTCACGCAGGATCAGGTTGAATAACCCGTTAAATGATCCACCGAGCTTGTAGTTGGTGACATAAGCAGGATAGTAATCAGGATCTGTCCTTGGGATTGAGGGGCATCCGATATAAATAACTGACTGTTTGGCACCCGGCACATCAATAAAGTAGATCTGTGATTTTGCAGGAGCTTCAGCAACTTTTACCTCGGGTAAGGTAACCTCTTTTGCCTGCCACTTGGTATTTATTCCGGCAAGTGCGGCCTCAACCCTTTGCTGATCAATATCACCGGCAATAATGAACTTAGCCAGGGATGGAGAAAAATTCTTGTTATAGAAATCCTTCAGATCATTTGTTGTTGATTGTACTTACAGATTCTTCAGTGCCGACTGCCTCAACCGACAGAATATTGTTTTCGCCAAAGATCAGCTTATAAAGTTCGTTTGATGCCAGATAACTCGGATTTGCCTTGTTCCTTTTCAGATTGTTAATGACCCTGCTTTTTGCAAGATTGAATTGTTCTTCATCCCAGCGAGGTTCAAAGAGCATTTCTTCAACAAGTCCGATAGTCTGTTCAAAATTGCGGGCCAGGGTTCTCACACTCACCGTAATATTCTCACTGCCTCCATAAAATGAAATGCTTGCACCGAGGAGCTTTATTGCATCTTCAAGTTCTTCGGGAGTCTTGTTCTTTGTCCCTTCATTCATTGATGATGCCGTCAGGCTTGCCACACCAGCCTTATCCATTGCATCGAGAAGGTGACCTCCCGAAATAATAATTGAGTATTGAACTAAGTGGCAAGTTCACTCTGTTTAATGCCGTATAATTTCATGCCATTACTCAGGGAACTGGTCCATACTGTAGGGATCGTTACTTCAGGATCAGGACCTACCGGCGGCTGAACTGAACGATCGAATGATGTTGGAGTTTTAGCATAAGGTTCTTCTGCCGATGCTGTCTCTTTCACTTCGGCAGCTTTGGTAACGTCTTCTTCGACAATTCCGGCATTCAGTGAATTTTCTGCAACCAGGGTTATTTCTCCTTTGGGAACAAAACTTGTCTCAACATAATTTTTACCCTTTATATATTTCTGATAGACATTTTTTACATCGGCTGACGTTACTGCCTTAGCATCAGCAAAATCTTTTGCATAATATCCCGGATCTTCCTTGAACATCTGGTACTCACCAAGGGTGAAAGCCTTGCTGAGGATACTGCTGAACTGACCATAAAAATTGGTTTCATTGCGTGCTTTGATCCTTGCAAGATCATCTTCCGTAAAGCCCTCTTTCTCAAACATGTCAAATGCTTCAAAAATTGCTTTTTTGACATCTGTAAGATTCACGCCCGGATTGGCAGTCACTGTTATTTCAAAGGATCCGGCAAGCTCCTGTGAACCGTTTCTTGCACTAACCGATGATGTAAGCTTCTTATCCTTTACAAGTACTTTATAAAGAGGGGTCTTTTTCCCGTTTGAGAGCAGATCCCCAAGGCAGTCGAGAGCATAAGAATCTTTGGAGAATTGTTCGACTGTTGGAAAAACAATTGTAAGCCTGGGAGCTTTTGCAAAATTATCCTCGTGGTAGAGTTGAATTGTTTTATCAAGAGTTGCCGGCATCGGACTTCTTTTTTCAATTGCTTCACCTTGCGGTATCTCACCAAAATATTTCTCAATAAGAGGTTTTACCTCTTCCTTGTTAATATCACCGGCAATTACAAGGGTTGCATTATTGGGTGAATAGAATTTCTTGTGAAAAGCTTTTACATCTTCAACGGTTGCATTCTGCAGATCCTCCATCTCTCCGATAACATCCCAGCTGTAGGGATGTCCTTTCGGATAAAGGTTTTTAAGGATAAGGTAATCGTTAAACCCGTATGGTGCATTATCGACACTCTGACGTTTTTCGTT
The DNA here is from genome assembly GCA_963746685.1 of uncultured Bacteroidales bacterium. Lineage (GTDB taxonomy): Bacteria > Bacteroidota > Bacteroidia > Bacteroidales > VadinHA17 > LD21. The sequence goes on from CAVVBY010000033.1 coordinate 365,706, forward strand.
CTGAACCACATTCTGCTGGTTTGCAAATGCTGATTGTGTTACCGTATTCTCAAGGTAACCCATCCTGTCTGATTCGAGCCACAGGGCCATTTCAAGAGCATTTTTTGGTATGACTTCATAATACATCGTGGCATCCTGGCCGGTACCTCCGTTGAGTTCCCCTCCGGCACCCTGTATAAGCTTGAAAAGCTGATCTTCACCGACATTCTCGGATTTCTGGAACATCATGTGTTCGAAAAGATGTGCAAATCCGGTTTTCCCGGGTACTTCGCGGCTTGATCCAACATGAAAGACTACAGCTACTGCTGCAATAGGATCGGATTTGTCTTCGTGAAGGATGACTGTCAATCCGTTTGGCAAAGTGTATTTTTCAAACGGAACCGATATTCCCGGATCAGCTTTTTTTGCGGTGCAGGAAAACAGAATTCCGGCAGCCAGCAGAAGAAAAAAGTAAAAAGTTCTTTTCATGGATGAGAAAATTAAGTTTAATAAATGTGTTATTTTGGGGATCGAATATAATAAAAACCTGTGATTAAAACGAAAAAGGCTGTAAAAACAGCCTTTTTCTCAGAGCGGGAGACGGGATTGCTCGACGCTTCGGTCGGGGCGGACCCGATTGGAGATGCTTTCAAACAAAAAAGCCACTGTCGTGGCTCATTTTATTTATTACTCATTCCTCCTCCAAGCAAGCATGTTGTCGGCATTCGTAAAAATAAAATGTCCTGCTTTCGCGGCTATTTTGTTTGAGCGGGAGACGGGACTCGAACCCGCGACCCCGACCTTGGCAAGGTCGTGCTCTACCAACTGAGCTACTCCCGCAAATTCACGGGCAAAAATAAGACTTTTTTTTAAACTGCAAAAACTGATGTTCAATTTAATCCTTTACAGGACCCCATTCTGCAAGAGTGCTGTTCTGAAAATAGAGCCAGGTCTTATTATAGAACCACTCTTCCTTGACGATATTGCCGCTTATCACCCTGTTTATCTTATTCGGTGAACCCCAGCTTTCCTTTACAAGCTGTGAATTCATGCCTTTCCAAATTTTACCTTCATATAATTTGCGGCCAAGTGATGGTCCGTATTTATTTTCAAGATATTCATACCTGCTGTCAGCCTGTTTCTGCACAGGTCTTGCTTCCTGACCGTAACTTTGTTCCTGACAGATGACTGCGGTAGCAGGCTGGTATTGCCTGAACAGCTTGTTTTGTTTATTTCAGCATGATGTGCATAAATATAACCTTCATTGCCTTCAAAAACCACATGAAGGAAAGTATCGTAAGATCCCGGAAGCACATCAACAACCGAGTCTTTCGGAACAACCATTATTACTGACGTAAGGTCATCCTTATCCTTGAAAAGGCGGCTGGCCGATTTTAATGTGGCTGTCGTAACCGTGGCCTGAACAGCAGGCTGACTCTTTTCAAGATCCTGAAGGACATCAGTTTTTGCAACCTGGGAATTTAGTGTTGAAAAACATAAAAAATATTATGCCGGAAAATATAATTCTTTTCATATGATTGTTTTTTTAATCATATTCAAAAATTGTACCATTTTAACTATTTATTCGAAATTAAAACCGTGTTACTCCGTGATAGCTCCATGGTCACTCCGTGGTTAACTCCTTTCTTACGCACGGGTTACTGACAGAGTTCTCATGGAGTTATCACGGAGTAAGGCAATTCAAAATATTTTTCTGATAAGCATTATCCCATCTCTTAACGGCAGAATTATATTTTCAATATTCTTTTGCTTGCTGATCATTTCATTGAACTCTATAATACCTTTTGTCTGCGGATCCTTTGTGTCTTTCTCAAACACCTTTCCTCCCCACAGCACATTGTCAGCAATTATAAACCCTCCGGGCCTTACTTTATCTATTATCAACCTGAAGTATTCAGTATATTCCCGTCTTGTCACCGTCAATATACACAAGATCAAATTCTTCATTCATTGTTGCGATCAATATCCTGCAAGCCGGCCGTGTAATACTTTCAATTTTTGAAGCTACTCCGGCTTTTGTCGAAATAAGATCTGTGTAAATCCGGCAAGCTCATCATTCGCTTCAACGGTTATCAGCATTCCATCGGTTTCAGTCCTTTTGCAAGGCATATGGCAGAGTATCCTGTAAATGTTCCTATTTCAAGAATATATGAAGGATTGATCATTCTTGATATCATTTCAAGGAATTTTCCCTGAAGATGTCCGCAGACCATATTTGGATTTACAAACCGCAGATGTGTCTGCCTGTAGAGATCTTCAAGCACCGGATCTTCAGGAGTCGAATGATCAAGAATGTATTTTTCAAGTTGGCGGTCCATGATTATTTATAAATCAGTGTTGATAATCTTCCCGGATCGAAATATTTCATTGGCTGCGGCCAGTAATTCTGATGATGTAATTTTATCAATCTTATTGCAGGTCTCCTCCAGGCTTTCTATCCTGTCAAAGACAAGCAGGCTTTTTCCCTGGCTGAGCATCAGGTTTTCATGGTTCTCGTAACCTCTTGCAAGATATCCTTTTATCTGGTTTTTTGCCTTGCTAAGCTGTACTGTGCCCAGTTTTATAGTCCTTAGTTTGGTTAATTCGGATAAGGTGACCCTGATGCTTCTTTCAAGATGCTGGTTATCTGTTCCGAAATATATGGAGAATGCACCCGTATCGCAATATGGATTATAGGCTGATTCTACATTGTATGCAAGACCATTCTTTTCCCTGAGCGACATGTTAAGCCTTGAATTCATCCCCTGTCCTCCCAGAATATTATTCAGAAGGAACATCCCCAGTCGTTTTTCATCCTTCAGATCATAAGCAATGTTCCCGATAATGCAATGATTCTGAAAAGTGTCCATCTTCTTTTCGACAGTGGAAGATTTATAATTCCATGGTGCAGTTTCTCTTTTATCCCGTTTATTCTCCGGTACTGCCTCAAAGTATTTCCTGAACAGCCGGAGGACCTTATCATCAGGAATATTCCCGACTGAACAAAAAACCATCTGATCGGTATTGTAATTTCTGGAAATAAAATCCGAGAGCTTTTTCTGTGTGAAAGATTTCACAGTTGAAATAGTACCAAGAATATTATGACCTATTGGCTGGTCAGCAAAGATCAGTTCCTCGAAATCGTCAAATATCAGTTCAGCCGGATTATCGAGATATGAGTTGATCTCTTCAATTACAACATCCTTTTCTTTTTCAATCTCTTTTTCAGGCAGCACGGAGTTGAAGGCAATGTCATATATTATTTCAACTGCTCTTTCATAATCTTCTTTAATAAAGGAAGCATGTACTGCAGTCTCTTCCTTTGTTGTATAGGCATTGAGCTCACCTCCGACATCTTCAAGGCGGCTCAGGATATAATAGGCTTTTCTTTTTCTTGTGCCTTTGAACAGCATATGTTCAATAAAGTGTGCAATGCCATGTTCCGGAACAGATTCGTCGCGTGAACCGGTATTGATAACCAGTCCGCAATGGGCAACAATTCCCGGGAGCCTGTGATGTACCAGTCTGATTCCGTTGTTCAGGGTGTCAAAGAGAAGCTCCATTATTTAATTTTGTAAGGATGCAAATGTACCATAACGGCAAAACGATTCCAAATCGAAATTTTTTAATACAAAGTTTTGGTTTAACGGTTTTGAGATATATATTTGCAGTCCGAAAAGGAGGTGCCATAGCTCAGTCGGTAGAGCAACGGACTGAAAATCCGTGTGTCCCCGGTTCGATTCCTGGTGGCACCACATAAAAAAGAGTGAGAGTGAGAGCGAGAGCGAGCACTCTCACTCTTTTTTCTCAAAACCCGCACACACACTCACTCTTTTTATTTTTCATGAATCGATTTAAAAATGTTAACTTGTAGTAATTATTTTCATAGGTGCCGGCAAGAATAAAAATTATAAGGAAGTGCATTTTGCTCTGGTGCTTTTTAAGTACGTCAGCTATTCAGGGCCAGATACTTAAAGATACTGCATCCATTGAACCTCCTTAAAAGGGGTGTTGATGATATTTACGGGTTCCGGTTTGATGAAGCCCGGGATATTGGTGAAAGATTGAGCAATATCTACCCTGATCATCCGGTAATAAACCTGTATAACGGGATGATGACATATTGGGAAAACTATCCTCTGATCCCATCCTCTCCGGCACTCTGTTTCCTATGAAAATTACATGACCACTTGTATTAAACAATGTGAAGAAGCCCAAAATCCGGATGATTATGCTGAGTATTTGCTGGCCAACCTGGGTGCAAGAGGAATGCTGTTGATGTATTATGCTGATAATAACCTCACTGACAAAGTGAATCCTCTCATAATAAGTACATACAGGCATGTACGGGAATGTTTTGATTATGTTTCTGTTTATTCCGATTTTTATTTTTTTACAGGACTTTACAATTATTATCGTGAAGCTTACCCCGAAGCACATCCGATCTATAAAATGCTGGCATTTCTTTTTCCAAAGGGAGACAGGGAAAAGGGTCTTATGGAAATGCAAAATGCCGGAGCAAATTCCATTATGCTAAAAGCAGAGGCATACTCTTTCCTTTCATACATTTTTATGAGTTTCGAAAATAATTATCAGCAGTCACTTGCCTACACCAGGGCTCTTCATGAGCTTTATCCGGCCAATCTGCCGTATCTTGCAGGGTATATAAAAAACCTGCTGCTGATAAAGAAATATGATGAAGCTGAAAGTATTATCTCTTCATTAAACGGTGAAACCGGCAATTCCTATTTTCAGGCACAACTTGCGGTTTTCAATGGGATCCTTCAGGAGAAGAAATACCATAATAATATACAGGCCAGGAGATATTATAATAAAGGAATCAGTGAGCTGTCGGACTTTGGCTATTACGGTAACGATTATTCTTCCTACGCTTATTTCGGTCTGAGCCGCATAAGCGGCATTAACAACGATAAGCAAAACAAGAAAACATACAGGAAAATGGCATTGGAGCTGACAAGTTACAAGAAGGTCAACTTTGATGATTAACCATTAGCTTGATATCGGTCTCGCTTGATCCATCAACTTAATCCTTATTTCTGATCGTTTTCAAGGACATAAGGGGTAACCTGGTAAACACAATAGTTCAGCCAGTTTGAGAATAAAAGACTTGCATGGCTTCTCCATTTGACCATCGGCATCTGTTCCGGATCGTCATTCCGGAAATAATTCCTGGGTATTCTGATATCAAGACCTTTGGCCACATCGCGGTCGTATTCCGATTTTAAAGTAAGGGGATCATATTCTGAATGACCTGTGACAAAAACTCTTTTCAGGTCTCTCGAGGCCACAAGGTAAATTCCTGCCTCCTCTGAATCGGCAAGGATCTCAAGATCTTCTACCTTCTCTATGTCTTCCTTTCTGACTTCAGTGTATCTTGAGTGGGGTGCAAGAAACACATCATCAAAGCCCCTTGTTAAAGGATTGGTCATATTATAGATCCTGTGCCTGAAGACCCCGAACATCTTTTCTTTCATCATGTACTTGGGAATTCCGTAATGGTGATATAGTCCTGCCTGTGATGCCCAGCAGATATACAATAGTTGATGTCACATGCCGATCGGCCCAATTCATTATGCGCACCATCTCTTCCCAGTAGTCAACCTGCTCAAATTCAAGATGTTCAATAGGAGCACCGGTAATTATCAGGCCATCATATTTATGACTGGAAATATCATCAAAAGTCTTATAGAATGAATCAAGATGCTCTTTAGGTGTGTTCTTTGACAGATGCATCTTTGTATATATCAGATGTAATTTCAACCTGCAGGGGAGTGTTGGAAAGAAGCCTTAATATCTGTGTTTCAGTGGTGATCTTTAACAGGCATAAGGTTAAATATCAGTATTTGCAAAGGCCTTATATCCTGATGAACAGCCCTTGTTTCCTTCATCACGAAAATATTCTCGTTTTCAAGGATTTTCACTGCCGGCAGATTATCCGAAATATTAAGTGGCATAATTCAAAAAGGTTTTGTTTTCAGTTTACAATGTTGTCCGGTTTTTTCTTTTTACGTTTGAAAGATACTATTTACGGAATAATTTTTGATGATTTTGTCCGGGAAACATCATTTATCTTCGAATCTTGTCATTTTTTACATATCGTTTGTCAAAACATCTGAATTCTGGTCAATAAGCTCTGGTTATGGTCTAACTTATTAGTATCCAGCTGTTTTGATTTACTGATGGCGGCAGAAAATTCATTATCAGCCATTTTCCTGATAAATATGGAACCAATTTTGACGAACTGCTTCAATTCTTTTATCAGGTGTTCAAACCTGTAACTGATCATCAGTATTTAATTGACAAGGCTCGGTTTATTTCAGTCGCATTTCCCACTAATTGGGCCATAGCGTATTGACGGACTATCTGTTTGAAATATATATTTACATCATAGGAAACAGACAAAAAAACAAATATAAAACTATGAAAACATTTTACCGGATATCATCAAAGGAATTGGGAACTGTCCTGCTTAAAAGGAGAAAGATCGCCAAGGCTTTGCGTTGGTGGCTTACGTGAAAATGGTTTTATATACAAGTACATGTTTTTTGTTAATTAGGTCAGGTATAGAAAGGTTTAGGTTTGTTAATCATCTGCCGGATGTGAAATCCGGGGTTTGTAAAAGGGAAGGATCCGGGGTAAATCCTTCTCTTTTTTTTTATAAAGATTTTGTTAAATTTGTCCAGTAATTAATAAGAATTAAAAGTAACTGATATGAAAAAAGCTATTCTGACATTAACATTAGTGATATTCATTTCTGCCTATGCATCTGCCCAGGACTATAATACAGGTGTTGGCCTCAGGCTTGGATTTTCAAACGGGCCTTACAGTAAAACATTTTATAAGCCAGAGATCTGCTCTTGAAGGTTTGCTTTCGACCAGATGGCGGGGATTCGAAATTACAGGATTATATGAGGTACACAACAATGCATTCGACGTTGAGAGACTTAACTGGTATTTCGGCGGCGGAGGACACATAGGATTCTGGAATGGTGATAATACCTATGGTCGTTGGGGCGATGCAAGGTGTAAACTATACAGTAATAGGAATTGACGGAATATTAGGGATCGAATATAATTTTAAAGAGGTTCCAATCAATGTAGGCCTTGACTGGAAACCTGAATTTAACCTGACAGGTTATACCGGATTCTGGGGTGACGGCGGAGCTTTATCAATCAGATATATTTTCTAGAATCCGTTAAGCTTCATTGTTACCGTCGGGATCAGTAACAGGAATCCCAGGATTATCAGTATCAGGAGTATAGGCATAACCCACTTAAGCCATTTAACGTAAGGGATTCTTGCCATTCCCAGAACACCAATAAGAACACCCGAAGTCGGGGCGATCATATCTGTAAAGCCGGCTCCGAACTGAAATGCCATTATAGTGGCCTGTCTTGTTAAACCGACTATATCGGAGAACTCGGCCATTATAGGTATTGTCAGGGCTGCTTTTGCAGAGCCTGAAGTAATTATAAGGTTGAGGACTGACTGAAATCCGTACATAATTGATATTGCCGACAATTGTCCGGAACCTTTCAGGGCTCCTGACAATGAGTTTAGTACTGTGTCGATGATCTGCCCATCAGTGAGTATGGCAATAATACCTCCGGCAAACCCCACTACAAGAGAAGCAGAAACAATATCCTTTACCCCATCTACAAACAATTTTGTGGTTTCACCCGGCTTTTTGCCTGCAGCAAACCCTGTAACCAATCCCATTGCCAGGAAAAGTGCAGCGATTTCCATAATATACCATTTGTACCCCAGGACTCCTATTACCAGGTAGATCATTGTAAAGGCAAGTATATTCAGAACAAAAAAGTGGATCGATTTTTTTAACGTGATATAGCTGAATAAAAAATACAATCCTGCACAGACTGGCAAAATAGGGGCAGAAACTTTGGATAATCCGAAAGTGAGGTGGGTAATCGGATATTTCACAGCGAAAATAATAAGAACAATGCCTGTAAGAAGGGCGACGATCCATGCTGAAAGAGGAGTATGATATTTGATCTCTTCAATATGGGAATTACCCTTTTGTCTCCAGTATTCATCTGCTTCATACATAATGCTTTTACGGGGATTCTTCCTGATTTTTGCAGCATACCAGAGCACAAACATAATACCTGCAAATGTTATTAAAACCCAGCAAAAAGTGCGGTATTCAATACCTGTGAATAAAGGCACGCTTGCAAGTCCCTGGGCAATCCCGACAGTGAAAGGATTAAGAATTGCTCCGGCAAAACCTATGTGGGCCGCAAAGTAACAAAGTGCGATGCCAACGAATGAATCGTAGCCCATTGATATAGAAAGCGGTACAAAAATAACAGCAAAGGCAATAGTCTCTTCGGCCATACCAAATATGGCGCCAAAAAGACTGAACAGCAACATTATAAGTGAAATAATTATATTATTCACACCCAGCAGTTTAACCAGCCGGAACCGCTCCATTCGCCGGGTAAAGCCCAGGAAGGAAAATATACCCACATCAATCGCTTTTGTGTCATTCATTATCCAGAATGCTCCCCCGATCATCAGGATAAATACAATAATGTGCGACATATTAATGAATCCCTTATAAAAGGCTGAAAAGATCTGCCAGGTCTGCGGCTGGCTTTCAACATAGTGGAAGGAGCCGTTCACTATGACACTCCGTTCAACCCCGTTGACATCAACCATCTTCCTGTCAAACTTTCCTCCCGGGATAATCCATGTCAGGATCGCAGCAACTATTATTATGCTGAATACGATAACGAGGTTATGTGGGATTGTGAACTTCAGGTGCATATTTTTTTATTTAAATAAAGGGAGTATTTAGAAACGGTTTCTAATGGATTTAACCTTTGAGTTACTTAGTGTTTTACTTTGTGATCCTTTGTGGTTAAATGGTTTATATTCTACCACAAAGTTGTACCAAGGTATCACCAAGGTCCACAAAGGACTTTTCAAATAGCCTCTGGGAGGTAAAAATAATCAAAAAATGATAAGTGCTTCTTTTGGTACGGCAGAATGGCTAATTTTACCTTTTGAGTTTAACTTTAACAGATAGCTTTATGCTTCTTATCAGGAATGCCGCTGTTTATTCTCCGGATTTTTCCGGGAAAAGGGATATTTTAATCGGGTGTGATAAAATTCTGGAGATATCGGAAAAGATCAGGATACCCTCCGGATCGGATGTCGAAGTGTTTGATGCAGATGGATTGACTATTGTCCCCGGTCTTATCGACAATCATGTTCATATTGCAGGTGCTGGAGGAGAAGGCGGACCAGCAACCCGGACTCCTGAATTGAGGCTTTCCGGAATGTTTGATGGCGGAGTCACCACTGTAGTTGGTTGTCTTGGAACAGACGGATTCACCCGGACAGTCGAATCAGTTTTGATGAAAGCAAAATCTATAAAGCATCAGGGAGCTTCAGCCTGGATATGGACCGGCGCTTACCAGGTTCCCTCTCCGACTATTACCGGTGATATCGGGAAAGATCTTGCACTTATTGAAGAGGTGGTTGGTGTTGGTGAACTTGCAATTTCTGATCACAGAAGTTCATGCCCTTCAATTGATGAACTTATAAGGATTGCAGCCCATGCAAGAGTCGGTGGAATGCTCGGGAAAAAAGCAGGGATCGTTAATATCCACATGGGCGATGCAAAAAATCCTTTCAATCCGATTTATGAGGTGATAAGAAGAAGTATGCTGAAATTCAACCAGTTCCTTCCGACTCACTGTAACAGGAATGATTACATATTTGAAGACGCCAAAATCTACGGAAAGGAAGGATATATTGATATTACAACAAGCTCATGGCCTTATTTCACTGATGAAGAGGTAAAACCATCTACTGCACTGAAACTCCTTCTTGAATCCGGAGTTCCCGTAACAAATATCACTTTTTCCTCAGATTCATGCGGATCCCTTCCCGGTTTTGATGAACAGGGAAGGCTGACAAAGCTCGAAATGGGGCTGCCTTCCTCAAACTTAAGAGAATTAGCCGATACTGTGCTAAAAGAAAGAATTCCACTTGAGACAGCGCTTAAGGTACTTACATCAAATCCCGCCTCTATTCTTAGGCTTCCCGGGAAAGGATTTATTTCAAATGGAATGGATGCAGATCTCCTTTTCCTGAATCAGGGAATGGAACTGGTGAACCTGATTGCACTGGGTAAATGGGTTGTGAAAGATGGCACTGTTCTGAAAAAAGGAGCTTATGAATGAAAACATCTGCTTGATCTTCAGCCATATTATTAGTCAATATTGAAACTCTGACCCGGAAGGTAAACACTGATTTGCAGTTTATCGGTCCCGAGCATTCCATCCTTTACTGTCCTGGCAGAGCTCCTGTTCCTGATTAATATAACCTGTCCTGCTCCTGTAACTCTGATATTTTTCCTTTTGACAATAATTGCTGTTGATTCATCAATGCCAATGCACAACTCTTCAGGATTTTCAATAGATGCCGCTATGAGCCTGTTAAGCCTCTGACGCTTGATAAAATGCTGATCTATAATGACATCTTTCAACAATCCAAGACCTTCAGTAATTTCAATATTATCAGCTTCTATTGTCACAAAACCTGCATCAGGCTCCGGATGCTTTTTCTGGTTGCCTGTAATCATTTTTTTGCTCATTACTGCTGCCCCTGCACTTGTACCGGCAATTACTGATCCGTTTTTATATGCCTCATGAATTGCATCCATGAGGGGTGTATTCAGTACCACAGACATAAATCTTGACTGATCACCTCCGCTTATATAGATCAGACTTGCATTTCTCAAGGAATCAAGCTGCTGCTTTGGAGGAGTCTCTCCCAGCCTGAAATTATAGCCCGGAACTTTACTGACCCCCGCTGCTAAGAAATCTTCCCTTGCCCAGATTATTGCACTGTCCGGAACAGAGCTTGCCATCGGCAGAACATAAATATAACCATTTTCCCTGATCCCTGACAGATCCACCAGCTCGTTCATCATTTCATCGGTCCTGATTCCCGCCACCGATAATATAAAGTGTTCCGTTTATGATATCGTTTGTATTTGTGCAGGCAAGCAGTAGAATGAATGAAATAACGATTGTTAAGAAAAATATTCTTTTCACAAGATTTAATAGTTTAATTGGTAGAATTTGATTGTAGCTGTTTTTTATCGCTTGAAAATCAATTTATTTACCCCTTCCCCAAGGGGAGTAATTTGATTTTCTTCGCTCCCTCCGGGGATGGGTAAACGAAGAAAATCAATAAAAAAATTATTTCCTAGAAGTGTAAAGATTTATTTTTACAGGAATTAGTACCTTACAATGAAATTTATATAGTATGCTTATTCCGCAATTTTTAAGCAAATCATCAGCAAATAACTTTAAACCATCTTATAATCATTAACCATTAAACCGGATAATATGAAAAAAAATCTTGTTCTTTCATTAATCTTTGCTTCTTATACCATTTCTGGTCTTTTCCCAGAAAGGATTCAATGGTCTCGATATGAATATGGGAAATTTGTACCGGTTATCCGATGCAAAAACACGATCAATAAGTCCTGAGAATTTTACAGGTGAAAAAGGCAAAGCCGGAATGGCCCGTCTTGAAGACAAGGACAAACCTAATGTTGCCAATGCAGCAAATGCTGCCCGCGACCTGGGGCAGGGATGGAAAGTGAATCCATTTGTCAGGATTAAACCCGGAGAGACATTCACAATGGCAGTAATTGATGGTCCGGGAGCTATCCAGCATATCTGGATGACACCTGCAGGCAAATGGCGTTTTTCAATTCTCCGGATCTATTGGGATGATGAAACCGAACCATCAGTTGAATGCCCTGTCGGTGATTTTTTCGGCATGGGATGGGGACAGTATGCACCGCTTGTTTCATCAGCGGTCTGCGTGAATCCGGGAAGTGCATTTAATTGTTACTGGGTGATGCCTTTCCGGAAAAAATGCAGGATAACAATGGAAAATGTAGGTGACCAGGATCCTATGACATTATATTACCAGATTGACTATACACTGACTGATGTTCCTGATGATGCAGCCTATTTTCATGCACAGTACCGGCGGCTGAATCCAAATGTAACTTCTGATTACACAATTGTTGACGGTATAAAGGGAAAAGGTCAGTATGTCGGAGTTTACCTGGCTGTAGGAGTTAACAATAACGGATGGTGGGGTGAAGGTGAAATCAAGTTCTTTATTGACGGGGATACAAAATTTCCGACTATTTGTGGTACAGGAACTGAAGACTATTTCTGCGGTTCTTACGATTTTGACACTCGCAAGAAAAATGCTGCAGGTGTTGAAGAAGTCAATTATACGGAGTTTTGCACTCCTTATTCCGGTTTGCATCAGGTAATAAGAGGCGATGGACATTATAATGTCATGCAGCGTTTTGGCCTGTATCGCTGGCATATAATGGATCCGGTAAGATTTGACAAGGATCTGAAGATAACAATACAGGATCTCGGCTGGAGGCAGGGAGGAAGATATCTTGCCCAGAAATCCGATATCGCATCGGTATGTTACTGGTACCAGACCGATCCGCATTCAAAATTCCCGAAATTACCGGCATGGCAGGAGCTGGAAGTATATTGATAAAACATAGGATTATGGAAAACATGAAGAAAGAAACACAGGCAAAAAAGGACGGCATTGACCGTCGCAGTTTCATCTCAAGAACATCTCTGGCAGCATTAGGAACATTTGGGACAGCAGGTCTGATTTCATCATGCAGCAGGGGACCGGTAAGAAAAAAGCTGGAACTTCCGGTTCTGTTGACTCAGGCTCCTGACGGGAAACCTCTTAAAGCAGGACTGATCGGTTGTGGCGGCAGGGGTACAGGTGCAGCAGTAAATTTCCTTGATGCAGGCCCGAACCTTCAGATAACTGCACTTGGCGATGTCTTCAAGGATAAGCTCGATCAGTGCAGGGAACAGCTGAAAACCAAGAAAAATGTTGAAATTCCCGATGAAAAGTGCTTTTTAGGATTCGACAGCTATGAAAAAGTCATTGATTCAGGAGTGGATGTAGTATTATTATGCACACCACCTGTTTTCCGTCCATATCATGTTGAGGCTGCAGTAAATGCCGGAAAGCATATTTTTATGGAGAAGCCGATTGCAGTCGATCCTGTGGGAGCACGAAAGGTAATGGTTGCATCAAAAAGAGCAGCAGGAAAAGGGGCTCTGTATGATCAGCGGCACAATAAGACGCGTACAGAAGGATTTTATGGAGACCTGGCGAAGAGTGGCCAATGGTGAAATAGGTGAAATTGTCAGCGCCCATATTACCAGGAACGGAGGTTCGCTCTGGGTAATACAAAGACAGCCCGGCTGGACGGATATGGAGTACATGCTCCGTAACTGGGCAAACTTCTGCTGGTTGTCAGGTGACCATATCGTGGAACAATTCATTCATGAAATAGATGTAATGAACTGGTATATTGGAAAGATCCCTGTAAAGGCAGTAGGCTGGGGCGGCCGTCAGAGAAGAGTAACGGGCGATCAGTACGATTTTTTCAGCGTTGAATATATTTATGATAATGGAATGCATACACATTGTGCAGCAAGGCAGATAACTGGATGCAGTAACATTACCGAGCAATTCATTGTCGGTACCAAAGGATTTGCCAATGCCAAAGGGACCCTCTATAACCTTAAAGGAGAAGAGATATGGAAATATCCTGTATCCGGAAGAAGGATCCACTGATGAGACATGGAAAGTAACTGATCCTTATGTTCAGGAACATATTAATCTTGTAACCGCAATACGGACAGGAAAAACAGTCAGTGATGCTGAAGCACAGATAAATTCGACACTTATAACAATAATGGGACGTATGTCAGCTTACACCGGGAAAGATGTTACCTGGGATGAGGTGATGAATTCAGATATGTCGCTGGGTCCCAAAATCTTTGAATTCGGCCCTGTACCTGGTATACCGGAAATACCCCCGGTAATCGGAACTGAACCTAAATTGACTTAATATGAACAGACGACAATTCACAAAAAAAACAGCTATGGCATCTGCATTTTTCTCAGCAGTTTCGTTGCCGGGTTTTCAGGTTTTTGGATCTCCTGCCAAAAGAAATCTTAAAAAAGGAATAATGTGGGGAAGCATCGGAGTAGGAAAAACAGTACTGGAGAAATTCCAGGCTGCAAAACTGGCCGGATATGATGGAGTGGAAGTCGACAGCCATCTCAACAGGAATGAAGTTCTTGCAGGCCCGTGAAGCTACCGGACTTGAGAATTCACAGTGTTTGCGATTCAATGCACTGGAAATTGCTTCTTTCAAGTCCCGATCCTAAAGTAAGGGAGGATGGAGTTGAAGCTCTTAAGGTTGCTCTTGAGGATGCAAATATTTTCGGTGCTGATGCTGTTCTTCTTGTTCCCGGAAGGGTTACTGATACTGTCAGCTATGATGATTGCTGGAACCGTTCTACGGAAGAGATTAAAAAAGCTATTCCGTTTGCCGAGAAATTAAAAGTAAAAATTGCTGTTGAGAATGTCTGGAATAATTTTCTTCTCAGCCCCTGGAAGCAGCAAGATATATTGATCAGTTCAAGAGTCCATGGGTTGGTGCCTATTTCGATTGCGGCAATATTCTTGCCTATGGATGGCCCGAGCAATGGATAAAGATCCTTGGAAAAAGAATAGCAAAAATCCATATTAAAGAGTATAGCCGCAAAATCGCCGATACAGAAGGCAAGTCAGCTGGATTCAAAGTAAAGCTGCGTGAAGGAGATGTAAACTGGACTGCAGTTATGAAGGCACTTGATGATATTGGTTATCAGGGATGGACCAGTATTGAAATGCCAGGAGGCGATACTCCGGAAGGTCTGAAAGATCTGTGCGACAGACTGAAATTAATTCTCGAAAGCTGATTGATTTATGTCTTACATAACATATTATTAAAATGAGAAAAGTTGTCCCATTTTGTTATTTGCTGTTTTTACTTTTGATTTTGTCTCTTGTTTCATGTTCAAAGCATAAAGAGGTGGTGAAAAAAGTCGGCCATGAGTACAATGGATCATATTCAGGAAAGTACCTCAGCAGGATCGCTTTCCCTATCGGCGGTATCGGAGCCGGAATGTTCTGTCTTGAAGGAACAGGAGCAATTTCCCATATGTCGGTCCGTAACCGGCCGGAAGTTTTTAACGAACCTCCAATGTTTGCAGCAATATCTGTAAAGGATCGGGAAAATGGAACCAAGGTGCTCGAAGGACAGGTTCCTGAATGGAAACACTTCGGCCAGCCCAATTCAGGTAATGGTTCATCGGGAGCTACTTACGGACTTCCCCGGTTTGAAAACTGCAGTTTTTTGGCACGGTTCCCAATTGCCACAATAGAACTAAACGATGAAGATGTTCCGCTGTCAGTCAGTATAAAAGGGTGGAGCCCTTTTATACCGACTGATGCCGACAATTCGAGCCTGCCTGCCGGTGCCCTGGAATACTCTTTTAAAAATACCTCCAATTCTAAAGTTGAAGCTGTATTTTCTTATAATACAAGGAACTTTATGAAGCAATCTGGTGGCAAAGGCGACTGTCAGACCGATTTCCGGTGGTTTTATTCTTTCAGAGGAAGGCACAAAAGAGAATCCGGAAAAGAAAGGAGACTTTGCAATATTTACCAATGAACCTGGGACAATTGTTGATCACTGCTGGTTCAGGGGAGGATGGTGGGATCCGCTTACAATAACATGGAATACTATATTGAAAGGAGGAACAAGAAACTCCCCCGCTTCAGATTATTGATGCTCCGGGAGCATCGCTTTATGTACCGTTTTCAGTAGATCCGGGTGAAACAAAGACGATAAGATTAATGATGGTCTGGTATGTCCCGGATACAAACATGAAATATGGTCAGGATTCAACAGAACCGGATAAAGAAGAATGTACTGATCCAGACTGTTCGTGTAACGATCCATTTTACAAACCATGGTATGCAGGTAAATTCGCAAACATAAATGAGGTAGCAAATTACTGGAAAACAAACTATACAGACCTTCTTTCGCAAAAGCGAATTATTCAGTAACTCATTTTACGACACCTCTCTTCCTCCGGAAGTTATTGAGGCAATAGCTGCAAACCTTACCATTCTGAAATCGCCGACAGTTCTTCGCCAGCGCGATGGAAAGCTCTGGAACTGGGAAGGATGCGGTGATAATTCAGGTTGTTGTGCCGGTTCATGCGAGCATGTCTGGAATTATGCACAGGCAATCCCTCATCTGTTTCCCAAAGCTTGAACGTACCCTCAGGGAAACTGAATTCGGACCCAGCCAGGATAAGGAGGGTCATCAGACTTTCAGGGCTGCTCTTCCTATCCGGCCTGTAGCCACTACATTTTACGCTGCAGCCGATGGCCAGCTTGGCGGAATTATGAAGATATACCGCGACTGGCATATTTCGGGCAATACCGATTGGCTTAGAAAAATGTTCCCGAAAGTTGTTGAAAGCATGGATTATTCAATCCGGACGTGGGATCCGCGTTCAACAGGCACGCTTGAAGAACCGCATCACAATACTTATGATATTGAATTCTGGGGACCTGACGGGATGTGCACAAGCTTTTACCTGGGAGCACTGAAGGCAATTTCTGAGATGGGCAGTTACCTGGGGGAGGATATTGAAAAGTATGAGGCGCTTTACATGAAGGGGAAAAATACAATTGAAAATGAGCTCTTCAATGGGGAATATTTCTATCAGAAAATAAAATGGCAGGGATTGAATGCTCCTGATCCGGTTACTGCCTCAAAAGGATCATGGTCTTCTGAATATTCTGATGACGCAGTAAAGCTTTTACAGGCTGAGGGCCCAAAATACCAGTACGGATCAGGCTGCCTCTCGGACGGCATATTGGGAAGCTGGATAGGAGAGGTCTGTGGTCTTAAAAATGTTGTTGATTCTGCAAAAGTTGTAAGCCATCTTAACTCTGTTTATAAATACAATTTCAAAAAAGACCTTACAGATCATTCAAATCCTCAAAGGCCATCATATGCACTTGGAAACGAGGGAGGCCTTCTGCTCTGCACCTGGCCAAAGGGAGGAAAACCGTCCCTTCCGTTCGTATACTGCGATGAGGTATGGACAGGTTATGAATACCAGGTAGCCTCTCATCTCATGATGATGGGTGAAGTTGAAAAGGGATTGGAAATCGTCAGAACTGCACGGGACAGGTATAACGGAAGTCTGAGAAATCCGTTCGACGAATATGAATGCGGGCACTGGTATGCAAGGGCAATGTCGAGTTATGGAATGTTGCAGGGATTGACAGGAGTAAGATACGATGCACTGACGCAAACAATGTATATTGATTCAAAGATAGGGGATTTCACAAGCTTTATTTCGACTGAGACAGGATTCGGGAACGTCGGACTGAAGAATGGTAAACCATTCCTTAATGTCGCTTATGGCGAAATCGTTGTAAAGAATTATAGTATTTTAATTAAAAATGTTACCAGGGATAAACACTATTACACAGAGTATACAGAGATATACGGAGTTTAAACTGTGAAACTCCGATAAACTCCGCTCGACTCCGTGGTAAAAAAGAAAATGTTATCCTTTAGATTTTATTTATTAATTCCAGGTTATTTCCAGAGATAAATTTTCCAGTTGTTTTTCTTTGCAGCTTTAAACAGCTTTTTATCTGGATTAACACAGACCGGATTACCAACTATTTGCAGTACAGGAAAATCTGAAAAGGAATCACCGTAGTACCATGCCTGTTCAACTTTACTGTTAATCTTTTCACAGTACTCTTTAAGCCTGGAAACCTTTTCGTTTCCAAAGCAGAGTTTGCCTGCAGTTCGTCCTGTGCACCTCCCATCATCGGTCTCAATTCTGTACAGATAATATCATCCATATCAAGATGATCTGCAACAACCTGGCAGACTGGAAATAATGCTGATGAAAGTATGACCACTGCGGCATTTTTATCTTTATGCATTCTTATCTCACTCCTGGCTTCTTCAGGAATCGCATGCAGCATATGCTTTTCAAATACTTCAGATGATAAGTCACTGACTCTCTTTTCAGGCACCCCGGCCAGCCATTTCAACATTCCGGCAATAATCTTTTCAGAATCCATCAAGCCTGAATTTATAAAGGAACGACAGCCATAAAGCCTTGATGAGATCCGGCAAACTCATCATTCCTTTTTCATATGCGCCCCTGACAAGCAGTTTACCGCTGTTTGCCCTGATCAGGGTATCATCGAGATCGAAGAAGGCAATGTAACTTTTCCCCTTTATATTATTTTCTGAAGAAATGGTTTCCATCAGGATTGTATAAAATATTCAGGGCTTTTGGAAGGATGCTTACTTTGAAATCTTTTGAAAAATTAAGCTCTCCGTCAACATGAAAAGGAACTTTTTCGGGAAATTCAATCTCAAGCCCGGCAGTCTGGTAATAAATTACCTTTTTATCGTTAATATGTTCTCCTTTGGGAACTTTAAGAAATATTCTGAATCTCTGAAACAGATTCAGTCTTTTTATTGAGCAGACATCGAGCATCCCGTCATTGGCAATAGCTTTAGGTGTAAGGAAGAAACCTCCGGCAAATCTCCTGCCAATTGAAATCGTGTTGATGAAACAGTCGGTTTCAGAAGTATTCCGGCCGCTGGTCACTTTCATTCGTTTTTCTCTGAAAAACAGGATCGTTTTAATGATATGCCATATGATATTTATGTTTGCCGCCTTTTTTCACTTTACCGGGTTCGGTATAATTTTCTGCAGCCACCTGGGCATCAAATCCCAGTCCCATACCATTAAGGAAAATCATCCCGTTTACGGTACCGACATCCATCCAATTATATTCTTTTTGAAAAGAATTTCCCAGTCATTTTCTGAAAAACGGTCTGGAAATCCGAGTATCTGGATAAAATCATTTCCTGTCCCGGCAGGAATGACTCCAATGACAACATCCTTCTTATTAACCAATGGCCTGGCAATCTCATTTACTGTACCGTCTCCTCCGACTCCGATAATATACCTGTATCCTTTTTCGTAATAAAACATGGAGAGTCCGAAGCATGACCGCTTCTTTCGGTTAAAACTATTTCACCATCAATATTATATTTCTTTATCTTCTCCTCAATTTCAGGAACCATAGTCTTTGCAAAACCATTTCCTGCAATCGGATTAACAATAAAAATCCATTTTTCACCTTTTATATCAGCCATCTGTAATACTTATTTTATTATGATAAAGAGATTTATAATAATTCTTTAATGATAAGCAGATTCAATTACACTTTTGACTTTATCAATTATTTCATTATCGCTTTTATCGATAAGTTCTTCCCTTGGAATTGGCTTATGAATGATCACCTCCAGTTTTGAACCGAAATCAATATAAAACCTGTTTTTTGGCTTCAGATCATAGAAGCCATTTAAAGTCAGAGGCAGTATCCCTATATCCCTCGTTCTGAAAAGGTAAATGAATCCCCTGTAAAACGGATTGATTTTCCCGTTCAGCGTTCTTGTACCTTCAGGGAAGAGTGCAACTGACTGATCTTTTGCTTTTTCCATCAGTTGTTCGAGCATGTGTCTTGTATTGCTTACTGTAGGTTCTTTAAACGGAACATAATCAGTCAGTTTTAAGAAAGCGTCCGAAAACCGGGACTTTGAGAAGCCGTTCATGTCCGAACCATGAAACCTTAGGGTAAAATGATGTTATCGCAACTATATCAAATAGACTTGCATGGTTGGCAATAAGTAATGTATTTTTTGTTTTTATCGATATTTTCCTTTCCGCTGAACAGAAAGTTTTTTCCCCATTATCAGAAATACTGATTTTGCCCAGATCCTGCAAAGGAACTGAACCGGTCTTCTTTGCTTTAAACCATGATAAGATAACAACAACAACAACACCTACAGCAGTATAACTGTATAAAATTGCAAATACCGGAACTGAAAGTAATGGTATTGATACCGGAACTCATCAGAAATACCTGATTTTTGCAGGGCCGGAAAAGTAAAATATTTTTTGATACAAAAACTAAATTACTGATTTTTATGATTCTTTGATGATTATTTGCCTGAATTGCTTACAAATGCAATTTGCTGGCTGTCGGGTGACCAGGATGGTACATTAATTGTTCCCTGTCCGCCGTAAAGGTATGCAATAACTCTTAGGCTTCACCGCCTGAGACAGGCATAAGTCTGAGCATGACCCGTTTATATGAAGGATGGCTGTTTTTATCAATATCCGGAGGGAATGATATAAATGCTATCCACTTTCCGTCAGGTGAAATATGAGGGAACCAGTTTCTGTAATCATCAAAAGTGAGTTGTTCCATTCCCGATCCATCAGGTTTCATTCGCCAGAGCTGCATATTACCGGTTTGGCTTCCGTTGAAGTAAATATATTTGCCATCAGGCGAATATTCACATCCGTCTACATGTTCACCGGCCTTAAGGTTTGTCAGAGCAACTTCTTTCCCTCCTTTGATTGAATTCCGGTAGATATTATAAATATTCTTTCCTCCTCGCTGAGCAACATATACCAGCTCCTTGTTGTTCGGAGCCCATCCATGAAAATATGAAGGAGTTTCTTCAGTAATCAATTTTGGAGTGCCTCCTTTCAAGCGGTAAAACATAAACTGCTGATCCTCCGCCCTTTCCGTCTGCACCATCCTTGGTGACAACTGATTGCCAGCCACTTACCATTGAATGATATGCCATGATCATTATTATTCCTTGTGGCAAAACCTGTATTGAGTTTCACAAGATCTCCGCCTGTTACCGGGATTTTATACAATAATCCATCCATATTGAAAAGAAGCTGTTTCCCGTCAGGCATCCAGTTGGGAGCTTCAAACCTGCCATGCTTTTCATAAATGACCATTCTTTTACCGTCAAAGACATTCATGGTTTCAAGACGGCATCCCACGAAACCATCCCTTGACAGCATTGTAATTATCACCAACGGGTTTATCAATGCGGACATTCCAGATTTTTGCCTCTTCGGTGATTTCAGGATTATGAGAGCAGACAAATAATCCTGCCAGTATTTCATCAGGCAGATTAACCATCTCATACGATCCAATTGTTTCAAGAGGTTTGCCGGCATGCGCTGCTCTCATGAAAATAATCCTGCCTGAACGTTCTATCTGGATTATCTCATAGCCTGATCCTTTGGCAAATATTTCATCTTCAGGATCTTTCATCTCAGCTCCTTTAAAATCCCTCCACTGCATCACTGTAAGCCCGTCACCATGAAGGGTTGCTGAAATATGCCTGGAATCCTCATCGGTTGAAGCCCTGAGCATCCATCCGGTCTTTCTGTGAGCTTCTGTTCCTTTGCCTTCAAATTTAAAATTTGCAGTAAGTATAAAGTCTCCCTTTATTTTACTGTACAGGTAATGGAATTCGTCTCTGGCAAACCAGATATTGTAGCCCGATCCTTTTAAGGAATAGGACTGGTCTGCAGCTATTGTATTCAGCCGAACCAGCATTCTTCGGATTACCTATGTCAGTGTTGCTTTCAAAAATACCGGTTGATCCCTTTTGAGCCATAGCCGAATTTAATAAAAAACAACATATGACAAGCGATAAATATTTCATGGTTACAGTCAGTTTTAATTCATTAAAATTAATGATTTTGAAGAAGCGTATAAACATTGGATACATTTAATCTTAATTTTTTCTGCAACCGATTGCAGAATTAAAATAATTGTTTTAAATTTGGAAACTGACTTGTACCTTACCTGCGTATCGAAGATGAAAAAATTTCTTAAGTAATAGATAATTAAATATTTATGTCTATGGTATAGATTTATAAAACTAAACAGGAGAAGTTGCAGCATCTCCTGTAATCCGAAGTTAACTAATAAAGGTTGTGAACATTTTTTAATATTTTTATTATATAATTAACCCCTAAAACTTTAAAATGTATGATAAAAAAACCTTCGAAATGCATTTTGCTTCAAAAATGCTTGAAAATAATCTTTCTGATATCTGGAGTTATCTGCCTCTTATTACTACAGGGTACATTCCAGGTATTCGCTATGAGCGGTTCAGATATCAGGACGTCTGAAGATCTGCAACAGAAAGTTGTTGTTACAGGTACTGTTGTGGATGCCAGGAATAATCCCATGGCTGGGGTCAATGTGCTGGAAAAAGGTACGACAAATGGTGTAATGGCCGGCATTGATGGTAAATATTCCATAACAGTGTCCTCACAAAAATCAATCCTGGTCTTTTCATTTGTCGGTTATGAGCCACAGGAGGTTACTGTTGGCACTCAGGCAGTAGTAAATGTAACACTTCAGGAAAGCATTACCGGGCTGAATGAGGTAGTGGTTACAGGTTATGGAACTGCGAGGAGAAGAGATGTTACCGGATCCATTTCGTCGGTAAAATCAGAGGCTCTTATGGCAAATGCTCCGACAACCATTCAGAGAGCCCTTCTGGGAAAAACTGCGGGAGTCCTTATTTCTTCGGGGAATCTGGTAAACTCCACAGCTACCATCCGTGTACGTGGGAACCGTTCAGTAACCGCAACTAACGATCCGTTGTTCGTTATCGATGGGATACCTTCTACAGGTGGATTGGAAACCATCAATCCCAATGATGTTGAATCAATTGATATTCTAAAAGATGCATCTGCCACAGCTATCTATGGTTCCCGTGGTATGAACGGCGTAATTATTGTTACTACTAAGAAAGGGCAGGCAGGTAAAGTGATCGTTGAATATGACGGTTATTACAGTCTCGCCTACCTCAATCGTTTCCGGAAGGTATTCAATGTTTCCGAATATGTCGACTATGTAAGGGAAGCAGGCCGCAAGTACACTTATGACGGCAATGGTGGCTTTGCGATTGATCCAACCGGTGTTTACGGTTCCCTGACATCCGATTACAGTGAGGACATGGGTATGACTTATTTTACCAACGATCCCTACGTCAAGCAATCAATAGACATGGCATGGGTTGATGGAAAATATGATCCTTCGAAACTTCGCGGTTTCGACTGGCAGATGGCAGGTTATCGCGACTATGCTTCTTCTCAGAATCACTCCATAAGCATCAGGGGAGGTTCGGAAAACACCAAAGTATTTGTTTCAGGTTCATACATGAATCTTCAAGATATTCAGCTTCAGTCGTTCCGTAAACGATATACCCTTCGGCTAAACCTTGACCAGAACCTGGGAAAATGGATGACGATGGGCGGAAATATTAACTTCGGATATATTGACTGGAATGGCGGGAAAGGCATTTCCACTGTCTTTAATCCACTTGGTAATCCATTTTATTCACCTCCTGGCAGCAATGGGCTCCCAGATGTAACACAGACGGGCGATATAAAATATGGAATTATTAAAAATCCGGCAGGAGAACCTTTGAGTACCAATCCGTTCTTCGATTTGGAGGGGATTAAAAATCAGAATAAAAATCAAAGGTTGCTTACAAACCTTTATCTGATTGTAACTCCGGTCAAAGGATTATCATACAGGGCAAACTTTGGATATAACATGAACGTTACTCAAAACCAGCATTTTGCCAGTAAATATTCAACTGAGACAAATTTCGGTAATCCTGTTGCATACCAGAATTTTGCCTTTGATTATGGCTGGACCATGGAAAACATTTTATCATATAATAAAACATTAGGGTCTCATACAATAGGCCTTACTGCTGTTCAGTCAAGTGAAAAGTTTATACAGGAACCTGCCCGTGCAACTGGTAGCAGTCTCCCAATGGAAACCCAGCTATGGTATTCACTCGGTTCAGCTTCAACACAATCTGCTACCAGCAGTTATACACAATGGACCATGATGTCATGGCTTGGCCGTGTAAATTATTCATACAGAGATAGATACCTTTTGACAGCATCTTTAAGATATGATGGTTCTTCAAGACTGGCAACTGGTCAAAAATGGGTGGCATTCCCATCAGCTGCCCTTGCATGGCGCCTTTCTGAAGAAAGCTTTATGAAGGGCATCAGCGTGATCGACAACCTCAAGATTCGCGTTGGGTTTGGCGTATCAGGGAACTCGGCTGTTACTCCTTACAGTACGGTAGGTACAACCGTTGCAAGCCGTTATAATTTTGATAAAGCGACTGGATATATGGGTTTTGCACCCAATTCACTTTCCAATCCCAACCTGACATGGGAAAAGACTTCCCAGTACAATGCCGGTATCGACTTTGGTATCCTGAAAAATCGTATTTCAGGAACAATCGATTATTATTATCAAAGCACATACGATCTGTTGATGACCCGTTCGCTCCCAACTGTTTCAGGTTTTTCAAGTATAGTTCAAAATGTTGGCGAAACACTAAACAAGGGTCTGGAAATCAGTCTAAACACCGTCAATATTGCTTCAAGTAAATTCAATTGGTCCACCGACTTAACCTTTTCCACCAATAAGG
Source organism: uncultured Bacteroidales bacterium (assembly GCA_963746685.1). GTDB lineage: Bacteria > Bacteroidota > Bacteroidia > Bacteroidales > VadinHA17 > LD21. Next base: position 390,066 of record CAVVBY010000033.1, read on the forward strand.
AAGAAGTAACAAAGCTTGCAACGGGATTGCCACAGGATCTGGTTAATAACTGGTTTGTAGGATATCCAATCGACACATATTACGGATATATTGCATATCCGAGAGTCTGGGGTTGCTCAAAGGAAGATATGGCTGAGCTGGCAAAGTTCAATGCTAACGGTATGAACGCTAAACCCGGGGAGATCCGTCTTCAGGATCTGAATGGTGACTACAAGATAACTGATGCCGACCGTAAAATCATTGGGTCCAGAATGCCTAAATGGTCAGCCAGTTTGGCAAATACCTTTAAATACGGTCCGTTTGATTTGTACATGTTTTTATATGGTTCCTTCGGGCAGATGATTTACTGGAATCCGGGCACATTCATTATTGGCCGTTATAATAGCATTAAAAATGACTACTGGACTCCTACCAACCAGGATACCAAATGGCTGAAGCCTCAACTGGACATACAAATGCCGGCAAACGTAGATGCCATGTATTACTGGGATGGGGATTTCCTTAAAATCTCCGACATCACCCTGGGATACACGTTGCCTAAAATTCTGACTGAAAAAGCAGGGATTCAGAATATACGCATTTATGCAAAGGTTCAGGATCCATACATGTGGACAAATTTTGAAGGGATCGATCCTGAAGGCTCTATGGCTCAAACGCGTTCCGGAGGGACTATTGGCACCTATAATGATGCACCGTTCACGATGAGAACTTATATGTTAGGATTAAATGTAACATTCTAATCAGTAAAGCAATGAAAATGAAGACATATAAAAATATTTTATTATTAGCGGGATTGACCTTGTTCTGCTTATCCTGTTCTGATTTTCTTGATGAGAAAAGCTACAATGCAGACTATACATACTATAATTCCGCCACCGGGTTAGATGCTTTAGTCGTGGCCTGTTACCAGCAAACCCGCTGGTGTGTAAATTCTGAAACCCAATATGCCTTTGAAGATATGGGTACCGACATCTTGATGATCGGCGGCGACGGCTCTCATAGAGATGCTTTTGGCCAGTTTCTTTCAAATGCAATGACTTCTCAAAATGGAAATATATCAAGTTTCTGGAATAACAATTACAGGGGAATTGCTTCGTGTAATCTGGGATTACAGACTTTGGCAGCCAATACTGATATGGCTGAAGCTACGAAAGCTATCCGCAAGGGAGAAATGCTATTCCTCCGGGCATATTATTATTATGAACTTGCCATTCAGTTTGGCGCCGTCCCATTAGTTACCACTCCGGTAGATAAAGTCAAAACAGATTTTACGCGCGCTACACAAAAGCAAATCTGGGCACAGGTCATTTCTGATGCCCGTATGGCATGGGACCTTCTCCCGTGGGCTGACGCCAGTGGAAAGGTAACGAGTGATTTTGGACGTGCCAGCAAAGGCGCAGCCGGTCATTTACTTGCCAAAGCTTATATGTTCAGATATTGCGACAAGTATGTAAAGAGCCAGTCAGACGCAAATATGAATGAGGATCGAGGAGGTCTGACAACAGATATAGACTCTGTTATTTACTTCGCCAGCCAGGTTTGCAAATTCGGACCCGGATCAACAAGCAGCAGTAACCACGCCCTGGCAGCCAATTATGCAACACTCTGGGGATGGAATCCGAAAACCGGTCTGTCTGCTGAATATACAGGTACGGAAATCGTTTTTTCGGTTAATAATTCATCTACTTATTTCTGGAATAATGCAGCAGCAACAGATGTTAATACAAATGGTAACCAGCTGCATTTGTATTACACCGGGCAATTGGAAAATTATCCCTTGTCAACTAAACTTGAAAGTGGAACCACTGTTACCCTGGGAACCAATGTAGGGCTTGTGCGCGATTTAATGACCGGTCGTCCATGGAGACGTTTGTCGCCTACTCCGTGGTATTATTCCGAAAACGGCCTTTACGCCGCAAAAAACTATGAAACAGGCAAGTTAGGCAAGCTTGTCGATTCACGGCTTTACAAATCGCACGTGTGGGTGGAATACTGCAACAACACTGCTAGGGATTTCAAATGGGCTGTTGTTACAAATAATGCTGGTACATTTGATCCTGCAAGTATCGGTATGGTGGCCGGAACGCAAAAGTATAATGTAGGCGACACCGCAATGCTTTTATCCACTGAGGATGTCAGTAACCGTCCCGGACCTGGCACCAAAGCTGAAAAGCTTGTATTGGCCCGTGCAAAGGAAAAATACTGGCTGGTTCCAATGCAATCCGTTAAAGTTGCTGTGTTAAGGGGCGATGTCTCCGGATTTGATGTCACAACCAACAGTTTCCCGCCATTTGCCAAATATCTGGACAACCGACGTGCAGCTACAAATGATCAGGCTGGTTTCAGGAACTTTTATCGTTTCCGTCTGGCCGAGACCTACATTTTGCTGTCAGAAGCTTATGCCCGTAAAGGTGATTTTACAAATGCTGCAGCTGCCCTTAACGTGGTCCGTTTACGAGCAGCCTGGAAAGCAGGCGAAACAAAATCTGCCCATTACTGGAAGTATGATGGCGGTACCTGGGCTACAAGAACCAATTCGACTGAGACCGACATGCAGGTATCATCAGGTTTCCTTGCTAGTTTTACAGGTGATGCACTTACGGATTTCTACCTGGACGAAATGGGTCATGAAACGGCGGGCGAACTGAACCGTTTCGATCTATTGGTACGGTATGGCGCCGATTACTGGTACAACCGGGTAAAAGCCACCGATTACTGGGTAAGTAATGATAATGGAGTTAGTGGTGGTGCAATAAAGAAGTATCATCGCTTCCGCCCAATACCGCAGACATATATCGATAATGTTAATCCGCCTGACCCGAATCCGCAAAATTACGGATACTTCTAATAATTGATTTTCGATGATTTCCTGGAGGTTATTGAACTTCCAGGAAATTTTATAAAATTGGAATCTTCTGATTCTATTTTCTGGATTATCAAGTTTTAAGACCAATACCGGTAACAGCAGAATCGACCTTGTTACTGAAGGTCCGAAATTCCAGCAGAACCCGGGGTATTAAGTTTGGATTTAGGTTAGTTAGGGTGGAGAGAACTGAGGCCGACCGTTGCCGGAACGCCTCAGTTTTAGACAAATTCACTGAATAAATGATTGTGTATTTATAATATTCATAAAGCATTCATAGGAGAACTTCATATATAACTTAGTTGCTCCGTTCGCGAATCTGTAAACATCATTCAATTGTACAGATATCATGTGAATTAAAATACTAGTTAACTTTGTGCTAATAAAGAGAAAGAAAATACTTAGGTAAATATGAACGGAATTCTAAAAGAATTGGCCAATTGTGTCGAATCAGGGAAAATAGATAAAGCGTCACCCTATCCACCGGCAATGAAAGGAAAAGATGGAGCAGATGAACTGGCAAAGAAAGCTCTTGAAGATGGAATAAAACCTGGTGAACTCCTTGAAAATGCACTTATCCCGGCGATGGCAGCAGTTGGTGACAGATTCAGCAGAAAAGAAATTTATGTTCCCCAGATGCTTATGTCGGCCAAAGCCATGAACAGTGCAATGAAACATCTGAAACCCTTCTTTCAGTCGGGCGAAACAAAACGGAAAGGCAAATTTATCGTTGGAACTGTAGCAGGCGACCTGCACGATATTGGGAAAAACCTGGTAGCTATGATGATAGAAGGCGGCGGCTGGGAGGTTATCGATCTTGGTGTTGATGTTGGGACAGAAAAGTTCCTGAAGGCAATTGAGGAAAATCAGGGTGCAGTTGTCGGATTATCGGCTCTTCTTACCACAACGATGGAGAATATGAAAAAGACTGTGATTTCCCTTAAAGAAAAGCACTCAGGTGTGAAAATTCTTGTGGGAGGAGCACCTGTGACTCAGGAATATTGTGATAAAATAGGCGCCGATTTCTATTCTCCCGATCCTCAGGGTGCTGTAAATTATCTTAAACAGCTTGCCGGATAGTTTACCTCTCGGCAGGCAACCTCCCCGGGGAGAGAGGGGCTTAAAACAAGGAAAGTAAAAACTCTATGAAGACATTACTTACTGGTAAGACTAAAGAAGTTATTATAGATACTGACGGACCAGTAGTTATTATTGGGGAATCAATTAATCCCACCCGCCGTAAAAAGCTCGTAACCACATTGCAGGAAAATAATTTTGCCTATGTCCTTGAGCTGGCTGAGAGTCAGATCAGGGCCGGGGCTGATGTACTTGATGTCAATGTAGGCTTTCCGGGTGTTGATGATATCAGGCTTCTTCCTGAAGCCGTTATAGCGATTCAGGATAAATTCGACATTCCACTTTGTCTCGATTCTCCGAATCCAAAAGCCATTGAAGCTGCACTGAAAGTATCAGCAGGCAAATGCCTTATCAATTCGGTTAACGGAAAGGAAGAATCAATGATGGCTCTTCTTCCTGTTGCAAGGGATTATGGAGCTGCTATTATTGGTTTATGCATGGATGATGATGGTATCACAAATGATCCGGAAAAACGGGTTGCGATTGCGATAAAAATAATAGACCGGGCGGTCAGGATCCGGGATCAGGACAGAAGATGTCATAGTTGATCCTCTGGCTATGGCCGTAAGTGCCGATCCTCGAGCCTGTATGATAACGCTTGAGACTATCAGGCTGGTCCATCAGAAACTGGGTCATAATATTACAATGGGTGCAAGCAATATTTCTTTCGGTTTGCCCGACCGGGAATCCCTTAACTCGGCTTTCATGAGCTTATGTGTTTATTGCGGTCTTACTTGTCCGATAGCAAATCCTGAAAAGATAGCATCAGCAGTCAGTGCAACCGACCTTGTCCTGGGAAAGAGACGATTTTGCAGTCAGATTTGTTGAGTACTTTCAAAGCCGGACATAATTCAATGACACACATTAAACCTGCCCGCAGATGGCAGCCTCGATTTTTATCCATTTAAAAAAGAAACATTTGGCAGGACGTTTCCGTGCCAACATTGAGATATTGATAAAAGGTCCTGTATGGGGATGCCGTATGTGCGGCAACTGTCTGTTGCAGGAGACTGCTTTTATCTGCCCTATGGAATGTCCCAAAGGTATGAGAAACGGCCCATGCGGAGGCGTGACTCCCGAAAAGCAATGCTATGTCGATGAAACCAGAAAATGCGTCTGGTATGCAATTTATAAGCGCGCACAGAAAACAGGTCGCGAAAAGACTCTTCTTGAGGTCCTTCCTCCCCTCGACTGGAAAAAGGTAGGCACCGAAACATGGGCAGATGTACTGAAACAGGTCAGGAAAGTAGGAACTGGAAAATTCGTTAGTTCCTTTCTCTCAAAAGATACCGTGAAAAGAGACCAGATATGGGATTCGGTTTTCAAAACTGTCAGACAACCGGAATGGTGGCATGGGGATTCAGACTATCATCCGCCAGGTTACAGTGAACCAGCCTCAGAGCTGGAAAAATGCCTGCGGGAGGATAAGTTTGTGGTGGCCACGGAAGTCACTCCTCCAATTAGTGCTGATTCTGGTAAACTTATCAGGGACATAGAACTGGTTAAACCTTATGTAACCGCTGTCAATTTTACTGACGCTTCTTCGGCAAATCCCAAAATGTCGGCCCTGGCGTGTTGTAAGGTCGCTGCTGATCATAGAGCTGAGCCTGTTTACCAGGTAGCATCACGCGACACTACAAGGACCGGGCTTCAGGCGAATGTGATCGGTGCAGGTCAGTTCGGACTAAAAAATATTCTTTGTGTTACCGGAGATAATCCGATAGTCGGACCGGCCCCGACAAGTGATATGAATTTTGTCGATCTCGATTCAGTCCAGATGCTGTGGATACTGAGAAGGATGAGGGATGAGGGAATCTATCTTGACGGACGAAAAATGAAATATCCTCCGAAATTCTTTCTTGGAGCTGCAACCACACCATTTGCATCAGATCCCGAACTGCAGGCAATAAAAGACCAGAAGAAAGTCAATGCAGGCGCCCAGTTCTTTCAGACTAACCTGATTTTTGAACCTGAACGTCTTGATCTCTGGCTTGAACAACTTGATAAAAGGGATGTTCTCAACAAAGTTTATATACTGGTTGGACTAGTACCTCTTAAAAGCTATAAAGCTGCACTTTACCTTCACCGGAAGGTTCCGGGAGTATTTCTTCCGGAACATATTCTCAGACGTATGGAAAAAGCAGGTGAAGAGTGCTCCTGAAGAAGGTGTTCAGATTGCACTGGAACTTATCGATTCAATAAAGAATAAAAAAGGCATAAACGGAATTCACCTGATGACCCTGGGGTGGGAGGAAGTTGTAGGAAGAATTGTTACTGAATCAGGATTCTACCCCCCAACCCCCCAAGGGGACTGAAATAAACGCTGGCGTGGATTTAAAATCCGTGCCTAATAATAAATGAGCACGGATCACAGATCCGCGCTAGCGAGCAAGAAAATTTATAAAATGCAAACTGCCACTTTCCAATTCAACTTTTCAGATTTGAAACTCAATGTTGCTCAGATTGAGCAGGTAATGGGGTATAAAGACGGGGAGTCGCATGAAACAATTTCGGAACTTATCCAGAAGTTGTTGAAAGAGACCGAGTCGGTATACAGCATAAAAGCAGAATACAGAATTTTCACTCCTGAGAAATTCGATGATTTGGAAAAATCAATCCGGATAAACGACCTTGTCTTCAATGTGAAAAAGATAGTCTTCGGTCAGATAAAGAGGGCTGAAAGAATTGCTGTTTTTTTATGCACAGCCGGAAACGAGATCGGCATGCGGAGCAGAGCAGCAATGAAAGACGGTGATCTTTTAACAGGTTATGTTTATGATGTAATAGGCAGTGAGGTCGTGGAAACAGCTGTCGATCTTTTGCAAAACACTCTTCAGGGAGCAATGTCAGCTGAAGGCAATAAAATCACAAACAGATATAGTCCGGGTTATTGTGGCTGGGATGTTGCTGAGCAGCATAAATTGTTTCAGCTTATGCCGGATAATTATTGCGGAATAAAACTTAATGATTCTGCTTTAATGACCCCTGAAAAATCAGTAAGCGGATTTATCGGCATAGGGGAGCATGTAAGATATAATCCCTATACCTGCAGGTTATGCGACATGAAAGACTGTATTTACAGGAAGATAAAAGATAAAAGTAAAAAGTAAATTATCAGTAATTCCCCCCTTGAGGGGGGTAGGGGGATGTACACTCCTTGATTAAAATAACTTGGTACGGATCATAGATCCGCGCCACCAATGTAATCGAAAAAGAAGTAATTACATTGTAATTACTTCGTCATTTTATATTTTTCGAACTCTTCAGCGATTTTGGCATCCAGATGACTTCCGGCATGTACCAGAACACGGTACCTTAACTGAAGCTTTGTTCCCACTTTCATGAAAGTCTCCTCTCCCTTTACAGGCCAGTACATCGGTGTTGGTGACATAAAGCCATAATCGCGTGTAAACCATGGAGAAGGGTACCATGGATTTGAAGGATGCTGCATTATAGCCAGTCCTTCAACAGAAGCTCCTCTCTGACCATAATAGTCAATCCAGGCCGAGGCTTTGCCAAAGGTCTCCTTTTCGCTTCTGGCGCCTTCAGCATTTATCATTGTTCCCCCGTTTGTCACTGCCAGATCAGCAGCCATCCTTGCACTGAATAAGGAATGGTTTGTTTTAAGAATATGAACATCCATCATCATTTCCATAATTATCTCAGCATCGATCTGTGTCATCGATGCTGAAGGAGAGGTGATTATGAATTTACGGGTATCCTTAACCGGTGACAAAGCACCAGGCCGGCTCCATATGCATTCATCAGTTATTACGACTGAATCGCCGCCCTGTTTTTCAATCTGGGCATTGACCGAAATTATCCGTCCTCGTCTCCAGCCCCTCCTGCCAGTAGTTGCCTCCGTTTACCAGGTCACATCCGAAAAACAGGGAGCTGTGATGAGGATAAACAGCATTTCTCATTGAAGTAACCGATCCTCCTGATACTGGGCCATTCACGGGGTAGAAGAACGGATATTTTTCATCCTCAGAAAAGATATAGCTTGTAAAGAATTTTCCGTCAATGGTTACATTGATCTTTGAACCGACTCTAACAGCAGTTATTTTTGCACCAGATGCAGGATAAAGGAATTAATAGCACCTGATAAGTATTAAAAGGGTGCTTAAAAAAAGCTTTTTCATTATCTGACGATTTACAGCTTTATATAATTTGTTCCATAAGGAGCCCTCTGCGGCCGTGAAAGCATGCTGTTTGCTTCGGCATCATCCGTAAATCTCTCCTTATCAGGATCCCAAACAAGCTTCCTTCCCAGCTTCATTGCAATATGAGTAACAAGACATACAGTGCATGCACGATGGCCGATTTCAACAGGTGAGATCGGTTCTTTACGCGATTTGATGCAGTCGAGCCAGTTTCCCTGCTGTGATTCGCTCTTATAAAGATGTATTTCATTGGGTCCAATTACTGAAGTCAGAATCTTGGGATCGCTTGCTTCAAGGGCCTTTTGATTCTGATCCTGCGGAATCGGGTCACTTTCTGTTGCTCTGTAGTTCCCGCGTGTTACAAAAATCCATCCTTCTGTTCCTTCATACCTCACTCCGTTCGGGTAACCTCCACTAGTCAGCATAGTGATTCCGTTTTTATATTCAGCTTTTGACATAAAATCACCATGGACATCCCACAAGCCCGATTTAGGAAATTGTGCTACTGCTTCTATCGCTACCGGACCTGTTAGTTCTGTATCCATTCCCCATGCAGCTGAGTCGAAATGGTGCTGCCCCCATCCGGTAATCATACCGGCACCAAATTGTTCGCACCTGAGCCAACCCGGACGGTCATTTATGCTGTTCTGAGGATGTACGCGGATCTCAGTATAGTAGACTACCGGTGTAGATCCCAGCCACATATCATAGTTAAGGTTTTTTGGCACAGGCATTTCTGGTGCTTCAGGACCTGAAGGATCTCCGGGAAGACCTATTTTTACAGTCTCCAGTTTTCCTATCCTTCCATTTCTTACAAGTTCGGCGGCGACTCTGAATTGGGCACTGGAACGTTGTTGTGTGCCAACCTGTAGAATAACTTTTTTACGTCTTACCACATCACTTAGCAATCTTCCCTCTGTAATGGTAAGTGAGGTTGGTTTCTCTAAATAAATATCCTTGCCTGCCAGTGCTGCTTCAATTGCAGGTTGCGAGTGCCAGTGATCGGGAGTTGTGATTATGACGGCATCTATTGATTTATCAAGAAGCAATTCTTTATAGTCACCATAGGTCTTTACGTTGACATAATTACTATTGCCGGTTTTTTTGCTGTAGAAAGCTTCAATGCGTTGTTTACCGAGTACAGCCCTTTTTGAATCTACGTCAGCCACAGCAACAAGCATGGCTGTATCAAACCTCATTGTTGCCGAAACGTCACCACTTCCCTGCCTTCCGCAACCGATCCACCCTATATTGATTTTATCACTGGGCGGATTTTTGCTCATAACGGATGAAGGCACAATTGTTGGAAAAATAATTGTTCCGGCAGCAGCCGTTATCGAATTAGAAATGAATTTTCTTCTTTTCATATTATTAATGACTTGGTTTTACGAGGTGATTAAAGATATAAGAAATAGTACAAATATCAGAATTAAAAAGTGCAGCCATCCTTTATCCGGGATGCTTTGTAGTTGAATTTAATTTTCCAGCTCTGATTTTTACTTCGGGCGGATTAGCAAAATAGTACCAGGCACTTTCAGCCTTTTCCTTATCAAAACGACCATTGAAGACAAGAAACCTGTATTTGAGGGCATAGTTTTTTCCCGGACTTAAAAGCCAGTCCATATCTTTGGTCGGGCAGAAATTTGCAAACATATCACCGCGCTTGTTTTGATCCTCTGGCCAGATCCGTAATGGTTCCGGATAATTGTAATTAGTAGGGAATGACATCATTACAACACCTGCATAATCGTTATCAATTTCTCCCTGCACGATACACCAGCGTGCTTTACTGCCATCTGAATCTTTCCTGGTTTTTCCTTCGGATGTCAGAACCATGCTGTTTTTATTGTCCCATTTTTCAGTGGTTCTCCATCCCAGGCCGGCATACCGGTATTCAAGCAGTTTAACCGGACTCTCATCAGCGCAATTCATTTGCATATTGAAGTCGACAATAAAGAAATCCTGGTTCTTCCCCGGAGCATATACCCTTACACGCTGGAGCTCGTTCATTGCGACCTTTTCGCTGCCTGTTTTTTTGAAAACGACATGTTCATGTAATGCACCGAATTCTGAAAAGAGAGGTCCGTTCTCCACTGAAACAAATTTTGCAAATCGAACAGTGCCCTGCCTGGAATTTATATTCCAGAAATCAACTGTATCACCTTCATACGCTACATGGGTCCAGGGATTCCAGATACCATAATGATGATAGTGATCAGGCGGCTGTATGCGTGTCAGCACCTGACCGTGAGGCGACCATAAAGGATGTATGAATCCGCTTCTTTTATAAGCAGTATCAACACCCCTGGGAGGATAAACAGTCTTAAAATAATACTGAAGCAGGTTTCTGTCTCCTGCATGAATAACAAGAGCCCCTTCATTTACTGAAGCCTTTATTGCCATCATTTTGATCTGGCCTGCCCTTTACAAGCTCATACATGTGTTTTTCACCAGCACTACCGGTTCCGGTTGCTACCATCCAGGTCAGCTTCCTTGGATCTCCGGGCTCAATCTGAAAAGGAATGGCATGTTCTGCTTTTATCTTTAACCTCATAAAGAACCAAAAGTGTGTCAGAATTATAAGTGACCTCATCAAGATTAATACTTACCGGTACATTTAATCCATAAGCCGGCTTTGTCAGATTTACTTCAAGTGAAGCAACCTTCTGCGCATAATTATTCAGGCTGACAAGGCTTAAAATGATCAACATAGAACATTTGGTGATACTGGCGAAATATTTTTTCATTTTTATGAATTTAAGAATGTTTGAAATGAAAGTTATCTTACTTGTTTCTATAAGCTTTCAGGTGGTCCCAGATAGCTTTGTCTGAGACCTCCGGTATTTACTACTATTTTCTGAAGGACCGTGCCGGGATCAATCAGCCATATTTTAAGAATATGATATCCAGGTGAAAGAAGGGAATGACTGGTTTTGCTGAACCTTGCATTATCGCTTACGGTTTTCTCCCAGTCAGCGTTGCCATTCCTGTGCGTTATAATTTTCAGGAATCAGGGTCACAATCTGAGGTGGCTGGTCATCAAACGATATACCATAGTTTAGTCCCCTCCCCGGTGCGAAATTCAGCGTTGGAGCAAAGATTGCTGTAACATCAAAAGTACCTGTACTGAAAAGATACATCTGGTATTCAAGGCATGCGGTGAGTCTTTTCCGAGGGATTAACGGAGGATAATCAACAGGAGCATCAGCTCTCATTGCTGAAAGTGTATGCCCGTAATCTTCTATTTTTATCCATCGGGCCTCTACCCGCAGTAATGTTGTTTGTAAAATGTTCGGACTTCGATAGAGACAACTCCTTCTCCCTCAATGAATCCCTTGAGGTTTTCAACAGTTATTTCCTCTGGCTTAAAAGCTGTAATTCCGACATTAACCTCTTTGCCTGTACCTGTAATTTTTATATTCCCCTTATTTCGGCCCTGTGGTAAATTGGTCCAGTCGATTGTAACCAAAAGACGTTCATCTTTGCCGAAAGGCCCTTTAGTCCTTTCCACTTTTATCCAGGGCTCATCAGGAGATGATTTAAAGTCAATTTCCCCTATCCCTTTATTGAACACTTCAATGTACCTGGTCTGACGGTTGAATATGTCGAATTCCGGTAAAATGGGTAAAGTATGCTCTCCCGGCCAAACAGCCTCTGATCCTTCTAATGAAACACCAATCTCAGCTTCAGGCTGTACTTTTATCTCGTTTAGTTTTATTGCCCTGAGACTGTTTGAAGGAGGATCTGCCCAGCTTGTATAGCCAAGATGTGACTGATCCATGAAGTGGTTCCATTTCCCATTAGCAAATGTCCGGTTGAAATAGCCCATAAGACTTGTATCTGCCTGAAATAAAATACGTACCTGTTCAGCCATATCATTTGTACTTGCACGTCCCTGACGTGAATAGAGATCATTTTTACCGGCTGCCAGGTATAGTTCATTGACAATTGCACTCGCTTTTACGGGGAACAGGACAAGCTGATAAAAGGCATCCCGTTTTTCTTGTGGTAGTTTGTTAAAAAGCTCTTCCGCCCTGCTGGTTATATGTTTTAAAGTCATTTACAACTTTTTCAGATTCATTATAGTTTACCAGACTGTATGTTTCAGGAGCCAGAAGCTCAGGCTTCCGGCGTCCGTTGTATTTTGTGTAAAGAGAGACTATATCAGCAGTTTCACCGGCAAACTCTTCGCCAAACTCCCTTGCAGCCCAGTGTTCCGTATATTCTCTGATATTATCATTTGTCATCCTGCCGGTATTCCAGGCAAGATCAAGAAAATACTCCATCGGTAATTCGTATCCCTTAAAATGTCCGACATTGACGATCCAGATCCTGTCGGCTCCATACTGTTTTGCCAGCGACATCTGATCCCAAATTTTGGGAATTGGATTTGCATTTAACCACTGGTAGGATCTGGGTCCGCCATGATAATCAAAATGATAATAAATACCCGCACCGCCGCTTCGTTTTCTCTCCTCAGCTCCTGGCAGTCGTCTTATGTTACCCCAGTTGTCTTCAGCCCACAAAAGAGTCACGTCGTCAGGAACTCTCATGCCTGCATTATAATATTCCTGAACTTCCTTATAGAGGCACCATAACTGCGGCACTTTTGTCACATCGGGATTAATTTCCTCAGCAATGATTTTACGCTGGACATTGACTATCTTTTCAAGAAGAGTCATATTTGCTTCCGGGCCCCCCGGTGCCATGGGAGTATCATTTGCACCACGCAGTCCGATTGTAATAATGCTTTCATATTTGCTGTTCCTGCGTATTCCTTCCCTCCAGAATGATTCAAGGATATCAGGATTCTTTGCATAATTCCAGCTGCCCAGTTTTCTCTGGTAGCGGCGATCCCACTCTTTCTGGGCACGCAGCATTGGTTCCTGGTGGGAATTTCCCATGACAATTCCATATTCATCTGCCAGCCGTGGATTTTCAGGATCATCTTCATTAAAAGCATTGTTCCACATTGCAGGCCAGAGATAATTGGCTTTAAGCCTGAGTAATAGCTCAAAAAGCTTTGTATAAAATTCACGTCCGTAATTTGCAATACCAGGTGGTACAGGTGGATTCTCCGATTGGGCAGCATAGCCAAATTTTGCTCTTATCCAGTTTGTAAGATCAGGAGCTTCATCATTAAGAAATATACCTCTGTATTTTACGGAGGGAGGACCATCAATATAAGTGAAAGGTTTTACATACAGATTCTCTTTCTTAGTTAACAGGAACATCTGCCCACCAGTACCATGGTGAAACCCCGATCTGTCTCGATAATTCATATATACCATAAATAGTGCCTCTTTTGTCACTGCCGGCAATGACCAGTGCCTTTTTTACTCCTTTAAAAGGCTTTTTAACAATCTGAATTAAAAATGTTTCCCACTTACCTGTAATTTTATTCGCATCAATCTTTTTGTTTTTTATGAGCTGATCAATCAATTCACTTTTACCTATCGTGCCTGCAATTATTATTTCTTTGGAATCAGGTAATTTATCCGTAATTAGTTCAGGCAATGATGAAGTCACCTTCCCGATATCGGTTCTGAGATCTTGAAACGCCCTTGATACACCCGGCCATTCTTTTGAGCTTATAAGCAGAGGTGCAGAATGCCCTGCAGCAGATATGGTAAAAGCTCCTTTATTTCTTTTCAGAAGAAATAAATTGCTCTGTACCGAAGGTTGACTGCGCATGAATCAGGTTCTGAAATAAGCATACTGACAGAACAGCTACTAAAAGAATATTACGTATATTATTTATTATCAATGATTTATGAGATTTATAATATTAATCTGAAAGGCTCCTTAAAATCTATCTTATAAAATTAGTTAACAAATTCTCTAAAATCAAACTTGTTTTAAAAAATATGCAACCGATTGCGGATTTTTTGAAATATTGTTTCACTATTGAAGCATTTTATATTAAATTTGTTTGTTTATATCACTTCAGATGAAAACCACAAAGGATGTCACTATTTATGATGTGGCAGAAGCCCTGAATATTTCACCTTCAACAGTAAGCAGGGGATTAAAGGATCATCCTCATATACATAAGGATACAAAGAAAAAGAATCTGGGCAGCGGCAAAAGAGATGGGATATCAGCAAAACAAGTTTGCCAGCAGTTTGAGAAAGAGACGTACGGAAACCATTGGAGTGGTGGTTCCCAAACTGAATAGTTACTTTATGGCAACTGTTATTGCCGGAGTGGAAAAAATAACAAATAAGCATGGTTATGGTTTGATTATCAGTCAATCGCAGGAATCAGGGAAACAGGAAATTTCATGTGTATCCACTCTGTTTAACAGCCGGGTTGACGGCATGCTGATTTCACTGGCCTTTGATACAAAAAATCTCGATCATTTTAACAAGCTTTTTAATAAAGATATCCCGGTTGTGTTTTTTGACCGTGTTGCCGATTGTCAGCGGCTGTATGAGTGTGATAATTGATAATTACAAAGCCGGATATGAAGCAACATCTCATCTTATAGAGCAGGGATGCAGAAAGAATTATCCATCTTGGTGGAAATCTTCTCCGGAATGTTTATTCCGAACGGTTAAGGGGATATAAGCAGGCATTGCATGATAACGGCATTGATTTTAATCAGAAACTTGTTTTTATCAGTGACCTTACCGGACAATCAGGCAGAGACATAATGAAAAAGGTTCTTAAGCAGAACCTTAAGCCTGACGGGATTTTTGCTTCCAATGACACTTCCGCAGTTGCCACTATGGTTGAAATGCAGGAAGCAGGAATAAGAATCCCTGATGACATAGCAGTGGCAGGATTTAATAATGAACCAATCAGCCAGGTAATACGTCCAAATCTGACTACTGTCGATTATCCGGCAAGAGAGATTGGAGAGATAGCGGCAACTGCCCTTATCGAAAAGTTAAATAATTCACAATCGGTCAACTTATAGCAGGATAGTCATTTAACACATTCATTAATAATCCGTCAATCTTCTTTAAGAAAAAGTTGATCTTTAACAACTGATAAAACTAAATATTATGCTGCTTCTTGGAATTGATTTGGGAAGCTCTTCTGTAAAAGCTTCAGTAATTGACGGAGAATCAGGCAAATGTCTGGCTTCAGCCTTTTATCCTAAAGATGAAATGAAGATCATTGCTCTTAAGCCGGGATGGGCGGAGCAGGAACCTGAAGAGTGGTGGTCAAATCTGAAATCTGCAATTCTTGACTGCAACAATCAGCTTGGAACAAAAAAGAGCAGAATAGGTGCAATCGGGATATCTTACCAGATGCACGGACTTGTAACAGTTGACAAAAATTACAAAGTTCTTCGTCCTTCAATAATATGGTGCGACAGCCGTGCTGTCAAGATACGGAGAAAATGCATTTAATTCGCTGGGAAGGGATTTCTGTCTTTCCCATCTGCTTAATTCACCGGGTAATTTTACAGCTGCAAAACTTGCATGGGTTAAGGAAAATGAACCTGAACTTTTCAACAGGATCCATAAGATAATGCTTCCCGGTGATTATATTGCCATGAGGATGACCGGAGAAATAATGACCTCATTTACAGGTCTTTCGGAAGGAATATTCTGGGACTTCAGGACAAACAGATTATCAGGTGAGCTTATGGATTTCTTTGGTTTCAGGCATGAAATAATACCGAACAGAAAGAGTCATTTTCTGTCCAGGGCAGACTGTTAAAAAATATGGCTTCGGAGCTTGGACTGCCTGAAGGAATTCCGGTCTCATACCGTGCAGGTGATCAGCCAAACAATGCATTGTCTCTTAATGTCCTGAATCCTGGCGAAGTTGCTGCAACAGCCGGAACATCAGGAGTAATTTATGGTGTTACCGATCAGACAAAATTCGATCCGCAATCAAGGGTAAATACATTTCTGCATGTCAATCATTCACGCTGATCATCAGCGATTAGGGGTTTTGCTTTGTATAAACGGGACAGGAATACTAAATTCATGGCTGAAGAGAAATACAGGTAATAGCCTGTCATACAATGATATGAACAATCTGGCCTCAAAAGTGGCTCCTGGATCTGAAGGTCTCACTATACTTCCTTTCGGGAACGGAGCCGAAAGGATGCTGATGAACAAAGATATCGGATGCACGGATAAGCGGCTTGAACTTTAACAGACATTCAAATGCCCATCTTTTCAGGGCAGCCCAGGAGGGCATAGCTTTTTCATTCAGGTACGGTCTTGACATTATGAAGGAGACAGGAATTGATCCCGGTTTAATAAGGGCAGGCAGTGCAAACATGTTCCTGAGTCCTGTTTTCAGGGAAGCCTTATCTTGCATAACAGGAGTGGAAATACATCTTTACAATACTGACGGATCGATAGGAGCAGCCCGCGGAGCAGGAATAGGATGCGGTTTTTATAAATCTGAAAAAGAGGCATTTGCCGGACTTAAAACGGTTGGAAGAACACAGCCGGATAAATCAAAAACAGTGCATATGAAGAGGCATATTTAAAATGGAAAAATCTTCTTACAACTGTTTGACATTTATTTGTAATCTTCCTTGTGCGAACTATTGCCGATTTCTTTGCGATTTCTGCGAGTTAAATGAGGATTGAGTTAAGCATTTAAAAACTGATAATCTAAAATTTAAGAATATGATTTACAAAGGCAAAAAAGAGTTTTATCCCGGAATCGGGAAAATTGAATACGAAGGTAAAAAATCGAAGAATCCCCTGGCATTCAGATGGTATAATCCGGAACAGGTTGTTTCAGGCAAAAAGATGAAGGATCATCTTCGTTTCGCAATTGCCTACTGGCATTCATTCTGCGGCGATGGCACCGATCAGTTTGGCAATGCAACCCATACTTACCCCTGGAAAGATCTGCCAAGCATGATGATAAAATAAAGCAAAGACTTGATGCTGCGTTTGAATTCATTACCAAAATAGGTGCTCCTTATTACTGTTTTCACGATGTTGATGTTGTGGGAGGTGACGGATCAGTATTCGATATTGAAAAACGTCTGGA
The DNA here is from genome assembly GCA_963746685.1 of uncultured Bacteroidales bacterium. Classification (GTDB taxonomy): domain Bacteria; phylum Bacteroidota; class Bacteroidia; order Bacteroidales; family VadinHA17; genus LD21. The sequence goes on from CAVVBY010000033.1 coordinate 407,205, forward strand.
GAAATTTGTTCCTGTCATGAAAAAGTTGCAGGAACAGACCGGAGTGAAGCTTCTGTGGGGAACTGCAAATCTGTTTTCAAATCCGAGATATATGAACGGAGCAGCAACTAATCCTGATTTTGCAGTTGTTACAAATGCTGCTGTCCAGCTTAAAAATGCAATTGATGCCACAATAGCTCTTGGCGGCGAAAACTATGTTTTCTGGGGAGGCCGTGAAGGTTATATGAGCCTTCATAACACCGATATGAAGAGAGAGCTTGAACATATGGGAATGATGCTGACACTTGCACGTGACTATGGAAGGAAAAAAGGATTTAAGGGCACTTTCCTTATTGAGCCAAAACCTATGGAACCATCAAAACATCAGTATGATTATGATGCAGCAACTGTTATTGGATTTCTTAATAAGTTCGGCCTTGAAAAAGATTTTAAGCTGAATATTGAGGTTAATCATGCAACCCTTGCAGGTCATACTTTTGCTCACGATCTTCAGGTATGCTGCCGATGCCGGGTTGCTTGGAAGCATTGATGCCAATAAGGGAGATTATCAGAATGGCTGGGATACGGATGAATTTCCCACAAATGTGTATGAGATAACCGAAGCCATGCTGGTAATACTCCAGGCAGGAGGATTTAAAACCGGAGGTATTAATTTTGATGCTCATATCAGGAGAAACTCAACTGACATTGAGGATCTTTTCATAGCCCATGTCAGCGGTATGGATACTTTTGCCAGGGCACTCATTATTGCTGATAAGATACTGAAGGATAGCGATTATCTGAAAATGAAGAAGAAAAGATATGAATCATTTGATAAAGGTTCCGGAAAAGATTATGAAAAGGGCAAGCTGACAATTGAGAACCTGAGGGAAATTGCAGTAAAAGGCGGGGAACCTGCTGTCAGAAGCGGCAAGCAGGAGTTGCTTGAACAGTTAATAAATATTTATCTGGAATAAGGTTTCTCAATAATCAAATCTGCGCGATCAGCGGGAGATATACAAGCTTATTTTCCCGCAGATTACGCTAGACGCAGATTTTTATATGCTTGTGGCTGTGATCTCAAATACCGGAGGATTGGCAATAGATTTCTTAACCTTGCATAACCCTGCCACATGCAGAATTGAAGCCTTGTATTTTTCCGGGAAATCAGGAGGAAGCTTGATATCAATTTTAACCGAAGCCGGCAATCCGGTTTCTTTGTTATATTCAGTAGTCTGAATTATTTTAATATTCTCAGCCGGTATCTGCCGGTTATCGCAGAAGGATTTCACATAAATACCTGCGCAGGTTCCGATGAGAAGCCAGGAATAGTTCAAAAGGAGAAGGGGCAGTATCGCCTCCGCCATTATCAAGCGGCTGATCTGTTCTGATTATATGGCCATGTGAATGTGCAGTCACAACTTTCCCTCCGTCAAAAGTAATTTCCATAATTTCAGTAAAAAGTTAAGTAGTCTATTTTCTCTTCATCAGCATAAGTTCGAGATCTTCTTTCAAAGCTGAAAGATCCTCTTCATGTTCAACCTCCTGTGAGAGAATGGTAAGTATCATATTATAGGAAACCGGATCAGCAACTCTTGTTATATCCAGCAGACCATTATAAGTCCGGATAGCACATTGTTCTCCCTTAATGTTCTGATCCAGAATCTCTTCAACATAATGATCAGAAGGTGCTTCATATCCGCAATTTGTAATCTTAAGCCATTCTGACGGTGACAGAACAGGTGTTCCGCCAAGTTGAATTATTCTTGTTGCAATTAGTTCAGCATGACTTAGTTCCTCAGTTGCATGAAGAGTCAGTTCTGCAATAACAGCATCTTTCATCGGTCCTTTGACCACTTTTGCGCCGACCCAGTACTGGTAATAGGCAAGCCATTCGTCAGATAATGCTTTGTTTAGCAGGTTGATGAGTTCATCAACATTCATTTTTACGATTTCTCTTCCTTTTTGTCCCATAATAATTAGTTTTAAAATCTATGTTTTTCATTAGCTATCAGCTATCAGCTATCAGCTTTCACCTGTAGCCTTCAGCCTTTCGCCTTATTTATATTTAATTCCAAGTTCCTTTGCCACCTTCAAAGCAAGCTCCTTGTCAGCTTTGTAAAAATGATCCAGCTGACGAAGAATGATCTCTTTCTTTTTAGGACCTGTGACGCCTTTCAGTGCTCCAACAAAGTTATTTATTGTATTTTGTTTCTCGGCATCGGTCATCACTTTTCTGAAGAGTGTTCCCGGTTGTGAATAATGGTCATCATCATTTTCATTACGGTTGTAAGTATCGGCAATGTTTGAATCGAGTTTCATTGCAGGCTCCTTATAGCTATTGTCGGCAACTATTCCATCAAAACTGTTCGGATAATAGTTGGGAGCTGAGCCGCCATTGCCTTCAACACTCATAAATCCGTCTCTCTCATGGTTATGAACCGGAACAATTGGTCGGTTTACAGGTATTTGTTCATAATTGGCACCAAGTCTGTACCGGTGGGCATCAGGATAGGCCAGGATACGTCCCTGGAGCATTTTGTCGGGAGAAAGGCCTATACCATCAATTGTATGTGAAGGAGCGAATGCAGCCTGTTCAACATCAGCAAAATAGTTGGCAGGAATCTCATTGAGTTCCATGACTCCTGTCTCAATAAGAGGAAATTCTTTATGCGGCCATACTTTGGTTACATCGAATGGATTCCATTTGAACTTTTTAGCCTGTTCGTCGGTCATTACCTGGATTTTCAAAGTCCATTTCGGAAAATCACCTTTTTCGATAGCTTCAACCAGGTCTCTCTGGCTGTAATCAGGATCTTTGCCTTTGATTTCTTCGGCTTGCGGACCGGTAAGGGTTTTGATTCCCCTGTTGTGTTTTAAAATGGAATTTTACCCAGATTTTCTGACCTTTTTTATTGATCATTGAAAAAGTATGGCTTCCGAATCCATCCATGAAGCGGTAACCGTCAGGTGTTCCCCGTCGCTGAAAAGTATCATGACCTGGTGAAGGCTTTCAGGATTCAGGCTCCAGAAATCCCACATCATGGTCGGGCTTTTAAGATTGGTTTTAGGATCCCGTTTCTGGGTATGGATAAAGTCAGGAAACTTTTTCGCATCTTTTATAAAAAATACTGGCGTATTATTTCCTACCAGATCCCAGTTCCCGTCTTCAGTATAGAACTTCACAGCGAATCCTCTTGGATCTCTTTCGGTATCGGCACTTCCTTTTTCACCGCCGACAGTTGAAAAGCGAACCAGAACACGGCATGAATTGCCGACTTTGCTGAAGAGTTTTGCACTTGTATATTTTGAAATGTCTTTAGTCACGGTGAATTTTCCAAAAGCGCCTGTACCTTTGGCATGTACAACTCGTTCAGGTATTCTTTCACGGTTGAAATGAGCAAGTTTTTCATGCAGGTAGAAATCCTGTAACAGAACAGGACCCCTGGGTCCGACGGTCATGCTGTCTTCATTTTCGAAATATGGTTTACCGGATGCGGTAGTAAGTTTTTTGTTCTTCATAATTATTAATGCTTTAAATTATATATTCGTTTGTCTTTCAATTCTGATGCTAAAGATATTTCAGGATAATTGAATTACCTGAATATTTCAGGGCAGGTTCAATCATTATTTGTCTTGTCGGTGAAGTTACCGACGATCTGCAGTTTGATATCCTTTATTTTGAAGTTAGGTATTGTTTTTCTTTTTCAGATAATTCTCGAGAAGTTTATCGAGTTCTTTATCATAATAGTCTTCAATACGTTCTGATTCAGAGCAATAAAGATGATAATGTTTTTCTTTTATATAGTCATAGCGCATTACTTCATCATCAGTTTTTACCTTGTTGACTATTCCTTTTTCGACAAATACTTCGAGGATTTTATAGACTGTGCTTATAGGGATGTGGGGATAGTTTATTCTCAGGTAGTCAATAATATAATCTGCTGTCGGATGGTTATTCAGGGTATAGATTACTTCCAGAATGGCAGTTCTCTGTGGAGTGACTTTCAGATTATTATCTATCAGGATCTTAATTACAGTTTTATTAGCCATATATAAAAGGTGTATTAAAGGTTTTGTTCTCAGGTGAGAAGAAATCTCAATGACGAATGAATATCAAAAGAGAATCATTCTCAACAAAGAATCATTCGCCGAAGATAATCATTATTAAATAAGAATCGTTATCAAATAATAATGATTCGCAAATAAAAGTATTTATCACATGATAATAAGTTTCTTTTGATAATAATTCACATTTGATAGTAATTCTCATTAGATAATCATTCTCTATTAATAGTAATTCTCCATTGACAATCATTATCTTTTGATAATACTTCTTAAATGAGAATAATTCTCTTCCGAGAATAACTAAAAGATACAATGAATTTCAATCCTTGTAAGAAAAAATACTCCGGGAAAGAGAAGAAAGAAACACCTGAAAAAAAATGGAAATTTGTTTAAAATAAATGCGGAATCCTGATGAACTATTGTCCATAATCTTTGTTAATAGTAATGTATTTCAATTAGTTAAATAAATATCGCCATGAAACCTCTATTTAAAAATTCCATAATTGTTATCCTTCTGTTTGGGACAACAATTTATCTTCCTTCCTGTATGAAGGAAGCGACTTTACCGACTTTACCAATTATAACAACTACTAAGGTCACAGATATTACTTCAACCACTGCTGCAACAGGAGGGACTGTGACAGATGATGGTGGAACTGAGGTTATTGGTATTGGTGTCTGCTGGAGCACTTCTCCGAATCCAACTATCAGTTCCACTAAAACAAGCAACGGCAAAGGCACTGGTTCATTTACCAGTAAACTTACCGGTTTGGTCATAGGCACTACTTACCATATAAGAGCTTATTGTACAAATAGTGTGGGAACTGCTTATGGCGACGATATGGCATTTGCCACAACTATTACCGGCATGACCGGTATTGTCAGTGACAGAGATGGGAACGTTTATCATTCAATAGGCATTGGTTATCAGATGTGGATGGTTGAAAACCTGAAAACCACAAAATACAATGATGGTACTGCAATACCTAATGTCACCGATAATTCAGGATGGCCGAGTGAACCTACTACAGATGGGTATTGCTGGTATAATAATGATGTAGCAAACAAAACGCCTTATGGTGCATTATATAATGTTATTGCAGTGAATAATGGCAAACTATGCCCAGTAGACTGGCATGTTGCAACCAATGATGATTGGCACAAAATGATACTATTCCTCGATCCTAGTGCAACCCAAGGTATAGATGAAAGCTATATTGCCGGGGGCATGCTAAAGGAATCCGGCACAGTTCATTGGGATTCTGGAAACATTGCAGCTAATGAATCTGGCTTTACAGCTCTTCCAGGTGGAATTCGCTATCCCGATCCCTATGGTTTTGCTCAGTTGGGAAATAATGCGAATTACTGGTCTGCTGGAAGCGGTTACGAAGTACGTTTGTTGATTAGCGGGAACAACTCAATAAACAAGAAACCTGGTGGATTTGATAATAGAGGCAATGGCAATTCTGTCCGTTGTGTAAAGAATTAATTAAGCCATAGGGACAATAACTTATTCCCAGCCCTCGGAAATCAGCTCCGCGGGCTTTCATATTTACTATTCTCCCACTTTGCGCTGATCCATTCGCGAACATCCCCATTTGAAACTTATGTTAAATAAAATTGACTTTGGCTTACAAACAAAATAAAAATTTGTTTTAAAATAAAAGAACAATACTAATGAACTTATATCCATAATTCTTGTTAATGGTAATGGATTTCAATTAATTAAATAGATATCTCCATGAAACGGTTACTTAAAAATTCAGTAAATGTTATCGTTCTTTTGATTGGGACAGCAATTTATCTTCCTTCCTGTAAGAAGGAAGCGACTCTACCCATTGTGACAACTACAATTGTCTCAGATATTACTCAAACAACTGCATCAACAGGAGTAACTGTGACAGATAATGGTGGAGCTGAAGTTACTGATATTGGTATCTGCTGGAGCACTTCCCCGAATCCAACTACCAGTTCCAATAAAAAAGGCAATAGTACAGGTAATGGCTCTTTTACCAGTACTATAACCGGGTTATTACCTAATACCAATTACTATGTACGTGCCTATGCCACTAATAGTGTAGGTACAAGTTATGGAAACGAGATTTCTTTCAAAACTAATCCTGCTCCAATTGAATTAGCAAAGCTAACAACAACAGACGTAACTTTAGTTACACCGAATACTGCAGTTTCAGGAGGTACTATAACATCGGAGGGTGGTGGAATTATCACTGAAAGGGGTGTATGCTGGGGGACAGCTGCTGATCCCACAATCAACGATATGTATATCCCTGATGAATCGGGAACAGGTAGTTTCAATTTCTCAATAGATCTTATCCTCTTAGCGTCAAATACTACTTATTATGTTCGTGCCTATGCTACTAATGGCGCTGGTACTGCTTATGGTAATCAGGTTTCATTTATTACACGCCAAGCTGAAGTTGCAACTTTGACTACTATGGATGTTTATAGAATTGCTTATACTACAGCGGGATCTGGTAATATTATAACTTCTAATGGCGGAGAAAATCTAACAGAAATCGGGATTTGCTGGGGACTCACAATAAATCCAACAACAAATGATAACAAAATGTCACTGTCATTTTTTCAACCTGGAGAGGGAGAATTTTTCTTCGGGATTAACGACTTGCAACCCTCAACGAAATACTACATAAGGGCCTATGCAATAAACAGTGTAGGAATAGCTTACGGTAATGAATTGAATTTTACTACTTTACCAATCGGCCCAATTATTTTTAATCCTGATGCAACCTATGGTTCTGTTTCAGACATAGACGGGAATATCTATAAGACTGTTCAAATTGGAACCCAGCTCTGGATGGCAGAAAACCTAAAAACAACAAAACTTAATGATGGCACAATTATTCCTAATTTAACAGACAATTTAGAATGGCGTAATCTGACTACACCCGGTTATAGCTGGTACAACAACGATGCCGCATCATACAAAATAACTTTTGGCGCCCTATATAACTGGTATGCAGTTAGTACAGACAAACTTTGCCCCACAGGCTGGCATGTACCCATCGATAGCGAATTTAAAACCATGACAGACTATTTGGGGAACAATTCTGGTCAGAAATTGACAGAAATAGGAAATACCCATTGGTTAGATTATGTCACAGATGCAACTAATTCATCAGGATTCACAGGCCTTCCGGGCGGGCTTCGTCAATTTAATGAAAGTACTTTGGCACCTGAGGTTAAATTCGTATATATAGGAGGAGTCGGTTCATGGTGGTCGGCTACGGATAACGGGGCCCAAGGAAGTACCAGCCAGCTATGGTGGGATTATAGTATCACTTATTATCAACGCTTAGATAATAAGGTTGATGGCATGTCTGTCCGCTGTATCAAGAATTGACTACTAGATAACAACATATTACCTGCCCTCGGAACTCAACTCCGGGGGCTTTTTTATAGAATTTTTCTACGTTAAAATAAAATTGACTTCGGCTTAAACCAAATGAAAATTTGTCTAAAAATAAAATAAGAATCTTGTTGAACTTATATTCATGATTTTGTTAATGTTAATGGATTTCAATTAGTTAACTAACATGCTATGAAAAGCCTTATTTAAGAATTCTCGTAATTGTTATCCTTCTATTTGGGACAACAATTTATCTTCCATCATGCAAGAAGGAAGCGACTCCACCTATTGTGATAACCACAATTGTCTCAGATATTACTAAGACAACTGCATCAACCGGAGGTACCGTGACTTCCGACGGGGGCTCCGAAATTATTGTTTTTGGGGTATGCTGGAGCACTTCTCCGAATCCAACTGTCAGTTCCAATAAAACAAGCTATAATGCAGGTATTGGATCTTATACCAGTATGATAACCGGTTTAACAGAAAATACTACTTATTATGTACGTGCTTATGCCACTAATAGTGCAGGAACAAGTTACGGCAATGAGATTTCATTTATGACCAACCAGATTAATAAAGGTTCAACAGTCCCAACTTTAACAACAACTATAGTTACTTCAATTACATCAACAAGTGCTATTTCAGGTGGTAACATTACAGATGATGGTGGAGGCGATATTACTTCCAGGGGTATTTACTGGAACAGAACCCCTGATTCGGATATTTATCCTGACGAAGTTACAACTGATGGAAGTGGTACTGGTTCCTTTATCAGTAATCTGTCAAATTTAAGTCCAGGGACGACCTATTATGTAAAAGCTTATGCGGTCAATGGTGTGGGGATAGCGTTTGGGCCCACACTCAGTTTCACAACTTCTATTGAACAAGGTGGTACATGGATAAGAAAAGCCGATTTCCCAGGTGGGCTAAGAGTACAGCGCAGCCAGTTTTTCTATCGGTACTAAAATATATTTAGGATTAGGTTGGGATGATGGGTGACAATCCCAGGATTGATTTTTGGGAATGGGATCAGGCAACTAATGTATGGACAAGGAAAGCCGACTTTCCTGGATTTGCAGAAGGAAATTTCGTGTGGTTTTTCAATCGGGACAAAAGGGTACATAGGAACTAGTGGTAATGTTTACACCAACGATTTTACAACTGAATTTTGGGAATATGATCCTGCAACAAATAGCTGGACTCAGAAAGCATCCCTTCCAATCACACCCTCAAGATATGGGGCTGTGGGCTTTTCTATTGGAACTAAAGGATATATTGGAATTGGAGGCAAGTCGGGCTTCAATTCTGATCCATATTACAAGGACTTTTGGGAATGGGACCAGGCAACAAATATATGGACACAGAAAGCCGACTTTCCAGGAAATGCACGAGTAGCAGCTGTTGGTTTTTCAATCGGGAACAAAGGATACATAGGAACGGGATATGATGGTACTACATAATAGTAAGGATTTTTGGGAATGGGACCAGGCAACTAATGTATGGACACGGAAAGCCGATTTTGGAGGAACGTCAAGAAGTTATGCTGTTGGTTTTTCAATCGGGAACAAAGGATACATGGAACAGGAAGTGATGGTCTCTATTTAAAGGATTTTTGGGAATGGGATCAGGCGACTAATGTATGGACACAGAAAGCCAATTTTGGAGGAACCGCCCGAATCGGAGCTGTTGGTTTTTCAATCGGGAACAAAGGATATATAGGAACTGGTATGAATGGTAATGGTCAGCCTTATGCTTTTATGGATTTATGGGAATATGACCCGAATCTTAAGTAATCAAGGTCATTGCAGAATTCGGCTAAACAAAATGTATTCTTTTATCCCAACAAGTTAAAAGTTTACTGTGCAACAATCACCAGCCCTCGGAAATCAGCTCCGGGGGCTTTTTTATTTGTAATTTTATTCTTTGGAATTTAGTAATTTTGATCAAAACTCAAAATTATGAAATCAACACATAAAAAACCGATACTCCACCTGACCGACCTTGATCGAGATGACAAGTCTGTTCTGATAACCAAAGCACGTTCTGTCGCAGTTGAAAACAATATGAATTGGGATAAAATATATGACCAGATTAAGGACACTCATGAACATTGCATCCTGCTGCTTGAATTATCAAAGCATTTTAAAATTAACTAAAATTTGCATAAATAAAAACGCAAGCATTGAATATGTAAACACTTGCGTTAAATCTTTGTCGGCCCGGAGGGACTCGAACCCTCGACCCGCTGATTAAGAGTCAGCTGCTCTGCCAGCTGAGCTACGGGCCGGATTTTTTTCTGAACGCAAAATTAACTATTGCAGACTTAAATAAAAATATATTTCCAGATTTTCCTGGTTATTTATATGGATTTTGGCTTTTGTCCTGATTATTAGTCCAGTTCAAACCATTTGTAAAAGGCTGACAGATTCTTGTCAGTATATCCGGAATGATGAAACTCGTTCGTATGCTGATTATAATCGTATTCTTTACCCCATTCCTTTGCATTTTCTGCAACCTGACTTATAGCGTCTGTTATGAACAGAAGCTCATCATCAGTCATTGTAGGATGAAGCGATAATCTTACCCATCCAGGTTTCATTGAGAGATCCCCTGCTTCAATCCTGTCGGTGATCTCCTTCGATAGCTTAAAATCGACTTTCAACAGGAAATGTCCATATGTTCCGGCACATGAACAACCTCCCCTTACCTGAATCCCAAACCTGTCGTTCAATAACTTGGTCGCCAGGTTATGATGAATTTTGTCAAGGTAGAATGAAAATACCCCCAGCCGTTCAGTGATATTTTCGGCAAGAATATGCAATCCGCCAATCTTTTTAAGTTCTCTGAATGCCAGTTCAGTCAGATCCTTTTCCCGCTGGTGGATTTTTTGGGTACTCATTTTATCTTTGAGAGTAACTGCCAGAGCAGCTTTTATGCCCTGCAGAAATCCCGGCGTTCCACCATCTTCCTTTACTTCAATATCGCTTATGTAACTGTACCCTCCCCAACGATTGGTCCATTTCACTGTGCCGCCACCAGGTGTATCAGGAGTCTCGTTCTTATACAGTTGCTTGTTAAATACCAGGACACCTGCACTTCCCGGTCCTCCAAGAAACTTGTGAGGTGAGAAAAAAACTGCATCAAGCTGCTCTGTTTTGTCGGATGGATGCATATTTATGTCAACATATGGAGCCGAAGCAGCAAAATCCACAAAGCAATATCCATTATTTTCATGCATTATACTGGCAAGCTCATAATAGGGAGGCATATAGCCAGTTACGTTTGAACAGGCAGTAAAAGAGCCAATTAACAACGGACGGTTTCTATATTTAACTATTTTCTCGCGAAGTATTTCAGGATCAACTTTCAAATCAGAAGCTGGTTCAAGAACTACCACCTCTGCAAGCGTTTCAAACCATGATGTGTGATTTGAATGATGCTCGGCATGAGTTAAGAAAACAACCGGACGGTTTTCATTCGGTATTTCCCGGCAGGCATTGTATTCACCATGAGTGAATACGCAGTAATTAATTGCCTGCTCGGGTACCTTCAATCCAAGAATTCTCTGCAGTTTGGCAAGTGCTGAAGTCATGCCGGTCCCGGTAAAGATCAAAACGTCATTCTCATCTGCATTTAGGTGCCTCTTTACAATTTTCTGCGCCATGTGATAAGCATCAGTCATTGCTTTACCGGTTGCCGACGATTCAGAATGAGTATTCCCAACCATGGGTCCTATTTCCTCTGAGATCCTTTTTTCGATGGGCTTGTACAACCTGCCGCTCGCGATCCAGTCGGCATATATCAGTTTTTTTTCGCCGTAAGGAGTTTCGATACAATCGTCTATACCAATTATCTTTTTGCGAAACTGATCAAAGTAATTTTCCGGATCCTGCATCAGAAGATTAAATAATTGTCCGTAATCGGAACATCAAAATTATCAAATATTTGTTTATAAATTGCACGAATGACAATGATCGGATAAGATATATCTAATTATGGAGCAAATATTTAAATTTATTGTAATCTCTGCATCTCTCCTTTACCCTTTTTTATATACAAATCAAGCACAGCAAAAGAAACAAAAGACCTTTGATGCGGTGGCTGATAAGATGGTATCATATTCTCCATCCTCAGTTAAAATAAAAGGTTATCTGGGAGAGAAAATGAACCTTGTCATTGCTGAAAGGATCATGGCACAGGATGTTGATCACCTGATAGAACCTTTCCGTCATAAAGATGAGACAAGGCTCTGGCAGAGCGAGTTCTGGGGAAAATGGATCCAGTCGGCAATTGCTGCATATAATTATAACCACGACCCGGAACTGCTTGCGACAATTAACAATGCTGTCAGCGGATTACTGGCAACACAAATGCCAAACGGTTATATCGGTAACTATAGTGATGAAGCAGCTTTGCAGCAATGGGATATCTGGGGGAGAAAATATACTCTGCTTGGACTTCTTTCATATTATGATCTGACCGGAGACAAAAATACTCTTAAAGCTTCATGCAGGCTTGCTGATCATTTACTTGCACAGGTTGGCCCGGGAAAGGCAAATATTGTCATGACAGGTAATTACAGGGGAATGCCGAGCAGTTCAATCCTTGAGCCGATGGTTTACCTTTACAGAAGGACAGGCGATAAAAGGTATCTCGATTTTTCAAAATATATTGTGGAACAGTGGGAGACTCCAGATGGACCAAAACTCATATCTTCAGCCTTATCCGGAATACCTGTTTCAGAGCGGTTCCCTCACCCGGCCGTCATGGTGGTCGTACGAAAATGGCCAGAAAGCTTACGAAATGATGTCGTGCTATGAAGGCTTGCTCGAGATGTACCGGATTACAGGAGAGAGCGATTACCTGAAAGCTGTTGAAGCAGCTGTAAGGAGTATAATTGACAGTGAAATAAACATTGCCGGATCAGGGAGTGCATTTGAATGCTGGTACAAAGGTATTCTTTACCAGACTGAACCAACCTACCATACCATGGAAACATGCGTTACAATGACCTGGATGAAATTATGCTTCAGCCTTCTGAAGCTTACAGGAAATCCTGAATATGCTGACCAGATTGAGAAATCAACTTACAATGCGCTTCTGGCTTCATTGAAATATGATGGTTCACAGATCGCCAAATACAGTCCCCTGGGTGGTGTAAGGCACGCCGGAGAAGAGCAGTGCGGCATGCACATTAACTGCTGCAACGCAAATGGACCAAGGGCATTTATGATGCTTCCGGGATTTGCTGTAACAGGCGCTCCAGGTGAAATTTTTATAAACCTTTATGGTCAGGGAGATGCTCTCATCATTGTCAATTCGACGAATAAAGTATCACTGGAGCAGGTTTCTGATTACCCTGTTTCGGATAAAATAGAATTCAGGATCAATCCTGAAAAACCTGAGAGTTTTACGATCAGCTTCCGCATTCCTTCATGGAGTAAAAACTCCGTTATTGAAGTGAATGGGACAGAGATGAAAGAAATCACACCGGGCACATATAAACAAATAACACGATTGTGGAACAAAAATGATCGGGTATTATTGAAATTGGATCTTTCTGCCAGACTTATCCGGCAAAACGGCTATCAGGCAATTCTAAGGGGACCTGTTGTCCTTGCCCGCGATACAAGGTTTAACGATGGGTTTATTTATGAATCAGCAGTCATAAGTGAAAAAAATGGTGTAGTTGACCTTGTTCCTGTTTCACGTAAGCCGCCAAATATTTGGATGGCATTTACGGCTCCGCTGGCACTTGGAACTGATCTTGAGGGTGAATTCCGGGAGCCAAAGCAGATCAGCTTCTGTGATTTTGCATCCGCAGGAAACACGTGGGGTGAAGATTCGAGGTACAGGGTTTGGATACCGCAGACGCTGAATGTGATGGGGATCGGATTATAAAACATTATTAAAGGCTACAGGCTACAGGCAACGGGCAACAGGCATAAACTGATAGCTGAAGCTGAAGCTGAAACGATAGCGAGAACGGAGACACTTGAAAGATAAATGACTAAACCCAATGAATATACTTTATAAATACTCAATTATCCTGATCTTCAGTTTTGCACTAATTGTCTTTATACTGCTCTTTTTTATTTCAGCTCCCTATGGCAAATTCTCAAGAAAAGGATGGGGTCCTGCAATTAAATCGAAGTGGGCATGGATGATAATGGAGTTCCCGTCTCCATTCCTGATGATCCATTTTTTTTATCACTTCTGATATTAAAACCTTGCCTGAGATCATTTTCCTCATTTTATGGCTGAGTCATTATATTCAGCGGACTTTTATCTATCCTTTCAGTCAGTCGGGCAGAGAAAAGCCATACCCGTTCATAGTTGCATCAATGGCATTTATCTTCAACTGTCTGAATGGTTTTGCTAATGGTTATGGCATATTCAATCTGTACAGCTACAATACTTTCATGGCTTTGCTGACATGGCAGTTTATTTCCGGCATAATAATATTTTATAACAGGATTTATAATTAATAAAACCGCCGATGAAAAACTCAGAGTTTTCAGGAAAAAGAGTCCTGAGGAATATGTTATTCCACATGGCTGGCTTTTTAATTATATTTCAAGTCACCTCATTATTTCGGAGAGATTATCGAATGGGCTGGCTGGGCAATTATGACCTGGTCATTACCTGGTCTGGCATTTTCTGTATTTACTTTTGCAAATCTTTTCCCGAGGGCAATTACATCCCACAAATGGTACAAAAATCATTTCCCGGAATATCCTTCAGACAGAAAAGCAATAATACCTTTTATAATATAAGTTTGGAGTGAGCTAAAGTTTGGAGTACTTAAAGTTTATTAACTCTAAGTACTTAGGCACTTTAGGCACTCTAAGTCACTTTCTTCTACTTTTTATTTGGAAAGTTAAATGATGAAATTTACTTTTATGCCGCGAAATCAATTTTCATTATCAAATGGACGACGGCCCTGCGAGTATATTAATTAAAATCCTGATTTAGAGGAGCCAGCCTGTTCATCCGGTCGCTTCCTGCTATGTCAGAAACAGTAAGGAGGTGACTATGACTTCACTCACAACATTTTATTTAAGCGGAATAATCGGGAAAGAAGTATTCGGAGCTGATGGCGATGCTATTGGTGTAATCAAGGATTTGCTGATCAGTACAGTTCCGTCAGGACAGAATGATCCCAACCAGCAGCTTGTTACCGGGATTAAGCTGAAGATCGGCAAAGAAACGAAGTTTTATTCTTTTAAGACCTTCAGGGTTGTAAAAGCCCGGGAGATGATCAATGTAACCTGTTCCGACCTGATAGAACTTAGTAATGATGAGGTTGTTAACGGACTTCTGCTTGTCGAAAACATTCTCGACAAACAGATAGTGGATCTTAACGGTCGCAAGCTTGTACAGGGTAAATGATGTCAGGCTTGCCACCCTTCCTGCCGGAACATTTGCTGTTGCAGTTGATATAGGAATAGAAGGTCTTCTGCGCAGGATCGGAATATCAATTCCCATTAAAAAAAGTTCTTTCCCTTTTCAGAATAAACATACCTGCAAAATTTATTCTCTGGGATGATGTGCAGGCAATTGATTTTTCAAACCTGAATATCAAGCTTTCAAAAAGCTATGCAAAGCTTCACACTCTTCACCCTTCCGATCTGGCAGATATTCTGGAGGATCTTGGTAAAAAATCGAGTATGTCGGTTTTTTCATCTCTCGACGAAGAGAAAGCTGCTGATGTATCTGGAAGAACTTGAATCACGTGCACAGGTTCATATGGTGGAAAATCTGCCGGTGGACAAAATGGCTGATGTTCTTGAAAAAATGCCAGCCGATGAGGTGGCAGACATCCTCGATGAACTGGAAGATGACAAAGCTGAGATGCTGTTAAATGAGATGGAAGCTGAGTCATCTAAGGAAGTAAGAGAATTGCTTGAATATGAAGATGATATGGTTGGAAGTCTGATGACAACCGATTATTTATCATTCACTGCAGATTTGACTGTTGCAGAGGTCCTTGTGGAAATGAGAGCAAAAAAACCTGAGGCTGTTGAGCTTTATAATCTGTTTGTAGTAGAACAGAATGATGAGCTGATAGGTAATTTCAACCTTCGCGACCTTGTTGTTGCAGAACCACTCTTAACAGTCAGTCAGATAATGAAAGCAAAACCGGTTTACCTGTTTGATAAACAGAAAGTAAGTGCAATTGCAGAAATCATTTCCAAGTATAATCTTCTTGCGGTCCCAGTTGTTGATGAGAACTTTCAGTTGCAGGGAATGGTTGTTATTGACGATATTGTTGAGGATCTGATCCGTGAAAGAAGAACCAGGAAAAGATAAAAAATCGTAGAAATGTTCAGGGCTAAATTTTTTAAAAGCAATCTATTCAAACAGCTTGCAATATTTTTTGCCTTGCTCGGACCTGGTATTATTACCGGAAGTGTCGATAATGATGCCGGCGGTATTACAACATATTCTGTAGCTGGTGCCATGTACGGTTACGGAATGATCTGGACCCTTATACCTTCACTTATCGTTCTTCTTGTAATCCAGGAAATGAATGCCAGGATGGGAATCGTTACCGGTAAAGGGCTGTCAGACCTTATAAGGGAGAATGCTGGTGTCAAGGTTACTTTTTTCATTTTTATCGGATTGCTTCTTTCCAATATTGGCAACACGACAACTGAGTTTGCCGGTGTTGCCGGGAGCATGGAAATATTCGGAGTCAGCAAATATATTTCTGTACCGGTTGCAGCAATTCTTGTCTGGATCCTGGTTGTGAAGGGAACTTACCAGATCGCTGAACGTATATTTTTGATTTTCAGTGTTTCACTTCTTACTTATGTGGTCTCTGCCCTGATGGCCAAACCGCATTGGAGTGAGATCGGATCTGCAATTATCCGTCCAGGCATTGAATTAAATACACAAAGTCTTACTATGGTCATTGCTCTGGTCGGAACCACAATTGCTCCATGGATGCAGTTTTACATGCAGTCGTCTGTCATTGAAAAAGGACTGAAGATGAAGAACTACAAATTTACCGTGATTGATATTGTGGTGGGTTGCGTCGTTACGGTTGTAGTGGCTTTTTTCATTATGGTAGCCTGTGGTTCGACATTATATCCCAATGGTATAGAGATCACCGAAGCCAAGGATGCGGCACTCTCACTTAAACCGCTTGCAGGTCAACTGGCATCGCAGGTGTTTGCTTTCGGACTTTTTGTTGCTTCGGTGTTTTCAGCTACAATTCTGCCACTTGCAACAGCTTTCTATGTCTGTGAAGCTTTTGGTTTTGAAGCAGGAATTGACAAGAGCTGGGATGAGGCAAAGGAGTTTTATATTCTGTATACAGGGATCCTGGTAATTTCAGCAATAATTATTCTGATACCAAATGCCCCGCTGATTGATATTTCAATATGGTCGCAGGTGCTGAACGGGATATTATTACCGGTAGTACTGGTCAGTATGATCCTTCTTATAAACAATAAAAAGATAATGGGCAATTATACAAACAAGCCAATTCAGAATATTATCGGATGGGGTGCTGTCGGAATTCTTGTTGTATTGTCGGCAGTACTGTTGATACTGCCAATCATTGGAAAATAAACCTTTATGCTCGTTATTCGGCAGGCCAGGCTCCGTTGGTAAATGATCTTACCTCGATAAGTCCGGGATCAATAACAACATGTTTTACAAGTTTCCTGTTCCATGTATAGGTGATATGGATCATATTGTCTTTTGATTGAATTACGGCAGGGTAGGAGTACTCCGTGTCTTTTATATCATTTTCAAGAAGGACGGCAGGCTTCCAGTTAATGCCATCATCCGAAATAGCCACGTTCAGCATGTTGCGTCCGGAGGTGAGGTGATTATAAACCAGCAGTGTGCCTTCCGTCTTTCAGCGACACGGCATCAATCCCGGAGTTTGGATTCGGGATCGCGGAAGGAACAAGTTCTGTCCAGCTGGCTCCGTTATCTTCCGACCATGATGTCAGTATTCTGGATTGTTTACTGCGGCATAAGATCTCAAGTTTCCCTGAAGGATAGATCAATACTGAAGGCTGGATGGCTGCTATTTTCTTATCATTCAATGCCTGGGTTCTTGTCCAGGTTATTCCGTTATCGGAAGTCATTTCCATGTGTACTCTCCATCCGTCATTTTCAGAACTTGAAGGGCAGAGCAGAACGCCGTTTTTCAGAAGTACAGGCTTATTTTTGACAGGCCCGATAATACCTTCAGGAAGCTTGTGCGATGCAGACCAGGAGATGCCTTTATCATCTGAGATTATCAGTTCGCCCCACCATTCTGAAGGGCTTGGCCCAACCTTATAAAAAAGAAGTATCTCATCTCCTGAATTGTAAAGAACAGGATTCCAGCATGGGTATCGTTTATTATTTTCTCTTATCCCGTTGGCTGCCTCTTCCGGTTTTGACCATTTCCCGTTTGTGAACCGGCTTACCCATATTCCGACGTCAGGATTTTTTTCAGCTGTACCGCCAAACCATGCAGCAATCAATCCGTCAGGTGTTTCTGCAATTGTCGAAGCATGACAACTCGGGAATTTGACTTCTTCCGGCTGATAGATAAATTCCGATCTGATAATGCACTTGTTCCCTTTGTAAAGATTTTGTGGAACGACGGAATTGCAGATGAGAAGTGCTGAGAAAAATATTAATGTTTTTTTCATTATATTATAGTTTTTAGCCCCCCTTGGGGGGTTGGGGGGTGAAACAATTTACTTATTAAAAATCCCACCAGAAATATTGTAATTGTTCCGAATACAATTGTCAGATTGCTGTGAAACGGGCTCCTGAATGCCAGCATTTTCTCCTTCAGTAAAATAAACCGGTGAAAGGCTCATCCATATTATCAGAATAACCCCGATTATCACGCCAATAACAGCATCAGTTTTCCTTGCTGTTTTCGAAACATATCCCAGGAGGAAGAGGCCGAGCATTCCGCCACTGAAAATTGAAGCCAGTGCCCACCAGGCATCCAGAACGCTTTCAACGCCAACAAGTAAAAGTGCAATTCCGATCCCAAGCATACCTGTTATTAATGATGAAATGTGAAGTACCCGCATAGATGATTTTTCATCAGCTCCTTTGTTAAAATATCTTTTGTAGTAATCTGACAGAACAATGGTTGCAGTACTGTTGAGACTTGTAGAAACCGTGCTCATGCCAGCCGAAAATATTGCAGCGATAAGGAGACCGGTCAAACCTGCAGGCAACCCTGTCGCAATGAAATATGGAAATACCTTATCCCCTGCTCCCGGCAACTTCAGTTCATCGGGTAAAAGATCAGGCTGTGCAGTATAGAACGAAAAGAGGGCTGTTCCTATATAAAAGAATATTAGTGAAACAGGGATGTACAGCAATGATCCGAAAAGTGCCGACGATTTGGCTTCCTTTTCTGAACTTGTAGTCATGTACCTTTGAATGTAGTTCTGATCAATGCCGTAGTTCTGAAGGTTAATGAATAAGCCATAAATCAGGACCACCCAGAAGGTGGAATCCCTGAGGCTGGGTCCAAAACTTCCGAGACTGAATTTATTATTTTCAGAAGCAATTTCAAAAAGCCTGGTCACTCCTCCGGGCATTGAAAATGTAAGGAAAATGGCACAGATGACAGCTCCTGCTATCAATATGATTCCCTGGATGGTATCAGTCCAGATCACAGCCTTTATTCCGCCAAGCATAGAGTATAAAATCACTGCAAGTCCTGTTACAATGATCACGGTATTTACATTCCATCCGAAAAGAGCATTCACGGGAAGAGCCAGAAGTAAAAGGATTGCCCCCGTACGCATCAGCTGTGTCAGAATATAGCATGCAGATGCATACATCCGTGCCCATGCCCCGAAGCGAAGCTCCAGGTAATAGTATGCAGAGACATTTCCAATCTTCTGTAAAGCGGGACAAAAAATTTCACAGCTGCGAAGGAGGCAACATGGTATTGACAGGCTGAAGACAAAGGCATTCCAGTTTGATGCATATGCTTTACCGGGTAGCGCCAGAAAGCTTATACTGCTTACAAATGTTGCAAAGATTGACATTCCTACGACCCAGGCAGGAATTTTCCCGCCTCCAGTGGTAAATTGATCTGATGTTTTATTCCGGAAGAAGAATGCTAGCACCAAAAGCGACATTCCCGAATACCAGGACAAAGAATACAATTGCATCAAGTAAAGAGAGCTTCATGAAATCAGGCCTGAGAACATTTTAACGATTTGATAACCGGATAAATTTACAATTTTAATATTAGATTTGTATTAGTCAATTTTCAGGAGATGTTATACACATTGATAACCTGAATTATGCAGAATTATATTTCAACAGTCACATCCATGGCATGGCATCGATCCCGGGAAAGAAGTTCCTGCCTGTGTCAGGTGTTTCATTGAAATACCAAAGTGGTCAAAAGGAAAGTATGAGCTCGACAAAGAATCAGGTATTTTAAGGCTCGACAGGGTCCTCTTTTCTTCGGTCCATTATCCGGCCAATTACGGATTTATCCCGCAAACTTACTGCGACGACCACGATCCGCTCGATATCCTTGTGATCTGTTCCATTGATGTTTTCCCGTCGTGCATAATTGAAGCAAAAGTGATAGGAGCAATGGAGATGATTGATCAGGAGGAGAGGGATATCAAGATCATTTCTGTTGCCAGGAATGATATGTCGGTGAATTATATTCAATGAGCTCTCCGAACTACCGCCTCATACGCTTGTTGAACTGAAAAAGTTCTTTGAGGATTATAAGAAGCTTGAACACAAAAATGTTACTGTTGAGGAGTTTATAAACCGCGAAAAAGCTTATGAAATAATAATTGATGGCTTGAAATTGTACAGGGAAAACAAGCAAAAACTGATATAATTTTCATTAATGAATTACGGATATTTCGACTCATATACTTATAATAGTCCAGCAAAGGGCGAAAAAAGTCTTTGGGATAAAATCATCCATTGCAACAGGTTATATTTTACACTTAAATATGCCGGAGTTGTCCTGAAAACAAGAAGACAGGCGATAAAAGGAATATATGACACGAAAGCATGGGCAGATTCATCCATTTATATTTTCAGGTTTATTGAAAAAGCAGGTGGTGTGTACCGGATTTCAGGGATGGAAAATATTTCAAAGGATCCCGGACCGGTAGTATTCATTGGCAATCATATGAGCACTCTTGAGACAATGGTGCTTCCTGGAATTATTGCCCCGCACCGCGAGGTTACTTTTGTTGTAAAGGAGAGTCTTGTCCGGCATCCTCTTTTCGGTCATGTAATGAGATCGAGAGATCCGATTGTTGTAGGAAGGACAGACCCCAGAAAAGACTTTGAAGAGGTTATGACAAAAGGGATGGAGCTTCTGTCAAAAGGGATATCTATAATAATTTTCCCTCAGAGCACCCGCAGTGTCGAATTCAAACCCGAGGAATTTAACTCTCTCGGAGTAAAGCTGGCAAAGAAAGCCGGAGTGAATGTTGTCCCTTTTGCACTTAAGACTGATTTCTGGGGACAGGGTAAACTTATTAAGGAACTTGGTCCGCTTGACAGCAAAAAAATAATCCATTTTAAATTCGGTGAATCTTTCCCGATAACCGGCCCGGGTAAAGCAGAAAATCAGAGGATTATCGATTTTATTCAGGAAGCACTGAAGGAGTGGAAATAATTTTAAGTGTATAAGGTACATTTAAAATTATTTTTATATAAATTTGAAGAGAAGGACCCTTCTCTTTTTTCCCTTAACCTGAACCTCTTGAAATTCAAATAATCAAATATTAATAACTAAAAGTAATTAACATGGCAGCATTAGACTGGATTATACTGGTTTTGTTTTTTTCAGGTCTGGTTGGTATTGTTCTATGGGTAATAAAACATAAAAAGGACAATACAAGTGATTATTTCCTTTCAGGCCGCAGTGAAACGTGGCTGGCGGTAGGTGCTGCAATTTTTGCAGCAAACATAGGTTCTGAACACCTCGTTGGTCTTGCAAGTGCAGGAGCAGAGAGCGGAATGGCAATGGCTCACTGGGAAATGCATGGATGGGCGATCTTAATCCTGGGTTGGGTATTTGTCCCTTTCTATCAGCATAGCAGGGTTTTTACGATGCCGGAGTTTCTAAAATTACGGTATACCAGGGAAACGAGTTCTACGCTTTCAATTATCACATTGATCAGTTATGTTTTGACAAAAGTATCTGTAACTGCCTTTACCGGTGGTATTTTCCTTCAATCTGTACTTGGTATTGATTTCTGGTACGGGGCAATCGGACTTGTGCTTTTGACTGGAATATTTACTGTTTTAGGTGGTATGAAAGGTATTATGACAATTTCGGTTGTTCAGGCTCCTATTCTTATTATTGGTGCTATAACAATCCTGATCCTGGGCCTGATTAAAGTTGGTGGCGGAGGTCTTATCGATGGCTGGCAGAAGCTTGTGGAACTTACAAGCGCAAATGGCGCAACCAACATGCATCTTTTCCATTTTGATAAAGCTGACAGGTGGTATAATGAATTTCCCGGAGCAAGCGTATTCTTTTGTGCTGCCATTATCGGTTTATGGTATTGGTGTACTGACCAGCATATTGTGCAAAGAGCACTTGCTGCAAAGAATTTAACACAAGCCCGCAGAGGGACAATTTTTGCCGGATTTCTTAAAATTTTACCGGTTTTTATGTTCTTAATACCAGGTATGATCGCTGCTGCTTTAAGAACTCAGGGTGTTCTTGTCTTTACTGACAACAACGAAGCTTATGGTACTCTGGTAGGCACCTTATTGCCGATGGGTGTCAAAGGTATCGTTGTTGTTGGATTTATTGCAGCCCTGATGACTTCCCTGGCAGCTCACTTTAACTCTTCTGCAACCTTATTTACTATTGACTTCTATAAACAGTACCATCCTGAAGCCACTGAACATCGGCTGGTTGTGATTGGACGTATTGCAACCATAACGGTTGTATTATTAGGTTTGGTCTGGATTCCTATAATGAAAAGTATTGGCTCAGTCCTTTATGATTATCTCCAGAAAGTCCAGTCGCTTATTGCACCGGCAATTGCTGCCGTATTTCTCCTTGGTGTGTTTAATAAAAGGATTACTCCAAAAGCCGGTCAGTGGGGATTATTAATAGGTGCTCTGATTGGTTTCTTAAGACTTGGATTAATGGTTTTTGATCCGGGTTCACATTATGATCATATTACAGAAAAATTGGTTACTGATCCTATCACTCCGTTCAGGTATATTTACGGTCCTTAATATCAACTGGCTCCAATTCTGCATTATCTTGTTTTTATTTACAATGTTATTAATGGTTGTCATCAGTTTCTTTACTCCAAAAGCCAGTGTCGAGCAATTACAGGGATTAACTTATTTCTCGCAAAGTTCTGAACAGCGTAAAGAAACACGAAATAGCTGGAGTACTCTTGATGTAATTGCTTCACTAGTAGTAGTGGCTGCATGTGTTGTATTCTATATTTATTTCTGGTAGGATAATTCAACTTTATAAGAACTTAATGATAATTTGACATGGATAATTTAAATAATAAAGAGGTCTGGTTCGTCACCGGAAGTCAGCATTTGTATGGACCTGAAACACTTCTTCAGGTTGCGGCTGATTCAAAAGCCATTACAGAAGCTCTTGACAATTCGCAGAAAATCCCTGTAAGGATAATCTTCAAACCGGTACTAACTACTCCGGATTCGATATTTGAACTATGTTCCGATGCAAATAATAATAAAAATTGCATCGGGCTGATTACATGGATGCATACATTTTCCCCGGCAAAAATGTGGATCAGAGGACTGAGTGTTCTGAACAAACCATTCCTGCATTTTCATACCCAGCTCAACAGGGACATTCCATGGGATACCATTGATATGGATTTTATGAACCTTAATCAATCAGCACATGGTGACCGCGAGTTCGGATTCATTGGTTCAAGAATGCGTCTGAACCGTAAAGTTGTTGTCGGACACTGGGAAGATCCTGAGGCTGTCGACCGGATATCTGTATGGACAAGAGCTGCTGCAGCATTCGATGATGCACGTAATATGAAAATAGCCCGATTCGGTGATAATATGCGTGATGTTGCTGTAACAGAAGGAAATAAAGTCAGCGCCCAGATGAAAATGGGTTATTCTGTTTACGGGTATGGAATCGGAGATCTTGTTGCTGCCGTAAATTCTGCTTCTGATAACGAAGTTAATAGCTTGATTGAAGAGTACAGGGCTTCTTATAATCTGACAAGGGATGTTGAAAAATCTGAAACTCTCAGGGATGCTGCAAGGATAGAAGCAGGAATGAAAAAGTTCCTGGAAGCCGGTAATTTCAAGGCATTTACAACGACGTTTGAGGATCTTCATGGTTTGAAACAATTACCGGGTCTTGCTGTTCAGAGGCTTGATGGAAAAAGGATACGGATTCGGAGCTGAGGGTGACTGGAAAACTGCTGCGCTGGTCAGATCGATGAAGGTTATGGCTTCAAGACTTCCCGGAGGAACTTCCTTTATGGAGGACTATACATACCATCTTGATCCTGCCGGGATGAGAGTCCTGGGAGCACATATGCTGGAGGTCTGCCCTTCAATAGCTTCTGACAAGCCTTATCTCGAGGTGCATCCTCTATCAATAGGAGGCAAGGCCGATCCGGCCAGACTGGTATTCAAATCTGCAACAGGAAATGCTATTTGTGCTTCACTGATCGATCTGGGCAACAGGTTCAGAATGATTGTAAACAAGGTGGAGGTGGTCGATTGTCCTGATATGCCAAACCTTCCGGTGGCAAGTGTTCTGTGGAAACCAATGCCCGATCTGAAGACCGGGGCAGGAGCATGGATCCTTGCGGGAGGAGCACATCATACAGGTTTCAGTACTGCAATAAATGCTGAATACATTGAAGATCTGTCCGAAATGATGGGAATTGAATTTCTTCTGATCGATGAAAAATGCGATCTCACGGCATTTAAGAAGGAAATCCGATGGAACGAGATTTATTATCATATTTCAGGAGGTATAATTTAACATGGTTCTGATTTTGAAGTTTTCGTAACCGGTTTTTAATCTGAATACATCTTATGAAGCTTTATTCAGAACATCCAAGGCATCTTGTTGCTGTCGATTGCATTATTTTCGGCTATGACATTCTTGAAAAGGAAATAAAGCTTCTTTTAATCAAGAGAAGCTTTGAGCCCGCCAAGGGTAAATGGTCGCTTGCAGGAGGTTTTGTAACGGAAAATGAAAGCCTTGATGAGGCTGCATGCCGGATCCTTTTCCAGCTTACGGGACTCAGGGATGTCTATATGGAACAATCATATACCTATGGCGATGTTCAAAGGGATCCTGGTGCAAAAGTGATATCAACATCCTATAGTGCACTTATTAAAATTCAGGATATTGACAGGAAGCTTAAAGAAGTGAATGGTGCTCACTGGCAGTCACTTGCCCGTTTGCCGCATCTTATTTTCGACCACAGGGATATGGTTGACAGGGCTCTTGAATGAGCTCCAGATGCAGATCAAAGTAAAACCTGTGGGCTTTGAACTTTTGCCTGAAAAATTTACACTTGTTCAGCTTCAGGATCTCTATGAAGCTATTTATCAGCGCGACTATTGACAAACGAAATTTCAGGAAGAAAATATTGTCAATGAATATCCTTGAAAAACTTGATGAGAAAGAGAGGGATACCTCCAAGAAAGGAGCTTTTTACTTATAAATTCAACAGAGAGCGCTACGAAATACTTAAGAAGCAGGGTTTTGACTTCAGCCTGGATGTCAATTAGGAGAATGCACTAGAGTGCCTAAAGTTTGGAGTACTTAAAGTTTAAAGAGTTATGCTGGAGAAATTGAAGAAGATTGTTTTTCAGGCCAATATCGACCTGGTAAAACAAGGACTTGTTATTCACACCTGGGGAAACGTAAGTGGAAAAGACAGGGAAAGCGGACTTATTGTTATCAAGCCGTCGGGTGTAAGCTATTCATCAATGAAAGCCGATGATATGGTTGTTATAGATGCGGAAGGAAATATAGTTGAAGGAAAATACAAACCATCAACCGACGCTCCCACCCATCTGTTCCTGTATAAAACCTGGTCTTCAATCGGCGGAGTGGTGCATACACATTCTGCTTATGCCACTGCATGGGCCCAGGCGGGGAAAGATATTCCCCCGTTCGGCACAACCCACGCTGACCACTATTACGGAGAAGTTCCATGTACCCGGAAACTCAGTGACAATGAGATTAAAAAGGATTATGAACTGAATACCGGAAAGGTGATCGTTGAGAGGCTGGGAATTTCGGATCCCCTTGCTGTACCATCAGCATTGGTAAACTGTCACGGACCATTCTGCTGGGGTCTCGATGCCGGGGAGGCTGTTTACAATGCAGTTGCACTTGAGGAGATAGCCAGAATGGCATTCTATACAGTGCTTTTAAATCACAGTAAACCTATTGATCAGAATCTCCTTGATAAGCACTTTCAGCGCAAACATGGAAAGAATGCATATTACGGGCAGGGGAAAAAGAAGTGAAATTAAAATTCAGAATATGATAAAGAAATATGTAATCGGGCTCGATTATGGTACAGACTCGGTCCGTTCGGTTGTCGTTGATACTGGCAACGGAGAGACTGTAGGGACATCAGTATTTGAATATCCCAGATGGAAGAAAGGATTATATTGCGATCCTTCAGCCAACCGGTTCCGTCAGCACCCTCTTGATTATATAGAAGGAATGGAGTTTTCCGTAAAGGAAGCCCTGAAAGGACTGCCGGCTGATATAATCAGCAATATTGTCGGAATAACAGTTGATACTACAGGGTCTACTCCGGTTGCAGTCGATAAAAACGGTGTGCCTCTTTCACTGAAACAGGGATTTGAAAATGATCCCGATGCAATGTTTGTATTGTGGAAGGATCATACAGCAGTAAAGGAAGCTGCTGAGATCAACGAACTGGCAAGGTCATGGGGAGGAACTGATTATACAAAATTTGAGGGCGGGGTATACTCATCAGAATGGTTCTGGGCAAAGATTCTGCATGTATTGCGTGTCCAACGAAAAGGTAAGGAAAAATGCTTTTTCGTGGGTTGAACACTGCGACTGGATCCCCGCATTGCTTACAGGGTATACTGATCCTCTGACAATGAAAAGAAGCCGTTGTGCAGCCGGCCATAAAGCAATGTGGCATGAAGATTTCAATGGCCTTCCTGACGAAAAGTTCCTTACAAGGCTCGATCCCGTTCTGGCCGGATTGAGGGAAAGACTTATTCAGCGATACCTTTCACCTGTGATGTCAGTGTTGGCAATCTGTCAGAAGAGTGGGCAAAGAGACTTGGCCTGCCTGCCAGCGTAAAAGTGGGAACAGGAGCATTTGATGCCCATCTTGGAGCTATCGGAGGTGAAATAAAGCCTTATCAGCTCATGAAGGTTATGGGAACCTCCACTTGCGATATGCTTGTTTCGCCGATGAATGAGGTTGGAGATAAGCTTGTGGCAGGAATATGCGGACAGGTTGACGGATCAATAATTCCCGGTATGCTTGGACTTGAAGCAGGACAGTCGGCCTTTGGTGACATTTATGCCTGGTTCGGCAAACTGCTTATGTGGCCTGTAGCTGAGATCATTCGAAAATGAACTGGCTGGATGAAAAGACAAAAGAGAGGATCCGTAAAGAAACTGCCGACCGGATGATAGCTGAGCTCAGCAAACAGGCAGAATCACTGGCTGATGAGGAAACTGCAATTGTTGCTCTTGACTGGCTCAATGGCCGGCGAACTCCTTATGCAAATCAGGAACTGAAAGGAGCAATTTCAGGATTATCACTGGGTTCAGATGCCCCCAGGATATTTAAATCGCTTGTTGAGGCAACTGCATTCGGTTCAAGAATGATCAATGACCGTTTTGTCTCAGAAGGTGTGCGTATCGATGGAGTAATTGCCATTGGAGGAGTTGCCAAAAAGAATCCGTTTGTGATGCAGATAGTTGCAGATGTGCTCAATATGCCTATCAAGGTTGCAAGTGCAGATCAGACATGTGCACTCGGATCTGCAATGGCTGCATCTGTTATGGCCGGTGTGCATAAGGATTTTGGAACAGCGCAGAAAGCAATGGGAGGCGGATTTGAGAAAGAATACAAACCCGATCCCAAAAGAGCTGTGAGATATAATGATCTTTATATTAAGTATAAAAAGCTGGGGTCGTTTGTGGAAAATGAACTGAAATAACATTCGTGACCCTTTGTGTTAACCTTAGTGCGCCTTTGTGGTTAAAAAGAATTTTACCACGAAGGAGACAAAGGATGCCACGAAGTAACACTAAGGAAAGCCAATAATTTAAAAACCTGTAAACCTATGCGAAAATCTTTAATTCTCATTTTTGTTTTTCTTTTTCAGGCAGGCTTTATTGCATCAGCTCAAAAAGAAAATCTTGTAACTGTAAATCAATTTGTCGTAGTGGCAAATAACCCCGGACCGGTTATCAGCAAGGATATCTACGGTCACTTCTCGGAACATCTTGGCAGATGTATTTATGAAGGCCTGTGGGTCGGATTAAATTCAAAGATACCAAACACCTACGGAATCAGGAATGATGTTCTTTTTGCTTTGCGTGAAATGAAAATTCCTAACCTCAGATGGCCGGGCGGATGCTTTGCCGACACATATCACTGGAAAGATGGTATCGGTCCGCAGGAAAAGCGGGCTTCAATTGTCAACACCCACTGGGGAGGTGTAACTGAAGATAATTCCTTCGGGACCCACGAATTCATGAAACTTACTGAACTGCTCGACTGCGATGCTTATATAAATGGCAATGTAGGTTCCGGAACTGTCAGGGAGATGGCAGAATGGGTGGAGTATCTCACATCCGGTGTCCGACAGTCCCATGACCAGGCTTCGCAAGGAAAACGGCAGGGAACAGCCATGGAAAGTAAAATATTGGGCAATAGGCAACGAGAACTGGGGATGCGGGGGAAATATGACTGCCGAATTCTATACAGATGTGATGAGGCAGTTTTCAACATACCTTAATAACTATGGCGACAACCGGCTTTACAGGGTTGCCTGCGGACCATCCGATTTCAATGTTGCATGGACAGAGACACTGATGAAGGATCCGGCATCGCGCGGAAGATTCCAGGGATTGTCAATTCATTATTATTCAGTTCCCGATGGTTGGAACAGAAGCAAGGGATCTGCCACTAATTTTGATGAAAACCAATGGTTTAAGACTATGAGGGCAAACCTTCAGATGGATGAGGTAATTAAGGGACATGAAGCAATAATGGACCGCTATGATCCTCAGAAGACAAAAGGACTTGTTGTTGATGAATGGGGCAACTGGTACGATGTTGAGCCAGGTACCAATCCGGGATTTTTGTACCAGCAAAACACCCTCAGGGATGCACTGACAGCAGCAATCCATCTGAATATTTTCAACCAGCATGCCGACAGGGTTAAAGTAGCTAATCTTGCACAGATGGTCAATGTCCTGCAGTCGGTGATCCTTACAAAGGATGATAAAATGGTCCTGACACCGACATACCATGTATTCAGGATGTTCAGGGTTCACCAGGAAGCTCAGCTTCTTAAAACTGATCTTAGGTGCGAGGATTATGTATTTGGCGACAGAAAGATTCCGGCTGTTTCAGCCTCTGCATCATTGGATAAAAATGGAAGGATCCATATATCACTTGCAAATCTCAATCCGAACAAATCAATTGTGGTCACCTGTCCTGTCATTGGTGAAACCTATAAAAAGATTACCGGCGAGGTTCTTACTGCAGATGCAATGAATGCAATGAATACATTTGAGGCTGGTGATAAGGTAAAACCGGAAGCTTTTAACGGATTTACATACAAGGATGGAGTTCTGACGGTTACAATGCCATCCAAGTCGGTAGTGGTGCTGGAATTAACAAAATAATCTCTGAAACACCTCTCCCTAAACCCCTCCCTGGAAGGTATCGGCCTCTCCCTAAACCCCTCCCCCAGGGAGGGAGGGGCTTTAAGAACGTGAATAAAGTCCCCCTCTCTCCCGGTAGAGGGGGATTTAGGGGGTGAGGCAGAATGACAAAAGCGCAGTAAAGGAGTGGTTTAGACTAAAATAGTGAAACTCCGTTAAACTCATTGTCACTCCGGGGTAAAAAGAACAAATTCAGAAATAAACGTGCATATGGAAAAACTCTTCCACCAGATATTACTTATCACAATTGCTTCTCTGCTTATTACCGGATGCAGCAAAAACTCCGATGCCGACTACCCAATTCAGCCGGTTCCGTTTACATCGGTTAAGCTTACGGATAATTTCTGGGCCCCACGGATAAAGAAAAATGCAACTGTCACAATTCCGATAGCATTTTCCTATTGCGAATCATCCGGCAGGGTTAAAAACTTTGAGATTGCCGGCGGACTTGACACCGGAACCTTTAAAACTATTTATCCATTTGACGATTCCGACGTTTTCAAAATCATCGAAGGTGCATCATATTCCCTGCAGACTTATCCCGATCCGAAGCTTGATGCATATCTTGATACACTTATCTGGAAAATTGGCCTTGCACAGGAAGATGACGGCTATCTCTACACCAACAGGACTATTGCTGAAATGCATGGGGGGAAAGGATTGCATGAGTGGGCAAGTAAAAACAGGTGGGAAAATGATTCCATTCTGAGTCATGAACTTTATAACCTTGGCCATCTTTATGAAGCTGCAGTCGCTCATTACCAGGCAACGGGTAAGCGCTCACTTCTTGACATTGCCATTAAATCTGCTGATCTGGTAAATAAGGATTTTGGCCTGGATAAGGTAAAAGTATATCCCGGTCACCAGGTTATCGAGATGGGACTTGTTAAGCTTTACAGGGCTACCGGTGAGAAGAAGTATCTTGATCTTGCAAAGTTTTTCCTCGATATCCGCGGTCCAAAGGGAGATGCTTATAACCAGGCAAATAAGAGAGTGGTTGACCAGACTGAAGCGGTCGGCCATGCGGTAAGGGCAACATACATGTATTCCGGGATGGCCGATATTGCCGCTATTGAAAAAAATGATGCCTACCTGAATGCGATCACCAGGATATGGGAAGATATCGATGATGGTAAGATATATTTAACCGGAGGAATCGGAGCAACCGGAGGAAATGAAGGATTTGCTGATCCGTTTGTATTGCCGAATATGTCAGCCTATTGTGAAACATGTGCATCGATAGGAGATATCTTTTTCAATCACCGGCTTTTCCTTTTGCATGGAGACGGGAAGTACATTGACATTCTTGAGAAGACACTTTATAATTCAATGCTTTCAGGAGTATCGCTTTCTGCCGACAGGTTCTTTTATCCGAATCCGCTTGAATCAAATGGTCAGCACGAACGTCAGGCCTGGTTCGGCTGTGCCTGCTGTCCGTCAAATGTTGCAAGATTTGTTCCTGCAATTCCGGGGTATATTTATGGGGTGACAAAGAATGAACTGTATGTGAACCTTTATATATCAAATGATGCGGATATTTCACTTGGGAACAGGAAAATTAAAGTATCCCAGAAAGCTGATTTCCCATGGAATGGTAAAGTGGAAATGACAGTTGATCCTGAATCACAAGGCAGGTTTAAACTGAAGCTTCGTATTCCGGGATGGGCTCGTAATGAAGCTATTCCTGGAGGTCTTTACAAATTCACGGATCAGAATAATGAATCCTTCAAACTCTCGGTAAATGGAGAAACACTGACTCCCGAAATCGAAAATGGCTATGCTGTTATTAACAGAAAATGGAACAAGGGAGATAAGATCCTGCTCGATCTGCCAATGCCTGTAAGGGCAGTGATCGCTGATGAAAGGATTAAGGATGATATTGGCAAAATGGCTGTTCAGAGGGGTCCGGTTATTTATTGCGCCGAATGGCCCGATAATAATGACGGGAAAGTACTTAATCTGGTAATTGACAAAGGATCAGCTTTTTCGACTGAATTTGCTCCTGACTTGCTCGGGGGTACCCAGATCATCAAAACTTCGGGCTACCAGACAAAGAAAACTCTGGATGGAAGAATTGAAACTTCAGAAAAAGAGAATGTCACATTAATCCCTTATGCTTTGTGGAATAATCGTGGTCCGGGTCAGATGATGGTATGGCTTCCGACTACAACCGAAAGCGCGAGACCCCTGCCTGCGCCAACAATAGCCTGCAGGAGCAAAGTAACAGCAAACAAGATGACACGAGCCATCACTGCGGTCAATGATCAGATTGAGCCGTCAAATTCAAATGATCATTCGGTAACTTACTTTCACTGGTGGCCCGATAAGGATCAGTGGGTATATGTTCAGTATGATTTTGAAAAACCCGAAACAATATCAAAGACAAAGGTTTACTGGTTTGATGATGGTCCGGATGGAGGCTGCAGAGTTCCTGATGAATGGGAAATACAATACAAGGTCCGGAAACATATGGAAACCTGTGAAAGCAAAATCAACATACACTGTAACGAAAGACGGATGGGATTCAATGGAGTTTGAGACTGTAAAAACATCAGCAGTCAAGATCAGGATTAAATTGAGCAAGGAGTTCTCATCCGGTATTTACGAATGGGTTGTTGAATAACCTATAATTAATGCAAAAATTTAAGGGCTAAAGCCACGATCAATAGGTGATGCTCAAACCACGGCTTTAAAGCCGTGGTTTAAGGATGTTGGCAAACGGATTTCATAGCATTAACTAGGCTTTAAGCCGTGGTAGCGCATGCTGAGGATTGACGACTGGTGCTTAAACCACGGCTTTAAAGCCGGGTTAATGGATTTAACTATTTCAGGACTTTAGTCTGTTAAATTCATTTTAAATGAAAAAAACCTGATTCTTTTTATATAATTCTCTTCAGTATGCTTTGCTCTCATGCAATACAAACTCAACGGAATAAACCTGTTTCAAAAGAAGCATACTATATCAATAATGAAACAGGAAACGACAAATACTCCGGTACACTTAAAAAACCCATAAAAACAATTTTTGAAGCAAACAAACGTCTTCAAAATAAACCCGGAAGCATTTTTCTTGCCGGAGGTCAGGTATTTGAAGGAACATTAATCTTAAATAATATGCAAGGGGTTGATTCAGTCCCGATTGTTATCGGTTCTTATGGTGAAGGAAGAGCTGTGATCAATGGTGGCAGCAAAGAATCAATACGTATAGAAAATTGTAAAAATATACGTATAACCAATCTCGATCTTAAGGGTTCAGGACGCAAAGACGGAAACACAACAAATGGTCTTCAGTTGCTGAATAGCACCAATTGTGTTGTTGAGGATATTTATGCTGAAGGATTCCAGAAATCGGGAGTGGATCTGTACAATTGCAGGAATATGGAGGTCTCAAAGGTTACTTGCCTATGGGAATGGATTCTGCGGGATCAATGTAATGGGATCAAATACAGGATCTCGTCAGGAAATATTCTGATCCGCGACTGTAAAGCTGAAAATAATGCGGGCGATCCGACGATTCTTGATAATCACAGCGGAAACGGAATACTTGTGGGTGTATCAGACAGTGTAACAATTGATCATTGCACTGCAACCAACAATGGTTGGGATATGCCGCGCCAGGGAAATGGTCCGGTAGGCATATGGACATGGATGAGCGATCATGTAACAATCCAGTATTGCATAAGTTACCGGAACAAGACATCAAAAGGAGGAAAGGACGGCGGCGGATTTGACCTTGACGGAGGGGTTACAAATTCCCTGATTCAATATTGCCTGTCATATGAAAATGAAGGTGCGGGATATGGATTATTTCAGTATCCGGGTGCATCTTACTGGTCAAACAATATTATACGTTATTGTGTGAGTATAAACGATGCACACACAACAGAAGGATCGGGAAGCTTTCTTTATCTGGAACGGATCGAACGAAAGCAGACAATTGACCAATTGTTATATTTATAACAATGTAGCTTACAGTACATCAGCACCGGTAATCAGTTTTGAGAATGCTTCGGAACATGAGAATTTTGTTTTCAGCAATAATATTTTTCTGGGTTCAGGTACAGATGATAAGCGGAAAAAACAAGGGCAGCAAATTTCTGGGGAATGTACTGGTGGAGTGCTGAGGCACAATCAGGTTCAGGGAATTTGAATCACTTCTTGCCTGGACAAAGGCTACAGGGCAGGAGACAATGAATGGTAAAATTATCGGGATGCAGACAGATCCTCTTCTTAATGGACCATTTACTACAGATATAACAGATCCTCATATCAGCTTGGGATACTCTCAGGTTATATGCTTAAACCTGAGTCACCATTAAAGAATCGAGGGATTGACATTAAATCTGTTTCTGGTTTTGATCCTCCGTCAGTTGATTTTTTTGGCAATCCTATTCCACAGGGTTCTGCATTAGAGCCAGGTATTCATGAACTGAAATAAACATTGCCACCTAAGACGCAACAGGTCGCTCTACGGAGCTCACGATTATTTTAACTGCTCTTTTCTTTAAATATGTCGCACATATGGTGTTGTATTTTTGGGTTTTAGTCGCGTGCGACGAACAGTTTATAGAAATGTATAATAGAATAGGTTTTGAACCACGTAGTGGTGACCTGTAAATCTGTACTGATTTCCGCAGATTTTTATGATTAAAAAAGTATCTTAGTGTGGTTTAAATCCTATAAACATAATGAAAGTATATGAAATCACGAATCTCGGCATTAACCATTTTTATTTCGATCTGTTCATGTTTGTGTGGTCAGATAATAAATAACCAACCCACGGGTAATAACCTTGCTTTTGTTGCAACATCATCAGGTTCAGCACGCTATGTGATGTCATTCAACTTTCTGAATGATGGGTTGACTCTTGAAAATACAGCAGGGATGAGGAGTGGCGGCAACAGACCACCAATGCGTCCTTCTACCCAATGGGTCCAGTACGACTGGATACAACCGGTAACTACGGGCAGAATTGCCATTTATTTGTGGAATTATAGAAATACTGTCAGACTTCCTCAATCCTACAGAATAAAATACTGGGACGGGAATGATTTTGTTATTGTCAAAAATGCTTCAGGTCTTGGCCTGGAAAATAATAAATTTAACCTTACAACATTTGATCCTGTTAAAACGACAAAGCTTAGACTGGAACTGGATTCTGTTGACAGATTTACCGTTACGCTTCTTGAATGGATGGTATTCCAGGCAGAAAATACCCCGAATCACCCACCAATCGCAACAGCAGGAGCTGACCGTTCTGTCATAATTGGTGGGAAAACTTATCTGTCAGGAAAAACAAAATCAGTTACTCCTGTAACAAAAATTATATGGAAAAAGAAATCCGGATCCGGCAATGTTGTTTTTGATAAACCTGGAGAACTGGCAACTACAGCTGTTTTCTCTGACACAGGTGAATATTTGACTCAGCATGACTGCTGAAGAAGGAGAGCTCTCATCGACGTCTGATCTTACTGTAAAAGTGACTTCGCTACCACCTCCGGAGCGGCTTGATGTTGTTTATACCAAGAGGTATAAAATTGACAGCCCTTTATGGAATGCAAGGGCTAAAGCAATGATAGTGAACTGGATACCTTGGTGCATCGACCAGATTAACAGGACTGATCTTAAACTCGGGGAGGGAGGTCTCGATAATTTTATTGAAGCTGGCAAGGCTTTACGGGGAGAACCACACGGAAAACATAAAGGGTATGTGTTCTCAAATGCATGGGTTCACCAGACAGTTGAATCGATGAGCATAGCCCTGATGATCGATCCCCAGGGGGATAAGGAGATAATTGCCGCACAGGAAAAGATGAAAGCAACGCTTGAAAAATGGATCCCTGTCATACTTGCCGCCCAGGAGCCCGATGGTTACCTTCAGACGGCCTATACTCTCCGTGATACAGCTCGCTGGAAATCGAGATGGGCTGTTGAAACACGTGGTAATCATGAAGGATATGTTGCAGGATATTTTCTTGAATCAGCAATTAATCACTATACCCTTACCGAAGGAAAGGACAAACGGCTGTACAATGCAGCTAAAAAGCTTGCCGATTGCTGGGTTGCAAATATAGGTCCAGGCAAGAAAGAGTGGTACGACGGACATCAGGAGATGGAACAGGCACTTGTCCGGTTCGGACGGTTTGTTAACGATATGGAAGGTAACGGACAGGGTGACAATTATATTAAGCTCGCCAAATTCCTGCTCGATTGCCGGCGTAACGGAAGTGAATATGATCAGAGCCATTTACCGGTTCAACAGCAGTATGAAGCAGTAGGGCATGCTGTCAGGGCTGTGTACAACTATTCCGGTATGGCAGATATCGCGGCAGAGACCGGCGATGTTGATTACGAGAGCGCTGTCATGTCATTGTGGGATAACATAGTAAATAAGAAATATTACCTGACAGGAGGGATCGGCAGCGGTGAGACATCTGAAGGCTTCGGGCCTAATTATTCGCTGAGCAACAATGCATACTGCGAATCATGTTCCACCTGCGGTCTGATATTCTTTCAGTATAAAATGAACCTGGCATATCATGATGCCAGATATGCAGACCTTTATGAAGAGTCAATGTATAATGCACTGCTTGGATCGCTCGAACTCGACGGGAAGAACTTCTATTACGATAATCCGCTTAATTCGGGCCAGTCACGCTATTCATGGCATGTTTGTCCGTGCTGTGTCGGTAATATTCCAAGGACACTTCTCATGATCCCTACATGGACTTATGTCAAGGGGAAGGAAGGTCTGTATGTCAATATGTATATAGGAAGTACAATAAAAGTCGAAAAGGTTGCAGGCACCGATATCGAAATGATCCAGAAAACAAATTACCCCTGGAGCGGCAAAGTTTCAATGATCGTAAATCCGGGTAAAGCAACAAAATTTACGGTTTATGTAAGAGTTCCTGACCGTGCCACCAGCAGTTTGTATATTGCAGTTCCTTCAGTAAAAGGATTGAAAACATTGTCAGTCAACGGAAAACCGGTTCCTCAGAAAATCATCAATGGCTATGCTGAAATAAACCGTACCTGGAAAAAAGGAGATAAGATTGATCTTGAATTGCCAATGGAGATTCAAACGATAACCGCCAACGAAAATATTGCTGCTGACAGGGGAAGGGTAGCTTTACGGTACGGACCGCTTGTATATAATGTTGAGAAAGCCGATCAGCCTGATATTGATAAATATATCGGTACCGGACCACTTTCGCTTGAGTGGAAAGGTGATCTTC
The DNA here is from genome assembly GCA_963746685.1 of uncultured Bacteroidales bacterium. Classification (GTDB taxonomy): domain Bacteria; phylum Bacteroidota; class Bacteroidia; order Bacteroidales; family VadinHA17; genus LD21. The sequence continues at coordinate 443,812 of CAVVBY010000033.1, forward strand.
TTGGAGGAGTGATGACAATAAAAGGAAAATGGGACGATGGAACACCGCTGACAGCTATTCCGAATTATGCACGGAATAACCGCAATACTGTAAAATCAACCGATAAACCCGAGCGGCCAAATCCCGCAGACGGTTCAAATGTGTGGATCAAAAAACAATTGTAGTGGATATAAATCCAGATTATTTAATAATATTGTATCTGGTATGTGTAGTCAACGGAACAACAATCGGAACTATTACTGATGCTGAGGGCCAATACTCTTTTACTACAGTTGACAGAAATGCCACTCTGGTATTTACCTTTATCGGTTATGTAACCCAGCAAATTCCTTTAAATGGCAGAACAACTTTGGATGTTGCCATGCCAAGTGAGATTCTGGGGCTTAATGAAGTTGTTGTTATAGGATACGGTACTGCCAAGAAACGAAACGTGGCCGCTGCTACATCAGCTATTAAGAGTAATGAAATTGTCGGATTATCAACTACCAACCTGGGGCAAGCTCTTCAAGGCAAAATTTCCGGTGTGCAGGTAACCAACAACAGCGGTGATCCGGGTTCCGGTTCCAGAATTGTAATCAGAGGTATGGGCTCATTTTCAAACACTGATCCTCTTTATGTTATCGATGGAATACAGGGTGGAGATATTAATGAAATTGCACCTGAGTTCATCGAGAGTATTACAATTCTAAAGGATGCCTCCACAACTGCAATTTAGGAGGTGATACTCAGTATTGCGATGAATGCACCGGAGGCAAAGAATCATACGCAACTGCCGTTGGTGTTGCTGGTCCTATCTTTTCATGGCGCAAATATGAAATGTATGAGCAAAGACATAATTATGGCCAGCCCGACAGCTATATTAATGGTCAGGTAATCCGTTATGCAGATGTTCTCCTGATGCTTGCCGAATCATATATTGAGAATAATCAGGTATCAAATGCTCTTCCTCTCATTAATCAGGTTCGTACACGTTCGGGAGCATTTGCTTATACCACTCTTGGTACACAGGCACAGGCTCGGACAATCCTCAGGCGTGAACGCAGATTGGAACTGGCAGGAGAACAGTCAAGGTTCTTTGATTTGGTCCGCTGGGGCATTCTGGTAACAACTATTAATGCTGAGAAACAGACTGTTGAAGGAATTCAGCCTGTTAAAGATTACCATGTACTTCTTCCTATTCCTCAGGCAGAAAGGGATGCAAATCCTCTGCTGAACGCACAGGTCAAAAATAATTGGAATTAAGAATTGATATTAATTTAGAAAAGGGGCATTCAATAAGCCCCTTTTTTATTTACGATAATATTGTATCTTTGGTATGTGCTAAGTAATATATTAATTAACAGATAATTAAAGGAAGATGAAAAGAGCATTACTGTTTTCAGGATTCATTGCTATAATTCAATTGAGCTTTTCTCAGCAGTCATCCTTTACTCTGAATAAGCAGGAATACTTTGAACGAGGCGGCGTAAATGTTATGGCTTTCCAGGATATTTATCCTGAAGGACATCAGGGAGGTGTCGCAGTCATCATGCATGGAATGCGGTTGGCCACCAATGGCGATATCAGGCTTGATGAGACGCCCGGGCAATGGCAGCCGATACCAAAGCAGATTGAAAGAAAAGTTGATGCTGCAGGTAACGCTATAACCGTAAAGCTTACTTATCCTGATCCTGCAATAAACCGTAAGGGGTATAATCCGATTGAATATCCTGACCTGAATCTCAGCTATACTGTAAATGTCAGATCTAAAGGCGAATCAGTTGTAGTCACTGTCGACCTGGATAATCCTGTCCCAAAAGAATTCATCGGCAAGGTGGGCTTTAATATGGAACTTTTTCCCGGGATCCTTTTCGGCAAAACCTGGTTTATGGACAAACAAACAGGAATTTTCCCGAGGCAGGCAAATGGACCGGCAATGGCAGACAGCAAAGGTGAAATTGTGGCAGCACAGCCAATGGCAACGGGGAAAAAACTGGTGGTGGCACCTGAAAGTGATCTTCTCAGGATGTCAATTGAGTCAAGAACGGGTGATCTTCAGCTTCTCGACGGAAGGTATGTTCATAACAACGGCTGGTTTGTGGTCCGCTCGGTTGTTGCAGAAGGATCATCAAAAAATGCTGTTGAGTGGATAATCACTCCAAATGTTGTCCCCGGATGGAAAAGCACGCCGGTCATTCATGTTTCCCAGATAGGCTATCATCCCGATCAGGAAAAGGTAGCAATTATTGAAGTGGATAAGAATGAATCCAAAACTGAAAATCCTGTCCTTGTATCCATTGGGGAGAACGGTAAAAATACCTTATTAACAGTCAGTAAACCTGCATTGTGGGGATCTTTCCTGAGATATAATTATCTGAAATTCGATTTCTCCCCGGTTAAACAGGAGGGTCTTTACTTTATCAAATACGGCAATGAGCAGTCACAGCCATTCAGAATAGCTGCAGATGTATATAAGCGGAATGTGTGGCAGCCCACTATTGAGTATTTTCTTCCGGTACAGATGTGCCATATGAGAGTGAATGAAAAATACCGTGTATGGCATGGACTGTGTCATATGGATGATGCACTGATGGCTCCGACAGATTATAACCATTTTGACGGGTATATCCAGGGAAGCTCAACCCTTACAGATTTCAAATCCGGTGATCATGTACCGGGGCTTAACATCGGCGGATGGCACGATGCAGGTGATTATGATCTCCGGGTTGAATCGCAGAGCGGCGAAGTTTATATTCTGATAATGGCATATGAGGCATTCAACATTAAATATGATGAAACCTCCATTGACCAGAAAACACGTATTGTTGAAATACATCAGCCTGACGGAAAACCTGACCTGCTTCAGCAGATCGAGCATGGTGCTCTTTCGGTTGTCGGCGGTTACAAAAATCTTGGCCGTCTTTACAGGGGGATCATAGAATCGGATAAGAGGCAATATGTGTTGCTGGGCGACGGATCGACCATGACCGACGGCCTGATCTATTACAAGGATCTGATAGCCGGGGAACGAACAGGAACTTCTTCCTCTGTTCCTGATGACCGCTGGGTATTCACCGAGAATAACCCATCGAGGGAACTCACTGTGGCTGCTCATCTGGCAGCAGCTGCAAGAGTCCTGAAAGGATTCAATGACACTTTGAGCAGTCAGTGCCTTGATGTGGCAAAGGCAATATATTCTCATGACTACCAGCTGACTGGCAGGGCAGCCAACTCAAAAATTCATGCAGCATCAGAACTTTTTTTGACAACAGGAGAGGATCAGTATAAGAATTACATTCTGCAAAATGAAGACGCAGTAATTAAAGGGATCCGTGATCTGGGGTGGCTGATCGGACGGACCCTGCCAAAAATCAACAGCGCTGAATTCACAGCTGCTGTCAAAAATTCAGCAAAAAGTCTTTCGGAAGATATTGTGAAACAGGCATCGGAAACCCCTTTCGGAGTCCCTTACAGGCCAAATATCTGGGGAGCCGGATGGGATATCCAGTCCTTTGGAGTCAGGCAGTATTTCCTGCACAATGCCTTCCCTGATATTTTCCCGTCGGCTCCGATCTTCAATGCGCTTAATTTCATACTTGGCGTTCATCCCGGAGAAAATACATCATCTTTTGCTTCAGGTGTCGGAGCAAGGTCAACAACCGTCGCCTATGGAGTAAACAGGGCTGACTGGTCGTATATTCCCGGCGGTGTTTCATCAGGTACTGCACTTATCCGTCCTGATTTTCCGGAACTGCTCGACTGGCCATACCTCTGGCAGCAGCAGGAGTATGTAATGGGAGGAGGGGCAACTAATTTTATGTTTCTGGTTTTGGCTGCGGATCAACTTCTTGGTGAAAAATGATATAAAAAATGTAGATTTGTCGCATATGTCAGGCACTGACATTTATGGAGAAATTGAAAGTTGTCAAATATGCTGAGTATTTGTTTTCCGGTTTCTTTTTTACCGGAATATTTATCTTTTTTTCATTTTTCTATAACAGCCATCTCCATTTTGAAGAGCAGTTTCAGCTGTTCCTTCTGACAGGTGACTTTTTTACTGCAAAAATGGGATACCCGGGAGGCTTCTCAGGGTGGACCGGCGAATTCCTTACCCAGTTTTATTACCTGTCGCTGGCAGGACCCCTGATCATTGCTGGATTGCTATTTGTCCTTCAGCAGATTGTGAAACGCATATTATTCAAGGTTAATTCGAGCCCTGTATTATTCCCGGTAAGTTTTATGCCATCCATGCTGGCGGGAATGATCATATGCAATGAGTTTTATCCATTGTCGGCCATTACAGGTTTTCTCCTGGCAATGCTGGCAGGGCTAATCTATGTCAGCATAAAAACTGACAGAACAAGGTTTATGACCGGGCTTATCCTTATTCCGCTAACTTACTGGCTGGCAGGCGGATCATTTCTCAGCCTTCTTCTCCTTATGCTGATGTATGAATTGCTCCTTTACCTCAGGTCCGGGAAAAAGACCGGTTCAGGCATGGCTACTGTTAAATCATATAATCTCAGGGGATGGTATTTTATTGCGTATATACTTATGGCTGCAGGAATCCCTTTTCTTGTCAGGAAGTACTTGATTATTCAGCCTCTAATGCTGACTTACATGAGTGAATTCTATTATAATATACTTACGACAATTCCGGCTGCTGTCCTTGTTCTGTTCCTTCTTCCTTCAGTTCTGATGGTGCTTGTTCATATTATTAAATTGAAAGAAAAACATGTCAGAATGGCTCTGACGGTTCAGATTGCAGCTTTTACTGTTTTATGTTTCTTCGGATTTAAAAGCTTTGCAAATTTTGAGGCTGAGCAAATAATGACCTATGATTATTTTACAAGAAACGAAAGGTGGAATGATGTTCTGAAATATGCTGAAAAGAAACCTCCCCGGAATTATTTATCACTTGCTATGCTTAATCTCTCGCTCGCAAAGACAGGACAGCTGGGTGACAAGATGTTTAACTATGACCAGCATGGAATAAACGGGCTTTTTCTTCCCTTCAACAGAGAATATGTGTCAGCAATAATGGGCAATGAGATTCTCTACCATCTTGGATTGACCAATGCCTCGCAGGAATATGCATTTGAAAGCATGGAGACCATTCCTGACATGGGTAAATCGGCAAGGGTAATTAAAAGGCTGGCTGAAACAAATCTTATAAACGGGCAGTACAAAGTATCTGAAAAGTATTTAAAGCTTCTTGAGAAAACCATTTTTTACAGGAAATGGGCTAAAATTCAATGACTGTTCTTAATAATGAAGAAAAGATCAATAATGATCCTGACTGGGGAGAAAAGAGGAGGTTTATGGTAAGGAATGATTATTTCTTTCATATTAAGAATATCGAGGCAGCACTGAACAGGATGGTTAAGGAGCATCCTGACAATAAAATGGCTTTTGAATATCTTATGGCTTTTTACATGATCAATAAGGATATGACAAATTTCATCAACCTCATCCCTGTGATGGAGAAGATGGGATACAGTAAGGTTCCGGCCTCATACCAGGAAGCCGTAATGTATATTATCGGATTGAACAATGAGGATCCTATGACCAATTCTCCAGCGTATGTCAGCCGGGATACGAGACTCAGGATGAAAGCTTATGCAGATATTTATGCAAAATATCCTGATCCGCGGGAGAGACTTGAGAAGGGATTTGCAGGTACCTATTGGTTTTACCTGCATTTTGATGAAGTCGAAACAAGTTCGGTGGAAGAGAAAAAAAATAATACAGGATCGACATGAGCAGGAGAATTCAGATTATTCTTTTTGCAATAGCAGTTTTGATTTCTTCCTGCAGCAGACCAGGAAATGATCTGAAGGAGATAAATACCCTGCCGGCGATCTTTCCTGATTATTGTGATGTTGACATCCCTTTGAATATTGCGCCTCTGAATTTTAAAGTTGTTGATGACCCGCAAAAAATAGAAGCTTCGGTTGAAGGAGCACATGAAAAGTTCAGGATAAGAGGAAAGGATAGAATCATTTTTCCACTTAAGAAATGGCAGAGACTTTTAAAAAGCAACTCGGGTGGAAACCTCAGTGTAACCCTTTTTGTACGCCGTGGAGGAAAATGGAAAAAATACAAACATTTCAGCATTCATGTCAATAGCGAACCGGTGGATCCATTTATTGTTTACCGCCTTATTGCGCCAGGGTATGAAACATGGAGCGAAATGGGAATATATCAGCGCGATCTCACAACATTTGAGCAGAAACCAATAATTACCAATCGGCTTTTACCCGGGGCCTGCATGAATTGCCATTCATTCAGGGCGAACAACCCTGATCATATGATGCTGCATCTGAGGAGTAACGCTGGCGGCACTATTCTTGTTCAGGACGGGAAAGTCATTAAGCTTAATACAAAGGTAAAAGAAACGATTTCAAACTGTGTTTACCCATACTGGCACCCTTCGGAGGACTTCATAGCTTATTCTGTCAATACAATTCAGCAGGTTTTTCATTCAGTGAAGGAAAAACGAATTGAGGTTTTCGATTCAAAATCAGATATTGTGGTTTATGATATAAGGAATAATAAATTGATTACCAGTAAAATCATTTCATCTGAAGAGAGTTTTGAGACATTTCCTGCTTTTTCTCCCGACGGGAAAAGCCTGTATTTCTGCAGTGCAAAAAAAAGAATTCAGCCGGATGAATATAATAAGATCAAATACAGCTTATGCAGGATAGATTTTGATGCCTTATCAGGTTCTTTCGGAGATAAGATTGATACCCTGGTAAGTTCCTTTAAGACCGGGGGAAGTGTCTCATTTCCCAGGATTTCGCCTGACGGGAAAAACCTGGTTTTCACACTTTCGGATTATGGCAATTTTTCGATATGGCACAGGGAGGCCGATCTTTATCAACTCGATCTGTCATCCGGTAATTTCCACCCTATCGATGCCATAAACAGTACTGAATCGGAGAGCTACCATTCATGGTCATCAAATTCCCGCTGGATGATCTTCAGCAGCAGGAGAATTGATGGATTATACACCCGCCCTTTCATCACTTATGCAGGCAAAAATGGTTCATTCAGCAAGCCATTTATGGTACCCCAGAAAAACCCGGATTTTTATGAAGAATTCCTCAGATCATTCAATGTCCCGGAATTTGTTAAGGGTAAAGTCCGGACGGATGGCAGGTCAATGATGAAGGCTATTGGTTCTAAAGCAAAAGATGTTAATTTTGAGCTCAAAGATTGATTTTTATGTTGAAGAAGTATATCGTATACCTCCCTGTGATTCGCGGGAATATTGAAGAGGAGTGGGAACAGTGCCGGAATCAGATAATTAAAGATTTGTCTTTAGGGATCAGGCCTCTTAAAATGAATATTTTTGTCAGTGCGCCTGATTATCCGTCTTATGTGGAAATCAAAAATATTATTGCAAAGTCGGTAATTGAAACATTCGGAGACTTTTGTCCGGCAATTAATGTGTCGATTCATCCGCCTGAAAGACCAGGGAAAGTGGCTGTTGAAGCCTTGTTTGTTACCGGAAGTCCGGCAGGGATAACGACAAAATTTTATAATTCGTTTCCATATGTAGTTATGGAATCAGATTCGTCAAAAGAGGTCTGGGGCGCCGGACTCGGGAACGATGTGTACCAGGATGATACCAGAAAAGCAGCCATTGCATCATTTGAAATGGTTGCAGAGATCCTTCACAGGGAGAATCTCACGATGAATAACCTGGTGAGACAATGGAATTTTATAGGGGATATCCTGGGGATGAACGAAGGATTTCAGAATTACCAGGTTTTCAATGAAGTAAGGAGTGAATATTACAAGAAATACAGGACAATTTCAGGTTTTCCTGCTGCAACCGGGGTTGGAATGAAGTATGGAGGTGTTTTCCTTGATTTCTGTGCATTGAAGGCTGATGATAGTGTAAAGCTGAAAGCCATCAATAATCCGAACCAGATAAATGCTTATGAGTACGGTCAGCAGGTTTTGAAAGGAGTTACAGGAAGCGCTGCTGCTACTAAGCATCCGCCTCAGTTTGAAAGAGGACTGCTTCTGATCAATAAAACTGGCAGCACCCTGTTCGTATCCGGAACAGCTTCAATCATTGGTCAGGAGACAATTGGAAAGGGAGACGTCATTGAGCAAACCATCCTGACGATTGAAAATATAAGAAAAGTAGCTGATATTGAACGGATAAAACAATTGGCAGGGAAACAGAATATGGGTCAGGGAAAATTTTCTCTGGTGAGGGTATATATTAAGAAACAGAAAGATTTCAATTCGGTAAAGAGTATCTGTTATGAGCAATTCAAGGACTCACCTGTAATATTTGTTGAAGCAGATATCTGCAGGGATGATTTGCTGACTGAAATTGAAGCAGAGTTGACTATTTCAACAGCCTCGGTTTGACGCATTATATTTAAAAACTCTTGATATCTTGTAGGTAACTTTTTTCATTAATAACCGATAATCCATTAATTTAGTTCAGATTTTTTGGATCAACTGATTCCATCTGTTTCGGGTTTCAAGTAATATTCACAAATCGATGAGAAAGCTATTATTAATTATCCCTGCAGCAGTCATTCTGTTTACCATGTGCTCACAGACTACATGGGAAAAAACGGATAACGGGGTAATCATCAGGCTCAAATCGGGAGCTCAGATATCCCCAAACTGATGAAGCTGGAAATCTTAAATGATGAGATTATTCATGTACTTGCGTCTCCTGTAAAAAAATTTTCTGAGGAAAAGAGCCTTTGTGTTACTGACAGGGATTATCCATATCCTTCCTTCAATGTGAAGCAGGAAAAGGACACCCTTATTGTTTCGACAGGCAGGATAATCGCAAAAGTATCTATTGTGACAGGACAGGTAATCTTCTGTGATCAAAATGAGAAGGTACTATTGAGTGAAAGACCAGGGGGAGGAAAATCGTTTGCTCCCATAACTGTTGAGGGAACAGATGGGTATACCTTGGGCCAGGTTTTTGATTCCCCGTCTGATGAAGCATTTTACGGACTTGGTCAGCATCAGTCGGATGAATTTAATTACAAAGGACTTAACGAAAGCCTTTATCAGTACAATACGAAAGTATCAGTTCCTTTTATAGTCTCAAGCCGTTATTACGGGATCCTGTGGGACAATTATTCACTGACAAAATTCGGTGATCCGCGCGATTATTCGCAGATGGATCTTTTCAGGTTATACGATAAAAATGGTCAGGAAGGCGGACTTACTGCAACCTATTATATCGATTCCGACACTTCAAGGATCTTTATCCAGCGCAAAGAATCATCAATTGATTATGAAAATCTTACAACCATAAAGAATTTCCCGGAGAAATTTCCCTTTTACCGTTCATACAATAACCTGGACAGGTGATATTGAACCTCTGGAATCTGGTCTCTATTATTTCAAGCTTTATTATGCAGGTTATACAAAGCTCTATCTGGATGGTGAACTGGTTGTCCCGGAACGCTGGAGAACTGCATGGAACCCAAATACATATAAATTCAGCAGGAATCTGGAGAAAGGGCATAAATACTCTGTGAAGCTTGAATGGAAACCCGACGGAGGCGTCTCTTATATCGGACTTAAAGCTTTGAGTCCCCGCTCAGTTAAAGATCAGGGATCATTATCGCTGACTTCTGAAATGGGGAATCAGATTGATTATTATTTTATCCGTGGCAACAGCATGGACGACGTTATCAGCGGTTACCGGATACTCACAGGTAAAGCTCCGATAATGCCAAAATGGGCACTGGGATACTGGCAAAGCCGTGAACGGTACAGATCACAGAATGAACTTCTGGATGTGGTTAAGGAGTACCGTAAAAGGAATATTCCCCTTGATAATATTGTGCTTGACTGGTCATACTGGCCCGTTGATTCATGGGGTTCTCATGAATTTGACCCGAAGTTTTTCCCTGATCCCTCCGGCATGGTTGACTCTGTTCATAAGCTGAATGCAAGAATAATGATCTCGGTATGGCCGAAATTTTACTATACCACAGAGCATTACAAAGAATTTGACAGCAGGGGATGGATGTACAGGCAGGCTGTCCTTGACAGTGTGAGGGACTGGATAGGGAAAGGATATATCGGATCGTTCTATGATGCTTATAGCCAGGGAGCCCGCGATCTCTTCTGGGAACAGATAAGGGAACATTTGTTCACAAAGGGCTTTGATGCATGGTGGATGGATGCATCAGAGCCTGATATTCTGTCAAATGCAAGCATTGAATACAGGAAAAAGCTTTCCACTCCAACAGCCCTGGGACCTTCCACCAAATACTTTAACACCTATGCCCTTGTCAATGCTATGGCAATATATGAAGGGCAGAGAAGCGCAGAGCCCAACAAACGCGTGTTTTTACTGACACGTTCAGGTTTTGCCGGCTTGCAGAGATACTCAACTGCTACATGGAGCGGGGATATCGGCACCAGGTGGGAAGACATGAAAGCCCAGATACCTGCAGGACTGAATTTTGCATTGTCTGGAATCCCGTACTGGACTTTTGATATCGGAGGATTTTGTGTTGAGAACAGATATACACAGGCTCAGGAAGGATCTGAAGATCTTAATGAATGGAGAGAGCTTAATACACGCTGGTTCCAGTTCGGATCATTCTGCCCTCTTTTCCGCAGTCACGGGCAATACCCCTACAGGGAGATTTTTAATATTTCACCTGCCGGAAGTCCGGCTTATGAAAGCATGGTTTACTATGACAAGCTGAGATACCGGCTGATGCCATACATCTATTCCCTGGCCGGATTGACCTATTTCAACGATTACACGATAATGCGGGCTATGGTCATGGATTTTGGCGGTGATAAAGCTGTAAAGAGTATCGGTGATCAGTATATGTTCGGTCCTTCACTGATGGTAGCCCCCGTTTATAAATACAAGGCCAGATCGCGAGAAGTCTATTTCCCGTCCTCGTGCGGATGGTACGATTTTTATACGGGCATATATATTCTTGGAGGACATCAGCTTCAGGTAGATGCACCCTTTGAGCAGATACCGCTTTTTGTCAGGGAGGGTTCAATAATACCTTTTGGCCCTGAGATCCGGTTCACTGACGAAAAGCCGGCTGATCCGATTACACTATATGTTTATACAGGCAGGAACTGTGCATTTACTTTATATGAGGATGAGGGCACCAATTACAATTATGAAAAGGGAGAATGCAGCACAATAAAATTCAGCTACGATGAATCATCAGGGGAGCTGACAATTGGCGAACGTAATGGAGAATTCAATGGCATGCTGAATGAAAGGGTCTTTAATATTGTATGGATAACCCGGGACAACTCAGGTTGCATTTGATCCGGATATTGTTCCTCATGATTCGGTTACCTACAAAGGGAACAAGATTGTGATTAAAAAATCAATTAAATAATTTTCAACATCTTAAACATTATGAAAAAACTATCAATTCTTATCGCGCATTTTCTTTTGTTTTTTTATGATCAGTTCCCCAGCCGATGCGCAGATTGCATCAGTTAAGGACTCATTGGGCGGAGCCCCGGTTCCTCCTGAAATTGAAAATCCGGAATGTATTGGAATTAATAAAGAACCAGCACATGCCACTCTGATGCCCTATGCAAGCCTGAAGGAAGCTCTTGCAGCAAACAGGCATGCATCAACATTCTGCAGAAGCCTTAACGGCATGTGGAAATTCAACTGGGTATCCTGGCCTCAGGCCAGACCGGTTGATTTTTACAAGACAACCTATGATGTATCTGCATGGAAGGAAATACCGGTTCCGTCGAACTGGCAGCTGCTGGGTTATGGCACACCTTATTACAGGAACATGGGGTATACTTTTAAAAGGAACTTCCCAAAGGTGATGAGCACACCGCCTAAAAACTTCACAGCTTATGAAGAGAGAAATCCGGTAGGAAGCTACCGGAGGGATTTTGAGGTGCCGGCTGACTGGAAAGGCCGTCAGATATTTATTGCCTTCGATGGTGTGGATGCAGGATTTTTCCTGTGGGTAAATGGTCAGAAAGTAGGTTACAGTGTTAACAGCCGCAATGTGGCTGAATTTGATATTACAAAATACGTTAAGCCTGGCAAGAATATGGTTGCAGCCGAGGTTTACAGGTATACTACCGGAAGCTATCTTGAAGATCAGGATATGTGGAGGCTCAGCGGCATCTTCCGTAATGTTACTATCTGGAGCTCTCCGCAGCAGCATATCCGTGATTTCTTCGTTAAAACAGATCTGGATGAAAAGTACATAAATGCCAATGTTGAAGTTATCGCAAAGGTTAAAGAACTATGGAATCAAACCTGTAAAGGCTTACAATCTTTCAGCCACTATTTATAATGGAGAAACTACTGTTGCTTCTGCCAATGGAAATGTTCCTGTTCTGAATCCGGGGGAGGAGGTCTCCGTGAAACTTTCCTTCCCGGTTCAGAATCCTGAGAAATGGACAGCTGAGACGCCCAAGCTATATACTACAGTACTTACTTTGACAAGTGGTAAAAAAGTTGTTGAAACTCTTTCTTCAAAGACAGGTTTCAGAGAAGTTGAGATCAGGGGCAGGCTATTCCTTGCAAATGGGGTACCTATTAAGCTTAAAGGGGTTAACCGTCACGAAAACTGGCCCGATGTAGGTCATGCAGTCACAGAAGCCCAGATGATCCGCGATCTTGAACTTATAAAGCAGGGCAACTGCAATCATGTCCGTACATGTCATTATTCTGATGACCCCAGATGGTATGAACTGTGTGATGAATGGGGAATATGGCTTGTTGCTGAAGCTAATGTAGAATGTCATGGCAACTCCGGGAGATTTGATGAGGAACCAACTATGAAGGCAGCAATTATCGACAGGAATACTGCCAATGCTGAGAATTTCAAGAATCACCCTTCAGTAATAATTTGGTCACTCGGAAATGAGAATGGCAGGGGAGGTTCGAACTTCAGGGCAGCCATGGCCGCTGTCAAGTCTGTCGATAATACCAGACCTGTTCATTATGAAGGATTTGGTACCGGAAAAAACAATCCGGCTGATCTCGACAGCCGCATGTACACGAATGTTCCTGATGTTGAACGTATAGCCACCGATACTTCTTTCCATAAGCCATTCTATTTGTGTGAATATGCACATGCCATGTTCAACTCAATGGGAGCCATAGGAGAATATAATGATGTTTTTGATAAATATGAGACACTTCTCGGTGGAGCAGTCTGGGAATGGCAGGATCAGGGCATATGGAACAAGCGTGATCCCAACCATGTAATTCTTGCATACGGCGGGGGTTTTGGTGAATTCCCGAACGACCATTATTTTATTCATAAGGGAGTTATTGCATCTGATCGTTCTCTTAAACCTCACTATCCCGAAATGAAACATGCATATCAATGGATCGGAATTTCTGAAGGGAATCTTGAAAAGGGTATAATAAAGATCAGGAACAAGTATCAGTTTATAAGTCTTAAGGGCTTTACGGCTTCCTGGACCCTCTCAGAAAACGGAACTATTATTGGATCAGGTACTTATCCTTCCTTTGATGTAAAACCAGGTCAGGAGACAAGTGTGCAGGTACCATTCGAGATCCGTAATCCTAAAGCAGGAGCAGAATATTTTCTGCGCATTTCTTATGCCCTGGCAAATGATGAGGTATGGGCGAAAAAGGGATATGAGATCGCATCACAGCAATTCCAACTGCCTGTAAAGGTAGCAGCTGTAGAACCATCTGCAGTTGCAAAACCAATCACAATGACTCAGAACGAAAAAGAGATTACTCTTAAAGGAGATGGATTTACCGTTGTTTTTGATATGACAGCCGGTACTTTTTCCAGGCTCGAGCGTAACGGATTGAATATTTTGAAGGTCGGAGGTGGACCAAGATTACATCTGTGGAGGGCTCCGCACCGTAACGATGATATGTATGCTGACAGGGGATGGACCAGCAATGGCATTAAGGCACTTAAATGGACTCCACAGGGTATTTCTGTAGAGCAGTCAACGGCTTCAGAAGTCAAAATCTCAGTAAAACTTATCGGAGAAGGGAAAAACGGGTTTACTGTAAATCATGATGTGGTTTACAGGATTTCGGGCAATGGTATAATTACTGCTGAAAACAGTATCAACTCCAGCAATCCCCAGCAGGTTGCCGCCAGAATAGGCGTGCGACTGTTCCTTGATAAGCAATTTGCACAGGCAGAATATTTTGGCCGCGGACCAATGGAAAATTATTCTGACAGGAAGCGTGCATTTGATGTTGGAGTCTACAAAAGCACTGTAAAGGATCTTCTTACTCCATATGAGAAACCGATGGATGCAGGAAATCATGAAGATGTCCGCTGGGTGAAGATCACAAATCCGGCAGGAATTGGTATTATGGCTCAGTGTGATACATCCCTTCTCCAGTTCACGGCACTTCCGTACAGTGATGAGCAGATGGAAAATGTGGAATACAGAATAGATCTTCCGCAGAGTGATGCAACTGTATTCTGCATAAGTCATCGTACACTCGGGGTAGGTTCAAACGGTTGTGGTCCGAGACCTCAGCCTCAGTATATGGTTTATACAGCGCCAACATCATTTACATATAAACTGAACCTGATGACTGAATAAGTCAAAAAGTCTCGACTGTGCAGCATTATTTCAATAAGATGTTTGAGCTTACTTAAAATGATTTATGATGTGTAGGAAACTTATTCTTTTCGTTTCGCTGATTCTGCTTCTCTTTAATACATCCTTAGCCCAGAATAGTGAAAGTTATAAGAATTTCAAGGTAGCGGTGTACGCACGTGCATATGAAGTCAGGCAGATGGATGATCTTAAGTGGCTTGAACCTGTCTGGACCACGATCTCAAATCAGGTTCATGTGGATAAGATCTATCTTGAAACCCATCGTGACCAGGTAATTGTTGATGAAAAAACCATTGAAAAGGTTAAAGCATTCTTCAATAGCCGCGGTATTAAAACATCAGGAGGAATTACACTTACAGTCAGTGAAGCTAATCGTTTTGAAACTTTCTGTTATTCAAATCCTGAGCACAGGAAAAAAGTAAAGGAGATTATCGAGCTTACTGCCCGTCATTTTGATGAGATCATTCTGGATGATTTTTTCTTTACCGACTGCAAATGTGAACTGTGTATCAAGGCTAAGGGTGATCAGAGCTGGACTGATTTCAGACTGAAACAGATGACTGAAGCTGCTCAGAATCTTGTGATTGGTCCGGCGAGGGCAGTGAATCCGAAAGTAAAGGTAGTGGTCAAGTATCCGAACTGGTATGAACATTTTCAGGGTCTTGGTTTCAATCTTGAAACTGAACCACCGATGTTTGACGGTATATATACAGGCACTGAAACCAGGAATCCAGATGCTCCGGGACAGCATCTTCAGCAGTACCTCGGATACCTGATATTCAGGTATTTCGAAAACATCAAGCCTGGAGGCAATGGCGGAGGCTGGGTTGATACAGGCGGAATGAATTATATGGACAGGTACGCCGAACAGCTTTGGCTGACACTCTTTGCAAAGGCCCCCGAAATAACGCTTTTTGATTTCAGGCAGATGCAGCGCAACATCAGGCCGGCTGACCGTTCAGCCTGGCAGGACCAGAAGCCAAGCTTTGAATATGATGAAATGGTGAAACCCTTTACCCTTAAAGACGGCAAACAGGTTACTCCCACAACTGTTGCAAGAGCGGCAGGTTTTACATTTGAAAAAGTTGACAAGTTCCTTGGCCAGCTTGGCAAACCTGTTGGAATTCAAGGTTACAAGCCTTACCATTCGACTGGAGAAGATTTCCTCCAAAACTATTTTGGAATGATAGGTATACCTATTGATCTTAAGCCTGAGTTCCCGTTTGATCCGAAGATGATAATTCTGACTGAATCGGCCAAATTTGATCCTGATATTGTAAAAAAGATAAAAGAAAGACTCATGGCAGGAAAGGATGTAACAATCACTTCCGGACTTCTCAGGGCACTTCAGGGAAAAGGAATTGAAGATATCATAGAACTTGAATTTACTGACAGGAAAGCCATTGTATCGGAATTTTCAGCAGGTTTTGCAAGTTCAGGCAACAAGTCGTCTAAGGATATTGTGATCCCTCAGATCCAGTATCTTACCAATGATTCATGGACGGATGTTGAAGCTCTTGGAGGTCCGGTCGGATGGCCAATATTGCACCAGGGAAGATATGGAAAAGCTTCACTTTTCGTTCTGACAATCCCCGACTCTTTCGGGGACCTTTATGCCCTTCCTGTCGGGGTGCTGAACAGAATAAGGGATGTACTGACTGCCGATCTCAGTTTCCGGATCGAGGGACCTTCAATGGTGAGCTTGTTTGTTTACGATAATAACACATTTATTGTTGAGTCTTTCTTACCTGAAGAAACAAAGATCAAAGTTGTTGCCGGTTCAGGTATTACAAAACTGACTGATATTATATCAGCTGAACAGGTAAACAGCAGCGGCAAATCCACGGGAATGATCTGGGGACGGGCCAGGGAGGAAAAATCCTCATTTGAAATTACTCTTAAACCTCACAGCTACAGGGTTTTTAAAGCTGAATAGACCTTAACCTTACACGATAATATTATGAGACTAAAAATCATTGCATTTTTTATTCTGATTGCACTGACCGGATGTGGTAAAAAATCTACCAATCTGGAGCTTCCTTCACTGATCGGTGATAACATGCTTCTTCAGCAGAAAACTGATATTGAAATATGGGGAAAAGCATCACCCGGAAGTAAAATAGATGTATCTGCCAGCTGGCAGGCAAAAGGAGAGGCAGTTTCAGAAAAAGATGGCAAATGGTCCGTTTTGCTTGCTACACCTGAAGCCGGCGGCCCGTATACAATTACAATTGCTGCAAAAGATACCAGTCTGACCATAAATAATGTCCTTATAGGGGAGGTATGGGTCTGCTCAGGTCAGTCGAATATGGAAATGCCTCTGGCCGGATGGCCTCCGAATGACACTAGTTATGTATTCTGCACCGACAATTGCATCTGCAGCAGTTCCTGAAATTCGCCTTTTTAATGTTCAGCGGAAAGTTTCAGGTGAGCCCCTGGACGACTGTGTAGGAATATGGGAAGTCTGCAGTCCATCAACGGTCAGCCAGTTCAGTGCTGCAGCATATTTCTTTGGGAAGAAACTTCATGACGAACTGAATATCCCGGTCGGACTGATCGAGACTGCATGGGGTGGCACACCTGCTGAAGCATGGATGTCATCAGAGAGTTCTTGAAAATGCAGGTGAATTCGTTTCTGAAATTAAAGGAATAAAAGAATCTATTCCCAGACTTGCAGAATACCAGTCGTGGCTTGACGGACATAAACAAATGATAGCTGATAAGAGACGGAGATGAACAATGGAAGGATCTGATTTTTAACGATGAAAATGTCCCGTTACCCGAATTTGATGACAGCAACTGGCCGGCAATGAAACTTCCGGGACTATTTGAATCTGTAACAGGCGATTTTGACGGAGTAGTATGGTTCCGCAAAAAAGTGGAGATACCTGAGAAAATGGCAGGCAAGGACCTCTCCCTTGAACTTGGCCCAATTGACGATATGGACAGGACATACTTTAACGGAAAGCTTGTCGGATCGCATGAAGTATCGGGTTTCTGGCAGGCTGAAAGGAATTATGAAGTGCCAAAGGATCTTGTGAAAGCAGGTACCAATACTGTTGCAGTCCGCGTGCTGGATACTCAGGGCGGTGGAGGAATATGGGGAAAGCCCGGATCAATGAAGCTTGCCCTGAAAGATGATAAACAAGTTCAGATAAGCCTTGATGGTGATTGGAAATTCCAGCCGGTTGCTGAGCTGATCGGGAACATATTTTACATCCTTGATCTGACCAAAAATGAATTTTCTGCAGTCAAAAGACCAAAAACGATCGGAGCTTCAACACCTTCAACATTATTCAATGGAATGATCAATCCGTTAGATAAAGTATCCTGTCAAAGGAGCAATCTGGTATCAGGGAGAAGCAAATGTCGGAAGGGCTGAACAATACTCAAAAATATTCCCCTTAATGATCAGGAACTGGAGAGATGCCTGGAGAATAGAGGATTTTGCGTTCTATTACGTCCAGATAGCTCCATATGTCTACGGAGGTGTGGATTCGACTGAATCGGCTTATCTTCGTGAAGCCCAGGAAAAAGCTCTTCAGCTTCCTAATACCGGAATGGTAGTTACCCTCGATATTGCAACAGTTATGAACATTCATCCACCGTTTAAGAAAGAGGTTGGTGAAAGACTTGCAAATCTTGCACTTGCTAAAGATTATGGGAAAGATGTCAAATTCCAGGGTCCAGTGTACAAATCTATGAAGGTTGATGGAAGGACAATCAAAGTTCAGTTTGACAATACAGAGAATGGACTTACAGCAAAAGATGGTAAATTATCAGAGTTTGAGATTGCGGGGAAGGATGGCAAATACTTTAAAGCAGAAGCAAAGATTGTAGGCAATGAGGTATGGGTTACATCGCCAAAAGTTACTGAACCTTTATCCGTAAGGTACTGCTGGAGGAACGGAGCTTCTGCTTCTTTGTTTAACAGTGCGGGACTGCCAGCTCTGCAATTTCGTTCGAACAAGTAACATAATATTCACCCTTAACTAAACTTTATTAATTTTATACAATTTAATCTGATATATAATGAAAAGGAATCTGTTATTATTGCCGGCCCTGGTTGTTACAATTGCTTTATTTACTGATTGCAGCAAATCATCTAAAAACAATGTGAGACAAGAGGTGTTTGGTAACCATCAGGGCAAGGAGATCTACCTGATCACTCTTACAAACAAGCAGGGTAATGTATTGAGACTGACAAATTATGGAGCAAAAATAAACTGGATTGAAGTACCTGACAGAAAAGGTAAGAAAGCCAATATCACATTCGGATATGATACTTTTGAAGAAACCCTGGCCGGTGATATGTCGTTCGGTTCAACAGTTGGCAGGTATGCCAACAGGATCGCAAATGGCAAATTTACCCTTGACGGTGTTGAATACACTCTGCCTAAGAATAACGGACCAAATACACTTCATGGCGGACCCGGGGGCTGGCACAGCGTTGTCTGGAATACCGAAGTACTGAGGAACAGCAAATTTCCTGCAGTGAAATTCACATATCACAGCCCTGATATGGAGATGGGATTCCCCGGGAATGTGGATGCCGAGGTAATATATACATGGAGTGACAATAATGAAATAATAATGGATTATAAATGCACTACTGATAAACGAACAGTTGTAAATTTAACAAACCATGCATATTTCAATTTGCACGGACCAGGGAACGGGAAATATTATTGACCATATCCTGACATTAAGAGGATCATATTTTACTCCGGTTGATTCTGTGATGATCCCGACAGGTGAGATCCGTCCTGTAGCCGGAACCCCTTTTGACTTTACAAAACCGCATACAATTGGTGAGAGATTAGACGAAAACTATGATCAGCTTATCCTTGGGAAAGGATATGATCACAACTTCATTCTCGATAACAAGGAAGAAGTTGATGCAATGGTTTATGATCCAGGCAGCGGACGGATACTTGAGGTAATAACCGATCAGCCCGGTCTGCAGCTTTATATAGGCAATTTCCTGAATGGCAGCCAGAAAGGGACACGGAGGGATACAATATGATTTCAGGACAGGTTTCTGTCTGGAATCAGGCCACTATCCTGACAGTCCAAACCATCCGGATTTTCCTTCAACGGTCCTGAATCCTGGAGAGACTTATAAAACACGGACAATTTACAGGTTTTCAGTTCTATTAATGATAATAATGGTATAATATATTATGACAACACGACGTAAATTTTTAAAAAACAGTGCTATTACAGCTGCTGGATTGACAATTGCACCATCATTATCCGGCACAATGAAAGGAATTCCTGCAAGCGACAGGATCAATGTTGGTGTTATCGGCTGCAACGGCCAGGGATTCAGCGATCTGAGCGCATTTCTTGAAAATCCTCAGGTTGAATGCATTGCTTTGTGCGATATTGATGATGCCGTGCTTAACCGGCGGGCATCGAATGTTGAAAAAATGAGTGGAAAAAAACCTGCAAACCTTTATAAGGACTGGCGTAAACTGATAGATAACAAGGATATTAATCTTGTAATTGTCGGCACTCCCGATCACTGGCACTGTATGCAGATGGTCGCTGCCTGCGAAGCAGGAAAGGATGTCTATTGTGAAAAACCTATTGGAAGGACCATTGAGGAATGTAACCTGATGGTTAAAGCTGCAGAAAAATATAAGAGAATTGTCCAGGTCGGGCAGTGGCAGAGAAGCGATCCGCACTGGCAGGATGCGGTTAGTTTTATAAAATCAGGCAAGCTGGGCAAAATAAGGCTTGTACGGGTCTTCTCATACCAGGGCTGGTGCCCATCAATTCCTGTGCTTGCAGATGAGCCTGTTCCGGCAGGAGTTGATTATGACATGTGGCTCGGACCTGCAACCAAAAGACCATTTAACCGGAACCGGTTTCACTTTACTTTCAGATGGTTCTGGGATTATGCAGGAGGACTGATGACCGACTGGGGTGTTCACCTTCTCGACTATGCCCTGTTCGGAATGAATGTTACTGCTCCAAAATCAATAATGGCTATGGGAGGTAAATATGGTTATCCTGATGATGCTTGTGAGACACCCGACAGCCTGCAGACTATTTATGAGTTCGATGGTTTCAATGTACTGTGGGATCATGCAATAGGTATTGATGATGGTGCTTATGGACGCAATCATGGTCTGGGATTTGTCGGCGAAAACGGAACACTGGTTGTCGACCGCGGAGGATGGGAGGTAATTCCTGAAAAAGTAAATGGCAAGATCCGGATGGAAGCAGTCACCTCTAAAGAAGGGGACCAACCAGGGCTTGAAGAACCATGTTAAGAACCATCTTGAATGTATCGCCAGCCGTAATCCCAATACCAATGCAAGTATTCAGATCGGTGCACATATTGCGAAATTTTCAGCTCTCGGCAACATTGCCTACCGGACAGGCAAGAAGCTTGTGTGGGACGGAACCAGATTTACAAATGATACTGGAAGCAAATAATTATCTGATTCCCAGTTACAGGGATCCCTGGAAACTGCCATAAGGTTTAGTTGGTACGTTACATTGTATTAATATGATTTAAGAAGGTTCATTCTTAACATCTATCAATAAATCCCCGCCAGCTGGCGGGGACTTAAGGGTAAAAACTATCAATAGAAATGTAATTACATTGTAATTACGTTCTAACTACTCTGTTTAACTTAAGAATCAAATTCTATTTTCTTACAAACCTGTAAACCTTAACTGAGTGCGGAAGCAATTCAACATACATTGATGTTTCTTTAAGAACGAGGTCTTTGTGTTCCCATATGTCTCTGACCTTATAGTTTTCAAGAGTCAAGTGGAGTAAATCCGCGCTGTCCGCCCGGTCCTCCGGGACCCATTCCACCCGGCATTCCCTGTCCTGCTGCAGGAACTCCCTGTGCCCGCTGGCCTGGTGCTCCCTGTGCTCCTTGTGTTCTCTGTGCTCCAGCTGCTCCCGGTGCTCCGGGATGCTCCTGGCACTCCGGCCTGCCGGCTGCAGGCATTGGGCCGCCAAAACCTCGTCCTCCGCATCTGATCTGGGCCAGAAGTGAAAAGTCAACCAGAACTGATTTCTTTCTCGTCACTCGGATTAAGAAGGCATATTGCTTTTTCATTGTTTGTAAGTGTTTTAACCCAGATCTGGTAATCTCCGTTATCCCTGTAACATGTTGCCTGGCGGCCCAGTGAATCCTGGTTTATTGCAATCATCTCTTTATTCAGCAGTATTGATTTTGTTTCAGGTGTCATATTTTGAAGGTCATTGCCAGCCATCAGCGGAGAAGCAAGCATGCACCAGAGTGAAAAATGAGTCCGGTATTCTTCAGTTGTCATGCCCGCCGTTACCGACTTCAAGCATATCAGGATCGTTCCATTTGCCGGGGCCGCGCATATCTCGCAAGGTCTTTTTGCTTTTTGAAGATATCGATCATGCTGTTCCAGTTATCGCTGATATCACCGGTAGTCCGCCACAGATGACCTACATCTGCCTGCCCATTCCCATGGTTTGCTTCGATCCCCATTCACAGATGCTGAATACGATCGGTCTCCCAGCAGCTTAAAGTGCATTTCTCATGTTTGTATATGATGATTTTGCATCCTGGGTTGTTGAACCGCACCAGTCATACTTCAGATAATCAACGCCATAGCGCGCATATGTCCGTGCATCCTGGTATTCATGTCCGAATCCGCCGGGACGCCTCTGGCATGTAACAGTACCGGCGCTTGAGTAGATACCGAATTTAAGACCTTTCGAATGGACATAATCAGCAACATACTTCATTCCATGAGGAAACCTGTCCTTATCAGGAACAATTTCGCCATTCTCATCGCGTGAAATCTGCCAGCAGTCGTCAATTACAATATACTCATAACCGGCATCTTTCATGCCGCTGCTGACCATAGCATCAGCCGCCTGCATAATAAGCGCTTCACTCACATCGCAGTGAAACTTGTTCCAGCTGTTCCACCCCATTGGAGGGGTCTTGGCCAGCTGATCAAACTTTTGAGCTGTGGCGCTCAGTGACAAAAAAACTGCCACAAAAATCAGTAAGTACTTTCTCATAGTTTTAAGATTAATTATACAAAATGGATTTTTGAAATGTTCAGATATGTTTATTAGACACTGGTCAGAACAAATTTATTTCGTTGTTGATTCTTTTAATGAATATTAATTCAAAATTATAAAGAAATCCCTATCAATTGTTTTTTCATTTGTTTAATTACTTTTGTTATTATGTGATATACCATCCGATGCAGACTGAAAACCATCTTCTCAAGAAACGTGTGAATCTTTTTGACGGAATTTCAATTGTTGCAGGAGCAATGATCGGATCCGGAATCTTTATAACCAGTGCGGATGTTGCAAGAAGCGTTGGATCGCCAGGCTGGCTGATGGTTGTCTGGCTGATCACAGGTATTATTACTGTGATCGGAGCATTATGTTATGGTGAGCTTGCTTCGATGATGCCCAGTGTGGGTGGGCAATATGTATATCTGAGGGAAGCATACCATCCGCTGATCGGATTTCTCTTCGGATGGACTACATTTCTTGTGATTCAGTGCGGTTCAATAGCCGCAGTGGCAGTTGCTTTTGCCAAATTCTCAGGTGTTCTGGTGCCATGGATATCGGATAAAAATATACTGCTGCATATTGGACCGTTAGGGATCAACAGTACAATGGTAGTTGCCATTGCTATGATCGCATTTCTTACCTGGCTGAATACCAGGGGAATAGTAACGGGCAAGACAGTCGTAAATATATTTACCTCGACAAAAGTGCTTGCTCTTTTCGGTTTCATTCTGATAGGTTTTTTTGCCACCAAAGGTTTAACTTCATGGCAGATAAACAGGGAAGTATTCTGGGAGGCAGGAAGAATAGGAGAGAACAACCAGCTTATACCTCTTTCAGGATTTGCACTTGTTGCAGCAGTGGGAACCGCGCTTGTAGGCTCATTGTTTTCCTCTGATGCATGGTACAATGTTACATATATCTCGGGTGAAGTCATTAATCCAAAGCGGACGGTCCCGTTAAGCCTTATACTTGGAACTATAATCGTATCAGTAATATATCTGTTTACGAACTGGGTATATATCAGAATACTGCCTCTTTCAGGATCGCCTGATGGTACAGATGTTCTGGCCAGGGGTATTCAGTTTGCAACCGACGACAGAGTTGCAACATCTGCGATGAGTGTCGTTTTCGGCGATTACGCTGCAATAATTATGGCAGTATTTGTAATGATCAGTACTTTTGGATGTAATCATGGACTGATCCTTGCCGGCCCGAGGGTCTATTATGCAATGGCCAGGGATGGTCTCTTTTTCAAAAAGGTTGGTGAGATCAACAAAAAGGGTGTTCCGGGATTTGCGATAGTAATTCAGGGTATCTGGGCTATATTGCTCTGCTTGTCGGGTACATATAGCAATCTTCTTGATTATGTGATTTTTGCGGTTCTTATTATTCTTTACTCTTACAATTCTCGCAATCTTTATACTCAGGATCAAAAAGCCCGAATATACCACGTCCTTACAAAGCATTTGGATATCCTGTAATCCCGGCAATTTATATACTGACCACCTCATTTATAATGATCATATTATTGATTTACAAACCGAACTATACATTCCCCGGGTTGATATTAGTAGTTTTGGGTATCCCTGTATATTATATCTGGAAGAAATTTTCGCGCAAACCAGTCGGGACACCTGACGATGAAATACGCTGACGAAACTTAACAATGTTTCCGGAACGTTTCATACAAAGAATCAGAACTCAGGAATACATTGATGCAAATGGTCTTCTGAATGCATTGAAGGAGCCTTCCCCTGTAAGTATCAGGATAAATCCTTCCAAATGGAACGGGAAACCTCACTGCATTCTGAACCGGTTCCATGGTGCACCACAGGATTCTATCTTGAAACCAGACCCTCTTTTACTCTTGATCCCCTCTTTCATTCAGGATGCTATTATCCTCAGGAAGCATCCGGAATGTTTCTGGAACAGGTTTTTAAGCAGGTCGTGAGTACGGATGGATATATCAGAGTACTGGATCTGTGCGGAGCTCCGGGAGGAAAGAGCACTCATCTTTCATCACTTATCGGATCAAGGGGATTGCTTGTTTCAAATGAGGTAATAAGAACCAGGGCGTCCGTTCTTTCTGAAAACATGACAAAATGGGGCATTACAAATACCCTGGTGACCAGAATGATCCTTCTGCTTTTTCTGAATTAAAGGGTTTCTTTGATGTCATACTCGTTGATGCACCATGTTCAGGAGAGGGAATGTTCAGGGACACCGTGGCAGTTAATGAATGGTCGGAGGAAAATACAATTCATTGTTCGGAAAGACAAAAGAGAATTTTGACTGATGTCTGGCCTGCTCTTAAGGAAAATGGCATTCTTATATTCAGCACATGCACATTTAATCCCGGAGAAAACGAGGCGAATATTAAATGGCTTGTAAGCAAGTATCAGGCTGAAGCCGTTGAACTTGACATTTCTGAATTTAATGGAATAACAAAAATTGATTATCAGGGCATAAATAGGTTATGGCTTTTATCCGGGCAGGATAAAAGGAGAAGGATTGTTTGTTTCTGTGATCAGGAAATCCGGGAATCCAGGGAAAATGACAGCAGGAACCAGGAAAAAACAGAGCTTTGAACCTGTCAAGATCTGATCTTGAGGTTGTAAGGGAATGGACAACTTTTAATACCGATAATATTATCAGGTCCGGAGATGAAATTTATTATGTTCCGGGAAAGATGGAGGATTACCGGATACTTAATCAGAGCCTGAAGCTGATCAGTCCCGGAACCAAAATCTGTTCGGTTAAAAAAAACGGTTATGTTCCGGCACATGAACTTGCACTTTCGGACGGCATACGAAAGGATGCTTTCCATAAAGCTGATCTTGATTACAGCCAGGCTCTGTCATACCTGCGACGTGACAATATTCATCCATCAGGTAATCCAAAAGGCTGGTTCCTTCCGGCATATAAGGGTATTAACCTGGGATTCTGCAATAATATCGGAAGCAGGATAAACAATTACTATCCGGTGGAATGGAGGATCAGAATGCGTGTTCCGGAAACAACCGGCAGACAGGTTATAAACTGGGGAAATATTTAAGAAAGCGTAAATGGAAAAGATAGACCGTGAGTTTCAGATATTTTCAAAACCTGTTGGGGCTCTCTGCAACCTCAGGTGCAAGTATTGTTATTACCTTGATAATAAAGCTCTTTACCCCGCGGAAAGCGCCTTCGTTATGAATGACGATATTCTCGAAAAGTATATAATTCAGCACATTGAAGCAACAACTGAAGAGACTGTATTGTTCTCCTGGCACGGAGGGGAACCTTTATTAGCTGGAATTGATTTTTTCAGGAAAGCAGTTTTCTTTCAGAAAAAACATAAGCCTTCAGGAGTGAAAATTGTAAACGGAGTTCAGACAAACGGAACACTTATCGATAACAAGCTGGGCCTGGTTCTTTGCTGAAAACAATTTTATAGTCGGGATAAGTATTGACGGTCCGGGTGACCTGCATAACCGGTTCAGAACTACCTCCTGACGGCAGATCTTCCCTTCCTCAGGTTTTAAGAGGCTATGAGATTTTCCAGCGCTACAGGATCAGAAGCGAAATTCTCTGTGTGGTTAATTCGTATAATGTTAAATTCCCTCTTGTGGTATATAGTTTCTTCAAAGAACTTGGGGCTAAGTATATCACTTTTCTGCCTCTTGTGGAGAGACGTCCGGGGACAAAATCAGGAGTGAGCCGGGCTACAGTTCCTCCATTGGAATTTGGAAGGTTCCTTGTTTCTGTCTTCGATGAATGGCTTGAAAGGGATATCGGTGAAATTAAGATCCAGGTATTTGAGGAGGCGGCAAGAACAGCATTTAATCAGGAGCACACCTTATGTATATTCAAAGAGAACTGCGGAGGAGTACCTGTGGTGGAGTTTAACGGTGATTTTTACTCCTGCGATCATTTTGTCAACAGAGATAATCTCATTGGCAATATTAACGAGGGTTCCGTTGCCGGCTTCCTTGACAGTGAAAGGCAAAAAGCTTTCGGCAGGGCAAAATCTCTTGCACTGCCGCGTTATTGTGTTGAATGTGAGGTTAAAGCAATGTGCAACGGTGAATGCCCGAAAAACAGGTTCATCAATACTCCTGACGGTGAACACGGATTAAATTACCTGTGCAGCGGGTACAAAATATTTTTCAACCATTGCAGGCCGTTCGTGGAGGCAATAGCTGCTGTTTCGGGAAAGCCTCTTACTTCAGTTTCTCTTTGAAGAATCCTATCGTACGGCTCCAGGCCAGTTTCGCAGCCTGTTCATTATACCTTTCCGGATTCGAGTCATTGTTGAAAGCATGACCGGCTCCTTCATATATAAATATCTGGTACTCTTTTTTATATTTCTTCAACGCTTCTTCAAAGGCAGGTATTCCTGCATTTATTCCTGCATCATTGCCGCCGTAGTGTGCCATAATGGGAGCCTTTATCTTCTCAACGTCTTCAGGTGCAGGCTGTCTGCCGTAATAGGGAACGGCAGCATTCAGATCAGGTGCATTCACTGCCACCTGGTTAGTCATTGCTCCTCCCCAGCAGAATCCGGTGCATCCTACTTTCCCGTTCGAAAGCGGATGTGTTTTCAGGTATTTGACCGCAGCAACGAAGTTTTTTGTTGTTTGTTCACTATTTAACTTCTTGAACATTTCGCCAACATTGCTTATATCTTCCGGAGTTCCACCCAGAGGTGAAAGCGCATCAGGGGCGATCGTAAGAAATCCCTCTTTTGCCATTCTTCTTGTCACATCCTGTATATGAGGAACTAGTCCCCGGTTCTCATGAATGACTATAACTGCAGGAAACTTTTTCCCTTTTTTTGGCCTTGCAAGAAACGCCCTCATTTCACCTGTTTCAGCAGGATATTTGATAAATTCAGTAACCAGGGCAGTCTCTTTATTAGGCTGTGTGGAGGCGTTAATTTCATTTCCTTCAATGACAGGGAATAAAGACAATGCTGCAGCAGTGCTTCCGGTTATCAAAGCAAGCTTTTTTAAAAACATTCGCCGGCTTACACGTCCATTTTTAAAATCGCTGTAAAGATCTTGTATTTCTTTGTCCATAGCTGTCGTGTTTTAAATTTTAAATAAACTATCAAGATAGAACAAAATCCTAAAAGCTCCAAAAAACAATATTGAATATATTCATCTGCAAGTGATAGCATAGGGCAGCTTTGGGGAAAAGGGAAAGTTTGTTATCTTTCCGTCGTTAATTAAAAGGTATCAGTATGAAGCAGGACATTGAAATAGCTCAGGAAGCCAGAATCAGGCCGGTTGCAGAAATAGCTCAAATACTGGGGATCCCGCAGGATGAGCTGGAATTATATGGCAAATTCAAGGCAAAGATACCTTTGCATTTTATTGATGAGGAACGCGTTAAAAAAGCAAAGCTCATACTGGTTACGGGCATTACACCAACCCCTGCCGGTGAAGGAAAAACAACTACTTCAATAGGGTTGGCCCAGGCGTTGAACAGGGTAGGGAAAAAGACAACTGTTGTACTCCGGGAACCATCGCTTGGTCCTGTATTCGGAATAAAAGGAGGAGCTGCCGGGGGTGGCTATTCACAGGTAATTCCAATGGAAGATATCAACCTGCACTTTACTGGCGATATCTCAGCCGTCGAAAAGGCCCATAATCTCCTTGCCGCCCTTATTGATAATAATATCCAGCTTAAGAATTCTGATGGAAATATGGGTATCGACCCCAGGACAATTGAGTGGAAGAGGGTGATGGATATGAATGAACGGTCGCTGAGGGATATTGTGATAGGACTTGGCGGTACCACAGAAGGTGTTCCGCGACAGTCGGGATTTGAAATAACTGCTGCGTCGGAAGTGATGGCAACCTTATGCATGGCCAGGGATCTGAAAGACCTGAAAGAGAGGCTGGGAAATATTTTTGTCGGGTATACTTATGGCGATAAGCCTGTTTTTGCCCGTGACCTAAAGGCAAACGGAGCCATGGCTGCTCTTCTCAAGGATGCAATAAAGCCAAATCTTGTCCAGACTCTAGAAGGTACTCCGGCAATAATTCATGGCGGACCGTTTGCAAACATTGCACAGGGAACCAATTCAATAATAGCAACCAAAACAGGGCTTTCGCTGAGTGATTATGTAGTTACTGAGGCAGGTTTTGCCAGTGAACTTGGAGCCGAAAAATTCTTCGATATTAAATCACAGGTCGGCAATCTTACTACCAGTGCAGTCGTAATAGTAGCAACGGTAAGAGCGCTTAAATATCATGGTGGTGCTAAACTTTCATCATTGAATAATGAAGATCTGGAAGCACTTATAAAAGGATTTGACAATCTTGACAAGCATATTGAAAATATGAGATACTTCGGATTCAGGCCTGTAATTGCGATTAACAGGTTCGATTCCGATACTGCTGCTGAGCTTGATCTCCTGGTTAAACATTGCACAATGAGAAATGTGAAGGTTTCTGTAAATGAAGCATGGTCAAAGGGAGGAGAAGGAGCGGTTGATCTGGCAAATAAAGTGCTGGAAGAAATTTCCGACTACCACGAACAGCTTTAAACCGCTTTATGATCTGGAATGGCCGTTTGAAAAGAAAATTGAAGACAATCTGCACTAAAATGTATGGAGCCGATCATGTTGAATATACTGTCAAAGCCAAAAACCAGCTTGACAGGATAGACAAGCTTGGTTTTGGCAACCTGGCCGTCTGCATTGCAAAAACACAAAAATCATTGTCTGACGATCAGAATAAAAGAGGCCGTCCGCAGGGATTTACGATTAAGATAAGGGAAGTGGAACTCTCGTCTGGCGCAGGGTTTATTGTTCCGATCGCAGGCACAATAATGAGAATGCCGGGATTACCTAATGCTACCATCGGCAGAAAAAATAGATATTGATGCTGAAGGACGGATTTCAGGTTTGTTCTGATTAAAATTTCTTGGCTGAAGTTTTTCTTTTGGTTACTTTTAAAATGATTATGGTTTTAAGAGCTTAAAAAAATGCAAAAAGTAGGCTACCCGGGTGTTTTTCTTTTACTGCTTATTGTCAATTTTACCATAGTTGATGCGCAGACTATGTTTAACAGACGTTTTCAGCCAAGGTATCTTTTCGGCATTAAGGCAGGGGTGAATGTTGCTAAGCCAGTATAGTCCTGGAAGCGAAGGAGTCTTTGAAGTGAAAAGTATCACCGGGATCAATGCTGGCGGGTATTACAGCTATTTTCTCAACAGAGTTATCGCCGTTCAGGCTGAATTATCTGTTTCCGGCAAAGGATCTCACTGGAGAGAGTACAATTATTCTCAGGAAGAGGCGAAAGACATTCTGACATATTTCGATTTGCCTTTACTGTATAAGATATCAGCCTCTTAATTTAATCAATTTTCACGCCGGACCTCAGGTGAGTTACCTGGCAAGAGCAATGCAATATGATTATGGCACCGGACTGAAAGGAGCTATTGATGATTATTATAAACCTTTGGACTTTGGTCTGGTTTTCGGTGTTGAAGCAAATCTTCCGAATAAAATTGATCTGACTTTAAGATATGTGCGAGGTCTGGCATCTGTTTATGCACCCGGAGGTTATAATTATCAATCCTATAATAATTATTTTCAGTTAACTGCAGGTTACAGATTTGAAAAGGAGATGAAACTGCAAAGCAAATCAAAAACAAACATCAGACGCAAAAGATGAATATCAATTTAAATTACCATACACATGAATAAACTGCCTTACATTTTACTGATGACAGCTCTGTTGTTTTCAGCCTGTAAAAGATACAGCAAATACGAAGGCATTGCCTTTACTGAAAAAGAGCCCCGCGATTGGGAGAACCCTGAAATGTTCAATCAAAACAGGGAGGAGGCTCATGCCTCAATGATAAGTTATCCTGATGAATTGTCTGCCCTGGAAGGAGATAAGCTCAATTCTCCAAACTATATTTCACTTGACGGGATTTGGAAATTCCACTATGTTGACTCCCCGGATAAGCGTCCATACTGGTTTTTTAAGGATGATTATGATGTCCGCGACTGGGATGATATTGAAGTGCCATCAAACTGGCAGATGAAAGGATATGATGTTCCAATCTATGTAAATATCTCATATCCGTTTAAAATGAATCCGCCATATATTCCCCACAGCTGGAATCCGGTTGGCTCATATAAAAGAACATTTAGGATACCATCTGAATGGAAAGACAAAGAAGTATTTCTGCATTTCGGTGCTGTGAGTTCTGCATTCTATGTCTGGGTTAATGAACAGCTTAGTCGGATATAGCCAGGACAGCAAAACTCCTGCAGAATTCAATATTACCAGATATCTTAAAAAGGGTAATAACACTGTATCAGTTGAGGTTTACAGGTGGAGCGACGGCAGCTACCTGGAGGATCAGGACTTTTTCAGGTTGAGCGGTATTCAGAGGGGTGTATTTCTCCATGCACGGCCTAAAACGTTCATAAATGATTTTTTTGCAGTGGGTGATCTTGAGAATAACTATACCGACGGACTCCTGAAACTTGATGTCTTGCTTAAAACCGCCGATACTGAAGCAAAGAATTTTATTATTGAAGCTGCACTGTTTGAAGATGATCAGAAGATTTATGCTGAATCAAAGGATGTAAAACTGGCTGATAATAAAGCTTCAGTGAATTTCACAAAACAGCTCCCCGGGATTAAAAAATGGACCTCCGAAACTCCTGATCTTTACTCACTGGTTTTGAACCTGAAAGATAATTTCGGAAATAATCTTGAAAGCGTAAGCGCAAAAATTGGGTTCAGGAAAGTTGAGATTTTTAATTCACAGCTCCATGTTAACGGGGTGGCAATCCTTTTGAAAGGTACCAATATGCATGAGCATAATGATATAACCGGCCATGTTATTGACGAGGCAACTATCATGAAGGATATCAGGGTTATGAAGAGCAATAATATAAATGCTGTCAGGACTTCTCATTATCCCCAGCAGGAGCTGTGGTATGATATGTGCGACAAGTATGGACTATATCTGATCGATGAAGCTGATATCGAATCACATGGAATCGGATACGACAAAGATGTGACACTTGCAGACAAAAAGGAATGGGCTGCAGCACATCTCGACAGGATGCAGCGAATGGTTGAGCGTGATAAAAACCATCCTTCAGTGATCATCTGGTCGCTGGGAAATGAGGCAGGTGACGGACATAATTTTCTTGAACAATTACAAATGGACAAAGGCAAGAGACCTGACCCGCCCGGTGCAGTATGAGCGTGCTGAAAAAAGTACTAATGCGCCTGAACGGCATACTGATATTTTTTGTCCAATGTACGCCAGAATCTGGCAGATCGAGGAATATGCAAAAAATGCAAAAAACGACCGTCCCCTGATATTATGCGAATATGCTCATGCCATGGGAAATTCAACTGGTAATCTGCAGGATTACTGGGATGTAATTGAAAAGTATCCGAAACTGCAGGGAGGATTCGTCTGGGATTGGGTCGACCAGGGGATGCTTAAGACCAATGAGAATGGAGAAAAATACTGGGCATATGGCGGTGACTTTGGGGAGGAAGGAATTCCAAGCGACGGGAACTTCTGTATTAACGGTCTGACCTGGCCAGACAGAACAGGTAAACCCGGATTGGCTGAAGTTAAGAAAGTCTATCAGTATGTTGGATTCGAGCCGGTCAATCTGGCGGCGGGATTAATTAAGATCAAAAACAAATACTTTTTTACCGATCTGTCAGAATTTATATTTGACTGGGATATTGTATCCGATGGCGTTGCAGTTAAATCAGGTAAACTCTCATTCACCGGTTTTAAACCAGGCCAGGATACAGTAGTTAACATTCCTGTTTCGGGAATCGAAGCTGCCCCCGGGACAGAATACTTTCTGAATTTCAGAGTATCCAGAAGTGATGAATGGGATTATGTGCCTGAAGATCATGTGTATGCTACTGCCCAGTTTAAGCTTCCGGTTGAAGGCAAACCTGTTGCCGCTAACCTGGATCAGCTGGCTGTTCTTCAGACGAATACTGAAGGCAAAAAGCTTACGGTGAGCGGAAGCGATATAAAAATTGTTTTTGATCTTGAGAAGGGCACGATGGAGTCTCTTAAATATAAGGGAACGTCTATGATAAATAAAGGACCGGAACCCGATTTCTGGAGACCGCCAACCGACAACGATTATGGTTACGATATGGACCAGAAACTTGGAGTCTGGAAGAAAGCCGGCGAAAAGGCAATAATCAAAAAAGCAAATATCAGCCAGCCTGAATTGGGTAAGGCAGTAATAACATTTGAATATGATATTCCGGGTGTTAATGGAGAAAAGATTGCCGGATATGTAACTACCTATACTGTATTCAGTTCGGCAGATGTAATTATCAAAAACCAGTTCTCGAAAGTTTCTGACAAAGTCCCTGAGATACCAAGAATGGGTATGCAGATGCAGGTACCGGAAGAATTCATGAACCTGAAATGGTTTGGACGGGGACCTCAGGAAAACTATGTCGACAGAAAAACATCAGCTGACGTGGGGCTTTATGAAAGCACTGTTGACGATCAGTATGTTCCGTATATACGTCCCCAGGAGAACGGATATAAAACCGACACGCGATGGCTGACTCTTACTGATGAAAACGGAACAGGTCTTCTTGTAAGCGGTAATCCACTTATCTGTTTTGCAGCTCTTAAGAATATTCACGATGATTTTGAATCACCTGGAAAATTGTCACAATACCGCAAAGATGCTAAAACCGCAAATACTCATACAATTGATGTCAAACCCCGCGAACTCGTAAACCTGAATGTTGATCTTGGCCAAATGGGTGTCGGAGGGGATGATTCATGGGGAGCCGAGATACATCCTGAGTACCGTCTGCTTGAGAAAAAATATGAGTATTCCTTCAGGCTGAGGCCAATAGTCAAAGGATGACGATGTTCTGAAGCTGGCAAAGGAAAGATTTTAAAAAGTTGAAAAGTTGAATGGTTTAAAAGTTTAAAGATCATCAAACTTCAACCTTTAAACTCTTCAACCCTTTAACCTTTGTTTAGTATTTCAATTCAACTTTCAGAACCTCATCTTCTCCGATAAGTACATTTTTTACATCATATATCAGCGGAGCAGTAACTTTTTTGCTTACCACAACTCTTGTAATTCCATTTGCTGCCAGTGTTATTGATTGTGGAGCCTCGGGAACACCATTCACAAGATAGAAAGGTACATCTGACCTGTTTGTAACTTCGAAGTAGATGCTCTTTTCATTTTCAAAATAAGGCTTTCCGACAGAAATGCATTGGTAGAAGAATGGCTTTGCATATTCCTCCCTGCCAGCTATCATATCCCTGAAGTATGCAAGGGTACGTCCCGCAAACATAGCCTCTTTAAGTGCATCATGAGTTCTTGCTTTTGCAAATACAAGGGTCATGGGACGGTTAGTATAATATGGTTCGGTATATTCTTCGCTTATAACCCCATGATTATCGCTGTTAGCCATCACTGCCAGGTTATATTGTTTACAGAATGTCATTACAAGAGGATAATATTCGCTGTCATTGAAAAACTCAATACCGTGGAGCCAGCCTTTTTCAATAAGAGTTTTATGTATCTCATACATTTTTGGTATTCCATCAGGTTCCTGCGATTTCCATCCGGGGTGATTCCATTGCAGAAATGCACCCTGCTTTATAGCAGCTTCATATGCATCCATAACTGAATCGACAGCTAAAAGCGATGCATCCTGTATGAATAAAGCATTAACATGTCCGGGAGGCATTTTGCGGGTTATTTCGGCACCATGGACAAGGATCAGGTTAAAATCCCTTGCAGTGGATTCTGCAATTTTCCAGCCTGCATTATAATCAACCGGGATGAAATCCTTTTTAGGAGTATATTCAATATGATCTGTAATAGCTATGGCATCAAGTCCGTCACGATATGCTTCACCAACCCTGACGGTCGGCCATACATTACCGTCGGAAAAGATGGTATGCAGATGAAAATCACACTTAAGCGTGACATAACCCGGCAGATCCGGGAGATTTACGATTTTCCTTTGTCCAAAAGTGGTGAAACTAACTGTTACGATCAGTAAAATTGTGATAATCAGTTTTTTCATGAAAATATTGATTTGTTTATAAATTATGCTTTTACTATCTGCATAAATTTGCTTGATCTGCGGGAAACAAAAAAATCTCCTGCAGATTTCACTGATTAGCGCAGATCAACACATCATTATTCTAAATTTCCTCATAAAAATAAGCAGTCTTTTCATCGAAATCATCCCAGGTGTAAATTTTCCTTCCTCTGTGCATGGAATAGAAATTCAGCATTGCAAAATCGCCGGCACACATTGTGGCATGAACAAAAAGAAATAACGAAAGACTCCATTTCCACAATCCCGGGAGAATGAGAACAAGAAACAACACTGCAAGGCTAGTCACAAGGAACGGGACCAGGGCCACAAACCTGAACTGATTCTCAGTCGCGACATACCGGTGAGCAGTAACATAAAACATGTATTGTTTCAGATCCATGCCGATCCTTATGTTCCTGGCTCCTGTAAGATAATAAGGTATTATATGCAGAAGCTCATGCACAGGGATATATAGGATCGGAAAAATTATCAACCCCAGGCAAGTGTGAAGAAAGATGTTTCTAAAAGGAAAGTAACCACCTATATTGATCCTGACAAAAAGAGCGATTCCGAGAAAAACTATGCAGGACGACCAGAAAAAAACCATAAGGCCTGATTTTCTCCTGATATAATCAAGGACAAATTTTACCAGCTCGTCGTAAGGAATTTTAAGTATCTGCCTGTATTTTGACTGATCCTCAAGGTCTTCAACCCGTAATGCCATAAAAGAAGCTTTGCTCAAATTTAGCTTTTTGAGAAAGTAAAGCAAAGGAAATGATGATAAATATAAAACAGAAAAGTGAAGCTTTCACTTCACTTTTCTTAAGGTACCCTACTACCTAACCTTGCCACAGAGAGATTGCCCCTTTCCAAGGCTTATTTCTCAATGTCAGTTATAATTGTCTTCTCTTTTAACTTTTTATTACTCCTGAACTCTTTCAGTGGCCTCTCATATGGTGGTTAGTATCTCTTATTTCCTCAAGGTTATCAAAAATCGATGATCCCAAGGGCGTTTTAGGATTATGTTTTTTCATGTTTATAATGGTATTATTCTCCCCATTGTCTGTTACATTTCCCTCGAGATCTCCGCCAATAATCTTCCAGTTTTTAGTACGTACATCCAGAAGAACAGTAGTAATCGAATAAGTGGTATTGGAGAAGCAATTGCCGATCATCATCCCATTCTCATTATAGGGGAATGGTAATGGTCCCATTATCCGTACTCCATATTGTCCAGTTCCGGTAAACCTGTTATGAAGTATCATCATACCCATCATGTTAAAGCATCCGATACCTGTGTATGCATTGTTACTCATATTGAACCGGTTGTTCCTGACCTGAACAAGCATTGGTGATTCATCCGGAAAGAAATTACGGCGACGGTCATTGATAAGCATACCTCCTGTACCACCTGTAATGTTGAATTCATTTTGTTCAATTTTGCAGAATGACGGAAAGGTTTGGGGTGACTGTTCAAAATAATCAGGCCGGGGTGAGCTGTATATTTCCAGCCCGAAACGCGTCCCTGCAGGATTTAAAAATGTATTTCCTTCAACAGATAGTTTCATGGATATATTTGACCATATCCCAAGTGAAGCATAATAGATATTGTCGAAAAGATTACCATGGTTTTTTGCACCGGCAGTGATCTTCCCTTCCCTGATTCCTTCAATGAGTGCCCCGTACAACCAGAAACCACTGAATGAACAATCAGTGATGGAAATATCAGTATTGAAAAGAGGAATGGTGCCCGGACCGGTCACATTTTCTTTAATGCCGAATCCGGTTTTGAGCCCGTGGTCAATGTTATCCCAATTCCCCTCAAAACCAACATTGTTAATCACTGCGTTAATGTATTTGTCTTCTGAAGTGTACTGACAGGTGGCAGCTGAGAAAGCAACAAGGGCATCCAGCCAGTACTCACTGCCTGTACTTAATGCTCCGGGGGGTGTCTTAAGTGTCATATTGCTCATTTGAACATTGCCTCCTACGAATCTTATCAAAACACTGTTAAGATTCTGGCTGATCAGTGCGTCAACGCTGAGGTCGTTAATCGTTGTGATTACTGTTTTTTCCTTACCTGCTCCCCTGAACTCGCCGTAAAACTCGCGTACCTCAATGAAATCAATATGGTAGGTGCCTTCTTTCAGTTGGACCACAGCCTCTGGCCCGTAAACTGACGCTTCAGCGAATGCATTCCTGAGATTCTCTGTATCGTCAGTTCCGTTTGGTTTGACAACAAAGGTTTTCTCATGTGCAAAAGGATGACCTTTATGATCTTTCTCTGACATACCCGGCATGTCGAAGGACTGGTCTGATTTGCTACAGGAAAACAGCAGTCCTGTGACCACAATTAAAAGAAATAGTTTTTTAAGTGTCTTCATAGTATAGATGTTTTGGTTAAGCATTCAACCTGTTTTTTATATGAAGTTACACCTTGAAACAGGGCAGTACATAGCAATTTTTTATGCAAAACCTTATAATTTTTTTGCGGTTCTTTAAACCATGTTGCAAATGCATAAAAAACTTGCTCAAAGAGAGCAGCGGATCTCAGGGAGAACAAAAAACCTCTCAGATTAACGCAGTGGTTCGCGCAGATTTACACGGAAAGTAGAAACATGATATATCCTGATGGAGTATTCTAAGAGGGAAATAAAACAATATTAAGCTTACCGGACTTTTCTGGTATTATACTTCGTCAGTCCAATTTTTTCGATAATTGCCTGGAAGCGTGGATCATCACGGAGTATATCAAAATCAGGATTTGTAGCTATCAGATCAAAAAAAGCATGTCGCTTCAGTTTTTGTTCCATATTTTTTTCAAGCCAGTAGATCGATTTTTCCTTATCCCCGAGAATAGCGTACCACCAGGAAATGAAAAAAGGCTCGCCGCTTAATCCAAAGACAGGTGCAGGTCTATTAATATTTATATCGATCATCCAGATAAACAATCCTTCTATTCCGGATTTTCTATAAACTTCTGGTATCTCATCTGCATAATTGACTGTGTCAGTAGCTGTCCGTAAAATTTCCTGAAGTTCTTTTACAGCTTTCTCTCCTTCACCCAGTTTTGTATAGTTGAGAAAAAACAACCAGTTATTCAAAATATAATTCTGCTTCATATCCCTTGCAATCTGGCACGACTGAATAGCTTCCCTGTGTTTGCCTTCAAAGTAATATATGTATGCATTCAGATTGTGCAGGACCCAGAAGTAGGGTTCTAGCTCAAGGGCACTGTTCATAAATGTGCGTGCCTCTTCGATAGGACCTGTTATCATAAGCAACTGAGCATAATACTGGTGAACAACAGGATAATTAGGCTTTAACTGAAGGGCGGTAAGAAATTCCTTGCGTGCTTCTTCAAAATTACGATCTCCCCAGGCGTGAAATGCGCCTTTTGCAGTATGTGCTTC
Source organism: uncultured Bacteroidales bacterium (assembly GCA_963746685.1). Lineage (GTDB taxonomy): Bacteria > Bacteroidota > Bacteroidia > Bacteroidales > VadinHA17 > LD21. The sequence continues at coordinate 481,935 of CAVVBY010000033.1, forward strand.
AGCACAGTCCGGATCAATTTCAATGGCCTTTAAGCTTAACTCTTTCGCTTTGAGGAACCCTTCCTTTGTGGGAAGAAAGCCCCATGCTGACAGGTCAAACCAGGCTTGTGCCATTCCAGCATAAGCTTCAGCGAAATTTGCATCTGCAGCAATAGCTTTCTCAAAATATTGCAGGCTCCCCATAAGTCCTTCTTTGTCAATATCGGTCCGCTGTTCGTTTATGGACCGATGGAGCAGAAAACGGCCTTTTAGGTAATAATCGTAGGCTTCTGAATTTTTGGTTGGCAGTTCACTGATTTGCTTGGCCTCATTGTCGGAAATCACAGCATTGAGTTTATTAGCCACCTGCAAGGCAATTTCACCCTGAATGCCTAGTATATCATTAAGTCCCCGGTCATAATTGGCTGACCACAGATGCTTATCGCGCCTTGCATCTATAAGCTGAATACTGAACCTCATCTTATTATCCTGCCGCCGTATACTTCCTTCTAGAACATTGCGGACCTTAATCTCGTGCGCAATTTCGCGTGATGTAAGTGTGGTCCCCCTGTAATGTTCCGACGTTGTCCGCGATTTTACGCTTAACTTGCTGATATGATAGAGGTTATTAAGGATATCCTCCATAAGTCCATCAGCAATATATTGATTTTCAGTATCATTGCTGAGGTTTTTAAACGGCAGGACTACTATAGAAAGATATTTGGAATCGCGGTGGGCCCCATTAAAAAAGATGATCGTAATGGTAAGTATGGCCATAACTACAGCAGCCATTATTAATAGCACTTTCCGGTTCACTTTCTTCCTGTTGACAGGAGCCTCTTTCACTCTGGCATACATGTGTTCCGGCTCAGAAGCATCCTGATCTTCCGGCAAATTCCTCAGCTTAACCTCTCCTGGCGGATATCCGTAATACTCATGGAAACATTTATTGAAGTAAGCCGGACTGCCAAAACCAACTATATACGCAACATCAGATGCCGGACCGGAATGTTGCTGTAACAGTTCCATGGCGCGCTTCAGCCTGATCTCACGGATAAATTGTGTTATGTTCTGATCTTTAATTGACCGAAGTCTGCGGTGAATTACAGAACGGCTCAGCCCGGCTTTCTGGGCCAGTTCATTCACTCCGAAGTTCTGGTTTTGCAGGTTGGTAAGAACAATTCCGGAGAGCTTTTCAATAAATGCCTGATCTCTGGAAAGGAGCTCGGTCATGGCACTGTTTTCAATCACTTAAATTTACACAATATGTTAATGCAAGTCAAGTTTTTTACCGTTGGCCCGTAATTTGATACCTTTGTACCAAACATTGAATAATTGAGAATTCTCTTTTCAATATTGATATCTCTTATTTTATTTGGTTAAGATTTCCGGACAGACTGATACCAGCAAACAAATAAATGATACTCTGCCAGAGAATTATTATCGTCTTCATTCTGTTGAAAGAGACGGGATCAGCCTTCCGGAGATAAACATTAAGGAGGTGGTAATCATCGGGCGGCCCTCAACAGCCAGGAAATTCCCTTTCTACAGATATCAGCGGCTTATTTATAACCTTAAAAAGGTCTATCCTTATGCGTTAGTGGTAAGAGCCAGGTTAGGAGCGATTAATGAGGGACTTGAAAAGATCCCTGATGAAAAAGACAGGAAAAAATATCTCAGGCAAGCCGAAAAAGACATCTTTGGCGAATACGAGGATGATGTGCGTGATATGACAATAACCCAGGGGAGATTGCTTATCAAGCTTGTAGACAGGGAGACCCTAAATACTTCCTATGAACTCATTCGCCAGTACCGCGGAAATTTTTCAGCTGCATTCTGGCAAGGGATCGCTCGTATCTTTGGAACGGACCTCAAGGCAGAATATGATCCTTATGGCGAAGATGCCGTTATCGAAATTATCCTGCATGAATTGGAATCAGGTAACCTCTAACGGTCAATAAGACATTAACCGGTATGAAAAGAATATTTATTGCAATAAAAGTGAATCCGGAAGGCGAACTGTTGAGAATGTTCTCATCGTTAAAGGCAGCGTTTGGAGCAGAAAATATCAAATGGGTCGATCCTGCGAATTTACACCTGACCCTGGAATTTCTTGGAGATACTGAGGAAAAGAGGATAAGGGTTTTAAGCAGCATGCTTAAAGATAGCTGCGCCGGATTTGGTGAGTTCGATTTTAATCTGACAGGGACAGGTGTTTTCAAAAACTTCAGGGATCCAAGAGTTTTATGGGCTGGTATCCAATCGGCGGAAAGGCTGATTCAGCTTAATAACATTATAGCAGAAGGTTTAAAGCTTGATGGTTTCAAGATTGAAGAGCGACAATTCAAACCTCACCTTACTCTTGGACGCGTAAAGTCAGTAAGGGATACGGATAATCTTAAAACAGTACTTGATAGATACAGGGATAATCAGTTCCAGATCGTACACGTTAATGAAGTTATCCTTTTTGAGAGCATTCTATTTCAAACCGGACCACTATACAAACCTATAGGAAACTATCCTTTGTAAGAACATGAAGATGGTATGAGGTATGAGGTATGGGGTATGTGGAAGAAAGGCTTTCCTCGCACCCCGCACCCCGTACCTCACACCGGATTTAATTTGCATGTTTTCTGGTTCATGATTTTTTGCCATCTTTACCTGATCAATCTACCTGATTTTTGATGACAGATTCATTTTTAGCCAAAGGGAAAAGGAAAAAACTTGTTGAAGATCTGAGACGCAAAGGAATTACTGACGAGGAGGTGCTTAGAGCAATAAACGCAGTGCCAAGGCATGATTTCATGGATCCTGCCTTTCTCAACCATGCATATATCGACAAGGCTTTCCCCATTTCGTCGGGTCAGACAATCTCCCAACCTTATACAGTTGCGGTTCAGACCGAATTGCTTCAGGTAAAAAAGAGGGATAAGATCCTTGAGATCGGAACCGGCTCGGGATATCAATGTGCAATTCTTGCAGAAATGGGTGCAAAAGTCTATACAATCGAACGTTACAGGGAATTGTACCTCAAAGCCCAGCGAACATTGACATCACTTGGATACACAGCCGACTTTTTCTATGGTGATGGCTATGAAGGCAAACCCCAGTACGGACCTTTCGACGGTATTATAATAACTGCAGCCACAAAGGAGATCCCTGAAAAACTGCCACGGCAGTTAAAAATAGGCGGCAGGCTGGTTGTTCCGCTCGGAAACAGTATTTCACAGGTTATGACCCTTGTTATACGGAAAGGAGAAGATGATTTTGAATATTCTTCACACGGCAGCTTTGTTTTTGTACCAATGCTTAAAGGAACTGCCAGCGAATAAATTTTTATATGGAAATATACAAACTTGTTTTTAACCCGATCGATGTAAATACGTACATACTTGCTGACAAGTCAGGTGATTGTGCCATAATTGATTGCGGATGTTATGACCAGGATGAATTCATCGAACTGACGGACCTGATCGAAGAAAAAAAGCTTAAACCGGTTTTGTTGTTGAATACACACTGTCATCTTGATCACATTTTCGGTAATCGGTTCATGCTTGAAAAATACAATCTTGGTACCTTTTGTCACAGGGAAGATGAACGAAACAGGGAGAATGCAGTGAATCACGCAATCATGTTCGGTTTATCTATGGAAATTCCGCCTGTTCCGGCAGGTTTTTTAACAGACAACCAGACAGTTTCTTTTGGCACAACTGAACTTGTTGTTTTGCATGTCCCGGGCCATTCACCTGGAAGCGTGGCTTTTTACAGCAGGAATGATAAAACAGTTTTTACCGGTGATGCCCTTTTTGCAGGAAGTATGGGAAGAACAGATCTGCCCGGAGGAAATTATGAGACACTTATAAACAGTATCATAAAAAAACTGTTTACTCTTCCGGCAGAAACAGTTGTATACCCGGGACATGGAAACGAAACCACAATTGGTACTGAAATTGAATCAAATCCTTATTTTATCCACAACTGACCCTTCACGTTTTTTAAATAATTTCTATTTGTTATTTTCACGGCTTTCAGGATAAGGAAGCAGTTTACTTTAAATTATAAAAATCAAATATATGTCATCAGATATCATTTGTTAACCGTCACATCGGACCGCGTGATCATGAATTGCCTGGCATGCTCAGGACTATTGGCGTTGGATCCCTCGACGATTTAATTGATAAAACTGTCCCCCGGGCTATAAGGCTTGAAAAGCCTCTCAGGCTTCCCAAAGCCATGAGTGAGTTTGAATATCTGAATCATATCCGGAAGATCGGTGCAAAGAACAAGCAGTTCAGATCATTTATCGGGCAGGGTTATTACGGAGTCGCTCCGTTATCAGTGATAATAAGGAACGTTCTTGAGAATCCTTCATGGTACACTTCATATACACCCTATCAGGCCGAAATTTCACAGGGCAGGCTTGAAGCTCTTCTGAATTTTCAGACTATGATCATAGAACTTACAGGGATGCAGATTGCCAATGCTTCTCTGCTTGATGAATCGACTGCTGCAGCTGAGGCCATGATAATGATGTTCAATGCACGGTCGAGGAATGCTGTTAAAGCAGGTGCCAATAAGTTCTTTGTTGATGATGATATATTCCTTCAGACCCTTGATGTTATTACAACGAGGTCTGAACCATTAGGTATTCAGCTGGTTAAGGGAAAATATGAAGAAGCGGTTTTCAATGAATCATTCTTTGGTGCTTTTGTGCAGTATCCTGCGGCATCGGGACAGATAAAGGATTATAAGGAATTCACGGATAAAGCCCACTCGGCCGGATTACTTGTCGGAGTTGCTGCAGATCTTATGAGTCTCACTCTCCTGACACCTCCGGGTGAATGGGGTGCCGACATAGTCGTTGGCTCAAATCAGAGATTTGGCCTTCCTATGAGTTTCGGAGGTCCTCATGCCGGGTTCTTTGCAACCAGGGATGAGCTTAAAAGAAGCATGCCCGGACGTATTATCGGAGTGTCGGTTGATGCACAGGGAAATCAGGCTCTGAGGATGGCACTGCAGACAAGGGAACAGCATATCAAAAGGGAGAGGGCAACGTCAAATATCTGCACCGCACAAGCCCTTCTGGCTACAATGTCGGGTATGTATGCACAATATCATGGTCCTGAAGGACTCAGAAATATAGCCGCTACACATTCAAAAAACTGCCTGTACTATTAGTTGTGCCCTGAAGGAATTAGGATATAAACAGGTTAACAGTCAGTTCTTTGATACATTGCAGGTTGAACTCCCGGCAGGTGTCTCAGCAGATGACCTCAGGAATCTGTCGCATGAAATGGAAATGAATTTCTTTTATCCTGACGAGAACTCTGTCAGAATCAGCACCGATGAGGTGACAACTTTAGAAGAGATAAATGCTATTGTTGGGATATTTGCAAAAGCTTCAGGTAAAAAAGCAGAGCTTCTTGAATCATTTTGTGATTGCAGTTTTCCTGAAGATAAGATTTGTCAGGAAATCAGGTTTCTTAGAAGCTGCCTCTTTCAACAGGTATCACAGTGAAACCGAGATGATGCGATATATCAAAATGCTTGAAAGGAAAGATTTTTCTCTGACTCACTGCATGATATCCCTTGGCTCCTGCACTATGAAACTGAATCCTGCCACTTCGATGTTTGCGATGAGCTGGCCTGAATTCAGCAATATTCACCCGTTTGTACCGAAAGATCAGGCTGAAGGTTATTACCAGCTTTTGGATGAACTCGGAGAAGCCCTTAAAGAGATAACAGGTTTCCCGGCTGTCTCTTTTCAGCCAAATTCAGGAGCTGCTGGTGAATATGCCGGATTGATGGTTATAAGGGAGTATCATAAAAGCAGAGGAGAAGTGCATAGAAATGTTGCCCTTATTCCTTCATCAGCCCATGGCACTAATCCTGCAAGCGCTGCAATGGCTGGGATGCATGTAGTGGTTGTGGAGTGCGATGAGAAGGGTAATATAAATGTTGAGGATCTTCAGAAGAAGGCAGAAGAAAATAAAGCTGATCTGGCATGTTTCATGATCACATATCCTTCGACCCATGGCGTTTTTGAAGCTGCGATAACCAGTATGATCGATATAATTCATAAAAACGGAGGACTCGTTTATATGGACGGCGCCAATATGAACGCCCAGGTTGGATTGACAAGTCCGGGTCATATAGGTGCCGATGTTTGCCACCTTAACCTGCATAAGACCTTTGCCATACCTCATGGCGGAGGCGGTCCGGGTATGGGACCTATCCTGGCATCTGACAGGCTGGCTGAGTTCCTGCCTTCGCATCCGGTGGTAAAAACCGGAGGAAGCCACGGAATAACTGCTGTTGCAGGAGCTCCCTTTGGAAGCGGCCAGGTCCTCACGATTTCACATGCATACGTCCTGATGATGGGTCCTGACGGTCTTACTATGGCATCCAAATATGCAATACTGAATGCAAATTATATTTCTGCTTCATTAAAAAACTGGTATAAAACACTTTACACCGGAACCACAGGATTTGTTGCCCATGAATTGATACTTGATTGCAGGAATTTTAAGACGGAAACTGGTATAACGGAATCCGATATTGCAAAGAGACTTATGGATTACGGATTTCATGCACCTACTCTCTCTTTCCCTGTGCATGGTACCCTGATGGTTGAACCTACTGAATCCGAATCTCTTCAGGAGCTTGATAAATTTATTGATGCGTTGAAATCGATCTGGAATGAGATAGGCGAGATCAGGGAAGGAAAAGCAGACAAAGATGATAACGTATTGCATAACGCCCCGCATACTGTCAAAGTTGTAACAGCAAATGAATGGAACCACAGTTATGACCGTCAAAAGGCAGGGTTCCCGCTCAGATGGGTTGCAGAGAATAAGTTCTGGCCTTCAGTGGGGCGTATTGACGACGGCTATGGCGACCGAAACCTGGTTTGCACCTGCGATCCGATAGATTCGTACAGAATGGAAACTTTTAAAAATAAGCCGTGGTCTTGTCATCTACTTTCTCATGTACTCACCCCCCATCCCCCTCTCTGCTTTGCAAAGAGGGGGCGATAATGCTTTGATTATTAATCGTTTCCCCCTCTTTACATAGTAGAGAGGGGGAATAAAAGGGGGTGAGTATGTGTTGACGGAGGCGTTGGGGAGAGGTCTTAAATAAATTTTTTTCTCTTGAAATAAATTCTCAATTTTATTGTCCGAACTTTAATTAAACAACCTGAACCTCTGATGCGAAATTCTTCCTGGAACGATCTTAAGACTTTAATTGATGGTAAGAAGCTTAATTACCATCCGGTTGGATTTATTATCGATAGTCCATGGATACCAGGTTGGTACGGGATACCTGTAATAGATTATTATGCTTCTGATGAACAATGGCTAAAGTCAAACCTGAAGGCAATAAATACATTTCCGGATGTCTGGTTCATGCCTGGTTTCTGGTCTGAATACGGAATGTGTACCGAGCCTTCAGCTTTTGGATCGAGGATGATCTTCCTTGAGAATAACCTGCCACATGCGGAAAAGATCCTGGCTGATATTTCAGATGCTGACAGGCTGCCGCAACCGAATGTCAGGACTGACGGACTTCTGCCATTCATGATCAACAGGCTTAAGCACAGTGAAGCTGCCATTAAGGATGCAGATCACCAGATAAGATTTGCTGTTGCACGCGGGCCGCTTAATATTGCCAGCTTTCTTATGGGAACCACTGAATTCATGATGGCCCTTGCCCTTGATCCTGAAGGATCTCACAGATTGCTGAGGAAAATCACCGGATTTATCTGCGATTGGCTTGCCTGGCAGAAAGAGTGTTTTCCCTCAATAAACGGGGTACTGCTTCTCGACGATATTATTGGTTTTGTGGGCGAAACAGAATTCAGCGAGTTCGTGCTTCCTTATTTTAAAAAAATATTCTCAAGCACAGGGGCAAAGGTCAGGTTCCTGCATAACGATGCAGAAGGACTGATCACTGCCAGACACCTTAATGAAATGGGAGTGAATGTGTTCAATTTCTCATTTAATCATTCACTGGGTGAGATAAGGGCACTTGCAGGGGATGATATTATTCTTGTCGGAAATATACCCCCGAGGGATGTATTGGCAGCAGGAACTCCCGATCAGGTTGTTGAAGCAGTTAAGAAAGCTTCGCAGAGAGATTATAAATCACGACCGTGTTGTATGGTCGGCCGGAGGAGGAATGCCTCCAGAAGTCAGGGATGAAAATATCAATGCCTTTATCAAAGCAGTTAAAGAATTAAAATAATCAGCAATGATGAAAAGATCACTTTTAATTTTAGTTTCTGCATTGATGCTGGCATCATGCGGATCAGGCGGGGGAAAAAAGCAACCAGCTGAAAAAACACTTGAAACAATGGAAAATAATTATCAGGTAAGGCTATTGACTGTCGATCCGGGCCATTTTCATGCTGCCCTTGTACAGAAGACTATGTATCCCCAGGTCTCTCCGGATGTACATGTCTATGCTCCTGAAGGACCTGATGTGCAGCAGCATCTGAACAGAATAACTTCATATAATAGCAGGACCACTGATCCGACGGCATGGAATGAAATTGTATATAAAGGCGATGATTTTTTTGAAAAAATGCTTTCTGAAAAAGCCGGCAATGTGGTTGTTTTATCCGGGAATAACAGGAAAAAAGCTGAATATATAACAAGATCGATAAATGCAGGATTAAATGTTCTGGCTGACAAACCGATGATCATTTCTCCTGATGATTATCCAAAGCTTGAAGAAGCTTTCGCTGCTGCAAAAGAAAAAGGAGTTCTGCTGTATGACATAATGACTGAAAGATTTGAGACCACCACTATTCTGCAAAAGCTGTTATCGCAGGACGAAACTGTTTTCGGCACTCTTGAAGCAGGAAGCAGCAAGGAACCGGCAGTTTCCAAAGTAAGTGTTCATCATTTTTCAAAGATCGTATCCGGATCTCCGCTTCAGCGTCCGGCATGGTTTTTTGATGTGGAACAACAGGGTGAAGGCATTGTCGATGTAACAACTCACCTCGTTGACCTGGTTCAGTGGGAGTGTTTCCCTGAACAGATTCTAAGTCCGTCGGATGTTACAATTGCTTCAGCAAGGAGATGGCCAACTGTTATTTCTAAAGAAGAATTCAAAGGAGTTACCGGATTTGACGATTTCCCGGAATTTCTGCAGAAGGATGTAAAAAATGGTAAGCTGAATGTTTATTCGAACGGGGAGATGATCTACCAGATAAAAGGGATATGGGCAAAGGTGTCAGTGACCTGGAATTATATGCCTCCTGCCGGAGGCGGTGATACTCATTATTCTGTGATGCGCGGCACAAAATGCGACCTTGTGATCAGGCAGGGTGCTGATGAAAAATTCCTGCCAACTCTTTATATTGAGAAGGTCAAAGGATCATCAATGGCTGATTTCACTACAAAACTGAAAGAAGAATTGGGGAAGTTGCCATATGATAGTCTGCAGGTCGAGGCTGTTGACAGCAAAACGCTGAAAATCAACATGCCGAAAAAATACAGGGTTTCTCATGAAGAGCATTTCGGACAGGTAACCGCCAGGTTCCTGGAATATATGAAAGATGGTAAATTGCCTGATTGGGAAGTACCGGGAATGATTACCAAGTATTATACTACAACCAGCGCTCTGAAATTGGCAAAGAAATAAGGCAAGCATAGTTACGTATAAGCTCCCCTCCCTGGAGGGGTTGGGGGTGGGTTATTTAAAGTACTGGCTTTACCAGGTTATATGAACAGATCTTCAATCACCATTGAGTAAAGTTCAGCCAGTTCAATTCCGGCTGCTTTTACCTGTTTAGGGATAAGGCTCTCTTCTGTCATTCCGGGAACAGTGTTGATCTCGAGAAAATAGGGTTTATCTTCTACAATTATAAAGTCAACTCTTACAATGCCTTTACAGCCAAGGAGATCGTAAACCTTTGGAGCTGAGATCCTGGATTTCGTTTGTAATTTCTGCAGGCATGTCAGCCGGAGTGACTTCATCAGATTTCCCGGGAGTATATTTTGCCTCGTAATCGAAGAATTCATTTCTGCTGATTATTTCAGTAACAGGAAGGACTATGGCTTTACCTTTCACCTTGACAACCCCGCATGCAACCTCTCTGCCATCCATGAAGGCCTCGATCATTACCTCGTCGCTCTCCTTTAAAGCTGTTTCAATTGCAGCCGGCAGTTCATCCTTTGTTTTGACTTTTGTTACCCCGAAACTTGATCCGCTGTCGTTGGGCTTTACAAAACATGGTAAACCAGTCTGCATTACAATTGAAGCGGGATCAGGAATGTTTTCTTTTCTGAAGAGTATATTTTTGGCCATTGGTATTCCATATTCCTTCAGATAGAGCTTGGAGGCCTGCTTATTAAAGGTGAGTGCGGAGCAAAAGGCGCTGCAGCTGGAATAGGGTATCTGCATAATATCAAAATATCCCTGCAACAGGCCGTTTTCACCGGGAGTGCCATGGATTGCAATAAAGACAGCATCAAACCTGATCCTGAGGTCGTCGGTTTTTAAGGTGAAATCATTTTTATCAATGTTATGATAGCGGCCCTTCTGGTCTTCCCAGTACCAGTTGGTTCCCCTTATCATAATGATATACACGTTATATTTCGGAGATAACAGCTTCCCGACTTCATGGGCGCTTTTTACGGAAATCTCATATTCGGAGGAATCACCTCCTGCAACAATTGCAATGGTTCTCATTTACCAGATTTTAATTGTCAAAAATAAAGATTTTAAAAATGGATTATCTGGTCGGTTAACAAAAAATGTTTCTCACGTGGTCGTTGCTTTGCAACTAAATAATTTATTTTACATTATGATATATTATTTACCTTTGATAAAATTCTAAAAAAACATCAAAATGAAAAAAGGTTGCATAGTATGGATCATAGTAGGAGTCATTCTGGCACTTGTAGTGCTTGGTGTTGTCTCCTGGGGCACAAAAATTTATAATCAGATGGTTACTTTGCAGGAAGGTGTCACAAGCCAGTGGGGCAATGTTGAGACCCAATACCAGCGAAGGGCTGACCTTATCCCTAACTTCGTGAATACTGTCAAGGGAGCTGCCAATTTTGAGCAGGAAACCCTGACAAAGGTTATCGAGGCAAGAGCCAAAGCCACGCAGGTTACGATCGATCCGACGAAAATGACGGCAGAGAATATGCAGCAGTTCCAGGCAGCACAGGGTGAACTTAGTTCAGCTCTTTCAAGATTAATGGTTGTTGTTGAACAATATCCCGAACTGAAGGCTACTCAGAATTACAGGGATCTCCAGGTCGAACTTGAAGGTACTGAGAACAGGATCTCTGTCGAAAGAAGGAAGTTCAATGAAACTGCCCAGGCAATGAACACTTATATTAAAAGATTTCCGCAGAATATCATTGCCGGAATGTTCGGATTCACGGCCAAGCCATACTTTGAATCGATGGAAGGAGCTGAAAAAGCTCCCGAAGTTAAATTCTAATCATCACCAGGTTATGGAAATCAAAGCCTCGACTTTCTTTACCAGGGAAGAGCAGATACAGATACGTGATACCATAAAAGAGGCTGAGGGTGAAACTTCAGGAGAGATCAGGGTTCATATTGAAACAAAGCTATCCGGGAATGTTCTGGACAGGGCGGCATGGATATTCAAAAGAATAGGAATGCACGAAACAGAAAACAGGAACGGGGTGTTATTCTATTTTGCCGTGCGGAACAAGGAGTTCGCCATAATCGGTGATGGAGGCATTAATTCAAAGGTCCCTGAAAACTTCTGGGATAAGATTAAGAAAACTCTTCAGGAACATTTCAGGAATGGGAAATACACTGAAGGACTTATTGAAGGGATACTGATGACGGGCATGCAGCTTAAGGAATATTTTCCTCACGAAAAGGATGATAAAAATGAGCTTCCCGATGAGATCTCATTTGATGATACCGAGGTACCTGAATAACTATGAAGAAAAGAATATTCTTTAAATCGGTTGCGGCATCAATCATCCTGATTGCTGTCTTTGCAGGCAGAATTGCGGCCCAGGATTTTCCTGAAAAACCTTTTCCTCCCCGGCTCGTAAATGATTTTGCAGGTATGCTGACTTCTCAGGAAGTTTATGCTCTTGAAGAAAAGCTTGTTGCCTATAATGACTCAACGTCAACTCAGATAGCTATCGTAACCGTTTCGGATCTTCATGGATATGACAAGGCAGATTATGCCCAGCGGCTTGCCGAAAAATGGGGAATCGGGCAGAAGGGTCTTGATAACGGTGTGATTATTCTTGTCAAGCCAAAAACAGCTGACTCAGACGGACAGGTACAGATTGATCAGGGGTACGGACTTGAGGGAGCAATCCCTGATTTAACGTGCAAACAGATAGTCGACTATGATATACTGCCGGAGTTCAGGACATGGTAACTATTATGAGGGACTTGACAAGGCTACCAGTACTCTTATGTCGCTTGCAAGCGGTGAATTTCCTGCTGATCAGTACGGCAAATCAAAGGGAAGCGATCTCAGCAATATTGCACCCATAATCTTTATTATAATATTTGTAATAATAGTTCTGTTCATGCGCAGCAACGGAGGATCGAACCAGAAGCATATCAGCCGTAAGGGACTACCTTTGTGGGTGCTGCTGTCAATGATGAATTCAGGCGGGAACAGGCATAACGGAAGCTGGGGCGGATTCTCCGGCGGTGGTGGATTTGGCGGTGGCGGCGGCGGCGGTGGCTTCGGAGGCTTCGGTGGTGGAAGTTTCGGAGGAGGTGGAGCTGGTGGCAGCTGGTAATGTTACCAGCCACGAGCCATCAGCTTATATATTTCCCCTTGCTGAAGTATAATTTCTCCACTTTTCGATCACCTGCTTCATATCGTCAGGAAGCTCGGAATCGAATAATAACCTTTTACCTGTAACAGGATGATCAAATGCAAGTGATTTTGCATGAAGTGCCTGTCGCGGCAATATCTTGAAGCAATTTTTTACAAATTGCTGGTATTTTGAAAATGTTGTTCCCTTAAGTATCTGATCCCCTCCGTATTCATCATCATTGAAAAGCGGATGTTTTATATAGCTGAAATGCACTCTTATCTGATGAGTTCGTCCTGTTTCAAGCTTGCATTCAATAATTGAGATATAGCCTAGATCCTCCAGGACTTTGTAGTGGGTAATTGCAGTTTTACCCTGACTGCCATCAGGAAAAACCTGCATGATCTTCCTGTCGCGGATATTTCTTCCTACGTTGCCTGTTATTGTTCCTTTTGAAGGTACCGGTGCTCCCCATATCAGGGCAATGTATTTCCTGTCGGTAGTTCTGTCAAAGAACTGTTTTGACAACCTGTTCAGGGCGAGCTCATTTTTTGCGATCACCAGGATGCCTGAAGTGTCCTTATCGATACGGTGAACAAGCCCGGGACGCAGTTCTCCGGTACTGAAAAAGAGGCAGATCCTTGAAATGCCACATCAGGGCATTCACAAGTGTACCGGTATAATTACCGTAGGCTGGATGTACAACCATGCCTGGTTCCTTGTTCACCACCACCACATCATCATCCTCATAAACAATATTAATAGGAATATTTTCTGGGATAAGCTCTATCTCTCTTGGAGGTGTTGGCAGGACAATCTGAACAATATCACCGGGCTTGACTTTGTAGCTTGGCCTGACAGGCTTGTTATTGACAAGTATGTTTCCTGCATTGGCAGCATTCTGTATCCGTGTTCGTGAGGTGTTTTCGATCCTGGTAAAAATAAACTTGTCAATGCGGAGTAACGACTGTCCCGGATCGGCCTTGAACCTGTAATGTTCAAAAAGTTCCTGCTGATCTGCAATTTCTTCTTCTGCCATATGTAATTACTTTGTAATTACGAGTCTGAAATAACCAGTACGCCTGCCATCAGACAGAATAATTAGCGTGTAGATACCAGGCTTCAGCAGGGAAATATCAATTCGCTCACTATATGGAACCTTCATCATTTCACGGCCCTGAAGATCAATAATAGATACAAAGGCTGATCTTGGAAAGGGCAAGGTCGCTGCAGTTAAGGTTAATATAATCAGAAGCCGGATTTGGCCACATTCTGTAATTTTTTGTAACCACAGGCGTTTACATCATCCGATGAGGTTGTTTTAATCGGTGCGCCAACAACAGGTCTGATCATAATGCTTCCTTCCTTCTGTGATTGCAGCCATGTGCCATTAAGCCAGTAATACTGCCTTCCGCGGTTAGGGGTGTTTACATCAAAACCTGCATTCAGGAATGTCTCGGATCTCTGCTTCCAACCGGCATAAAATATTCCGTTAACCATAACTCCGTCGGGAAGGATATAAGTGTGGAATCCGTTGATTTCATCACCTGGCTCAACGAGCACATTCTCATCGGTATATATTATATTCCCGGGCAATCCGTTATTATCGTCCCATATCATCAGATCGAATGCTCTCTGGTTGCTGTTGAGGTAGCTGTCGTTGAAGCAGATGCTGATCGCCCTTACAGTATCCCTGAAGATAGGATTTAAATCTGTAAGCTGCCATCGCATTTCGTGAACCCTGTCCGTTTATACCATATCCTCCTTCGGATGATCCGTCGTCGTATGCAAAATAGTTACTGAATACCTGATTATAGATTATGGTGTCATTCCCCTTTGGATCAAAATCATCAGTTTTCAGGTAGCAGGTTATTCTGAAAAGTGCTGAATCAGTGTTGTTGTTATTATATGTATAGATAAGATTTGCATTGTAATCAACATTTGTAAAGGGATCAACGTTTGCTGCACCTGCTGAGAATGAATGAGAAACAGTGTTGGTGAACATATCCCGGATCTCAAAGTTCCTGGTTACATTCCTTGTTATCTTATCATTGTTCCTGTAATGTATCGGAATTGCTGATCCCATTTCCTGCAGGTAGACCTGTCTGAATTGTTTCCAGGGCATTGATTCATGTGTCTTAAGGATTGACCTCAGCGGAGTCCGGAAAGCGACATCAGCAAGGGATGTATCGGCTGCGTTTCTGTTTTTGTCAAGATAAACATAATCTATATTCCAGTGATCGCAATTACCAATCATCGAAGGATCATTAAGATTTGCGCTGAGGCTTGCCCAGTTGACAAACCTGAATTTAAATCCATTCTTTAAATATCTTGAATTTTCTATCCTGATGATCACAGGTTTAAATTTTAACTGTCTGGAAGTGTCAGCTTTCCAGACAGAATGCCACCTGGCCTCTTCAGGAGCAAAAAATTGCAATGTCAGGCTGTCATTCAGTTCAGGCATATCACCAAGTCCTCCGGGCTCATAATAAAAACTCAGCCAGATATTTTCTGAGGAAGGATAATTAAGGTTCACTGGCTGTGAGGTGAGATGATCAGCTTCGAACCCATCTGATCCGGCATTATCATAGAGTTTTCCAGCATCATTCAGTGCATCAAGCGTTGCTATACCGATCGTGATCTGCTGATTGGAATAAGTATTATTTATAAATGCATAATTGTCGCTCCACCATTTTGCGGACGGAAGGAATGAATGTCCTGTAAAATCATCAAAAAATGGCAATTCAACCGGATTGGCCGTCACCAGCTTTGTACTGAACCTGTTTATTTGCCTGACCTGATAATACTGAATTGGTCTGCAGTCCTGTAATTACTCTCCTGAGCATGTGAGAGTGCCGGATAATATAACAGAAGTGCAATATATACAATTAATTTTTTATGCATCAGTTTAATCAGACTTTCCGAATAGTTCTTCCGGGTATTGTGTCTGTAATGATCATTGCTGAATCAACAGGAAGCCTTGCAGAATCAACTGTCAGCCAGAGATATATTGATGATCCAAGCTGTATGGTGGCATCAATGCTGAAATCGGGGTTTTGCTTATATACAAATGCATCAGCCGAATCTTCGGCTGATACGACAGTATTGTCGAATATGGATGTTACAAGAGTAAGTGATGCTCCAAGTATCCGGCTCATTGGCAGATTCCAGGTTCATTCCGATCAGATCAGGAATATAAGTTTTCTGGTTGCTCAGGCCCTTGCCAAGCACCAGGTCAATCACCGAACCTTTTTGCAGTGAGTCACCTTGCTGGATCTCTCTTCCGTCGTATACCTGCTTAAGCACGACATCGAGTTGAAATGTCAGGAATATATCTTGGTGTTCCCCCCAATTTCAGCCCTGCACTCTCAATGAGTGCAATTGCCTGGCGTCTAGGAAGGTTTACGAGATTTGGCATAGCTACCATTTCAGGGCTGAAGGCGTTTATTGTAAGCATGATATTCCTGCGTTTCTTGACCTTAAAACCAGGTACAGGATTTTGTTCGGCAATGCAGCCGCGTGGAACGTCGGAGGTATAAACGGAATCAATGATCTGATATTTCAGCCTGCTTTTCTTAGCCAGTTGAACTGTCTGATCCATAGTAAGTCCTATAAAATCTGGGACAGGTCTGCTTTGTCCATGCCTGGTATAAAAATTCAACCAGATTAGCAAAGCCATTATAAAGCCGACAACTATTAATGCTGCTAATCCAAGGTTCTTTAAAAATGTTTTGCTGAAGATGAAATTTTTGATGCTCATAGCGGCCGTCAGAACTTAAGTTATAACGCAAATGTATGTATAAAATTATAAACGGAATCCCGTTCCACAGGGACAAATCCGGCATCTCTGATGAGCCTGCAGATTTCGTTGGTTGACATTTCAGGATTTTTCTCCCCGTGACCCTGCCATCGAATAGATCTTTGTAGTATCCTCAATAGTTCCGTCAAGGTCATCAGTCCCGAACATCAGGCTCATCTGAGCAACCTCTCTACCGATCATCGGCCAGTAAGCTTTGATATGCAGAATATTGTCAAGAAAAATCCTTGAAACAGCATAGTTTTTAAGATCTTCGGTCATACTGACCTCGCCAAGCCATGACATGGAATTATTGACTTTTTTATACTTCAGGGGAATAAAAGCGTTGAAGCCTCCGGTCTTGTCCTGGAGTTCCCGGAGTCTGTGTCATATGATCGATCCGGTGAGTATAGTTTTCTATGTGACCGTAAAGCATTGTGGCATTGGAAGGTATCCCAAGATTGTGTGCAGTCTCATGGATTTCCAGCCACCTTTCTGCATGAAGCTTTTTCAGGACAGATCTCTTTCCTGATTTCCTCATCGAAGATTTCAGCACCTCCCCCGGGAATAGAATCGAGACCATATTTTCTTCAGCTCCGCAAGACCCTCACGGATCGTCATACCAGATTTAGTAATCATATAGTCGAGCTCAATGGCAGAAAATGCCTTTATATGCAGACCCGGACGGTATTGTTTTATTTTCCGAACAAGCTCTCCGTAATAATGAATATCATATAAAGGATGCACTCCTCCCACAATATGAACCTCAGTAACTTCCTTATCGTCAAATTGTCTTACAATGCCAAGCATTTCATCATGAGTGTATTCCCAGCTTTCAGGATCGCCAGCCGGTTTATGGTAGGAGCAGAAACGGCAGTTATAAATACACTTGTTTGTCGGTTCAATATGGAAGTTCCTGTTAAAAAAGACATAATTTCGATTTTGTCTTCTTCTAACGATTCCCGACAACATGGCAAGCAATGATAATCCCGCCCTGGTGTAAAGCATCAAACCCTCCTCTGCGGTGATCCGGTCTCCTGCTGCTATTTTAGCAGCTATTTCCTTCAGACGGGGATCATCAATATAATCTTCAAGTATTTTCATTTAAGACAAAATGCCTGGCAAAATTAACGAAAAAAAGGTGCCTTTTTCGAAGGCACCTTCATCATGGATATAATATCTTCTGATTATTTCAATTTGAGCTCAGGAGTGACTGAGAGTTTTTTCCTGCCCTTGGCCCTGCGCGATGCAAGAACCCTTCTTCCATTGGCAGTGGACATCCTTTCCCTGAAACCATGTTTATTTGCTCTTTTTCTTCTTGAAGGCTGATATGTCCTTTTCATTTATGCTATTTTTAAATTGTCGGTACAGTTTTATTTTGAGATCGCAAAGATAGTTGATTTTTGAAATAAATGCAACGGTTATGCCATTTTTTTTAAAAATCAAAACGGCAGATAAATTATCTTTTTTGTTTCAAAATATGGTTCAGAAAAGAAGTCAGTGATATTCCGGATAACGACTTTTTTTAATATAAGGTCCAATTTCTGCGGAAAGATCTCCACCTTTAAGATATATAATACCGTTCCTTATTTTATTCTTATTTCCGGGGCAATGTTTTTTTTGTCAGTTTTACAAATTCAGGGAAAGCTGTTACAGCCCGGCTGACAATGAAATCGTAACTGCCTTTCTCATCTTCGATCCTTTTGCGGATGGCCTTCACGTTTGTCAGATCCAGTTCATCAGCAACAGATGAAACAACTCTTATTTTCTTTTCTATTGAATCGAGAAGAAAGAATTCAGACATCAGGAAACATTATTGCCAGGGGAACACCTGGAAATCCGCCACCGGTACCGGCATCAAGGATTCTTGTTCCATTCGCAAAATGAATGAATTTTGCAATGGCCAGGGAATGAAGGACATGATGAATATAAAAATTATCAAAGTCTTTTCTGGAGATCACATTGATTCTGCTGTTCCATGTCTGGTAGATCTCCTTAAGCCCGGAAAACCTGCTGATCTGAGAATCGGAAATATCCGGGAAATATCTGAGAATAATGTCAGTCACTACCTGTTCCCGGTTTTTGTGAAAATATTGAACAGGAGTGATTTTGCCCTGTAAAGTTGTGCTTTTACGGTTCCTATTGGAAGTTTCAGCTCTGTTGCAATTTCTTCATACGAGTACTCCTTGTAATACCTGAGTTCGATCAGGTTCCTGTACCTTGGTTTAAGCTGGTTTACAATATCGCGAAGAACAGCAATCTTCTGATCATTGATGAGTGTTTCTTCAGGATCGGGTAGATCCGACTGTATATTTACAGTGAGGTGTTCCAGATCGTCCGGCAACTGATCAATAGGAGTGGGAGAGATCTGTTTTTTCCTTATAAAATCGATACAGTTGTTGGTGGCTATCTTGAAAAGCCATGTGCTGAATGCAAAATCAGGAGTAAATGAATCAAGACTTCTGAAGGCTTTACCAAATGCTTCAATTGTAAGATCTTCAGCATCGGAAGAATTGTTAACCATTTTAAGAAGCATGAAGTATATCGAATCCCTGTAACGGTTCAACAGACTGGAAAAAGCCTTTTCATTCCCGTTCTTTGCCAGTTCGACAAGCAAAAGGTCATTTCTGGCCTTGTCCGATAAACCATTGCTTACTTCCATTTGTTCTTACCAGTACTCCTCGCGCAGACTACCTGTATATAATACAGCATTTATAAACGGAGACAGGATATCAAATATTGGCAGCCAGGGTAATAATCCCTGCTCGTTGAATTTTTTCTGATTCAATGTGAAAACTGTGAGTTGGGTAATGAACTCTTGCTGCGAAAACACCAAGCACCACCGGCCACAGAAAGAGATTGGAAAGAAGTACTAATAAATGAAACATAAAATAATACCCTTGAGACAGGTTCAACCATCAATGCCACTTTGTCTCTTAATTTGTAATGATTGGCGGTTGTCAGGTGTCTCTTCTTCTGCTTGTAAAATTCATAGATGCCTGAGGCCGCTCACGGAACGGGTATGTGCTTCCTTTCTGAATTCCACGGCAATGTTGGTTCCTGAGGCATTTGAGTTTACAAACAGATCATCATCACCCGAAGCCAGGTGGGTATGATTGCCAAATCCCTTTTTACTGAAAAACAGTGAACGCCTGTATGCAAGGTTCCGTCCGACTCCCATGTATGGCATTCCCCTTATGGCCATTCCAAGGTACTGCATGGCTATCGTCATGCTGTCGTACCTTATATATTTGTTAAGCAATCCCTTTCTGCTGAAAAAACCGCCATAACCAAGCACAAAATCGATCTTTTCGTCAAAACGGGATGCGATTATCCCAAGCCATTTATCACTTTCAGGCCTGCAGTCAGCATCAGTAAAAACCATTATCTCATTTTTCGCCGCTTTTATCCCAATGAACTGAGCAAACTTTTTGTTATGAGTAAACTTCGGATCTTTAATGATATTTGAAACTTTCAGGTTCGGATATTTCTTCAGGTACTCTCCCAGCACGTCATAAGAATCGTCCTCCGAGCAATCATTCACAACGATCACTTCAAAATCGGGATAATCCTGTTCAAGTACAGCCGGAAGGAATTTCCTGAGGTTTTCCTCTTCGTTTCTTGCACAGATAATTACAGATACAGGCTCCTTTTTTGGTGAAGATTCCGGATGCCTGAACATTGCCGGTGCCAGGTAGTAAAAAAGGTAATAAAAGACCTGGACTAAAAAGGAAAGGCCGAAGACAATCAATAAAGCAAGAAGAAATAGGATGGTCGCGGAGTATCATTTGACTTCCAAGTATGGCTGCAATATTACTAAGATAATCTGAATGCAAAAAGATAGTTTTATATATCATCCTGTAAAAACGGAATATCAGCCATAAAAATTATCGACATAATTTTCAACAGGCGGATGAATGAATTACCTTTGGCATCCGTAAAAAGGCTGATTTTATGTTTACACTAAAGAGCAGGGATAAGGAAACCAGGGCAAGAACAGGAGAACTGGAGACCGCCCATGGTATTATTCCTACCCCTATCTTTATGCCCGTTGGTACTGCTGGAACTGTAAAAGGAATACTTCAGAGGGATCTGACCGATGATATTGATGCAAAGATTATTCTGGGGAATACATATCACCTCTACCTTCGACCAGGTACGGACATATTGAAAGCATCAGGAGGACTCCATAAATTTATGAACTGGAGCAGACCGATACTTACTGACAGCGGAGGATATCAGGTTTTTTCCCTTGCACCGAACAGGAAGCTTACAGATGAAGGTGCTGTCTTTAAATCGCATATTGACGGATCGAGGCATGTTTTCACTCCTGAAAACACTATTGACATTCAGCGAATTATCGGTGCAGATATAATGATGGCTTTTGATGAGTGCGCACCTTTCCCTTGCGATTACAGGTATGCTGAGAAATCAGTCGCACTTACTCACCAATGGCTCGACAGGGCTGTGGCAAGATACAGGGAGACAGATCCATTATGGGACTATGACCAGCTTCTGTTTCCTATTGTCCAGGGGAGTACTTTCGATGATCTGAGAAAGATCTCTGCTGAAAAAGCAGCTTCGGCGGATATGGCAGGGAACGCAATAGGAGGGTTATCGGTGGGAGAACCTGCTGATGAAATGTATCGCATTATTGAAATTGTCAATGAAATACTTCCTGAAAACAAGCCGCGTTATCTTATGGGAGTTGGAACTCCTGTCAATATCCTGGAAGCAATTGAAAGAGGTATTGATATGTTTGATTGTGTTATGCCTACCAGAAATGGACGTAACGGAATGCTCTTTACCAGCGAGGGTATTATCAATATCAGGAACAAGAGATGGACCGATGATTTCAGTCCCATTGATAATTATGGGCCTTCAGCCGTAAGTCTTTATTATTCAAAGGCCTATCTGAGACATCTTATCATTTCCGGTGAAATTCTAGGATCTCAGATAGCAAGCATACATAACCTTTCGTTTTATATGAAGCTGGTTTCAGAGGCAAGGAAAAGAATTGAAGATGGCAATTTTAAAAAATGGAAAGACCAAATGATCATAAAGCTATCGGCTCGTTTATAGAATTACTTGGATTAAGGATAATCGACCGGTATATTATCAGGAAGTTCCTGGGCACGTTCTTCTTTTGTCTGGCGCTGATCCTTACGATTGCAGTGGTTTTCGATTTTGCCGAAAAGATCGATAACTTCATGGAAAAAGAGGCCCCTGTCAGGGCGATAATTTTTGATTACTATCTGAACTTCATCCCGTATTTTGCAACTCTGTTTTCTCCTCTTTTCGTTTTTATCTCTGTCATTTTCTTTACATCAAAAATGGCTGCCAACAATGAGATCATTGCGATCCTGAACAGTGGCATGAGCTTTAAAAGGATGATGTTGCCATACTTCCTGTCAGCCCTGGTTATTGCACTTTTTACCTACCTTCTGACCAATTTCGTAATTCCCAAAGCGAACCTGAACCGGATGGATTTTGAAGATAAGTATTACAGGGCCACCACCAGGAGGGTTCCTCTCATGAATATTCACAGGCAGGCATACAAGAATGTTCTGGTTTATATGGAATCATTTAATCCGATCAGCCAGGCAGGAAGGAACTTTACGATTGAGAAGTTTGATGAAGATGGCAGGCTTGAATCCAAACTGTCTGGTAACATGGTCAGATATGATACCGCATCAAGCAAATGGGTAGTTTTAAATTATTATCTGCGAAAGATAACTGACAAGGAAGATATATTAACCCAGGGCGACAGGATAGATACCGCTCTTACAATAACACCTTCGGATTTGTCAATTGGCCCAGGTTTTGTTGGAACCATGACCTATAATGAGTTGAATAATTATGTAAGTCAGCTGAAGCTTCAGGGCTCAGATGAGCTCAACCTGTTCCTTATTGAGAAATACCGTCGTTTTGCAAATCCTTTTGCTGTCTTTATCCTCACACTCATCGGAGTATCCCTCTCATCCCGGAAGGTGAGGGGCGGAATAGGCATGAATATAGGGATCGGACTTGGTCTGAGCTTTTCATATATACTCTTCATGCAGTTTGCTTCACAGTTTTCTCTCAAAGGAAACCTTGGACCGATGCTGGCAATGTGGATACCTAACATCATGTATGCAATTGTAGCACTGGTTCTTTACAAACTTGCACCTAAATAAGTTACAATCTTCGATCGAAAATCTTAAATTGCACCTTAGTTTTGATTTTCTTACACAGGTCAACTTTAAATCACATAAACTTTAATGGCAGTAAATAAAAAAATACGGGAACTTCAGGAGAAGCGCAGAAAAATTCTTCTTGGCGGAGGAGAACTGGCAATAGAAAAACAGAAAGCCATGGGCAAAAGGACGGCCCGCGAGCGGATCATGGCGCTACTGGATAAGGACTCCTTTATGGAATATGATCTCTTTGTTGAGCATGATGCCCGTGATTTTGACATGGATAAAAAATCACTTCCAAGTGACGGTGTAATAATAGGATCAGGGACAATATACGAAGCACCGGTGGCAATTTTTGCGCAGGATTTTACAGTTGCCGGAGGATCACTCGGGCTTATGCATTCGAGGAAGATAACCAAAATAATGGACTATGCTCTTAAGATGAGGATGCCGCTGATCGGGATCAATGATTCAGGGGGAGCAAGAATTCAGGAGGGCGTTAACTCCCTTGCAGGCTATGGAGAGATATTTTTCCGGAACACCATTTCAAGCGGGGTAATTCCCCAGATATCTGTAATTCTTGGTCCATGCGCAGGAGGAGCAGTTTATTCTCCTGCCCTTACAGATTTTGTCTTTGTTGTTGACAAGATCTCGAAGATGTTCATCACCGGGCCTGAAGTAATCAAGACTGTCCTTGGAGAAGAGATCTCGATGGAGGACCTTGGAGGGGCAAGGGTGCATAGTGAGATAACCGGGAATGCGCATTTTTTTGCCAGGAGTGAAGAAGAATGCTTTGAGCAGATCAAACGACTCATAACATTTATCCCCTGGAACAACAGCAGGAAGGCAAAATCATTTGAACCGGGAGAGCCGGATAAGAAATATGATCCCGAAAAGATTGTTCCTGATGATCCTACGCTGCCATATGATGTTAAAGACGTGATAAGGTCTGTAGTCGATAAATCCGACTTTTTTGAGGTTATGGAATTATATGCGAAAAATATCGTAATAGGTTTTGGCAGGATGGGTGGCAGGACAACCGGGTTTGTTGCTAACCAGCCTCTGGAAATGGCAGGTGTCCTGGATGTTGACTCATCCGACAAAGCCGCCAGATTTATAAGGTACTGCGATGCCTTCAATATTCCTTTAATAACCCTTGTTGACCTTCCGGGTTATCTCCCGGGGGTTGACCAGGAATATGCTGGAGTGATACGCCATGGGGCCAAGGTGCTATATGCATACAGTGAAGCAACAGTCCCGAAAATCACAGTAATAATCAGGAAAGCATATGGTGGCGGATATATAGCAATGAGTTCACGCCACCTTAGGGCTGATTTTGTATTTGCATGGCCAACTGCCGAAATTGCGGTTATGGGACCGGAAGGGGCTGCAAATATTATCTTCAGAAAAGAAATTATGTCTTCTGATGACCCTGACGAAACCAGGAAACAAAAAGTTGAAGAGTATAAAGCCAAGTTCGCGAATCCATATGTTGCCGCTGCACGCGGATATGTTGACGCTGTGATTGAACCTAAAGAGACAAGACGATTCCTTTTGCATGCCATTAAAGCTTCAGAAAACAAGGTGGTTAAATTACTTGAAAAAAAGCACGGGCTTCTTCCGTTATGATAAAATACCAGGCAAACTGAAAAGAGCGCTATGAAAAAAACTGAAAACCTGCAAGTTTTAAATATAGATTCAACATTATATAAAACCAGACTTAGCCATAAGTTTATAAACAGAAAACCGTACAAGCCTTCCAGCCCGAAAATAATAATGAGCTTTATTCCCGGAACTGTCCTTGATATTCTTGTGAAAAAAGGTCAGAATGTAAAAAAAGGTGATGATCTTGTGATCCTTGATGCAATGAAAATGCAAAACAACATGAAAAGCAATATCGATGGCACAATTAAAAAGATTCTGGTAAATAAGGGTGATAAAGTTTCTAAGGGGACTATTTTGCTTGTGCTAAAATAGGCTGGAGAATACCCTCACAGATGACAAATTTCCTCAGATTACGCGGAATTAAAGGTTTTTCATAAAAGATCCCATAGACAGTAGATCCGCTTCCCGACATTGAGCTGAAAATTGCTCCCGAACTGTATAAAGTCTGCTTTATCGATCTTATTTGCGGGTAATTTATAAAAATTGTTTTTTCAAAATCATTTACTATCAGATCTTTCCATTCTGAAACCGGACTGTTAATAAGCTCTTTCAGGGATCTTTCCGGCTTTGACAGAGTGCAATTTTCATAAGCTTCCTTTGTACTGACTGATATTCCCGGATTTACAAGTACAATATAAAAACCGGCGAGGACATCACCCACCGGTGAAAGGATGTCACCTTTTCCCGAGGCAAATGCAGGCTGACAATCGATGAAAAACGGACAGTCGCTTCCCAGGTTGGCTGCAATGATTTTCAGTTCATCGACACTTAGTGACAGACCGAACGTCCTGTTTATTGCTCTGAGCATGCATGCCGCATCTGATGATCCGCCACCAAGACCGGCACCTGCTGGTATGTTTTTATGAAGATGGATCCTCAGAAATGGAACGGGTAAGACTTCCCTTAACCTGCTGACTGCCCTGAGAACAATATTATCTTCCTTCCTGCCCGGTAATTCAAATCCGGTCAAGGTCAGTGTATCCCTTTCTGACCCTTTCGAATCTGCTACCATCTCCAGCGCATCGCACAGGGTGACAGGATAAAAGACAGTCTCAATGTCATGGTATCCGTCGGGTCGTTTACCTGATATCCTTAATCCCAGGTTGATTTTTGCTTTTGGAAAAACCAGCATCTCAGGGTATTTGGTACAAAAATACCATATGAATCGGATATTGGTACTGAAGAAGAATAATTTGGTTTTTCAACAAGTTTTTAACATAATAATGTTTGTAATAATAGAAACCATTCTTGATTATTCAATATGGTTATTTTTACCTTTGGTCAACCCTGACTGAAAGTAATTTCCGTCTTGTAAATATCATTAAATCAGCACTATAATATAGATGGCAAGACAAAAACCGGGTGCAAGACCAATAATCACTCAATTACCAGATTTCGGAAAGGTACCACCCCAGGCGATCGATATGGAGGAGGCCGTTCTTGGAGCAATAATGCTTGAAAAAGAAGCGGTGATCACAATCCTGGATATCCTTAAACCGGCCAGTTTCTACAAAGAGGCTCATCAGAAGATTTTCAAAGCTGTATCGGACCTTTCATTGAGAGAGTATCCTGTCGACCTGTATACAGTTACTGAAGAACTAAGAGCTCACAATGAACTTGAGAGTGTAGGCGGACCTGTTTACCTGACCCAGCTCACATCAAAAGTTGTATCTGCGGCCAACGTCGATTACCATGCAAGAATAGTGGCTCAGAAGTATATACAGCGTGAGTTGATCAGAGTCTCGACCGAGATCCAGAACAAGTCGTTTGATGATTCAATTGATGTTACAGAGCTTCTCGACTTTTCAGAGAATGAGCTTTTCCAGATCGCTGAGGGAAATATAAAGAGGGAGGTTTCTCCGATCAATATGGTCATCAGAGAGGCCATAAAGGAGATTGAGGAAGCCGGCAAGAGAGAGGACGCTCTTGTTGGCATACCTTCAGGTTTTACAAAGCTTGACCGCCTTACTTCAGGCTGGCAGAAATCGGAACTGATAATTATCGCTGCCCGTCCGTCAATGGGTAAGACTGCCTTCGCCCTTTCAATGGCACGCAACATGGCTATTGATCATGGAAAGCGGGTTGCCATCTTCTCGTGTGAAATGTCATCAATCCAGCTTGTAAACAGGTTGATAATTGCCGAAACAGATATCCCTGGGGAGAAAATTAAGAACGGACGTCTCTCTGAAGAAGAGTGGAAACAACTTGATACCAGGATAAAGAAACTGGTTCAGGCACCGATCTTCATCGACGATACTCCTGCAATTTCGATTTTTGAGCTCAGGGCAAAATGCCGGCGTCTTATGGCTCAGCACAAGCTAGATATTGTGATAGTTGACTATCTACAGCTGATGTCAGGTCCTGAAAACGCCGGAAGCCGGGAGCAGGAAGTAAGCAATATTTCAAGATCACTTAAAAGTATTGCCAAGGAGCTCAATGTTCCGATACTTGCTCTCTCGCAGCTTAACCGGTCGGTTGAAATGAGAGGAGGTATGAAGAGACCCCTTCTTTCTGATCTCAGGGAGTCTGGCGCCATTGAGCAGGATGCCGATATGGTTGTATTCATTCATCGCCAGGATAAATTCGGAATCCTCACTTTTGAGGATGGCAGTTCTACCAAAGGGATAGCAGAAATAATCCTGGCTAAAAACCGTAACGGTCCTGTTGATGATATCCGACTGAGGTTCCGTGAAGAGAGGGCTCAGTTCGTGGATATTGATGATTTTGATATAGACAGCAATCCAGAGATCAAAGAGGGCTCACAAAGCATAACTCTGGGTTCAAAAATGAACCATGACAAGCTGAGACAGATGGGGGATAAATTTGATCAGGAATCGGATCTGCTTAATGAACCGCCTTTTGCTTAGTTCAGCCGCAAAGTAATTTTTACGCCAAAGCTTTTATATTTAAGATCATCGAATCCCACAAATACTCCAACTTCCCCAAGGAAGAATATCTCACTGAGACTGTATCCTATTTCTGAATAATTTTTGTGGAACCGTGATCCGAGATATGAAAAGGAGAGGTTTTCACGGATCAGAGTGTTGCTTAATCCGGGTAAAAGTTTCAGGAGCAGGTAAGGTGTTGTGTATTTCACATGAGCCTCTGCATAGAATTCAGGTGTACTTAATGAGTAGAAAGCAGGGAGCATAAAAGCATCATCATAATCATCAATCAGCAGTCTGATTGGCTGGGAATTAAAATGGAAGAAGTCAAAATATGATAAATTCCTGTTGTCGGCAAATC
The DNA here is from genome assembly GCA_963746685.1 of uncultured Bacteroidales bacterium. Classification (GTDB taxonomy): domain Bacteria; phylum Bacteroidota; class Bacteroidia; order Bacteroidales; family VadinHA17; genus LD21. Next base: position 509,579 of record CAVVBY010000033.1, read on the forward strand.
CTCCTGTTCCTACTCTCCACTTAAATTCGCTGAATGCTCCTGTTTCGCGCTTTTGCGAAATCTCGAGTCTGAACATGTCAAAATGCCGGTATTTATCTGATAATGAAGGAATCCTGTTTGCTCCATGCTTCCAAGTAAAGACAAAAATCGGCCAGTCAGAACCCTGAGGGACTTTGTTCCCACCGTAGACCCTGTATTTCTGGTATGGTGTAAATGTAACATTTGTTACAAATTCAATATGTTTCTGGTCAGTCAGAAAATTAATGATATTTGACACCTGGTCCAAGGTATTCATTTTCAGGCATGTTGTCAGTGTACTCCCTTTTGGTTTTAATTAATGAAAATGATGTATTGTTCTCGAGCACTTTCCTGTTTTCAAATCCGCCTTCTACCTTCAGTTTCAGCCCGTTAATAATTTCTGTTTCGTACCCAAGCGTAAAGTACCGGCTTTCATACAGTTTCATATAATTCTTTTCCATCAGCAGGGAAGCAAGACTGTTTATCAGCGGATTTATTCCTCCTCCGGTGCCGATGTCTTTGCTGGTCATCCCCGTCCGGATGCTAAATTGTTTTGGCTTCATTCCTCCAATGGAATAGTTGGCATTTAACCTCCACATGATTTTCTCTCTGCTGAAGGCATAACGGAAGTCCGGATAAAACGCAAGGGATTTTTGGTCTTTGAGTCTTTTATTTATTCTGAAATCGATTCCATAAACGAAGCCGTCGACAGTATTAAAGCTTAAATTATTCAGGTCGATCACTCCGCCGTTGGTGAAACTGAATCCTGTCGTGTCTGACCAGGTATGGCCCATCATGAGATGGTTCAGTGCTCTTCCAAGTCGACTTGATTTTTTTACTTTGTCTTTTGAAACAGTATCTGTAGCTGATTCCTGTATACCGGAAAGTTCAGCTTTAATACTGTCATTTTTTTCAATGCTGCGGAGTTCAATATCTGAAAGCGGGATCGGTCGTATTTCAGCCCAGTAAGTGCTGTCTTTTTTTCTTGCATCCTTTTCAACAATTTGGGTTGTATTGTCTTTTATTTCAAGGCTTTTTGCAGCGCTGTCGCTCCTCGTATTTTTCGATTCTTTTTCCATCAGCCTTCCAAGCTTTACCATATCGCGGTTTGTCAGATCTTCTTTCTGAAGGATCCTGTTTATCTCCCTGTTTGTTTTTGTCGCTGACGTATCAGGAAGATACCTTCCTGCAAATCCGGTTGCCAGATCCTGGGGTTTCTGAAGCTTATCGTTGGGTTTTACATCAAGATATTTTACAGAGCTGACATATCCGACATCAGCCCTTATCCCAATGATCTTCAGATCGATGTCAAACTGGTGACTGACAGGCATCCAGATCTCTTCCTGGACCGGAATGTATAATTCCCTGACCCTGATTTTTCCAACAAGGTTTTCATTTGTCAGATCAACACTGTGGAGGCACCAGAGATCCTCAATTATAAAAATTGTTCCTGCAAAAAGCTGCTGGCTTTTGTGTTTTGGGATGACCTCAATTTTATTGATTGTATATTTTCCCTGAAATGTAGTCCCGATGTACTTAAAGTTATAGTAGCTGAAAGCCTGGGGTGAAAGAGGTGAGATAGCCATGTCAGCCAGGATGGGCTGATAAAAGCTTGCCTGGATATAATCCATTGGTGAAACTTCATTTCCCTGTTCCGGGAAGGTGCTGTTGAATGATATAACTCGTTGGACATACTTGTCAGGTGCAGTGAATTCTATTTCATTAAATGATTCCAGGAAGAAAGAATCGCCTTCCTTCAGTACACGGGAATCTTTTTCAGGTTTCCCTCCGGCTGAAACTGTAACATTTTCACCCGACCGTCCCATCCGCATTGATCTCTCAATAAGTTTCGGGATCCTGTTTATGAGAAGGTTCCCCTTAAGGTAAACCTCTGCTTTATAATAATTTATATAATTAAGATAGTAGGGAGCAAGTCCGATAACTTTCCTCATTATGGACAGTGCAGGATCTTCACCTGAAGGAGAGATTCTTACCTCGGGTATCTCATAGACCTGTTCAGGCAATGTAATATTCCTGACAAGAACTGTGTCGGAGATATTTATATTCTCAAATACCGGTTCGTACCCGAGGCTCTGGTAGATAACCATATAATTGCCTGGCAGGAGCCTAATTTCATAATCACCCTTTGTATTTGATGTTGTTCCCTGCTTTAGTTCCTGGATATAAACTGTTGCATATTGCACCGGTTGTCCGGATTTATCGATTATTTTGCCTTTTAGCACCTGGGCATCAGCCAGCTGGCCAGAGAAAGAAATCAGCATGAAAAGCTGAATGCAAAGCTTGATCCTGTTTAAATATGGTACTGTGTCAGACCTGGTCATGATCTTTTACCGGCAACTACTATTGCTATTTCCCCTTTTGGAGCATGTTTTTTATAATGATCAGAAAGAAATGATAAAGTGCCCCTGATATTTTCCTCAAAGACTTTAGTCAATTCCCTTGAAACACATGCTTCCCGTTCCGGACCAAAATAGGCACTCATGTCCTCAAGGGTTCTGGTAAGCCGGTAGGGCGATTCATAAAATATCATTGTTCTTTGTTCGTCCGATAAGCCTGAGAGTCTTTTATTTCTTCCTTTTTTGGGAGGAAGGAATCCCTCAAAACAAAATCTGTCGCAGGGAAGACCCGAATTGACGAGTGCGGGTATAAGTGCTGAGGGGCCCGGAAGAGTCTCAACAGCAATTCCTTTTTCAAGGCATGTTCTTACAAGCAGGAATCCAGGATCGGATATTCCCGGGGTACCTGCATCCGAGATCAGGGCAACGGTAGTACCTGAAAGGATCTTTGAACATACTGCTTCCACACTTTTATGTTCATTGAACATATGGTGAGACTGGACCGGAGTTAAAATATTGTAGTGGTTTAGAAGCTTCCTGGCCTGCCTTGTATCCTCGGCAAGAATAAGATCAACACTTCCAAGGACTTCCACAGCCCTGAAGGTAATATCCCTGAGGTTTCCGATCGGTGTGGGAACCAGGAAAAGTTTACTCATGAGCAAGGAACTTACGTTTTATCAGATCAAGAAGCTGCTTAATAGCTTCATTTCCAGTATTTTCTCCAGTGTAGCTCATTATCACTGCCATGGCATCGGAAAGACTTCCGACAGACTCCAGTTTCTGGATCGCCTGATTATAAGATTGAGAGTCTCCGTCAAATATCTCCCTGATAAAAAGGAACTTATCATTGATTCCGATAGCTTCATCAAGACTCGACAGAGGTTTGGTTTTCAATATTTCCAGAACATCATCTTCATGCTTGAGGTTTCCAAGTTTTTCATTGAAGCTTTCAGGTCTGTTAACGAACTGGTCCGCAATTATTGCTGATTCGGCAGGTTTTTTAATAGTCTGGACTGGTTCTTCCTTTGCTATTGGAGGTGCCTCACTAATCAACGTCATGACAACTTCCTTAACCTCTTTTTCAGGGACAACAATAACTTTATCAGGTTTCTCAGGGAGTTTTTCCTGAATTGTTTCATCTTTAACCGGAGGTTTTTCCTGCACCGGAGAATTAATTTTGGACTGCAGATTTTTGAACAGGGCAATAACCTCCGAAGCGCTTTTGCATTTCGATTTTGCCAGTTCAACCTGGAATTCGGGAACACCGGGGTATTTTTTCAGGTCATCAATGATATCTCTTGCTTCATTGAGATCTTTTATAATAATATCAATAGTTGAGTTTAAATCCATGCCATCTGGTATATTAATAACAAACCATTTTCTTTATTTTGCAAAAGTAAGTATTATTACACAAGTCTTAACGGAATTAGGTTACATTTAGCGTTTGCATACGGACATTAATTGAGTATGGATTTTCTTGAGAATTCGGGAAGAGTGAGTGGGAAACGTGGATCAATCGAGGTCATAACAGGATCTATGTTTTCCGGAAAGACCGAAGAACTTATAAGAAGACTGCGCAGGGCTCAGTTTGCCGGTCTGAAAGTAGAGATCTTCAAACCTTCACTCGATAAACGGTACTCTGAGGACAGAGTCGTTTCGCATGATGATAAATCGATTGTTTCGACACCTGTCGATAATGCATCATCAATTCTCCTTCTTGCAGGAGAGGTTGACGTTGTGGGGATTGATGAGGCACAGTTTTTTGACAATTCTATAGTTGAGGTCTGCAATAACCTGGCCGACAATGGGGTAAGGGTTTTAGTTGCCGGTCTGGATATGGATTTTATGGGAAATCCCTTTGGCCCCATGCCTGCACTACTTTCAATATCCGAATACATTACTAAGGTTCATGCGATCTGTATGCGATGCGGAAGCCTGGCCCAATACTCATTTCGAAAATCAGAAGAGGAACAGGTAGTTCTTCTTGGTGAAAAGGACAAGTATGAGCCACTTTGCAGAAAATGTTACAATAAAGCAATAAAGAAAAGTTAAAGTGAATTTTACAGCTTCTGATATTGCCAGAATTACTGGCGGAACTCTTACCGGTCCTGGAGATATTATCGTGTCGGATCTGGTTACCGACAGCAGGCAGGTAAGCTTTACAGAAAATGCAGCCTTTATAGCGATCAGGGGAACGAATCATGATGGGCATAAGTTTATTGATACCCTTTTCAAGAGGGGATTGAGGGCTTTCATCGTTGAAAGACTTCCTGCGAAAATTGATTATTATCCTGATGTGGCCTTTATCGTAACCGAAAATACTATTGACGCTTTGCAGCTTCTTGCTGCTGAAAAAAGAACTTTTTTTAAGTCGACGGTTATAGCTGTCACCGGCAGTGCTGGAAAAACCATTGTCAAAGAGTGGCTTGCCGATCTGCTGGGAAGGACCTCACCTGTGATCAGGAGTCCAAAAAGTTATAATTCTCAGATTGGAGTGCCTCTTTCAGTATGGAAACTGGATGACAAATTCAAATTCGGGATTTTTGAAGCCGGTATCTCCTTTCCGGGCGAAATGGAAAAACTTCAGAGAGTTATCGATCCCGATATCGGGATCATTACCAATATAGGTGATGCTCATAATGAGAATTTCCCCGATCATGAAACTAAAGCCAGAGAAAAGCTGAAATTGTTTTTAAATGCCTCAATTATAATATTTTGCAGGGATTATTCACTGGTAAGTAAACTTATATTCAGTGATCAGAATCTAAGGGAGAAAAACCTGGTTGACTGGTCGTTCCAGAATCAGGATGCGAAAATATTCGTAAAAAAACGGCAGCTGGGCAATGGACATACAGGTCTTGAGATTAATTACAAGAATACTCTCAGCGATTTTGAGATCCCGTTCAGCGATCGTGCTTCAGTCGAAAATGCAATTACTGCAGCATCTGCGTGCCTTGCAATTGGAATGAATCCGGCTGATATAAAGCATGGCCTTGCAGAACTTGTCTCAGTTGCCATGAGGATGGAGTTGAAGAGTGGCATTAACAATTGTCATCTCATTGAAGATTATTATAATTCTGATCCGGGTTCGCTGGGAATGGCACTGGAATATCTCAGATCACAAAACAACCGTAAAACGACTCTCATACTTTCCGATTTTATCCAGAGCGGACGTGAAGAAAAAGAACTTTACAGTGAAGTTGCGGATCTTGTAAGAAAGACCGGAATAGATAAATTCATAGGTATAGGTAATGCACTGATGAGGAACAGTTCATCGTTTGACGATGAGGCCAGATTCTTCTATTCTACTGATGATTTCATTAACCACTTCAACGGCAATGAGTACCTGAACGAGGTTATACTGCTAAAGGGTGCCAGGATATTTGAGCTTGAAAAGATCGGGAGACTCCTTGAGCAACAAGTCCATATTACCGTACTCGAAATAAATCTGGATGCTATTTCTCATAATCTCAATGAGTTCAGGAAGTATCTCAATCCGGAGACACGCATTATGGCAATGGTAAAAGCTTTTGGTTACGGAGCAGGTGCTGCGGAAATAGCCGGGTTAATGGAATACCATCGGGTAAGCTATCTCGGAGTGGCTTACTCTGATGAAGGAGTTGAGCTCCGTAAAGCTGGTGTAACCATTCCGGTTATGGTTATGAATCCTGATATTGCATCAGCTGACGTTATCATACAAAATAATCTCGAACCGGAAATTTACAGCTTTTCATCCCTGGAACGTTTTACCGAAGCCGCTTCAAAAAACGGACTTTATGATTACCCTGTTCATATAAAGATTGATACCGGGATGCATCGGCTTGGATTTATGCCGGATGAAATTGATCAGCTTGCTTCCAGGATAAAAGGGTTCTCATGCATCAGGATAATGTCGGTCTTTTCTCATCTGGCCAGCAGTGAAGATCCGGCATTTGACAAATTTACACACCACCAGGTTGAGCTGTTCTCGGCAGCGGTCAGCAGAATAAAAGAGACCGTAGGATATTCTTTTATTCGTCACATTCTTAATACTTCAGGAATAGTCCGGTTCCCGCAATATCAGTTTGACATGGTAAGACCCGGAATCGGAATATACGGTGCAGGATCATTTAAAGGGATTTCCCTCAGGCCAGCCAGCCGGTTCAAGACACGCATTTCGCAGGTGAAGAAGATTCCTGCCGGAGAACCTGTCGGATATGGTTGTGCAGATGTGTCGGATAATGAACGGATTATAGCTATCCTTCCGGTAGGTTATGCTGACGGATTGGACAGGAGGCTTGGAAACAGAAAGGGGAACCTTTTTATCAAAGGAAAGAGAGCACCGCTGACAGGCAATATATGTATGGATACATGTATGGCTGATATAACGGGGATCAATGCCTCTGAAGGAGATGAGGCAGAAATATTCGGGCAGAATATTTCAATTAATGAACTTGCCAGACAATGTGAAACAATACCTTATGAGATACTGACATCAGTTCCGCACAGGGTAAAAAGAGTCTTCTTCAGGGAATAGACCGGTTCATTGACCCGATTCGCTTATAGCTTCCAGCTTTGATAAATTAAGGATCATTATTTTTCTGCCCTCAATATCAAGTATCTTTTCAGAGACCAGTCCGGAGAGTGTCCGGATTGCATTTGAAGTTGTCATACTTGAAAGATGAGCCAGATCTTCCCTTGAAAGAAGAACCCTGAGCGTCCTGCCATCTGCTTCCATTCCGTAGGTATCTCTGAGCAGAAGAATGGATTCAGCTATCCGTCCCCTTACATGTTTCTGAGTAAGGGATATCAATCTGTTATCTGAAGAGAGAAGGTCTTCCGAAATGATTTTCATGAACTTGATTGCCAGTTCAGCATTCTGCTTAAGGATTTTCGACATGGTATGTTTTTCGAAGATAACCACAGCAGATTCTTCAATTGCAACCACGTCAAAGGGAAATGAATTATCTGAAAAGAGTGACCTGTAAGCCAGATAACTATGAGGCCGCAGCATTTTTATTATCTGTTCCCTGTTTCCTGCTCCAACCCTGAATAATTTCGCTTTTCCCGAAACCAGACAGATCAGCCCTTTCGGTTTTGTGCCTCCGCTTATTATTGTTTCCCCTTTCCTGTAATTAACTGACCTGATGATGCTGATCAAGCACCTCCTTGTCGGCCTGGCTTAATCCCCTGAAGACTGAGGATGCTCCTTCGATGCAAATTTCTATATAAGGATCCTTATACTGCATGGCAAAAGATTAATATTTTGCAACAATCGGCATTTTCCTTCCTTCACCGAATGCTTTTGAAGATATTCTTAAAACAGGAGGAGCCTGGTATCGTTTGTATTCATTATAATTTATGAGCCTGAGCACTTTATCAACGACTGACCTGTCAAATCCTTCCAGTTCAATCTCATCTGCCGGTTTTTGCAATTCTATATACTGGTAAAGTATTGAATCGAGTATTTCGTATTCCGGAAGTGAATCAGTATCGAACTGACCGGGTTTTAATTCAGCTGATGGCGGTTTCAGGATTATATTTTCGGGAATAATTTCACTATCCCTGTTGATGTACCTGGCCAGTTTATAAACATCTGTTTTGTAAACATCTCCGATAACTGACAGGCCTCCTGCCATGTCGCCGTAAAGAGTGCCATAACCTACGGCGGCTTCGCTTTTGTTTGAAGTATTCAGCAGGATATATCCGAATTTATTTGCGAATGCCATCAGCAGGATCGCTCTTATACGGGCTTGTATATTCTCTTCTGTGATATCACTTTTTCTTTCCTTAAAGAAAGGAGTCAGTGTATCGAGGAATGCAGAAAATGGTTTTTCAATACTGAGAATTTCGTAACTACACCTGATATTATCTGCCAGGGTAACTGAATCAGATACGGAATGTTCAGATGAATATCGCGAAGGCATTAAAAGTGCTTTTACGTTCTCAGGTCCGAGAGCCTCACTTGCCAGGCAGATAACTACCGCTGAGTCAATCCCTCCGGATAATCCTATAATGCATTTTTTAAAACCTGTTTTTGCGAAATAATCGCGTATTCCGGTTACAAGGGCTTTATGAACAAGGGAAACAATTTCGTACGCCGGTTTCTGGTAAGTAGTAACTCCGGACATGACTTCTTCGAGTGAAAATGTTTCCACAGTCTCTTCAAAGTACTCAAGCTGGCGGAATATTTTACCTTCAGCGTTGATTATCAATGATGCGCCGTCAAATATAAGCTCAGTGTTCGCGCCTGTCTGGTTCGCTGTAACTACCGGGATCCTGTGTTTAATTGCCTTTGAAATAAATATGTTCTTTTTCGCTTCCACTTTTGAATATGAAAATGGAGAAGCCGAAATATTAATTATCAGATCGGGATTATATCTTGAGAGCTCATCCATGGGAGAAACTGTATATAGTCTCGATTTTTCAAACTTGTTATCGAAAGGTTGTTCATCCCAGAGATCCTCACAGATTGTCAGTGCAATTTTTATCCCTTTGACTGTAAATATTGAGAAGTTTGTTTCAGGTTCAAAATAGCGGTATTCATCAAAGATGTCATAAGTAGGCAGAAGGGCTTTATTTGTTTTAAAAATGATTTTCCCTTCTGAAAGTACGAGGGCAGAGTTATATAGTTTTTTACCTTCCGGGTCGGTATTGAAAGTGGGTGAACCCACTATAGCCGTTATACCAGTACAGATAACCGGCAATTTCATTAACTGTCTGGTCGCATTTTTCAATGAAATCAACCCGGTCAAGCAGATCAAGAGGAGGATATCCCGGAATACATAGTTCCGAAAATATTACAAGATCCGATCCTTCATTTTTTGCCTTGTTAATGGCTTTGCATATCAAATCCTTATTCCCTGCAAAATTACCGATTTGATAGTTGAGTTGCGCGACAGAGATTTTCATGGTGTTCCGGTCAGAAATTAATACCGAAAATAAATTTCAGCAGTTTATGAATTGTGCGATCAGTTTCCCGGCTTTCAAAATCCTTTGTTATGTCAAATATATTGGCTTCGTAGCCGAGACCAAGAACGAGAGACATATTTCCGTCAAGTGAATATTCAGCACCACCAGTAAGATGGTACCCTGCGTTGAATCTTCTTATTTCCGTCATTGCACCCTTTCTTTTAATATCATTTGAAGGGATATCGACTTTCCCGTTTATGACAACTTTAGGGTCAAGGCCGAATTCACCAAAATATGTAAAATATCCTGTTTCAGAGGTCTTTATCTTAACACCTACAGGAACAGAAATATATTGGAGCCTGTAGATGACAGGTTCTCCTGCTGCAACAGTGGCAGTATAATCGGGAAATCTGAAAAATGAAGCATCAGCATTGACAAGCCTGGCACTGGCAGCAGAAAAAGCAAGTCCGGAACTAAAGTGCCAGTTATCGGTGAGGCGCCTCTCGGCTGAAATGCTGAATTCAAAGCCTGCCCTGGCACCCTTATTGCTGATATTCTCAACGTCAGTCCTGAACCATGATATAACAGGCGCAGCATATACACCATACCTGTAATCCTGAGCGAGTCAATATTCTTTCGGGGATCAATGCAACCAGGAGGAAGAACACAATTTTCTTTTTGTCAATTGACTTAATTATCGTTAGCATGGCATTAATATCTAAATCCTGACTGTCTGTTTAATTTTCCCGGATTAAAACAATCCCAAAAATAGCAAATAATAACTGAAGAAACAGATACGTTTTATCTGTTGTTATTAAATCAAAAGTATCTATTTTAGCCGTATTAACTGAATCATATGAAAATCAGGATAAATTCTTATTTTTCATTTTACTGCTATTGCTGTGTTTTGTCTCCTGCAGGAAAAATCCTTATAAAGTCAGCGTTTCATCCATAAAAGCTGATATTGAAATAAAAAGGCTTGAGAAAGATCTTTTCACCATGAATCCTGAAGAGATAACAATTAAGCTGCCTGAGCTGAAAGATAAATATGGCAATATTCTTCAGCTTTTCAGCTATGCCATTAATACCGGAGATGTCAATGATCCCTCGTTCGGTGATTTTCTTGCACGATTTTGCACAGACAAGCAAAATAACGATGTTTATGGCCTCACAATGAAACACTTCCCTGAACTTACGTCAGTTGAACGGAATCTTGAAGATGCCTTCCGCCATTACAAATATTATTTCCCGGATAAGGTTGTTCCTGAAGTTTTTTCGTGTATCACCGGATTTAATGCAAGTATTATAACTATGTCAGGTGAATCGGCTCTCGGAATTGGCCTCGACAAGTACCTGGGTGCTGATTGTGAGTATTACCCAGGCCTGGGAATATACACTTATATGTCGGCAAGGATGAAGCCCGAATATATTGTGCCCGACTGCATGTATGGGTGGGGTGCCACACAGTGGGATTTTACCTCAATGAATTATTCTGCCGATAATGTTCTTGCAGAAATGATTCATGAGGGAAAGCTGAGGTACTTTGTAAGGTGCATGCTGCCTGAAGCTGAGGATGAGATTATTTTTGGCTTCACCCCCGACCAGATGAAATTCTGCAGGAATAATGAAGGGCAGATGTGGCAATATATGGTTGAGAACGATCTGTTTTTCAAGACAGATCAGTTTACAATACGTAAGCTTATGGGAGATGCTCCGTTTACCAGCTATTTTACAAATGAGTCTCCCGGAAGAGCAGCTGTCTGGCTTGGATTCAGGATCATTGAGTCATACATGAACAAAAACAAGGGAACAAGTCTTGAATCGATTATGAAGGATATTAATGTTCAGGAAATTCTTGAGAAGGCCAGATATAATCCGCAATAAAAAAGGGGCTTTTTAAGCCCCTTAATTTTTTAAGATCGCAATACTATTCAGCCGGATGAATTGCCTCAACAGGACAAACATCAGCGCAAGCACCGCAATCAGTGCATACGTCCGGATCAATTTTATAGATGTCGCCTTCAGATATTGCTTCAACCGGACATTCATCAATGCATGTTCCGCAAGCAGTACAATCTTCATTAATTTTGTAAGCCATTTCTATTCCTTTTTTGGTTAATTATAACTTCAATTCTGCAAACATATTCTAAATTTTTCAAATGAAAAAGAATCTTTGTTATTTCCTTACTTTTTTATTCTGGTTCGAAATACAAAGATGATGCCAAACCACAGGACTAACAATTAATGCTAAAAGTCGAGGCTGAAGGACAGGTAAAATATCCTTGGCAGAATATACCCGTCTTCTATACCCCAGGCCCAGTCAGCTCTTATAAAATAGCCCATAAGTTGTGCACGGAGACCTGCACCGAAACCAGCCACGATCGGTTTCCTGTTGGAATCAAGGGTGACAGTAACCGGTCCGTTCTTGTAAATTTCAGTATCATAGGCATTATCACCCGACCATGGGCTTGATCCTGTCCATGCGGTTCCAATGTCTCCAAAACCTACCACCTGAAGGCTGTTGAGGAAGTTGGATCTTAAAGGATGTCCGGCAAAATATCTGACAAACGGCCATCTTATTTCACTGTTTATCAGAGCAAAATTATTGCCATTCCTGATATTCTGGGTAAACCCTCTCATATTTGTGGCAAGCGCCTGAAATCCATAATTCTGTGTGGGACTGACCGGTATAGAAGTGTCGAACATCTGGTACTTGTTAAAGATATATCCCATCCAGTTATCAACTCCACCCAGGTAATAAACAAGCTTGGTCGGGCCGAATGAGGAGCTTGCTGCAAAGCGGTTGGCCCAGATAAGTTCCCTGTGTATGCGGGTGTAATGTCTGAAATCGCCTCCGATAACAAACATATCTGACTTATTAGTGGTAATCTGTCTGTAGTATTCCCCGAAAATTTTAAACCTGGTGCCAAAATATATATTGACACTTCTCTTGCGGGTATTGTCAAAGATAATTTCACCCTTAAGTCCGCCCCAGTGTTTTGACATGGTTTCAGAAGTCAGGGAAGTCAGGTCCTGGGCAAGAGTTACATTACGGTCGTATCTGTACGAAAGTGTTCCCTTGACAGCAAGGACTGGAGTTATTGGCTTTGCCAAAGAAAGATATATATTATGTGTATGGGTCTTAAAAAGGTCGACGCCATCTGAGCTGAAATAAGCCTGCCTGTGAAAGATAAACTGCTTATCGAATTTCCCTTTCAGGTTCTCGAAACTCAGAAGGTACTCATTGCTGTCAAAGTCTCCTGAAAACCTGAATCCTGCAGTAATCCTGTAGTCTTCAAAAAGATCAAGTATCCCGAACCTTGTCAGCAAATTTATTCCGGGGTTAAAATAGGCGGCACCCCCGTTAAATACCTGGTATGAATTGTTCAGGAATGTAAAATCTATCTGATTAGCTATATAATTATTGTAAAATGATGTTTCATAGATCCTGATAAGCGGAATATCTATCTTACCGGTATCAAGATCAATATTCATATATTTTTTCCGCCATAGCTGTTCATAATAGTTTTGCTTCTCTTTTTCGAAAATATAATGATTGATATTGATAGGTTCATTCTTAATGTAATATTCATAAAGGGGTTTTGTCAGGGTATCCCTTCTTTTCTTGTCTTCGGCGATCAGCCATTTCCTTATCAGCTCAATGCTGTCCGCCTTGTGAAACAATTTATCCTGCTCCTTCCTGAAATTGCTTTTGATCATCTCATTCGAGGGATACTTTTCCCTGACTATCAGATGTGCCTTTTCTGACATTGTATTTGCCATCCTTAAAGATAACCTCACCATACAGATCCGATCCGTCAGGTAGTGACTGGTTTAGTATATTTCTGTCATAATTTGTTACAGGGTTGAATTTAATAAAGTAACGGTAATGCATTGCAGTGTCAATATAGCTTATGGAGCTGTCAAAAACTGCGGAATACCTGTTTAGGATACCGTTTCCGTCACCGATATATGAAATGCTTTTTCCTGCCATCTCCGATGACTGGTATCTGCTTGAATACTGGCCTTCAGAAAGCCTTACAAGCAAATTGTTCTTTCTTTTCGGTATCATATGTGAAAAGATCAAAAGCAGGGGAGAGTTTTTCAAACGGATCACCGGTGTTTGTGAGAGTATCGGATAATCTGTTCGAAGAAAACATTATTTCACTGCCCGGACTGCTTATAGAATGACGGATTCAGATCATCGGCAACATCGCGGGTGATCTGCTCATTGGTGCCCGAAGCTACTGTATGTATATATATGTCTGTCACCCCGTCCTTAACGGCCGACAGAACTATCCTTGATCCTTCAGGGGAATATGAAAAATCAAGTACCTTGTCAAAGTAGAGGAAATTTTTATGCTCAGTCTTCTTCTCCTCAGTCCTGTAGAAATATATAACCATTCCTGCCTTCTCTTCATTTATATATGTCAGGATTCTGCTGCTCGGGTGCCATGCAATTACAGGATATTTATTATCGGTCTTATGCTCGTACTTCGGTTCGGCCCTGAATATATTTTTCGTCTTCCCGGTTGACTGATCATAGAGCCATATCCTTTTCCTGCCCCAGTCGTTTGTAACATATGCGATATACTTTTTATCAGGACTTATTTTTACCTGCTGGTAAATCTGCTCCTTGCGCGATTTTCTAAAAGTATTCTCATCGTTAGCCGGAAGATCGCGGTCGGCAGAAAACTCCTCATTGTAATACTGTTTCCACTCTATAAGCAGGTCCTTTAGCTTTACTCCCAGGACATAGTAGGAATCCGTCGTCTACATTCTTATATACCTTGGTGAGGTAAATAATATTGGGAATAATTGCATCACCATATTTTCTTCCGATAAATCTCCAGAATGACTGGCCTGCATAAATTGCATCATCAAATTCCAGGTGATTGATATTCTTGTATTTTCCCGATTTAATCCCATCTTTAACTCTGTTCTCAACATCATAATCCCATCCGAAAGAGACATAGTTTATCAGGCCTTTAAGATACCAGTCCGGCATATTAATAACAGATGAGCTGGAAATCCTGTCCTTGAAATCCGCATTGTAGAGCATCTCGTTGATTATTGATTCAGTGATAGATGCTGCAATTTGTTTCTGGTATGCAACATGGTCTCCTTCATAATAGAGCATAACCTTGTTCTTGATTATTCTGCTGAATCCCCCGGTGTTATAGGTATCTTCATCAAAGGTAACCAGACCGATATTAGACTGTCTGTATTCGTTATTCTTGTTGTAGATCACGAAGATCATCCTCTTTTCCAGAGTATAATCAAAGTAATCTTCAATCTCATCCAGCTTCTTCCTGGCATAATCTGCAGTGAACAGGGCAAGATCACGTCCGTATTCGTTGAAGTAACAGTCAAAATTATCAAATCTGTAGTACGACCAGTAATAGTCGAAATACTGAACCCTGTTCTTCCCGAACGACATCTGATGGCCATTATAGAACTGACCCTCAGCATTAAGAAAGATCATGCTTACGATTATAGTAATAAAAAGTCTGTAAGTATTTCTCATTTTCAATACTTTCACTTTACAGAACGGATTTAGTAACCTCAAATTTTGTTCCAAATAAATCTGGTCAGGGAACAAAACTAAAGATATTCTTTAACAAAATTAATAAGAAGATCAAACTTTATTATTTTTGCATGCATTGATCAGAGAATATTTGTTTTGGTCTGATCTTTGTTTGAGAAGATTATACCATAATTTCAAATAAACTTATCGTTTTAATCGTTTTAATTTGTATCAAAAAATATCAGGCAACAGGTATCTTTAAACAAATTAATAAAAAAATTTATAATATGAAAAAGTTCTTTTTGTTTACAATACTGGCATTCAGTGTAGCAGCCATCTGGGCCCAGCCGATGCTTAAAGTCTCATCTTCTGAACATGATTTTGGAAAATTCAAGGAAGAGGCTGGCAGTCAGAGATACGATTTTGTTGTACAGAATACGGGTAATCAGCCTCTTGTAATTCAGAATATTGTCGCGTCGTGCGGATGCACCACACCTGAATGGACAAAAGGCCCAATACCTCCGAAAGGCACAGGTAAAATTACAGCAATTTATGATCCTAAGGACAGACCCGGTCCATTTAACAAGACACTTTCGGTTTACACCAATTCAAAACCTGAAGTTATTGTCCTTGTCAATAAAGGGCGAAGTTATACCTCATGAAAAAACAGTTGAAGAACTGTTATATTTTCCCTGTCGGCCCTGTCAGGTTCGAGAGCAATCACCTGGCATTCACCAATATTAAAAAGAATGAAAAGAAAAATAAGGACAATGCAGGTAATCAACACTTCTGCTCAACCTGCAAAAATAGAATTTGACAATGTTCCGGCGCATCTTACAATGAAGGCTAATCCGACAACATTAAAGCCAGGTCAGAAAGGGATTATTGAGGGAACTTATGATGCAACAAAAAACCAGGCGTGGGGATATACTACAGACATTGTAAGGCTAAAAATAAATGATGTCGTGGATCAGAATGTATATTATGCTGTCAGTGCCAACCTGGTTGAAGATTTCTCAGGACTGTCAAAGGATGAACTGACCAACGCTCCGGTATTCAATGTTGAATCAAAAACTGTTGAATTAGGAACAATTCCCGGATCAGCCCCAAAGGATGTTGAATTCAAGTTTACAAATACCGGGAAAAGTGATCTCATTATCAGGTATATAAAAGCATCCTGCGGATGTACTGCTGTGCAGCAGGGGATTCAGGGACAGGGGATCAAGCCCGGAGAATCAGGTTCGATAAAAGCCGTATTCAATTCAGGCAGTTATAAGGGGAAGGTTACAAAGGCTATATATGTTTATACAAACGATCCTAAGAACTCCGAAGTTGTACTTATGCTGAACGCAGATGTTGATCAGGAAGCTGTGAAGAATTAATTAAACGATGGAGGAAAAAGATGGAGAAAGAGTCTCCTTCAGGATTCAGGAGGGGGTGTCTCAACCTCCCAATATCAACCCTGAGGTTCTGGCAAATAATTCAAGGAAAAAAAGGAAGAGATATTCTGTCAATGAATTTGTCACAGGAATATTATCGGGAAACAGGACCATACTAAGCCAGGCAATAACGCTGGTTGAAAGCTCGCTTCCGGAGCATTTTAAAATCGCGCAGTCAATAATAGAAAAATGCCTCCCGTTCAGTTCCCGATCGGTAAGAATAGGAATAACAGGCGTACCGGGTGCAGGGAAAAGTACTTTCATAGAGTCTTTTGGATTGCATGCAGCAGGCATGGGGAAGAAGATTGCTGTCCTGGCTATTGACCCAAGCAGCAAGTATACAAAGGGAAGCATCCTTGGGGATAAGACAAGAATGGAAAAACTGAGTATCCATCCCGATGCATTCGTCAGACCATCACCTTCTGCAGGAACCCTTGGCGGAGTAGCAAGGAAGACATGGGAGTCGATAATACTCTGTGAAGCAGCAGGGTTTGATACAATACTGGTGGAAACTGTAGGAGTAGGCCAGTCGGAGACTGCTGTCCGTTCGATGGTTGATTTTTTCCTCCTTCTGATGCTGACCGGCACAGGCGATGAAATTCAGGGGATCAAGAGAGGCATAATTGAGATGGCAGATGCAATTGCTATTACAAAAGCTGACGGTGGAAATATAATATCAGCCGA
Source organism: uncultured Bacteroidales bacterium (assembly GCA_963746685.1). Lineage (GTDB taxonomy): Bacteria > Bacteroidota > Bacteroidia > Bacteroidales > VadinHA17 > LD21. Next base: position 526,495 of record CAVVBY010000033.1, read on the forward strand.
AAACTCAAGGGTAATGTTTCAGAATGCACTATCTCTTTTCCCGGAAACCCAGTCGGGATGGAAACCATTGGCACTTACATGTTCTGCTCAACAGGATACCGGCATAAGTGAAATCTGGAAAATCATTGAGGACTATGTCTGTTACACCAAAAAGACCGGTTATTTTGAAGACTTGAGAAAAAAGCAGGCGGTCATCCGGATGCATGATATGGTTTCTGAGTATCTGAACACCTCATTTTATAATCATGAAGAAGTAAAATCCCTTATTCCTGAACTTGAAAAGGAACTCTTTAAAGGGACGATCACTTCCTATAAGGCTGCTCTTAGCCTACTCAATAAATATTTCAAAAAATAAACGGAATTAACAATAATTCATATCTTTGCGCGATTTTAACAGGATTATCAATCAGGCCTATAAATTAATATTCAAAATCAATAAAAATGAAGAAGCTTTTCTACTTGTTTGTTATTACAACTATTTTGGCCGCATGCTCCTCCGAACCACATTATGTCATAAACGGTAAAATTGAAGGTGCCGACAGTGTCAAATTCCTTCTTCAGATAAGAGAAGCCGGAAAGATAGTTACTATGGATTCAGCTGTTGCTTACAAGGGATCTTTTAAGATGAAGGGTGGCGCAGTTAAATATCCCGATTTAGTGCTGCTAAGTGCACAGGTTACTCCACGGGATCCGAGAATGAGAACTCAATTTTACCTTGAAAACACTGAGATAACAATTACAGGGAAGCTCGATTCTCTTTACGGAGCAAAAATAGCAGGTTCTAAAACAATGGATGAGTACAACGGATTCGTTAATTCCCTTGATGTGATTGATAAGAAGTTCACAAAGATCGACAAGGATTATCAGATTGCTGAGCAGAGCGGAGATACAGCAAAAGTGGCACAGCTTAAAAAAGAAATTGAAGCTGGTCAGAAAGAAATGACACAAATACAGAAAGATTTTGTAAAGAACAATCCTAATTCATTTGCAGCTCCCATTATTTTATCAGGACTTATACCCGATATGGAAGGATCGGAGATTGAAACATATATTACTGCAATGGATACAGCAGTAGCCAATACTGAAATAGTCAGAAATATTAAGGCATACGCCGAAAAAATGATTGCGGTGTCTGTCGGCCATAAGGCCCCTGACTTTACGTTGAACGATCCGGAAGGGAACCCGGTATCCCTCTATTCAAAAGTAGGTTCAAAGCTTCTGCTTGTTGATTTCTGGGCTGCATGGTGCCAGCCATGCCGCAGGGAGAATCCGAATCTTGTCAAAGTCTACAATGAGTTCAACAAGAAAGGATTTGATGTATTCGGTGTATCCCTTGACCGTTCAAAAGATGACTGGGTAAAGGCAATTACTGACGATAAGCTCAAATGGACACATGTATCAGATCTTCAGTACTGGAATAATGCAGCTGCCAAATTGTATAAAGTCTCTACGATTCCGGCAAACTTCCTGCTTGATGAAACTGGTGTAATAATCGGAAGAAATCTAACAGGAGAAACACTGTATAATAAGGTTAAGGAAGTTTTGGGAGGGAAATAGTCCCTGAGACTAAGTGAGGTGGGGGTTGAAATCTATTCTTCCTCTGTTTTGAATTTCTCTCCAGGTTTTACCTCTTCGAGGATAAAACCAGTTCCTCTTACAGTTCGGATATCTATGTTTTTATCTTCAGAGATGTATTTTCTCAGCCTCGAGATAAACACATCCATGCTCCGGCCGAGGAAATAATCATCCTCTCCCCAGATTTCTGTCAGAATATCTTCCCTCGCAAGGATCTTATTCTTGTTGATGATAAAGTATCTCAGCAGCTGGGCTTCCTTAAGAGTAAGCTTCTCTTTTGTACTGCCACAAATAAGTTCAAGAGTGTTGAACTTCAGTACTGTGTTGGATATTTTAAATTCATCGTTAGTTGATGAATAAGCTCTTTTGAGGATATTACTGATACGGAGAATAAGAACCTCCGGGTCGAAAGGTTTTGTTATATAATCATCTGCCCCGATCTTTAGTCCTCTGACGATATCCTCCTTGAGGCTTTTTGCAGTAAGGAATATTATCGGGATTTCAGGCCGTGCCTCCTTGATCTTTTCACCAAGAGTGAAACCATCCATCTCGGGCATCATTACATCGAGCACGCACAGATCAGGTTTGTCTTTGCTGAAAAGTTCCCAGGCTTCTTTGCCGTCACGGGCCAGTGTCACTTCAAATCCGCTTATAGATATATATTGCGACAGGATGTTACCGAAATCCCTGTCATCTTCTGCTAATAAAACTTTCATGACCTTAATAAATTACATTAATAGGGTATTGTTACCGTAAATATACTACCTTTTCCCGGTTTACTGCTAACTGTAACGTCTCCTCCGTGGGCTTCAGCGATTTTTTTAACATAATAGAGGCCAAGACCCAGACCTTTGTACTTGTGTATGTTTCCGGTTGATGCGCGATAAAACTTGTCAAAAATATGTTTCTGATCGTTTTTGCTGATGCCTATTCCATTATCAGCTACTTTAATGCAAACATTATTATCTTCGGTAAAACCTTCAATTTCTATAACAGGGTCGGTTTCGGAATACTTTACTGCATTTGAAAGAAGATTGTTCATCAGAGTCGTGAAATAGACAGGGTCGAGATCCACACTTACATCATTAAAGTTATATTTCTGGGTTAATGAAGCACCGTTTCCGCCACCCTGATTTAAAGCTTTCGATGATATCATTCATAACATCCTCAATCTTGACTTTTTTCTTGTCAAGCTGAAACTGTGTCCTTTCCAACATGCTTATTTCAAGTATCATGTTTATCAGCTGGTTCAGATGGATACTCTGCTTCCCGATCATTTTGGCTGTTTCACGTATCCTTGCTTCATCTGTTAATATCGCAGGGAGCTCAAGAGTTTTACCGGCTACAGTGATTGTGGATAAAGGCGTCTTAAGTTCATGAGTCATATTATTAATGAAGTCAGTCTTCAGATTTGACAATCGTTTTTCCTCCATCAGGTTTTTGTAAGTGATATAGGAAAAGGATAACAACCAGAAGGACACTGAAAAGACTGAGGGCCAGGGAGGCTGCTGTTTCCCTTAGAATTATTTGCTGTTTATCTGAAAAATCGATTAAATATTCAAAATCAAGCCTGTAAGAATTTGTTCTCATTCCCGTATCTTTTTACGAGTATCTCTGAAGTACGTCTGCGGCGGCCTCATCATTCCCGGGGGAGGCACCGGTTCTGTCTAAGAGTGTCGCTTTGCTGCGGGGGCCGGCGATTGGCATACTCTTCGCTTAAATAAACAGGAATTCTCTGGTCAAAATTGATCAGCTCAAAACGGTTGATAACTATTTTACTGTTGAAGTCTTTGTCAATGCCGCGTCTTTCAAAAAACCTTGAAAGCCATTGTGACAGATCCTGCTCCTTATTTAATACCAGGGTTACGTATTTATAGAGATCCTTCTTTTCTTTGACAGTCAGTGAATCGGCTTTTCATATTGGCTAACTCTTTCAGAACCATTTCAGATTTCACACCGATCAGAAATACGCGCCGTATCAAATCCATCGGTCGCCCATTGCCTGTCCATAACGTCAAGTGCATCCTGTGAAAACAGTCTGTACCTGAGGTTGAACATTTCATCTTTCTGTTTCCAGACACCTCTTATGATAATGATCTGAGCAGTTATCAGGATTATTATTGAAAAGATGCCAAGGATAAGGACAGTATTTCTTTTTTTCATATTTTTCCAATTACCTTTTCAAAAGTATTCAAATTATCAATATATCGGAATTCTACCCTAAACATTAACCCAGCGTTAACCCTGCATTAACAATAAAACAGAGAACAGGGCACTATCTTTGACATAAGAATATAAAAAACAGGGTAGTCATGAAAAAGATCAGGTTTATTTTAATAGCAGTTTCCCTCATATCATTCTGCGCTCTTTCCGGACCGGCAGCTGGCCCAGGAAAAGAATAAGGAGGAGAAGGAGAAGGAATTAAGGATGCAGGAAGAGATCGACGCGCAGAAGAAAGCGATTTCTGAACAGAAGAAAGCTCAGTTTGAGGTCCAAAAAGCATTGCAGGAAAGTCAGAAGGAGATCGACAAAGCAATGAAGGAAGCCCAGCAGCAGCTTGAGGATTCAGGCAAGTACAAAGATATGATGCGGGTCTTCAGGGGCACAGGCAACAGGTCACGCTTTGGCGTTGAACCTTTTCCCGGGGAACAATTTATGTTTACACCGGGCATGGAAGGATTCAACTGGTATTCGCACAGCGGTGATAACGAAAGAACTTCATGGGATTTCTCTAAATCAGTAAAAGAGAGTTCTTTCTCGCGCGATTATGTATTCGATGTTGATCTTTCCAGCACAGTGGTGATGTCTGTAAACGGCGAGTGCAAGCAGGGTGAGATCAGGATAAAGATCGTTATGCCGAATGGTAAGGTATATTCTGATATAATGATTGACGAGTTTGGAAATCTCAACTGGAGGAAATCATTTCCGGTAAGCTGAAGAGGAAAACAAGGACAAGGCAGGAGCATGGAAATTCCAGATAAATGCTTCGAAAGCAACAGGATTTTTCAAAATATCTCTTCAGACTTACTAGTTTTTTTCATTCCTTTACTGAAGAGGCTGGCAGGGGGTTGCCGGCCTCTTCAATTTTAATCCGACTGAGCCGAGGTCCGTCCTCCCTTGACACTTTCAACCCTTACGGTGAATTTGCTTCCGTCCTTCACTATCCATTTCAGGTCAACATGTGAATAACCTTCGATATTTGAAATCTCAAGCCTCTGAGGATCTTTCTTCTGTTCCTGGTTTAAACTCCTGTCTTTATCAAGGACAATCATTCCTGCGACCACTTTGCCACCATCAAGATAAGCATAATCTGGAGGATCAATTTTGTATTTCAGGTTGGTGCCTGAATGAGTCGGCATCAATTGTTTGTTTTCAACTGTTGCAGTCACCTCTTTAAGGCCTCCTCCCAGGTTTTTGATTTTAATATCCTTAACCTCCAGTTTAGGAGTCACCCATGCATTATAAATACAGAATGCAGCGTTCCGGTGAGCATCGCTTTCAAGCAAAAAACCAGGGTGTGTCCGGCCAAAATTCTTATTAAAGCCTCCTATTTCCACCTTCCCGTAAACAGGATGATCGAATTCCTTCCAGGGTATGAAAGCATCTTCAAAGAGAAGTAGCTTATCAAACTCATATGTATCGACGTCTGAAGTGTCATTGAACATCATGAAATCGTTCCAGAGCTCATTTGAAAAAACATAGCTTCCCATGGCTCCGTACCACCAGTCGAGTTCACCACCGTAAACAGTGTACATATCTTTCCAGATGGTTATAAATTTATAACCGGGGATTATTTTTTCACCTTTTTTCCCAATTGAATTTATCACAGCTTCATCAGCACGGCTGAACACTTCAGCTCCTGCCGCTCTGTATAGACGGGCCTCTTAAAATCAGTCCGCCTGAGTTATGAAATGACTGTGATCCTGTAATATTCCTGTGTTTGAATCCAAAGTCCCTTACAGCCTGGTTCTCCGGGAATGAAAATGGATATTTCCCTGCACCCTGCTGAACATATGCAGGTTCCCAGTTAAAACCGTAATCGCGATTAGGATCATAGCCGCCGATACCATCCTCATTTACCTGGCCATCGCCATCATTATCAATACCCTCCAGCCCGAGGATCTCATATTCTCCCTTTTCTCCCGGTGTTGCCCTGACCATCCGCCGGGGATCTTTCGGATCAGTGTTATAAGTTCCATAAGCACTTTTTCTTCTCATCATGCTGATGATGCCGTCATTGTTCAGATCATCGTATTTATCCTCATCATACAATCCGTCACGGTCGTTATCCATCGGAACGAGTCCTGATCTGGGAGAACTTGCTGTATTCGGCTCATCCATAAAATACTGACGGGCATCAGGATTAATTGTAGGTAAAATATAGAAGGTCTTGTCTTTGAGCAGTTCGTTTATGAATTTGTTTTCATCGTACATTTCACATAGATACCATGCCGTATAAAGGGCCATCTCGGTTCCCTGGATCTCGTTAGAATGTATATTGCCGTCGATATAAAAGCCCGGCTTGAAATCAGGATTCCCTGCTTTTTTATCTGATATTGTAAGAGCAATAATTTCCCTTCCCTGGTAAGATTTGCCGGCAGATTCCATAGTTACCAGGTCGGGGTACTCTTTTGCAAGCTTTTTGCACACTTCAGTTATGCCATCATATGTATAATATTTGTTCCAGGAAGCCTGAACCCTGGGATTGGCCGGAGACCCGGCAGCCTTAAAGAACAATTCAGCATTCTGCGATTGCAGGGGCAGGGAGATGGTTAAAATAAGCAGGGGAAATATGAAATTGTAATATCTTTTCATGATGATATGTGTTTGATATAATTGAAATATAGTTGATATATAATTGATTGTATTTTGATGCTATTTTAGTTCAATTGAAGTGATAACCTGGCCTACATTAGCTGCACCGGCATTTATTCCGACCCGGCCTTTGCCTGAAATGAGCCAGCTGAATTCAGCTGATTCATCCCCCTGAAGTCTTTGAACTCTCTGTACTTTAAGTCCGCTTAGTATAGTTTGACCTCCTGAAGGTTCAACAGACAGTCTCATAATCCTTGTCCAGATATTCGGTTCACCTATTTCGGTGTTTGTTGCAAACAGGCCTTTGTTATGAACCTTCAGCGATAATCTGAAGATATTTTCACCCGCATCTTCAATCTTGATGTCAAGAAATTCAAGTTCGGGGTGCATGGCTGATATGGCAGTGATAAATTTATAATGTAAGGAAATGAGATCACCGATCGTGTCCTGAGGAGGATTTATAACTGCAAAGGGTTTAATTCCGCCGACCTCGACTGTTTTTCCGGGAAAGTCGGGGTGAACTATCGGGGTCCAGGGAACAAAAGCATCCTTCATGTTGATTTTATCTGCAAACTTCAGGAATGCAGCCTCGGCACTTTTGCCCTTTTCCACGGTTAGCCACCAGCCCGGGGTACTGAAACTGTATCTCCCGTAATGAAAATAAGCCCATTCCATAAAGTTCCCCTGGTCGGAAATTGCTGAAGGAGCACCTTTGAATCCGGTGATCTCATGATATTTATCTGAGACAAGCTTATTGATAAGTTCATCAGTTTTCAGAATAGAAGTGATCCTGCCTCTTTCCCTCCGCATCATTCCCTGTTCAGGAGGCTGATTCTGAGCCTGATCCTGCGTTGCCCCTGGCCGTTCCGATGCTTTCATGGGCTGACCAAGATTGTCCTGAGGACCAAAAGAAAATACCATATAAATATTGAACCGGTCATACAGGAAATCAACAACTGCCCTTGTCTCCGGCTCGGAAACAGGATAGAGTCCGGCATTAGGGCCAAACTCTTCATAATTGTATGTAAGATTTCTGTTGAAATTGACTCCTCCAGGACCATCTTCATTGAAACGGCCATCCTTGTCATTATCTGTTCCTTCGCTGTAAACCAGATAATTGCCTGTCTGGCCTTTTGAAATATCAGCTGTTACCATCACTCTTTTATCTTCGTCACTTTCAATAAAATTGCCTGCAGGGTCCTTTATGCGAATAAGAGTTATAAGGCCATCCTTATTCAGGTCTTCGCAGGGATCTTCGTCATATAAAAAATCCCTGTCCTCATCGGTGGTTCTTGAATTCTGGCTTCTTTCATATTTCAGTCCGGAGAAGAATTGATCTGAAGCATCAGGACTTACATCAGGAATAACATAGAATGTGATCTTGCTGAGTAGTTCTCTTATGTCGTTTTCAGATGAGTTTTTGAGAATACTTTCAGCAAAACCAAAGGCCAGTTCCCTGCCGATCAGATACTTTCCGTCAACGCCTCCCACGACTGCAACACCAGGCTTGCTGTCTCTGGTTCCAGTGCCTATAGTGATTAGCCAGATATCCTTTCCACCGGCGGTTTTTATGAGCGACTTTACTGAACATAAATCAGGATATTGCCTGCCGAGCGCCTCAATCTTTTTTGATATCTGGCTGTGATCCTGGTACTGACCCATAACTGAAGTCAATGGAGCCATAAACATGCCAATTACTGCCAGGATGAGTATTCCGGAATGGATTTTCATTATTATAATAATTTATTGATAACAGACAGATTTTGCATAGTTCAAAAATATATATATTTATTAACTACCGAATGTTTAATTATAAAAATATGGGAAGAGATTCCTCACAACGTACGGAATGATACATTTTTTTAAATAAAGAATCAGATTCGCAGAGCGAATCCGCTCCTTTATCCCTTGTCTCCAACAAGAATTGTCATTCCGAGTGCAGCGAGCATATCAACTGATCTTCCTCATGTTAAATCGGAACTATTGATAGTAATTAATTTATTTTTGATACATAAACCTTTTCAAATGTTATATGTTATTTTTGTATCCTGACTGAAATTGGTGCCTGATGAAAAGAATAGCCAGCTTCCTTATACTTGTTCTGATAATTTCGTGCGGAAGGCGAAATGAAACTGGCAGCAAAATTATATCTGTCAGCATCGGTCCATTTAAATATTTTGTGGAAGAAATAGCAGGGAATAATTTTGAAGTAAATGTTATGGTCCCGCCTGGATCAAATCCTCATATTTATGAACCTTACCCTGACCAGATAAACAAGCTGAGGCAATCAGTTGCCTATATCAGCAACGGGTATCTGGGATTTGAGATGACCTGGCTTGATCGTTTCTATGAAATGAACAGGAGCATGAAAAAGCTGTCGCTTGGTGATAATATTGATCCGATAGTTCCAGAGCATCATGATGAGGGTGATCATTCTGAGGGTGCCGATCCTCATTACTGGGTGTCGCCAAAATGTGCAATGAAGATGGCTTCTTCTGTCAGGGAGTTTCTAGTTGAGCTTGATCCCCGGAACAGGGAGCAATACGATGAAAACTATAAAATCCTGACCGGAAAAATCAAAGAGGTCGACTCTCTGGCAAAAGAGCTCTCTGCATCCGGAGGTAAAAAAGCATTTATGATCTATCATCCAAACCTTGGATACCTGGCAAGAGATTACGGACTGGAAGAGATAGCCGTCGAGAATGATGGCAAGGAACCTTCTCCTTCAAGGTTAAGGGAACTTATCGACCTGGCGAAAGAAGATAATTTAAAAGTGATAATGGTTCAGAGGGAATATGATACAAGAAATGCCAGGGCAATCGCTGAGGAAACCGGCAGCAGTGTGGTGGTGATCGATCCCTTGTCTGAGGACTGGTACTCATCGACAACCGGGATAATAAGAATTATAAAGGATAGCTTTGCAGGAAATCTTAAATAGACCGGGAATATGTCAGTCTGTCTGCTTGAAATGTTTTCAGTATCGGTTTCTTATGGGAGCAATATTGCTCTTCAGGATGCTGATCTGAAAGTATATGATAATGACTTCATCGGGGTAATTGGCCCGAACGGAGGAGGAAAGACAACCCTGCTTAAAGTCATTCTGGGGCTTGTAAAACCTTTTAAAGGCAGGCTGGAGTTTAATCAGGAGCTTCTTGACAGGAACAAAATAGGTTATCTGCCTCAGATGTCGACTGGCGACAATAATTTCCCTCTGACTGTAAAAGATGTAATACTTTCAGGGCTGATGATGCAGAAGGGAGTGATCTCAATGATGTCATTGTCAGACAAGAAGAGAGCCAGCCAGGTTATTGAGGAACTGGGACTTTCCGAATTGTCAGGTTCATCGTTAAGTGAACTTTCAGGAGGCCAGCTTCAGAGGGTTTTTCTGGGAAGGGCAGTTATTGGTGATCCGAAGCTCCTGCTTCTTGATGAACCTGGTAATTTTGTTGATACCAACTTCGAGAATGATTTTTATGAAAAGCTCAGGGTATTGAACAGACGGATGGCAATAATGATGGTTTCTCATGACATCGGGACTATTTCTGCACACATCAAGTCATTTGCATGCGTAAACAGGCACCTCCATTATCATCCGTCATCAGAGATCACAAATGAAGAGCTTATGGCATATGGTTGTCCGATCCAGCTTATAACTCATGGCGAGGTACCGCATACAGTACTGAAAAAACACTGATCAGTGGAAGGCAGCATATTTCAATATGAATTTATAATAAAAGGGCTTCTCGGAGCTCTCTTTGCCAGCATAACGGCAGGCCTGGCAGGAACTTATATCGTTTCGAAAAGGATGGTATTTCTCAGCGGAGGTATAACACATGCATCATTCGGAGGAATAGGAATCGGCTATTTCGTAGGGATAAATCCGGTGGTTGGAGCTGCAATATTCAGCATACTTTCAGCCCTTGGCATTGAATACCTGTCAGTCAGGCAAAAGATCAGGGAGGATTCTGCAATTGGAATGCTCTGGGCATTTGGAATGGCAATCGGGATAATATTCATTTACCTTACCCCGGGCTATACTCCCAATCTTATGAGTTACCTTTTCGGAAGTATTCTGACTGTGACTTACGGGGATATAATTGCCCTTGGCATAATGTCGGTGATCCTGATACTTTATTTCACAATGTTTTACAGGACAATCCTCTATATTTCGTTCGATGAGCAGTTTGCCCGGACTTACTCCCCATATGTCAACGTATTCAAATACCTTACGACTGCACTTATTGCGTTGACCATTGTGCTGAATATCAGGATGGCAGGGGTAGTGCTGGTGATCTCGCTCCTGACCATTCCGCCAAATATTGCAATGATCTTTACAAAAGTCTATTTCAAAATAGTCTTATGGTCAATTGCAGCTGCTTTTATTGGTACTGCAGCAGGATATGCAATCTCATACTTTGCAGGAATACCTGTGGGAGCAACAATTATTTTCACTCTTGTGATAATCTGGATAATTGCGAAAGGTGTCAATCAGGTTATCAATAAAGTGAAAGCAAAAAACAGATGATAATAATTTAGTACTTAAACAAATTTATATTGATATGGATTACGACCTGATAATTATCGGAAGCGGACCAGGCGGCTATGTGGCAGCCATCAGGGCATCTCAGCTTAAAATGAAAGTCGCAGTTGTTGAAAAGGCCGAGATCGGCGGGATATGCCTGAACTGGGGCTGTATACCTACCAAGTCACTACTGAAAAGCTCACAGGTTCTCGATTATATAAATCATGCATCAGATTATGGAATAAGAATAGAAGGAGAGATAAAGCCCGACTTTAAGGCAATAATCGCACGCAGCCGGGGAGTGGCTGAAGGTATGAGCAAGGGAGTTCAGTTTCTTTTCAAAAAAAACAATATTGACCTGATAACCGGATTTGCTGAAATTGGTAAAAATAATAGTGTGGAGGTCAGTGACAAGGAAGGTCAGAAAAAGACATATACTGCAAAGAATATAATTCTGGCAACCGGAGCCAGGTCGAAAGAACTGCCGAATCTTAAGCAGGACGGGAAGAAGATAATAGGCTACAGGGAGGCTATGAATCTGGATAAGCAGCCTGAATCGATGGTTGTGGTAGGGTCGGGTGCTATCGGAAGTGAGTTCGCCTGCTTTTACCAGTCGCTTGGCACAAACGTAACACTTGTGGAGTTCCTGCCAAGGATAGTCCCCAATGAAGATGAAGAAGTTTCAAAACAGCTTGAGAGGTCTTTTAAAAAGATGAAGATGAGAGTACTTACAGATTCAACTGTTGAATCTGCAGATACTTCGGGTGAGAAGTGCAAGGTCAAAATAAAGACTCCTAAAGGTTATGAGGAAGTTGAAGCAGACATTGTTTTTTCAGCAGTCGGTATTGAAACAAATATCCAGGGTATAGGACTCGAAACAGCAGGAGTGAAAACAGAAAAAGGGAAAATAGTTGTGGATGATTATTACCGTACCAGTGTCCCCGGAATTTTTGCAATCGGTGATATAGTTCATGGTCCGGCTCTTGCCCATGTAGCTTCAGCTGAAGGAATTACATGTGTTGAAAAGATCGCCGGGCTTGATCCGGACCCGGTTGATTATTCCAATATCCCTTCATGCATATACACCACTCCCGAGATTGCCTCATGCGGGCTTACCGAAGCTGCTGCCAAAGCAGCCGGTTATGACATTAAAGTTGGCAAGTTCCCTTTTACCGCTTCAGGAAAAGCCAGTGCATCAGGATCAAGGGATGGTTTTGTCAAGCTTATTTTTGATTCAGCTTACGGAGAACTGCTTGGAGCACATATGATAGGGGCCAATGTTACTGAAATGATCTCGGAGATTGTTGTCGCAAGAAAGCTTGAAACTACAGCTCACGAAATAATAAAGGCTGTCCATCCTCATCCTACAATGTCAGAGGCAATTATGGAAGCAGCTGCCGCTGCCTATGGTGAGGTAATCCATATTTAAAAGGCTGCAGGCGATCAGGCGTCAGGCAACTGGCATAATTGTTAACTCTTTGCCTGTCGCCTGTCGCCCGTCGCCTGTCGCCAGACCTGTTTATTATTCGTTAGACGCAACCTTTTTTATATTTTTTTACATCAATCTTTTAAAGAATTGCTGTTGTTCAGACAATTTTTATTTATTTTTATATTCTCAAAAGGACTTAATCCTTGCCTGATATTAAAAATATAATTAAAGGTTGTCTGGCCGGCAACAGAAGAGATCAGGAACTTCTGTACAGAAGACATGCTGCCAGGTTATATGCCGTATGCCTTCAGTATTCCGGTAATGACGATGAGGCAAGAGATATCCTCCAGGAAGGATTTATCAAGATATTTGAAAACCTTATCCATTACAAGCATGAAGGTTCTTTTGAAGGATGGATGCACAGGATAGTTGTCAATACCGCACTTGAAAAATTCCGAAGCAAGCATAATCTTTACAGGGTTGATGATATTGATCTGATTCCGGAGCCTGATGCTGCTCCTGAAACGGAAGATTATTCGGGACTTGAAGCGGTTGACCTGCTTGATATAATCAGAGAGCTGCCTCCGAAGTACAGAATGGTTTTCAATCTTTTCGCAATTGAAGGCTATTCTCACAAAGAGATAAGCCAGATGGTCAATATCTCGGAAGGCACTTCCAAATCAAACTTATCCAGGGCAAGGATCATCCTTCAGAAGAAAGGTCAGTTTGTATACAGGATTAAAAAAGAGTGTGGTTAATGGTTAACAAAGGGGCAAATATTGATCTCCTTTTCAGGAACGGACTTAAGGATTATGAAGTCCTGCCTCCGGTTGAGGCCTGGAACAACATTCTTCCTGTTATAAGGAAAAAGCAGAGACCTGTGATTTTCCTGAGAAGTGCAGCACTTATTGCCGTATTGTTGTCAATGAGCTTCCTTGCCTACAGGTGGAGCCAGCAAATATCAGCACAATCACGGAATCCTATTGCTTGCACTTGATCAGGAGTCAGTCCGGCCACAGGATAATTCTGCTGATCCGGTATTGGTAAGACGCATGCCTGCAACTGATCGTCAAGCATGTCAGTGATCCTGCAGGATCAGATTCCGGATCAGCTTTCAGTTGCTGAATCAGCTAATGAAGAAAATGTAGCTCAATCTGATCCGGATCTGATTACCGAACCCAATAATCTGAATTTCAGCAACAATTTAATGATCCCTTCCAGCATTCAGGCAATTAAGCGTACCTCCTTATATTGCTGATAATACTGATACCGGTAATGGAAGCCTGTATGATCTTGGATATGTGGAACCAAAAGGAAAAAACAGACAGATGGTCAATTACTGCAATGGCTTCTCCCACCTATTACATGCGACCTGAACTGAGCAGCAGTGAAATGTCGGACCAGATCTCTTCCTCTGAACAATCAAGGGTCTCCTACTCCGGTGGTGTAGGCTTTTCATACAAAATAAGCAAGAAACTGAGCATCCAGTCCGGCCTTTACTATTCATCGATAGGGAATGAGGTGGACAATATCAACTCATTTGCGGGATTCAGTCCGTTCGACTCTTTCAAAGAGTGACCATAATTTTGAGGTCCTGACTTCGAGCGGAAGGATATATACTGAAAATCCTGATGTTTTTCTTGTTGACATGTCGGGCGACCGTGTCATTACCAGATACACAAATGATGTATTTGACCCTGCAAAGGCCAATCTGTCATATATCAATAACTCGCTTTTCCAGAATTTCAGCTATCTTGAAATGCCTGTCATTTTCAGATATAAACTTATTGATAAAAGCATCGACTTTAACCTTATTGGCGGATTGTCATATAACCTTCTTGTAAATAATTCGGTACATGCTGTTATTGACGGGAGTAAATATAATATCGGGAAGACTGCAGGATTAAATCCAGTTCATGGTAAGCAGTTCTGTGGGAATGGGAATGGAATACAGCATCTCTGAAAAGATCTCTCTGAATCTTGAACCGACATTCAGATATTATCTCAATCCTTTCAGTAATATTCAGGGCGTTGGAGCACATCCTTATTCATTCGGGATATTCTCAGGATTATCTTATAAATTCTGATCTCTGCCTCTGATAATAATTTCCCTCATTTTCTTTTAATTCAATCTCTTTATCATTTTAGAATATTGCTGGCTTATTTTTAAGATGTAAAAACATTACCTTTGCATTTTATTTTAAACCAGACAATAAATCATGCTTAAATCAAACATAAAATCCCTTGCTTTCGGATTTGTACTTATCTGCCTCGCTATTTCAGTATTTGTTATTAATCAGAGTTTTAAAAGCTTTGCCAGGACCTATGAAGCCGGATCATCAGGGGATTCAATTATTTTCAATAAGTCATATAAACTACCTGAAGATGTAAGCTTCGCGGGTGAGAAAATGCCTCTCGGTAATTTTGACACCCGTGAAAGCCTTGATCGCGAAATACTGACAAGTGCCTACAGGCACTCTTCAACAATAATGATTATCAAGAGGGCTAACAGATATTTACCTGTTATTGAAAAGATATTAAAGGAGAATAATATTCCGGATGATTTTAAATACCTGGCTGCTGCTGAAAGCGAGTACAGCAATATGGTATCACCAGCCGGTGCAACAGGCTTCTGGCAGATAATGCCGGAAACAGGCAAAGAAGAGGGAATGGAGATCAATAATGTTGTGGATGAACGGTACCATATTGAGAAATCAACTGAATTTGCGTGCAGGTATTTCTTAAAATCTTATGAAAAATATGGTAACTGGACGCTTGCTGCAGCTTCATATAATGGGGGCCGGGCCGCCCTTGATGAACAGATAAGCATTCAGAAGGAGAATAATTATTATGATCTTCTCCTGGCAGAGGAAACAGCAAGGTATATTTTCAGGGCAGTGGCTTATAAGCTTGTAATCACTGACCCGCAGAGCTATGGTTTTAACATTGATAAAAGTGACCTCTATCCTGAGCTGGATTACTATGAAGTAAAAGTTGATACTGCCATCTCTGATTTCTCTGTGTTTGCAAAAAGTTTCGGGACAAATTACAAAATGCTAAAGTTCCTGAATCCATGGCTGAGGAAACCTTATTTAACACCGAAACCTAATAAGGAATATCTTATCAAGATACCTTCTGAAGGAATGCGTTCCCCTGAAAACAATGAAACTGTTAACTGATCTTATGAAGGGCAAGGATTGTGATGAAGGATGAAATAAAGGTTTTTGGAGCCAGGGTACATAATTTGCAGAATATTGATGTTACAATTCCACGTAACAAGCTGGTAGTCATAACCGGATTAAGCGGAAGCGGTAAATCATCTCTTGCCTTTGACACTATTTATGCAGAGGGTCAGAGACGATATATGGAAACTCTTTCAGCTTATGCACGTCAGTTCCTGGGAGGAATGGAGACGACCTGATGTTGATAAGATAACAGGATTGAGCCCTGTCATTTCAATTGAGCAAAAATCCACAAACAAAAATCCAAGATCGACAGTCGGCACAATAACTGAAATATATGATTTTCTAAGACTTTTATATGCACGGGCAGGAGAAGCATACTCCTGGGCTTCAGGTGAGAAAATGGTCAAATATACAGATGACCAGATTCTGGAGCTTGTCAAGACCCGTTTCGCTGATAAAAAAGTCTATTTTCTGGCACCTGTTGTCAAGGGAAGAAAAGGCCACTACAAAGAGCTTTTTGAACAACTGCGCCGGAAAGGATTCCTTCACGTAAGGATCAATGGGGAGATAAGGGAGATTGTACATGGACTGAAGCTCGACAGATATAAAACTCATAATATCGAGCTTGTAATTGATAAATTCAGGGTAGGGGATATAACTGACAAAAGGCTCCGCGATTCAGTGCTCATGGCACTTGACCAGGGCGACGGAGTGATGATGGTACTTGAAGCTGAAAGCGCTGAACCAAGATATTTCAGCCGCCATCTTGATGTGTCCGGTTACCGGAATCTCCTATAACGAACCGGCTCCTCATACCTTTTCATTCAATTCCCCTCAGGGAGCATGCCCTCATTGCAACGGGCTTGGTGAGATCTCAAGCATTGATATTAAAAAGCTTATTCCCGATCCCGCTGCTCAGCATAAGGAAAGGAGGAATTGAACCTCTCGGAAAATACAAGAATGTCTGGATCTTCTGGCAGATTGAAGCTATTGCTGAGAAAAACGGTTTTACACTTGATACTCCCATAAGGGATATACCTGAAGAAGCTCTTAATAAGGTTCTTTATGGATCTGATGAGGTTCTTAAGCTATCAAATACACCTCTTGGAATGACATCAAACTATTTCCTGACATTTGAAGGTGTGGTCAATTTTGTCGGTAATATTGAGATCATAAACGGAAAGAAGAACGGGACAAGGATCAGGGATCAGTATGTGCAATATGATGTATGCCCGGAATGCAACGGAACAAGGCTTAAAAAGGAAGCCCTCTTTTTCAGGATTGCAGACAGGAATATCGGGGAGCTTGCTTCAATGGATATTAAGGAACTTTCGTTATTCCTTAAGAACATTGAGGAAAAAATGACTACGAAACAGAAGCTTATTGCAGCAGAAATATTGAAAGAGATCAGAGCAAGACTTGGTTTCCTTGTTGAAGTGGGTCTTGATTATCTTTCGCTGAACAGGGGAGCGAGGACACTTTCGGGCGGGGAAAGCCAGAGGATACGACTTGCAACTCAAATCGGATCGCGGCTCGTAAATGTTCTTTACATTCTTGATGAACCCAGTATCGGGTTGCACCAGAGAGATAACAGGAGACTTATTTCAGCACTGAAACAGCTGAGGGATTCAGGCAACTCGGTCATTGTGGTTGAACACGACAAGGAGATGATCTTATCTTCAGATCATATAATAGATATGGGTCCGGGAGCTGGCCGCCATGGAGGACAGGTTGTTGCCTGGGGAGCTCCTGATGAGATAAGATCTTTTAATACGCTTACCTCAGGCTATCTGAGCAATAAGAAAAAATTTCATATTCCTGAAATAAGAAGGAAAGGGAATGGCAAATTCCTGGTAATGACCGGGGCTTCGGGACATAACCTTAACAATGTCGATGTTGTATTGCCTCTTGGTACATTCATTTGTGTTACAGGAGTATCGGGAAGCGGAAAATCTTCATTGATAAATCAGACTCTTCATCCTGCCCTGGCGAAGAGATTTCATAATTCAGGCAAGACACCACTTCCATACAAGGACATATCGGGTATTGAAAACCTCGACAAGGTAATTGAGGTAAGCCAGTCTCCCATCGGCAAGACACCGACGGTCAAATCCTGCGACTTATACAGGTGTCTTCACGGATATCAGGAAACTGTTCGAGCAGACTACCGAAGCAAAGATCCGGGGATTCAGCGCAGGGAGATTTTCCTTCAATGTAAAAGGAGGAAGATGCGAGGGCTGTGAAGGTGCAGGAGTGAAAACCATTGAAATGAACTTTCTTGCCCGATGTATATGTCCATTGCACTGAATGCAACGGCAAGAGGTATAACCGTGAGACTCTTGAGGTAAAGTATAAGGGGCAGTCGATAAGCGATGTGCTTGAAATGACAGTCAACATGGCAGTCGATTTCTTTGCAAATGTCCCGTCAATTCACCATAAAATCAAAACCCTTCAGGATGTCGGACTGGGATATATAAAGCTCGGGCAGCAATCGACCACACTTTCCGGAGGTGAAGCCCAGCGCATCAAGCTTGCCACGGAGCTTGCCCGACGCGATACCGGCAAAACTCTTTACATCCTTGATGAACCGACAACAGGATTGCATTTTGAAGATGTCAGGGTACTGCTTGAGGTGCTTAACAAGCTTGTCGACAGGGGAAATACAGTCATTGTTATTGAACATAACATGGATGTAATCAAGATGGCAGATTATATTATTGATCTTGGGAAGGAAGGGGGAAAGGCAGGAGGCGATGTCATCTTCTCAGGAACTCCTGAAAAACTTGTGAAGTGCAAGGAAAGCTATACCGGAATATTTCTTGAACCTGAGCTTAAGGCATAGAATTTATATATATTTGACTCACTAAATCTTATGGTATGAAGGCGGATAAACCGGCAGATCTTATTAAGGATGCATTTGAACAGAAAACCTGGCATGAGATTCATACAACCGATTCATGGAGAGTGTTCAAGATCATCTCCGAACTGGTTGAAGGATTTGAAAAACTTGCCAGGATCGGTCCATGTGTTTCTATTTTTGGTTCAGCAAGGACACATTATAATGACAAGTATTACCGGATGGCTGAAGATATAGCTTACAAGCTCACTCAGAAAGGTTACGGAGTCATTACCGGCGGCGGACCCGGAATAATGGAAGCTGCAAATAAAGGAGCAAAAAGAGGAAACGGCAAATCAGTCGGTATTAATATTGACCTGCCTTTTGAACAGCGTCCGAATCCTTTTATTGATTCTGACAAGCTTATCACTTTCGATCATTTTTTCGTCAGGAAAGTAATGTTCATGAAATATGCACAGGGATTTATTGTGTTACCCGGCGGATTCGGTACTTTCGATGAACTCTTTGAGGCAATTACTCTGATCCAGACAAGAAAGATCGGGAAATTTCCAATTATCCTGGTGGGGAAAAAGTACTGGGGCGGGTTACTAAAGTGGATTAATGAAGAAATGCTTGCCGAAGAGCATAATATTTCACCGGAGGATCTGAACCTGTTCACTCTTGTTGATACTTCAGATGAGGCAGTCGATTATATAGTACAGTTTTATTCGAGATACCTTCTCAGCCCGAACTTCTAGTTATCCTCTTTCTGATACGATCGAGTTCTCTTTCGGAATCTTTTCGTTTTAGGGTTTCACGTTTATCGTATTCCTTCTTGCCTTTTGAAACGGCTATTTCGGCTTTTGCCAGGCCCTTTTCATTAATAAATACCTTTATTACAATTATTGTGAGCCCTGCCTCCTTGACTTTTCTTTCTATCTTCTTCAGTTCCCTGGCTTTCAGTAGTAGTTTTCGCTCTCTTAAAGGATCATGATTATTCAGGTTTCCCCACCAGTATTCCGAGATATGCATCCCCTTGATATACAGTTCTGCCATCTCTGAAGACGCAAAATGAATCGGTGAGTGTGGCTTTACCTGCCCTTATTGATTTTATCTCTGTCCCTGTCAGCTTTATTCCGGCGATATACTTGTCAAGGAACTCGTAATCATGTGAGGCCTTTTTATTTCTGATCGTAATATCTGAGCCGGAAGTCCTCATCTTAAAGTATTATGCAAAAATTGAAAAATAGAGTTTGTCAAATACCAGGGTCAGGATCCAGTTTGCAACAGAAAACAAAGCAATAAAAGCTACAGTTGCTGCAATCATCAGGAGAATTTTTTTCCTCTCGGGAGGATCAATCATCTTCTTAATGCCTGTCCACAGAATATAAAGGCCGATAGAATGAAAGGATATTAACAAAAATAAATGATTCGAATAACCGGCTCAGAATCTGGCAAAGAAGAAAGGGAACTACAGAACAGGCGATAATCTTAAATGAGAGATTAAAATCCTTCCCAAGCTCAAAAGCATTAGTGATCTCTTTAAAGATAAACGCTGTACCATAGATTACCAGATAAAGCATTATAAGATACTTAACACCTGTCAGTATTGAATATGCATTTGTCAGCTCGGTGTTGGTAAACAGAAATGATCCCAGGAAAGCAGAAACAGATGCCAGCATCAGAAGGGGAAATAATAAACTACTGCTAAAATATGTAGCAGTTTTGTTTTCAGAATGAATTACATCCCATTCTTTTACAGGATCAAGAATTATATTTCTAACCGTGTGAACCAGAAATTTAAAATCCATTGCGGGCCAGGTTTAGTGCCGCAAAATTAAATAAATTTATGGTAATTTGTTTTTCCTTCTGATATCATTAAGATGATGGATGTAAAGAAGTCTTCAAAGTATGATTTGCTTGTAGTTACGGGTCCGACAGCCTCAGGAAAGACTTCGCTGGCTGCAGCTCTTGCCCTGAAGCTTGAACGGGGAAATAATCAGCGCCGATTCCCGTCAGATCTACAGGCAGATGAATCTGGGAACCGGTAAAGACTATGGCGATTACATTGTTGAAGGCAAGTACATTCCATATCATCTTATAGATATTGCAGATCCCGGATACAAGTACAGTGTTTTTGAATATCAGCGCGACTTTGTAAAAGTTCTGGATGATCTGAGATCTAGGAATATGTTCCCTGTAGTTTGCGGCGGTTCAGGAATGTATATCGATTCAGTGGTTTCAGGCTACAAAATGATTGAAGTCCCTCCTGATCCGGTTTTCAGAGCTTCCCTTGAAAAAAAATCCCTGTCAGAGCTTACTGAAATACCTTTCTTCCTTTAAGAAACTGCATAATAAAACTGATATTGACACAAAAAAAAGAGCGATCCGTGCGATAGAGATAGAACGCTACATTGGAACAAGAAAGGAGAACCAAACAAAATTTCCGGAAATAAAGCCTCTTATCATAGGATTATTGTTCAGCCGTGAAAAAAGACGTGAGAGGATCAGTGAAAGACTAAGGCGCCGTCTTGAAGAAGGAATGGAGGATGAGGTCAGGCAATTACTGATGCAGGGAGTCGATCCTGAAACATTGATATATTATGGTCTTGAATACAAGTATATTACGCTTTTTATTACCGGCAGGATATCATACGATGAAATGTACAGGTCGCTCGAAACAGCGATCCACCAGTTTGCAAAGCGTCAGATGACCTGGTTCCGGGGTATGGAACGAAAGGGAATACAGATCAATTGGATCGACGGGGAGTTGCCAATGGAGGAGAAAGTGGAGAAAGTAATGGAATTACTATTTTAAATAGGTATCCAGCCACTCGAAAAACTCCCTCTGCCAGATAACTGAATTCTGTGGTTTCAGCACCCAGTGACTTTCATCTTCAAAGAAGAGCAACCTGCTTGGAATATTATGAATCTGGGCAGCCTGAAATGCTTCCATACTCTGGGTATATGGTATCCTGAAATCGTTGGCTCCTGAAATAATCAGAATTGGAGTATCCCAGTTATCAACCGTAAAGGTGGGGAGAATACTGGTAGCTCTTCGGATTATTCCAGTAAGGTCCTTCAATATCTTTGTTCGGGAACCATAGTTCTTCAGTCGAACCGTACCAGCTTACAAAGTCAAACATACCGCAGTGCGAGACAAATGCCTTGAATCGTCCGCCATGAATCCCGGCAAGGTAAAAGACCGAGTAGCCACCATAACTTGCACCAACTGCGCCGAGTCGTGTGGCATCAACATAAGGCTCTTTTGCCATTGCATCTGTGGCATCAAGGTAGTCCTGCATGTTTTTGCCGCCCCAGTCACCTGATATCTCTTCTTTCCATGCCTGTCCGAATCCGCTGTTACCCCTCCGGTTCGGAGCTAAAACAATATAACCTTTTGCAGCCATCATCTGGAAGTTCCAGCGGTATGACCAGAACTGATCGAGCGATGACTGTGGCCCGCCATTGCAGAAAAGCAGGGCCGGATATTTCTTCTGAGCATCAAAATCGGGAGGATAGACAATCCACATCTGCAGATCCTTGTTGTCTTTCGTCTTAATATATTTTTCCTCGACCTTCCCCATTTTGATCGATTCATAAATAGCTTTATTTATTGAGGTAATCTGCCTGACCTCTCCAGAATTCAAATTCACATTTGAAACTTCAGGAGCCATCGACATTGATGTAATTCCTGAAACCAGAACTCCCGACTGAAGATTTATCGGACCCAGATTATGGACCCCTTCTGTCACCTTTTCGACGTTTTTAACTGTTAAATTGATCCTGAATATCTGAGCAGTACCAAGATAGGAACATGTGAAATAAACATTCTGGTCATCGGCCCAGGCAAGATTTTCGACATCAAACTGCCATCCCTTTGATAACCAAATGAGAGTTTTATCCTTTATATTATATATAAAAAGGCGGTCGAGATCGGCTTCATAGCCATTTCTTTCCATGCTCTGCAGGGCTATTTTTGAGCCATCCGGCGAAAAAACAGGATACCTGTCGTAGCCATTGTTACCATCCGTAATATTTATTTCCCTGCCTGAGGCTATTTCATGCAGATAAATGTCAGAATTGGTGCTTCTTGCATCCTCAATTCCCCTCAGTCTTTTAGATGTGTAAGCAATATACTTCCCGTCAGGGCTCCATGAGATTTCACGATCATCATAATAGGGAGCAGTAGGGGATTCAAATTTCTGATCCTTCATAATATCCTTTTCACCCGATACAACTGATCCATTGAATGATGCAACGAAAATATGGCTGTATGAATAATCGCTCCATGCGTTCCAGTGCCTGTACATCAGGTCATTAATAATTCTGACCTTTGCATTTGGAAGATTATGCTTTTCGTTTGCTGTCTGATCAAGCTTGACCCTTTTCGTAAAGTAAATTTTGTTTCCCAGGGGAGAAACATTGAATATCTCAAATTCAGAGATCCCTTCTACTTTTTTCTGTTCCGAACCATCAGGATTCATTGTCATCAGATCGCCTCCCTTAACAAACGCAATCTTTTTACCATTGTCAAACCATTGAGGGGAACTACCTCCTTCAGTAGTAAGCTGAACAGGTTCTCCTCCGCCTGAAGGTATTTTGAAAATATTTGTTTTCCTGGCTTCACTCTGAAGGTCTATCTGAGTTACTGTATATAAAACAGATGATCCGTCAGGGGAAAGGGCAAATGATCCAAGGCGACCGAATTTCCACATTATTTCGGGAGTCATTACCCCTCCGGCCTTTTCTTCTTCCGTAAGCTGATTATTGAATTCAGGAACCGGTTTTGCAGTAACAACTGGAGTCTTTTGTTTACAGGAAACAGAAATGAGGATGATCGTGATCATCGTCAGAAAAAGAGATCTTTTCATAACGGATTTCAGATAAAATGGATTATTACTTTTTGAGCGCTTCAGAGATTTTAGCCTTTAATTCATCGTACAGTTCCGGATTGTCTTTAATGATCTGTTTTACAGCATCTCTTCCCTGTCCGAGCTTTGTGTCTCCGTAGCTGAACCAGGAACCGCTCTTCTTAATTATGTCGAAATCAACGCCAAGGTCGACAATTTCACCAAGCTGGGAAATTCCTTCACCGTAAAGAATATCGAAATCAGCTTTTTTAAATGGTGGTGCAAGCTTATTCTTCACTATTTTAGCCCTGGTACGGCTTCCGATTATCTCCTCGCCTTCCTTGATCTGGTTCGTTCTACGGATATCGACCCTTACTGAAGCATAAAACTTCAGGGCGTTGCCTCCTGTTGTAGTTTCGGGATTGCCGAACATTACACCGATCTTTTCCCTGAGCTGATTTATAAATACACATGAAGTATTTGTTTTACTGATATTTGCAGTGAGTTTCCTGAGCGCCTGCGACATTAACCTTGCCTGCAGGCCCATTTTCTGATCGCCCATTTCGCCCTCAATTTCAGCTTTGGGCGTAAGTGCGGCAACCGAGTCGATCACAACAATGTCAAGAGCACCTGACCGGATAAGATTATCGGTTATTTCAAGAGCCTGCTCCCCGTTGTCAGGCTGTGAGATCAGAAGGTTTTCAACGTCGACGCCGAGTTTTTCCGCATAATTCCTGTCAAATGTGTGCTCAGCGTCAATTATGGCAGCAATGCCTCCGTTTTTCTGGGCTTCTGCAATTGCATGAATTGCAAGGGTGGTTTTACCGGATGCTTCGGGTCCATAGATCTCTATGACACGTCCTCTGGGAAATCCTCCGATCCCAAGTGCGGCATCAAGACCGATCGAACCAGTTGATATAACCTGGATGTTTTCTATGGCATGATCGCCAAGCTTCATTATGGTTCCTTTTCCGAAATCCTTCTCAATTTTGCCAAGTGTTACTTCCAGGGCTTTAAGCTTGTCCTTGTTTATTTCTTTTCTTTCGTTGCTCATATTATTGGTTTTATTATTGATACATTTTAAATATCTGCTCTGAATGATTCTTTGTGTCGACTTTTGAGATGATCTTTTCGATTATGCCGTTCCCGTCAATTATAAATGTTGTTCTTACAATACCAAGGAAGCTTTTACCGTACAGCTTCTTTTCACGGTACACTCCGTAATCATTCAATATCTTCCTTGAAGTGTCGGCAATGAGAGGAAACGGTAGTGAGTATTTTGAAGCAAAGCCCTTATGAGATTTTTCACTATCCATGCTGACGCCTATCACTGCAAATCCCTTTTTCAAAAAATCATCATGATTGTCGCGCAAACTGCAGGCTTCAGCGGTGCATCCGGGTGTATTATCCTTCGGATAAAAATATAAAACCAGCTTTTTTCCCGAAAAATCACTTAATTTTATCGTTCTGCCGTCCTGATCAACGCCTTCGAATGATGGAGCTTTCATTCCCTCTTTTAGTTGTATCATATGGTATGAATTTTGTAATTAGGGTTAAATTTACGAAGTTTGAAGCGTTTTCTGAGTATATCAGAAAAATTATTATTAACACAAATATTCATAAAATGATATCATTATGATATCAAAATGTTATCGTAATGATATCAAAGAGATATCAAAGTAACATAAACTGAAATAGAAATGAAATAGATTGATAATGATGTAGTTACTGAAACAATTGCTTAGATGAAAATTAAAAATAAATATAATTTTACCTGGTTTTCAATAGTAGTTTCTGTTCTTCTGTTTTCTTTTACTGATTTATATTCGCAGGAAACTCAGCATAAACCTTCCCGTCAGGCAGCAATGGATGCTTTCTCAAGCGGAGATTACGAAAAGGCTTTCAGAGAATTCGAAATCCTTTTGCAGGTATATTCAAGGGATCCCTTATATAAATATTATTCAGGTGTATGTCTGGTAAAGATGAACAGGGAGCCTGAAAATGCCTCAGAATTTCTCAGGGAAGCGCTCAATGGTTCCCTGGATATTAAAAGCATCCCTGATGATGCCTGGTTTTACCTTGGCAGGTCACAACAGATGGCAGGAAGATTTCCGGATGCCATAGACTCATTTAATAATTTTGAAGAAAAGGCGGGAAAAAAGAGAGCCAGGGATTTAGGAGTTCCGGGATATATTCAGGAATGCAAGGAGCGAAGGGGAGTACCCGGACAAAAAACCACGGCAGAAAAGACCACCGAAGAAAAGACCGCTGTTCAGCCTGCAGTCAAACCAATTCCGCAGAAGCAGGATGTTCCGGTTGCGTATGACAAAGTATTATCTGAAGCAATGAAATACCAGGTAAAAGCTGATTCCCTGAATGTGCTGATTGCTGAATACGGGAAAGAATATGATAAACTTCCTCCTTCCCAGAAGCAGTCTGCAAAATCAAGAATTTCGGAAATGGATTCACTCTCTGCTGAATACCAAAGGATAGCTGATGAAAAATTCGGCAATACAGTTTCTCCGCCTCCGGTAAAGAAGGAAATAGTTGTAACTCCTGTATTACCTGAGACTAATAAGCGAGAGGAGATTTATGCAATATTTAGTGTTGAAACAGATCCTGCACGCATAAGGAATCAGAAAATCTCAATTGATCCTGAGATACCTGCCGGATTGGTTTACCGGATTCAAATTGGAGTTTTCAGCAAACAAATGGACCCTACATTTTTTAAAGGATTATCACCGGTATCCGGATTCAAAATACCAGGGACAGAATCAACAAAATACTTTGCTGGTCTGTTCAGAAGGATGGCTGATGCAAGCCGGTCAGTTGTAACTGTAAAGCAAATGGGATTCAAAGATTCGTTTGTAACTGCTGTCCTTGATGGAAAAGCAGTATCGCTTGAAAGAGCCGCACTCATGGAAAATGAATGGGGTCAGAAGCCGTTTATAGTGATTGCACAGGCGCAGAAAACATGTAGAGACAGCTGCTTCTACACTGGTTTTCAGGGTTGAGATAAAAAGATCAGTCAAACCTGTCGCTGATGAAACTGCAGAAGTTTACAGGAAGATGGCAGGTAACCGTGGTTTTGAAATAATTACGGCTGAAGATGGTACATTTGTTTATCTGATTGGAAAATTTATTACTTTTGAGAGTGCTTCTGAATATGCAGATCTATTAAGACGAAATGGTTACCGTGATGCAAAAGTTTCTGCATATCTGGGAAGCAAGGAGATCCCGGTAGAGACAGCAAAGCAACTTTTTGAGAAATAGCGATGAAGGAAAAAACACTACACAGGAGCGACAGGCTGAGCAGCGAGGGTGAAATGCATTCGCTTATCCTGTACAATGATGAGATCAATACATTCGATCACGTCATTAAATCCCTCGTTGAAATTTGCGGACACGATTCAGTTCAGGCCGAACAATGTGCCCTTATTGTACATCTCAAAGGAAGTTGTGAAATTAAGCTGGGAATCAGGGAAGTATTGCAGGTGATGAGCAGATCGCTCAATGCGAAAGGGTTGAATTCACAAGTAATAAAGTTTAACCCCCTACCCCTCAAAGGGGGTTTTTGTTTTGTAGCAGTTAAAAAGTCCCCTCTGGGGCCTGCCTGCCGGCAGGCAGGGAATTAGGGGTTATTCCTCTTATGAAATAATCCAAAAAGAGCCCTGTCAAAAAATCCAGGTAGGAAGATCCCTATCATTACGTAAGGAACCCATCCTGGAAGACTAAATTCCCTGAAATAATTATTATTTATCACAGGCAACGTGAATTCCAGATCCTGTATATATTTCCAGATTGTTGAACCAACGGATTCAGTCTCACCGGCAGGAATTATAATTGCGGCTATTATCAGTCCGGCTGTAATTGCGGCTGATATTAGTGGTACCCTGTTTTTTACAAAAAAATCTTTGTTCAACTTTGCTGACTGGGTTTCAATCTGAATCCTGGTCAGGGTTTTTGAAGTAAATCCCTCAGGCGCCTTCTCAATCCTTTCAGGATTGAGAAATTTCCTCAGGAGATCTTCATCGTTATTTCCTGTTTATTCATGGTAAAAAACGTTTTTCTTTTCAACTTTTCTTATGATCTCAGCCATCTTCTGCCTGGCTCTGAAAAGTCTTACTTTAATGTTCGACCTGCTGATGCCTGTTATTTTTGAGATCTCTTCTGTATCCAGTTCATTATAATAATAAAGAGTTATCAGGCCTCTTTCTTCTTCAGATATCTTCTGAAGTGCAAAGTTAATCAAAGAATTCCTGTAATCATCAGCTGCCTCTTCCTCACTGCTGCTGAAGCCAAGAAAATCAACAGCATCAGCCGGAAACTCCTCAACGGAAAGGACTCTGTTCTTCCTGGTTCTTACAAGCGAGATCGCAGTATTATAAACTATTCTGTACAACCAGGTGGCAAAACTGCTTTTCATCTTGAAATTTTTCAGTGATCTGTAAGCTTTCAAGAATGCATCCTGAGCTATTTCTTCAGCTTCTTCACGGTTTCCGCAGATCCTGAAAGCCAGGTTATAGGCTTTATCTTTATGTTTATCAACAAGATAAGAAAAAGCATTTATCTTTCCTTCAAGCACCTGTCCGATATAAAATATGTCGTCTTTAGGATCCATTCCGGCTGTTTGACGCTCAAAGTTAAATTGGTTACTATTTAAGAACAAATCAGATAAAGTTGCTTGTTGCTGGTTGCTTGTTGTAGGTGTATTCAAACTAGTAACCAGAACAGTAAATGATTGCATTATACCTGAAGTTTTCCTGTTTTTTGTAACCTGTCAGTATCTTCCTGTGTCTAAAGGGTAAAATTAAATTATAACCAAAACAAAAAAGTCATGGAAACATTAATTGCTTTTATTGCTCTTTTCGCAACAGTTTTCGGTATTATGTATGTTCATTATACGACACGCAACAAGGAACGTCTGGCGCTTATTGAAAAAGGTGCAGAAGCCAGCCTTTTCAATACCGGGAAGGAAGGTAAAGAGTTTTATTAACTGGGGTAAATTCGCTCTCAAGACTCGGGATGCTCTTCACCGGGATCGGCCTTGGAATCATTGCCGGTGCAATTTTGGAATCAGCTAGCCGTGTTTCCCTTCTGAAGAAGCCGGGTACTTTTCAATGATCTTTATATTCGGCGGGCTCGCCTTGTTTTGTTCTATCTGATTGACAGGAAAAGCCAAGTAATGTACTACTCTGTGAAGCCCTTGTCTTGTCAGGGCCTCTGTGTAACAATAATACTTACCCAGAGGTCCAAGGGAAACAGCCAGAGATCCACTGAGAATTCAGATCCTACCTTATATAGAATTCAATCATCTTTTTTATTGCTTCACGGCATACAGTGCAGTATCCCTTCGGTCCGTTGCTTTTCATCCTGCAATCCATTTCAGGTCTGAAGATCCCTTTTGCTGAATAGCCTCCTCCTTCGAACAATCCGGTTGTATTCTTGTATTTATCCTCAGCAGGAGTCGGCATGGGAGTCTCTTTTGCTACGATCTTTTTCCATTTTGAGTCAAAATTTACCATGGTTGTTATATTCGGCTCCCATGGTTCGACATTCAAAGGATAAAACTCATCATAGGCAACATCAGAGGAATAATATTCATCAGCCAGACCTGCAAAGCCATGACCGAATTCATGAATGAATACCTTTGGTGAAAGCGGGTGTCCTGCTGTGGTGCCGCTGTAATAGTTATATACACCTCCGCCTCCGTACTTATTACTGTTAATGAGTACAATTATATTATCATGGGGAGCAGCTGCGGCATAATCGTTTACAGATTTTATATCCTGTGTTGTAAGGTAGCGGTCGGTGCCGAAAGTGTAGAAACTTGAATTCAATACCGTATTAAGATATACCTTGTCCCCCGGAATATCTGTTCCGGAATCTACAGAAACTGCTTCAACAGCCCAGATATTTATTTTGTCCCTGTAATCGCTGAAAGGGGCTTCTGAAAAAAGAACATCTGCCATTTTCTTTACATCCTCCCTGAATTTAGCCATTTCATCAGCAGTATATCCCTCAGCCACAAATGCAAGGTCGACGCATTTCTGAGGATTACCCGAACCGTATATTTTCGTGACGGCAGCATTTACAGGTTTCTCATTTCTTATATAATAGTCTGTAGGATCAATAAGCGGTTTCATACAGTTTTGTGAAAATTCCGTTCCGTTCCCTCAGGCTCAGGACAAAACGGACTTTGTTTTTCGGGAAAGGCATTGTGGCCACTTCATAGAAACTGCGTTCCATTGTTTTGGCTTCAGTTGTGGTTTGCCATTCCTGAAAAAGCGTGCAAAATCCGCGTGAATAGATCAGCCTGTTTTCAGCAGCATCAAAAACTTCATATTTAAAGTTCCCGTAATCAAAGGGATCAATTAAATTCTCATGCGATCCGCCAAAAAATGGTTCCTCTTTCATCCCCACGGGATAGACAAGCGTTTTCTGACTGTTTCCTGCAAGCATAAAATCAAACCGCAGTACTTTATCAGTGAAATAATTTTCAAAAATATTTTGTCCGGATGATGACAATGTACACATTGTCAATATAAAAGCCAAAAGAATTCTCATAAGGAGTCTGTTTTAAATATTGTTTCATAAAGCTAATAATATTCATCACTATAGGATAAAGAATTTGTATAATTTTGCAGCGGCTTAATAAAATTACACTGAAACAAATTTAAACCTTAAGTGTTTTACAACAAATATTAATTACAATGGCTGACCTGAACACACGAATAAGCGATTTTCTCTGGGCAAATCTGAACGAAAAACATGTCAACGGGAAAAAGGATCCTTTCTGGCAATCCCTCAGGGATACCGGGACCGAACTCTGGCTTGATACCGGCGACATTGAAGAAGCTGAAGCAAACTGGTCGGCTGAAATGAGCGCTTTGACTACAAATAATACGCTGCTCAACAATGAGATACAAAAAGGGATCTATGATATTTTTATTTCCGAAGCCAAGCATATTGTTTATGAGCTGCCTCTCGAAACAAAAGTAAAGGAGATAGCTTTCATGCTGAATGCAAGACACGGGTTAAGACTTGCATCAAAATTCGGCGGATTTGTCAGTGTGGAACTTCATACTGATACTGCCCATGATATAAAGGCTATCGAATACTATGGCAAAAGATACCATGAAATCTGTCCGGACCAGTTTATTGTGAAAGTCCCGTATACCGCAGAAGGACTGATAGGGGCAAGACGTTTAAAGGAGGCAGGTGTAAGGGTTAACTTCACACTCGAATTCAGTGCCCGGCAAAATGTTATTGTGACAAGGATGGCCCAGCCTGATTATCTCAATGTATTTCTTGGAAGAATCGGGGCATTTATGATGAATAATAAACTTGGAGACGGATCAGGTGCTGGTGAAAAGGCTGTCATTTCTTCCCAGAACTGGGTCACTGCATTTTCTGCACAAAATGTATGGCAAACGAAATTAATAGCTGCCAGCCTCCGGCATTACAATCAGCTTGAACTGCTTGCAGGGACTGATGTGTTTACGATACCACCGAAAGTAGCCGCTGCAGGGACGAAAATCCTTAACTGGTAAATTTTCAATACGGACTCATGAGAATTATGACGTCAGCCTTTTTCCTTCAGCAAAGGATGCCAGGATAGAAAAATTCTGGGAGGTTGATGATAAAGTTCTCAGTCTTGCACAGAGACTTAATCAGAAGATGCCTGCAACGGGTCCCGAACTTATCCATATTGCTCAGGAAGAGGGCTGTGAAGATATGTTCCCTTCGCTTTCAAAAGAAGAAAAAGCAACAATTGCCAGTGATGGAAAAATTCCGGTTTTTTCGAAGTGGCAGAAGAAAATCGCTGATGGCAAAATTGCTCCGGATACACTGCTGACTCTTGCAGGACTGGCTTCATTTACAGCGGACCAGGCTATGCTCGATCAGAGAATTCTGAATATTATTGGATGATCAAAGTGACCTCTGCCTGGCAATTTCATAAAGAAGAATACCGGCGGCGACAGATACATTAAGAGATCCTATTTCTCCCTTCATAGGGATCATGACCAGTTGATCGGACAGCGAAATTAGTTCACGGCTTATTCCTTTATCCTCCGAGCCCATTATCAGAACTGAAGGGCCTTTAAGATCCGCTTCAGAAATATCAGAACCTGATTTTTCACCTGCGGCTATGACTTTAAGTCCTGATTCTTTAAGGTACTCTATAGATCTTACGATGCTTTTTTCCCTGCATACCGGAAAGGAATGCAGAGCTCCTGCAGATGTCTTGATAGCATCGGCCGTGATCCTTGCCGAACCTTTTTCAGGAATAATGACTGCATGTGCTCCAAGGCATTCGGCGCTTCTTACTATTGCTCCGAAATTCCTTACATCTGAAACTCCGTCGAGAGCAATTATTAAAGGATCTTCTCCCTTTTCGAAGATCATTGGCAGCAGATTTGTAATCGACTGAAATTCAATAAGTGAGAGCCAGGCTAAAACACCCTGATGATTTTTCCGCGTAACCAGCTCAATCCTTTCAAGAGGAACTATCTGGTAAGCAATATTATGATTCCGCACTTCAATCATTAATTCATGATATAAAGCACCCTGCAAGCCCTGCTTTATCAGCAGGCGGTCGATCTGCTTACCTGCTCTGACAGCCTCAATAACTGCCCTGAGGCCATAAATACAATCTGATTCTTTCACTTTAAAAGATTAAAAATCTTCAGGATTATCAAGACGAAACACAATACCTTTTCTCCAGCTGGCAATCGCTTTATCCCAGTAAGTTACAAGAGTTTCATTCCTGCTCAGGTAGAAATCATTGTCAGAGAATTTGTTTTGTCTGGTTCTGAAATTGAAAAAAAGATATTCCTCCTTAAGATGGTATCTTCCTCCCCAGGAAGATTTTAAAACAGGTCTCCGGTATCCCCAGCTTTCCTCCTCTGAATTTTTATATACTTTATCAGGAGGACCATAAATTGTATAGATCATCCCTCTCTCGGTTCTCCAGCCCTCCTTGAACGATGTGAAATAATAGTTTGAATAAAGGATTCTTGTATAATAAATACGTATCAGTTCTCTTGATTTGTCAATATTTCCACCGCATTTTATCCAGAATTCGTCAAGTGCAACCTTCGGTCGCGTAGCGGAAAGCATTTCATTCATTTCCTCTTCCGAGGCAAGATATGCAAGAGGTTTAATCATTGTTGCCGGATCCGTCATTGAAGGGAATGTCTCTCCGAAGTTGAAAAAGGTGTATCCTTCTTCTGAGTTTCTTTCAGGCGAGCAGAAATAAACACCCTCTTTTGGAAGCATAAGAGGCAATGTGTCGGAATAGGGAAGGGCGACAACTGTATCAGGGTCATAATCGATAGTTTTTTCCGGAAGCAGTATTGAAGGCGGATAAGGCACTTCGTTCAATGGTTTATAGTATGAGATGAACAGACTGTCTAATGGCTTTGCAGGATAAAGAAGGTTTACATATTCATTGACTTTGACAACCGGATTAAAAAGTTCATTCTTAAAGACGTGTGAGCGTGCTATGAAATTATATCTGTTGTTATATGACCGCGTATTGAAGGTGACGAATGATTGTATGACCTCAGTCCGTAATTTGTCAAGAAGCTTTACTTCAGCAATATAATCTGTCGCCATGCTCGACTTTCAAAGGCAGTTTATAAACATATTCCTGACGCGACGCCTCTTTTACAATATTAGCATCCATGAAAGCAGTATCGGCCAGAATTCTTCCATTTGTGATATTATACAATTTTACTGTTATCAGGATCTGCGCCATGGGAATACCCTGGGGATTTGCCTCTGAAAAAAACAGGTCCGTCGCAAAAAACTTGACTGACAGAACTGACGATGCATCCGTTTCATTAAAAACATTGAGACGTGGTTTTATAGAGCTTTTTGTCGGATTGTATAGATAGGAAAGATCCTTTAAGTCGACAGCGGCTTTTCTTGTTGCAGTGCATGATACAAGCACCATGCAAAATAATCCGGCGAAAAATAGGATACTGTATTTTCTGAAAGAACTTTTCCGGTTCATGTTCCTGTATTGTTAATTTGTTAGATATGATTCTTTTTCCAGTTTATCCTTACCCTGCAAAGCTCAGTATTGTCGGATGTACGCATTATTGAATGATTTAATACATTGCTGTTATTACCCTCTTCTGATATCGTAATCGCAATATTGTCATTGAAACGTGATTCGGCAAGATAATTTATTTCAGCAGATAAAGGGACATTATTTAGAATGAAATCCAGGTCATAACTGTCAGTGATCCATTTGAGATACCTGGACATTATTGGTATGCAGATTGATATCAAGATCGCTTAACGAGACATGGAATGGGGGGGTGCTCCGGCCATTTTCAGAGGCAAATTCAAGTTTCATAGCATTCCGGGGGAGTGCTTTTTCATCCGTTAATTCAGAATTTAAAAGGCTAAGATTATTTTCCGGCCGTTGAATCCGTTTTGTATCCCGGTCAACTATAAGCCAGGACGAGGTTGCATGGGCAATTGATCTTCCGTCGGGGTACCTGGCTTCAAAGTCCCTTACTGCAAAAAGTCTGTCAGTTCCCCTTGTCCATGTTTTTACGATTATGGATTCACCCCATGAGGGCCAGACAGTAATCTCAGCATAGATCCTTGAGAGGACCCAGAAATGATTTTGTTTCATCAGATCGTCCCGGCCAAAGCCAAGCTGAACTGCATGATCTGATGCAATATCCTGAAAGTAATCAAAAAGGGAATGAAGGTTCAGCCGACCGTCAGGACCTGTTTCATAAACGTGAACCGGATATTCCTTTTCAAGCTTCTGGTATTCCATATTCAGTCATTGTTTTTTAGAAACTCATCAACCTCATGGGAGTAAAGAGTCCAGTTATTCATTTCTTTATTCAGCTGGTACCTGAGATCTTCGTATCTCTTGTATATCCCGGCACTTTCTGAAGAGCTGGTTGTGGTCATTAATTCTTTATCCATTGCCGACAATTCAATTTCCATCTTTTCAATCTGACTTTCAGAATCTTCAAGTCTTTTCCTCAGTTTCCTCAGCGATCTGTCATATTCTTTCTTTTCAAGATATTTCTGCTTGTTCGATGTGTTATCATCACTTATGAACTCCCGGGTTACTTTATCCCTTTTTTCAATATCTCTCAGGTTTACAATCTTTTTCTTCCGGAGGAAATCATAAATACCTCCGATATTTTCTTTTATCCTGTTATGCCTGAATTCATAGACTTTTGTAACAAGGCCGTCGAGGAAATCTCTGTCATGCGAAACCACAATTAGCGTGCCATCATATTTGATCAATGCTTGCTTCAGGATATCTTTTGAACGCATATCGAGGTGGTTTGTCGGTTCATCCAGAACTAGCAGATTAGAAGGTTCGAGAAGTAGTTTTACAAGGGCAAGTCTCGATCTTTCACCCCCCGAAAGGACCTTGACTTTTTTATCAACATCTTCGCCTCTGAAAAGAAAGGCACCTAGCATATCACGGATCTTTGTCCTTATTTCGCCCTTGGCAACATAATCAATTGTATCAAGAACGGTTGAATTCTCGTCAAGCAGTTCATCCTGATTCTGCGCAAAGTAGCCTGTTTTGACATTATGTCCAATTTTGAGGAAGCCCTCATAATCGAGTTCTCCGATTATGATTCTTGAGAAAGTTGTTTTTCCTTCGCCGTTACGACCTACGAAAGCAACTTTTTCCCCTCGGGTGATCGTGATGGCAATTTTATTCAGGACGTTGAGAGAGCCATAGCTTTTGGAGAGGTTTTCTGCTTCCACAACAACAGTACCTGAACGGGGAGCAGGTGGAAACCTGAGGTTCATTGCACTTGAGTCTTCCTCAT
Source organism: uncultured Bacteroidales bacterium (assembly GCA_963746685.1). Taxonomy (GTDB): domain Bacteria; phylum Bacteroidota; class Bacteroidia; order Bacteroidales; family VadinHA17; genus LD21. The sequence continues at coordinate 561,541 of CAVVBY010000033.1, forward strand.
CGACCTCGAGTCTTTCAATCTTGTCGAGCTGCTTGATTTTCGACTGGACCTGTATCGCCTTTGTCGCTTTGTATCTGAATCGTTCTATGAATTTCTCTGTATCCTCAATCATCTTCTGCTGGTTCCTGAACGAAGCTATCTGCTGTGCTCTTCTCTCTTCCCTGAGAACGACATATTTTGACCATGAAACCTTGTAGTCATAGATTCTTCCAAGTGAAATTTCAATTGTCCTGTTCGTTACATTATCAAGAAAAGCACGGTCGTGCGAAACCATCATAACTGCTCCCGGATATCCTGTAAGAAAAGTTTCGAGCCACTGGATCGATTCTATGTCCAGGTGATTGGTAGGTTCATCAAGGAGAAAAAGCGAAGGTTTTCTGAGGATCAGTTTTGCAAGCTCAATCCTCATGCGCCACCCTCCGCTCAGTTCACTGGTAGGCCGGTTAAAATCTTTTCTCTCAAAACCAAGTCCGGCAAGGGTCTGTTCAGCGTCAGCCAGATAGTTGGTGCCGCCCAGCATCCGGTATTTCTCCTCTGTCTCAGTCAGCCTGTCACACAACTTCAAATATTCGACAGAATGATAATCATCCCTCACGGCTATCTCCCTGCTGCATTTTTCTATTTCTTCTGACAGGCTTATCAGACCGGCAAATGCCGTAAGGGTTTCATTCATAACGGTTGTTGAATCGTCTACTAGTCATTTGCTGGGGAAGGTAACCTATAGTAACTTCTTTCGACATATCTACAAACCCTTTTGTAGGACTCTGGTTCCCTGAAATTATTTTAAGAAGGGTTGTTTTTCCGGCACCATTTTTCCCTGTAAGACCGATGCGGTCCTGCTCATTTATAAGGAACGAAATGTTGCTCAATAAATCGAAACTTCCGAATGAAACTGAAATATCCTGTACCGAAACCATACAAAAAATATTAAGCGCAAATATATGAAAAGTACAGGAGCCTGTGAAGAAGAGATTTTCCTGATAAAAGTTATCTTTGCCGCGATGAAAACGTCAAAACACTTAATCGGTGCGCTTCTGTTTCTTTCGGCAATTATTTCCGTTGTCTCTTCATGCAAAAAAAGTGAAGAACCGGAATATGACCATTTTGTTTCTAAGGAATATATTACCACTTACACAACCAACTATATAAATACTCTTCTTGATATAGCATCTGCAACCTATCCTGAACTGAGTGGTCTTAAACCGCTAATATCGAGTCCGGTTGACATTTACAGGGTGGTTTACAAAACAGAAGTAAAAGACAGGGAAATAAATGCCTCAGGACTGGTCTGTGTTCCTTCAGACAAGGGAGATTATCCTCTGCTTAGTTTTCAGAATGGCACCAATACTGTAAATGATTATGCGCCAAGTGAATATCCCGGTAATCCTTCTTATCAGTTTGTGGAAGTTATCGCTTCAATGGGATATGTGGTCGTCATCCCGGATTATCCTGGATTCGGCGAATCAGCGAATATCCCCCATCCATACCTGATCAAGGAACCAACGGTGAGATCAATAGTTGACATGCTTTTTGCGGTTAAAGAGATGGATCCTGAAGAACTTCCGGACGTTACAATTAAAGATGCCGTTTACCTGGCCGGTTATTCGCAGGGCGGCTGGGCTACCCTTGCACTGCATGAGGTTCTTGAAAAGGATTATTCGGACGAATTCACTCTTAAAGGAAGTGTATGCGGGGCCGGTCCGTATAATCTGAACATTCTTTTCGGATCAATAACTGGCGGAAGTTCGTATCCGATGCCCGTTTATATCGGTTATATCATCAATGCTTATTCCAGGTACGAGCAGTTTACAAATCCTGTTTCAGATATTCTGAAAGAGCCATATGCTTCCAGGCTTGGTAACCTGTACACCGGCTTATTAACCTCTGACCAGATAAATAAACAGCTAACCACTTCAATTCCTGATCTTTTTACAGATGGTTTTCTCTCGGGATTCGGGTCAGAAGCAAAATACGCTTCTGTCAGGGCATCTCTTGCAAATAACAGCATTACTGGCTGGAATACTGCCGTGCCTTTACTCCTTATACACGGTGGTGGCGATACGTCAGTTGATCCTATAACAACCGAAAGCATTTATAATGCCATGATCCAGGCCGGAACTTCGCCGCAGACATGCAGGAAAGAGATTATTCCTGATCTTGATCATGGTGATGCTGTTATTCCATTCATGATAAAAGGATTGCAGTTTATCATGAGTCTGGAGTAAGAATAAAAACATACTTAGAGTTTGCAGATTTTAATAATTATCACAGGTGGGACGAAAGAAAGAAATGCCATTGCTCGAGAAGGTAAGGATAACGGATATCGGTGCAGAAGGAAATGCAATTGCCAGAATTGATAACCAGGTTGTTTTTGTCCCAATGCTCATCCCGGGAGATCTGGTCGACATCCGCGTTAAGAAAAAGAGAAGGAAATACATTGAGGGCACTGTAGTACGTTTCCATGAATACTCACCTGACAGGATCAAACCCAGGTGCGCACATTTCGGAATATGCGGCGGCTGTAAATGGCAGCATCTTCCATACGACAAACAGCTCCTGTTCAAGGAAAAACAGGTAAAGGATAATCTTGTAAGGATCGGGAAAGTGGATATCCCTGAAATAGATCCGATAATCGGTTCTGCCGAAATTTTCTGTTACCGGAATAAGCTTGAATACACATTTTCCGACAGACGCTGGCTTACAAGGGAAGAAATGATTTCCGATAATGATCATATTAATGAGGATGCACTCGGATTCCATATCCCTGGCCTGTTTGATAAAGTTCTCGATATCAGGGAGTGTCATCTTCAGCCTGAGCCATCAAATGCTATACGCGATGCAGTAAGAAGATATGCCCACAGGAAATCACTTGCATTTTTTAATCTGCGGCAGCAAAGCGGATTTCTGAGGAACCTTATAATCCGCAACACAAGCAGTGGCAAAGTGATGGTTATCGTCGTATTTTACCTTGATGAAAAGGAGAGGATTGAGGGGCTGCTGGATTTTCTAGCTTCAGAATTTCCGCAGATATGTTCCCTGTTTTATATTATTAATACAAAACAGAATGATTCCCTTGCTGACCAGGTAGCCTGTTCTTTACAAAGGCGAAGACCATCTCCTTGAAGAGATGGAGGGACTTAAATTCAGGATCGGGCCAAAATCATTTTACCAGACAAATACAAAACAATCGCTCAGGCTTTATAAAGTTACAAAAGAATTTGCCGCACTGACCGGCAATGAGGTCGTCTATGACCTTTACACCGGTGCCGGAACAATCGCAAATTTTATTGCAGATTCTGCAAAAAAAGTTATCGGGATTGAATATATTGAGGAGGCAGTTAAAGATGCAGCAATCAATTCTGAAATCAATAACATAAAGAACACACAGTTTTTTGCCGGAGATATCAGATCATTGCTTAATGATCAGTTTATAAGTGAAAATGGCAAACCTGATGTCATTATCACCGATCCACCAAGAGCAGGAATGCATGAGGATGTCGTTAAGCAAATTATAAATGCATCACCAGGTAAGGTCATTTATATAAGCTGCAATCCATCAACCCAGGCACGCGATATCGGCTTAATGTCAGAATATTACAAAGTAACCAGGATCCAGCCTGTCGATATGTTCCCCCATACTCATCATGTTGAAAATGTAATCCTTCTGGAGAAGAAGACTTTCTAAAAGGTTTTTCTCACAATAAGCGCCCTGAAAATCAGTTTATTTAAATAGTTAGTCTGTTTGATAACTTTCCTTTATGGCGCCTTACAATCAGGAAGGACCCGAGGATCTTTACACTTTAAGTATTCAGAGTGTGGAGGATCATCTCGCAAGCCTTCGCTACGCAGGCATGATTCAGCATGCTTTAATGCCTGATCCAGTTATTCTTAAGGGAATATTAAAGGATTTCTTCATTCTATTTCTTCCAAGAGACATAGTAAGCGGGGATTTCTATTACACATTTTCAAACCGTCAGTTTACGTGCATCGCAGCAGGTGATTGTACCGGACATGGTGTGCCGGGGGCACTGATGAGCATACTTGGGATAAGCTTTCTGAATGAGATACTTCAATCGAAGCAGTGTATCAGGGCAAACCGTGTTCTGAATAATATGAGGGAGAAAATCATGAAAGCCCTTCACCAGACCGGATCAAGAGAGGAGACAAAAGACAGTATTGATATAGGACTTGTGTATAATTGAGAGCGGATCGGATGCAATACAGTTTGCCGGAGCCAACCGTCCATTGATAAGGATAAGGAACGGGGAACTTTCCGAATTCAAACCTGACAAAATGACAATCGGTATAGCTCCACAGGAAGAAAAACCTTTTACAAATACAAATCATTGATACTTGTCCCGGGTGATTCGTTTTACCTTTTTTCAGACGGTTTTGCTGATCAGTTTGGTGAAATAACTGATAAGAAATTCAAATACAAGCAATTCAAGCAGATTCTTTTATCAGTTACAGGCCTCTCAATGGCGTCGCAGAGAGAGTGTCTCGAATATTCTTTTAAAGAATGGAAGGGCAGATCACAACAATGTGATGATGTCCTCGTTTTTGGATTTCAGGTATGACTCAAAATATTATGAGGCTGTTAGCTTTCAGGATTAAAAATTTCAGATCGATTCTGGATACAGAGTGGCAAAATTTGTCACCCGACAATGTCACATGTCTGATCGGACAAAATGAATCGGGTAAAACATCTGTGCTGGAAGCTCTGGAAGTATTTTATTCCGGAGTTATATCTGAAGATGTGCTGAGAAGTGATCTCTCACTGCCTGAAATAAGCTGCAGATTCAGCATTCCTGACGGGTGGCTGTTAAAAGTTACGGAGAATCCCGGAACAGAACTTAAGGAACTTTTATCAGGGCTTACCCAGATTGAACTTACGAGGAAATGGATTGCGGATCTTTCGTCCGAGATTACTGTCAGCGGAAAGATCAGCCAGTATCTTGATTCATTGGAAGATGCATGGCGTCTTTATCTCGAGGATGTAAAAGAGAAGCTTAAGAGTGAGATAAATAAGATAAATGAAAAGGGATCAAAGCTTAACGATCTGGACTTAAGGATTACCGTGATGAAAGAAAAGGTGGCCGAGGCAAAGGGAAACAGGAAAGGATTTACACTCTTTGGCAAGAAGGCAGTGGATCTGAGTTCTTCGCCCGGAACACAATATCCTGCTCTGAAAAATCAATTGGCCGAGCTGAAAAAAAAGGAAGATGAGGCCATAAAGGATCTGGCAAAATATCAGACAATAAGCAAAGCTGGTGAAACATGGATGATAGCTTGAAGAAAAGTGCTCAGCCATCGACCGCCATCTCAGCGATATAGCAGTAAAGCTTGAAGAGAGGCATCAGAAGATGACTCTGTTGATGAGGCCTGTTGACAACGGCGAAGATCTTGAATGGAACAATATCCTTAATGATTACAGGAAAACCCGGATTGAAAAGGAACAGAGGACTGAGGAACTTGACAGGCACATTGCAATGTCGGGATACCTGATGGAAGGGTTTTCAGAAGATCAGGCTGCCAGAAAAGTAGATGAAATAGTAAGCTCATATAAATCTCACCTTAACAGCAAAATTCTTGGGAAGAAATATTTTGAATATTGTCCCGAATTTGAGATGTTCGAAGATTTCGGAAGCCTACTTCCAAACAGGATCGACCTTGCTGATATAATTTCAGGGAATGATCAGGTTGAAGGCTACAAGGCTGCCCGCAACTTTCTGACCCTGGCCCAGCTCGATTTTTCATTTTTTGAACAGCCTTCAAGCAGAATCCTGAAACAGAAGATTGAGAACCTCAATCATTCCCTGACCTGTAATTTTCAGGACTTCTGGCAGCAGTCAATCGGACGTAACAATAAGATAAACATACAGTTTGAGCTTGATCATTATAATTCAAGCTATGCAGGCAAAGCCGGCAAGCCATATCTTGAATTCTGGATAAAGGATGAAGGAGAGAGACTTTATCCCAAACAAAGGAGCCGTGGAGTCAGGTGGTTCCTCTCATTTTATATGGAGTTGAAAGCATCAGCATGTGAAAACAGCAAACCATTGGTTCTTCTGGTGGATGAACCTGGCGTAAGTCTGCATGCAAGGGCTCAGGAAGATGTTCTGAAAGTCTTTGAGGATATCAGCCAGAAAATTCAGGTAATTTATACCACCCATTCACCCCACCTGGTTGAGATAAATAAACTTCACCGGGTTCTGGCAGTTCAGCGTGACGATCTTGACAGCTTCAGGAGTACAACACGCATTCTCGATCCGCTTCAGATTATCAACGGCAACCCCCGATACTCTGACTCCGTTGCAGAGTATTCTTGGTAATCCGATGAGAAGGGAGGGATTATCATCGTGAGGTTCAACCTGGTTGTTAATGATATAGGGTCATTTTACCTGCTGAATGCAATAATTCTACTTACCAGGTTTCAGGGGAAACATCAGCATCATACCATCAACAGATATTTCATCCATACCTTTATTGTGTAATATACTGATGGGATGGGGGATGGAGTTCGGTGTCCTGCTTTTTGAGAATGAAAATGAAAATCAGATTGAAGAGATCCTCAGAAAAACTGTCTTTAATACTGAAAAAGCGGAAAGGATCTGATTATTAAATTTCCGGAATCATTTCAGAATGCAGAAGATCTGTTATCGACACTTGATTTTAAAAATTATGTTATCAATTCCCGCGAAGGGATCACTGTTCCAAATTCAGTTTATGTAAGGGATAAGGAGATACCCAGAAATTTTGTTCTAAGCAGGTTCCTGAGCAATGTCAGGTCCGGACAGATCAGTGTCAAGGATTTTGATGAGGAGACTCTCGAAAACTTTAAACTGATCACCGACATTCTTAAAGGGATTGAAATAAGTATCTCCAGATTTTGCAGTTTATTCATGTTTTCCTATTTTTGTCGCGCATAAAGCCATCATTTGGAGAGATGGGTGAGTGGCTTAAACCAGCAGTTTGCTAAACTGCCGTATGGGAAACTGTACCGGGGGTTCGAATCCCCCTCTCTCCGCAAAGCTTGCATAAATCCCACCGCAAGGTGGGATTATTTATTTTAACTGAAGTTCCGAAAAAAGTTTACTTTTTTGAGGGAACTGAAAGGAAAATAAATAAAACCCGAAGGGTTTATGCAAGCTTTGCAGGGTGCCCCCTAAGGGATCGCTGGAGGCAATCCCTGATCTTAACCCACCCCCACCCCTCCCAGGAGGGGAGCCAAAAATTACTGGATCTCTCCCCGGGGATCAACGAAGTTAATCCCCTCATTAACCTGGCCTCACCCCCTCTTATCCCCCGCTCCCAGGAGAGCGGGGGATGATAAATCAAAAACCGCTGCTCAATTTATTCTACATGATTTTTTCACTATTTTTACTCTGCATTTCCTGAAAGTACAATCTAAAACCGCAAAAATGAAACTGCGTAATTTCGAGTTTAAAGCCAGGGCAGAAGACCTGAATAAACTGGAACAGAAGCTTCTCAGGCTGCATCCTGTTTTTAAGGGCGAGGATCACCAGATTGATACATATTTTAATGTTCCCTGCGGACGGCTCAAATTGCGTGAGGGCAATATTGAAAATGCTCTTATTTATTATGAGAGACCAGATACTGCTGATGCAAAGCAATCTGTAATAATCCTTTACAAGCATCAGCCTGACACTTCACTGAAGGAGATCCTTGCAAAAGTGAACGGGATAAAGGTTGTTGTTGATAAGAGAAGAAAGATCTATTTTATTGAGAATGTGAAATTCCATTTTGACATTGTCAGTGAGCTGGGAACGTTTGTTGAGGTGGAGGTTATCGATGAGACCGGACAGATTTCTGCTGAAGAGCTTCAAAAGCAATGCAACCGGTATTTTTCATTTTTTAATCTGAATACTGATGATTACATTAGCAAATCCTACAGTGATCTGATACTTGATAAACTTGATCAATAGAAATATGAAAAAACTAACTATCATTCTTTCATGTATAATTATTGTCATTCTTCAGTTTTCATGCAAGCAGCCAAAAGATACAGCTTCAGACCAGAAGATGGACGCATTTGTTGATGGCCTGATAAAAAAAATGACTCTTGATGAAAAGATCGGGCAGATCTCTCTGTTTACGAGTGATTGGTCATCGACTGGTCCTTCAATGAGAAATGATTACATCGACCTTATAAAACAGGGGAAGGCCGGATCAGTATTCAACGCATTCACAGTGGATTTCGTAAAAGAACTTCAGAGGATAGCAGTGGAAGAGACGAGACTGCATATTCCCTTGCTCTTTGGATATGATGTAATTCACGGACACCGGACAATTTTCCCTATACCCCTGGGACAGGCGTCAACATGGGATACAGCAATGATAGAAAAGGCAGAACGTGTTGCTGCCATTGAAGCAACAGCTGAAGGTCTCAATTGGGTTTTCGCTCCTATGGTTGACATCGCCAGAGATCCGAGATGGGGAAGAGTCATGGAGGGCAGTGGTGAAGACACCTTTCTCGGTAGCCTTATATCGGCAGCACGGGTAAGAGGATTCCAGGGTGAATCCCTCTCCGATAACAACTCCGTTATTGCATGTGTAAAACACTTTGCGGCATACGGGGCTCCTCAGGGAGGAAGAGATTATAATACCGTTGATATGTCTGAAAGATCACTTTTTGAATGGTACCTGCCGGTTTACAAAGCAGCCGTTGATGCAGGAGCAGGATCAGTAATGACATCATTTAACGAGATCGCCGGTGTACCTTCCACTTCAAACAAGTGGTTGCTTACTGAACTTTTAAGAGGATAAGTGGAAGTTTGACGGATTTATTGTTACTGATTACGGTTCAATAAATGAGCTTATTGCAGCATGGAGTGGCATCTGACCTGGCTCATGCTGCAGAACTCTCAATAAACGCGGGTGTCGACATGGATATGCAGGGAAGTGCTTTTCTTAACGAGATTGCCGAGCTTGTCAAATCAAACAAAGTAAGTGAGGAAACCATTGATAATGCAGTTAGAAGAATACTCATTGCAAAGTATAAACTTGGATTATTTGATGACCCTTACAGATATTGTGACAAGAAAAGGGAGGCTGAAGAGATAATGACCCCTGCGTTTCGTGAATTTGCCAGGGAGGTTGTCGCCAAATCATGCGTGCTGTTGAAAAATGAGAATAAGACACTTCCCATACCAGCTGATGTGAAAACCATTGCACTGATAGGCCCGCTGGCTGATTCTAAGGAAGATATGCTCGGATTCTGGTCGGGAGCAGGCCAGCCTGATAAATGTATAACCCTCCTGGATGGATTGAAGACCAAGGTAAAAAGTTCTGTTAAAATATTAACAGTAAAAGGATGTAATGTAAATGATGATAGCCTGGATGAAATTAGCGAAGCTGTTGCAGCAGCCAGAAATGCTGATTTTATAATACTTGCACTCGGTGAAAACAGAATGATGAGCGGTGAGGCTGCCAGCCGCACCGACATTTCATTACCAGGGATCCAGATGAAACTGGCCGAAGCTGTAATTAAAACCGGTAAACCTTCGGTTACAGTTCTTTTCAACGGAAGACCTTTGGCGTTACCTGATCTTGACAAAATAGCTCCCGCAATTCTGGAGGTATGGTTTGGAGGTACCGAAGCCGGAAATGGAATAGCTGATGTCTTATTTGGTGATGTAAATCCATCAGGAAAGCTGACGATGACCTTCCCGAGGAATGTCGGGCAGATACCTATATTCTATAATTCCAAAAATACCGGAAGACCGATAAATCCCGAAAATCCGTATGAAAAGTACAAATCAAATTACCTCGACAGTCCGAATACCCCTCTTTACCCTTTTGGATACGGATTAAGCTATACTTCCTTCAGCTATTCAGATATCAGGCTTAATAAGGAATCATTTGGCCTCAGCGACAAGATAATTGCATCAGTCGATGTTACTAACACCGGAGAAAGAGATGGTGAAGAGATTGTTCAACTTATATGTACGTGACCTTGTCGGAGATGTCACACGCCCGGTTAGGGAACTTAAGGGCTTTAAGAAAGTACATTTAAACAAAGGAGAGACTGTTAACGTAGCTTTTATGCTTTCAGCCGGAGAGCTTTCATATTATCACCAGGATATGAGCTTCTCTGCTGATCCGGGTGATTTCGAACTATTTATCGGAACAAATTCTGAAGAAACAAAGAAAATATCATTTAGTATTCAATAATATTTCTTAAATTTATTTTTCTTTCCAATAACAGGTTTGCAATTTGTCTTACTTATTAAATATGTGTTTCAACTGTATTGTTAAAAAAATAAAAAAATAAAATTGAATAATTAGTTGTCATAATTTTAAAATTGTGTATCTTCGCACCGATTTTTTCAGAAGAAACGGTTACAACCAAATAATCGGAAATTTAACAAAGCAAAGTATTTAAAAACAAGAAAAATGAAGAACAAAGTATTAATGGGATTAGCAGTCATTGCAATGGTTGCAGTCCTTTCAAGTTGTGGAAAGAAACCCCAGGCTGAAATTGATGCTGCTAATGCTGCTATCGAAGCCGCTAAAACTGCTGAAGCAGCAGTTTATGTACCTGCTGAATTTGCAGCTGTACAGGATTCATTAAATGCTGTTATGGCTGACATTACAGCAAAGGAATCAAAATTATTCAAGAATTTCAAAGGCGAAACAGCAAAATTGGCCAATGTTTTAACTCTTGCCAATACAGTTGCTGCCAATGCAGCTACCAAGAAAGAGGAAGTTAAGGCTGAAGCCGCTAATTTACTGACAGGTATTAAAACTGTTATTGAAGAGAACGTTAAGCTTATCCCGAAACTTCCAAGGGGAAAAGAAGGAGCTGCTGTTATCGAACAGATCAAAGCTGAAGTTGCAACAGTTGATGCTGCTGTAGTTGAAGCACAGGGTCTTTTCGACAAGGGTTCATTCATGGATGCACTTAACAAGGTCAAAGCAGCTAAAGAAAAAGCTGATGGTCTTAATGCAGAAGTAAAGGAAGTTCTTACAAAAGCCAGGATTAAATTTTAATTCTGAGTCAAAAAGATAATAATAAAAATCCCCGGGTTTACCCGGGGTTTTTTTTAAGCTTAAGGTGGATGAGAATTAAGAAAGTCTGGAAAAGAGTAATAATTTTTATTGTCATTCTGGTATTAATTTTCCTGGCAGTAGTACTGCTGGTAAGGTTTACTCCTCAACCACCTAAAGAAAAAGTAGCTTATGCCAGGATCGCACTTTCAGAGGCAACCTCCAATAAAGCCGATACATATTCAAAGAATCTTTACCGGGAGGCAAAGGCGTTGTACGATTCAGCCATGATAAACTGGCAGGAAGAGAACAAGCAGTTTTATATATTTCAGGAACTATGAAAAGGTTGCCGGTTTTGCAGAACTTTCCGCCAGAAAGGCAGAACAGGCCGCAAAAATATCCAAGAACAACGTTACGGATTTGCATATATACCTTAAGCAAAAGATTGATAACCTTAATAATATAGCTGACCAGATCGATAAAAGATTCACTTCTTACCCGTTATCGGCCGAGGTTTGGAAAAGGATTTCAAAAGGTAAGATGCTCCTGAAGGAATCTGAGGTGGCTTACAGGAAAGGACAATATGCTGAAGCAAAAATCAGGATAGCCGATTCTGAATTGCTTCTGACTGAATCATACGAAAAAGCAACTAACCACCTGAAAGAGTATTTTAACTCCTATCCCGATTGGAAAAAATGGGCTGACAGAACCATAAGGGAATCACGGCAAAACCAGAGTTACTCCATTATCATTGACAAATATTCACGAAAATGTCTGGTTTACCTTGGCGGAATCAAAAAATATGAGTATCATGTAGAGCTTGGTAAAAATTGGGTGGGAGATAAAAGGGTAAAAGGAGACAAAGCCACTCCCGAAGGTATGTACAAGATCGTTAAAAAATTTGGCAGCAATAAAACAAAATACCATAAGGCTCTGCTGATCGATTATCCAAACGAAACAGATAAAGAAGAATTTAAAAAGGAAATTGCCAGTGGTACACTGCCCAGGACAGCCAAAATAGGCAGCCTAATTGAAATCCATGGAGACGGAGGCAGGGGAATAGACTGGACCGAAGGATGCATTGCACTGACTAATTCAGAAATGGATGTTGTGTTTAAAATTGCCAGAGAGGGTACACCTGTTACTATAATAGGCTCCATGGTCAATCTTGACCAGCTTCTTGATTGAAATATGTCGGATATGGAAGATGATAAAATAAATATTACTGATTCGGGACCGCAGAAACACCAGAACAGGATTCTCTGCATCCTGCCTTTTCCTGAAAATATTCCCGTGGATCATTAAGTCATGGTATCAGAAAATAAGGGAGAATAAAAAGCTTATTAAAGTGCTCCGGATAACACTTGGAAGCTTGTTTCGGTATTTGCGATCTTCTTTATATTTGTTTTTATCATTTACCTGGTTCCGGTTTGCAGGAGATCGCATCAGGGCAAAAAACAAAATTCGTCAAATAATCCTGAATTAGAAACAGGATCAGAACTATAAAAAACAGATCGCTCTTATTACTAAAGATATTAAGCGTTTTTCATTAAAAGTTAACAGTTATACTTCCGGGCAATCATATATTGTAGTCAATACAATTAAAAACAGGTTCTACCTCTACAAAAATAAACAGCTGATCAGGGAGGGATCTTGCAGCACCGGGAGCTATAAAAAGTTACAGACTGCAGGGGGGAAGAGCTGGACCTTTAAAACTCCGAGAGGTAAGTTCACTATTCAGGGTAAAAGAACTCATCCATCATGGCATCGGCCTGATTGGTCATTTATTGAGGAAGGATCTCCAATACCACCGAAAGATTCACCATTAAGATGGGAAGCCGCAGTATTAGGGGATTATGCATTGGATCTTGGTGATAGCTATATGATTCATGGAACAATTTATAAGCGCTTGCTTGGCATGCCAGTAACTCATGGATGTGTCCGTCTTAATGATGAAGATCTTGAGGTTGTCTTTAATACACTTAATATTGGTTCGAAAGTTTATATTTTCTGATCTGCAATAATCCCCGGACTCTATGGATAATATGGAAAAGAAAAGACTGACAGGCAAACAAATCACCCTGATAATTATCGGGGCATTACTTGTGATATTTCTTGTTTATTTCAGCATAATGGCCTCACTGGCTCCGGGAAAAAAATTAAATGAAATCAGGACGAAATTCGGATTACAGACAACTTCGGAAAACACTTTAGATGAAAGACTTTACTCCGATTCTGCCTACATCGGCATGCTGAAGGAAAAAGCATTTCTTCAGGCCAGGATAAGTATGGCCGAAACTGATTCGGTCTATATGACTCTCAATTTTGCTGACAGCACTGCAAATCTTGAAATAAGCGGTGTCGAGGTTCATTCTGCAAAGATCAGTGATGTGAAAATAAGCAGAATTCTCAGATCCGGAAATGAATATGCAATCTCGGCAATGTTCTCCTCTCCAATGAATATTGTAAGTGATTTTGCGATCCATCAAGAAAGAACCGCTGATGATAAAGATGGCTCCAAAGGATACTTCTGAATTTAAGCCCGATATAATTCCTGACACATCTGATTATGAGCCTGTTAATTATATTCTTGAAATGGATAATGGCATAAGGATATTTGTCTATCAGGATATTGATACAATAACCAGGATAAAAATCAGCTATTCTTTTTTGATCTCAACGACAGGCTGAAGAATACCTGGAGATCATTGAAAAGCTGTTGCCCGTTTCAAGGTTCCTGAATATCATCCATTCATAAAAATACGACTTCCCAAGGCTGATGCAAAGATCCTGTACAGGGCGATCACCCAGACACGGACAGATAGCAGTTTATATGTAGCATCTTTTTTCCTTAAAGATTATCAGGGAATCAAAAAAAAATGTAGGTTTGAATCAGACTCAAAACTAATTCAATCCTACATGGCACGATTTACTGGTATTATCGGAATAATTATAATTCTTGGTCTTGCATATTTATGGTCGAATAACAGAAAAGCTATAAATTATCGTCTGGTAATCACAGGCCTTTTGCTGCAAATCGCCCTGGCGATATTTATTTTAAAAGTGCCGATCGGACAGGATATTTTCGCCTTCCTCGGTAAAGCGATCAATAAGCTGCTCGATTTTTCACAGGAGGGAGGATTATTTGTTTTCGGTGATCTGACAAAAGTATCCAGGATACTTCCTCCCAGCATTGTCAGTACCGGTGTTTTTCTTTTTATCCTCATCCCGACAATAATCTTTGTCTGTGTACTGGTATCAATGGCTTACCATGTCGGTATAATGCAAAGAATAGTGGCTGTTCTGGCACGTTTTGTACACTGGGCAATGAGAGTAAGCGGGAGCGAAGCATTGTCAAATGTCGCCAGTGCTTTTGTGGGACAGGTAGAGGCTCAGATAATGATAAGACCTTATCTTTCAGGAATGACAATGTCTGAACTACTTGCTTCGATGACCGGCAGCATGGCATGTATAGCGGGAGGTGTGATGGCAGTTTATATTTCAATGGGGGTTCCGGCATCGTACCTTCTGGCCGCCAGCCTGATGGCTGCACCCGGAGCTCTTGTGATTTCAAAAATTGTATTTCCTGAGACAGAGCAATCTGAAACCAAAGGAGTTGTTAAACTTGAGGTTAAAAAACAACATACCAACATAATGGATGCAATCTCCCATGGTGCGACCGATGGTATGGCTATTGCGACCAATGTGATTGCAATGCTGATAGGTGTGATTGCCCTGGTTGCCCTTGTTGATGCACTCCTTGGATATTTCGGACTTTTTCTCGGGTGGACTGGAGTATCACTTGATTTTATTGGTCTTGAATGTCGATAACCTTCGCCTTAAAGATGTATTTGGAGCATTCTTTTCATTGTTCGCTATTGTTATGGGAGTTCCGCCTTCAGAATCCTTCGATGTAGGTTCACTTAATGGGAACAAAGATGGTAATCAATGAATTTGTTGCATATTCTGACCTTTCTCCGATGATACAGCAGGGAGTTCTGAGTGCAAAATCGGTTGTTATTGCCAGTTTTGCATTATGCGGTTTTGCAAATTTCAGCTCAATCGCAATTCAGCTGGGAGGAATCGGAGTAATGGTGCCAAACCGTAAAGCAGATCTTGCAAAGCTGGGATTCAAGGCAATGATCTGCGGAACAATGGCTTCATATATTTCGGCAACACTGGCGGGGATACTGATGCTTTGATTCTAGGATGTAAATTCAGGATCTCTTTCGGTCGCACCCCGGGTGGCGGAGAGAGGGGGATTGCTTCGCAATCCCTGGGGGATCCTGCAAGCCAAAGCAACTGGTTGAACAACCAGGTTTTTGTTTATTCCTGCCTACAAACAGTTTTGTTCCGCATTCTGAAAACAAAACCTCCGCTGTCGCGGAGTGCTTGGCTTTGCGGAGAGAGGGGGATTCGAACCCCCGGTCCCGCGATAGCGGGACAACGGTTTTCGAGACCGCCGCATTCGACCACTCTGCCATCTCTCCAATAACCTGTCAAAATAGCAATTATTTCCTTCTCAATTTAATCAGCAATACTAATCAGGTTCTCCACAAACCACATACCTCAAACCCCAGACCATAAAAAACAACCATATTTCTTTTGATAACAGTTTTTTATAAACTTATTTTGCATGATGTTCAGGAAATTAATAAATAACCTAAATAATCATAGTTGTGAAAAATCTTATCTAAAATGTTTTTAATTATGGGATTATCCGGTCTCATTTTTAGCTCATGCAAGAATCAGTCTGAAGCTGATAAAACCAATCCTTTTTTCTCAGAATACAATACTCCTTTTAGTGTTCCGCCTTTCGAAAAAATAATGGCAAAACATTATATGCCTGCATTCGAAAAAGGAATGATCGAGGGAAGAAAAGATATTGAAACCCTCGTTAAGAACCAGGCAGGAACCTGATTTTGAAAATACAATCGGGGCTCTTGATAGAAGCCGGAGAACTGCTGACAAGGGTTTCTCATGTATTCTTTGCCCAGACTTCAGCAAACACGAATGATTCACTTCAGAATATTGAAATGGAAATTTCTCCAAAACTGGCAGGTTATAACGATGAAATACGACTGAATCCCGATCTTTTCAAAAGAGTTAAACAAGTTTATGATAACCAGGCAAAATTCAATTTGAACCCTGAGCAGAAATTTATTCTGGAAAATCTTTACAAGGAATTTGTCAGGAACGGGGCAAACCTGAATAAAGCGGATCAGGATACTCTTAAAAAGATTAATCAGCGACTCTCAGTGCTTGTGTGTCAAATTCAATCAGAATGTCCTTGAAGAAACAAATAACTACAAGCTATTTGTAGGGAAGGATGGTCTTGCAGGATTGCCGGAATCGCTTATCAGCGCAGCAGCTGAAACATCAAAAGCAGCAGGAAAGGAAGGGAGATTGGGCTTTCACAACCCAGAGACCAAGTATTTTCCCTTTCCTTCAGTACTCTGAAAACAGGGAGCTCCGTCATGAGCTATTTAAAGCTTACACAAACCGTGGAAACAACGGAAATGAATTTGACAACAACAAGGTACTTGCTGAGATTGTTGAACTAAGGGCACAGCGTGCAAAACTTCTTGGGTACAAAACACACTCAAATCTTGTGCTTGAGCCCAGAATGGCTAAAAATCCTGAAAATGTATTCAATCTCCTGAACAACCTCTGGGGAAAAGCAGTTCCTGTTGCAAAGAATGAAGTTAAGGAGATGCAGAAGATCATCGACAAAGAGGGTGGAAAATTTAAGCTTGAACCATCCGACTGGTGGTATTATGCAGAGAAGCTCAGGAAACAGAAATATGACCTCGATGACAATGAACTAAGACCTTATTTCATGCTTGATAATGTCCGTGAAGGAGTTTTCAATTGTGCTAACAGGCTTTATGGAATCACATTCAAGCCAATTACCAACTGTCCGCTACCTCATCCTGAAGCTCAGGCCTATGAAGTTAAAGATGCTGACGGCTCTCATCTTGGTGTTCTTTATCTCGATTTCCATCCCCGCGAAAGCAAACGACAGGGAGCATGGTGCGGTAGCATACAGGAGTCACCATGTTGTTGATGGGAAGGCTGTTACACCTGTCGTGACAGTTGTTTGCAATTTCACACGTCCATCCGGTGAACTTCCAGCTCTTCTTGAACCTTGAAGAAGTTGAAACACTTTTCCATGAGTTCGGACATGCCCTTGAAGGTCTTTTCTGCAAAAATACCTATAACACATCATACATTGCATGGGATTTTGTTGAACTTCCTTCGCAGATTATGGAACACTGGGCTACTGAACCCGAATTATTGAATGTTTATGCAAGACATTATGAAACTGGTGAACCCATTCCGGCTGAACTTGGTAAATAAAATAAAGAAAAGCAAATATTTTAACCAGGGATTTATAAATACTGAACTTCTTGCAGCTTCGCTTCTCGATATGGCATACTATACTCTTGAAGCTCCGGCAGTAGTTGATGTTCAAAGCTTTGAAAAGGAATTTTTCAAAAAGATAGGGCTGATACCTGAAATTGTTTCACGCTACAGAAGCACCTATTTCCTTCATATTATTGACGGATACGATTCAGGTTACTACAGCTATACCTGGGCTGCAGTGCTCGATAATGATGCTTTTGAAGCGTTCAAGGAAAAAGGTGTCTTCGACAGGACAACAGCTGAATCATTCCGAAAAAACATCCTTGAGAAAGACGGTACTATGGATGCAATGCAGATGTATGTTAACTTCCGCGGCCGTGAACCTCAGATTGAACCACTTCTTAAGAACAGGGGACTGATCTCTACAAATAAATAGTTGTGCAGTTCTGCAGTTTAGCAGTTTTACCGTTGAATGACGTTGATATAACCGCACAACTGCATAACCGTATAACAATTAATCAAATATTTTTTCAATTTCATCCAGTGAAACACCAAGGCTCTTTACTGCTGCTTTGCTTAAGAGCTTTTTATCTCCTGTAAGATGGATTGTAATCTGACTGTGGGTTATACTTTCACCAGGCTTTAAGGCAGCAGCAGGAGATGACGTCTCAAGCTCATAGAATGGTCCCATCTGCGATCCGTCTTCCAGAGGGCCGTCGTTATAGGAATTAAGAGCATCGCCTGAATATGGATTATCCTGAATCTGCCATGCTGAGTTCACATATTCTGTTTTGCCCATCAGGCAATTTGCATATCAGCAGGGTAAGTATATTATTCTCAAAATCATAGCTGCCCATTATTCCTCTGGCTCTCCTGGGGGATATGCCTATTTTCCCCCGGCTTTTGCCATCTGCCCTGAAATAAATATTACTGCCTGAAATTTTCAGCCGGTCATCCGAGATCTTTCCGAAATAATTGTCATTTACTGCCACCCCAAGTTCCTTCTCATCACCTTGCCGGAATGGTATCACCACTGTGACAGCAGGTGAAGGGATGAACATGCCCAGCATCCAGATTGATAAAAGACCTGATCTCTTTCTTCCATTCATTTGTTCCTTTGTTTGTTAGTTTATTTTCTGAACGATAGGCAACAAAATTTAATCCCTTTCAAGATCAATTCCGGTCTCTTTCATTATCTGATTAGTCTGGAAGAAGAGTTACTTTCCTGTCAATTTCCAGATTCAAAGTTGTTCCGCTGTAATTCTCTATTTTAACAGTAATAAGAGAATGCAAGCTGAAGAATCGGAGACTGCTGTTATCCTGAATGGGATTGTATCAAGAAATGCCGGAGTCTGCCATTTTTCATAAATGAATTCATCTCCTTTTCTAAAGAAGATCGAATACTGTCCTCCTTCCGGGCCAAGCCATAATCTCTCTTCTCCTCCGTATGGATTGATATGCGTCCAATGCTTCTCCGGAGGAAATAAGTTTATGATTTATCCAACCGAAGCTGAAACCATGAATTCCTTCAGAGGTGCTTGTCATTACCCTTCCCTGCCAGCCGGGAACAATGGCAATGAGGAATTGCCTGCTTTTAAGTTCAATTACATCAACATATTTCTTCAGGAAATCAAGATTATAACCATATTGTTTTGTAGAGTCTGTTGTTCATCGTTTGTGAAATTTGATTGTTTTTTTTTATCTGATCCTTTCCCATGCAGGAGATAAGGAAAAGTGAAGAGATAATTGCTATGATAATCCTGTTCATTTTATTGAAGATTTAATGCTGTTTTTTTGATTCTGAAAATAATTACTAAGGTATTGATAATCGGATTATTTTTGCAAATATCAGCAATAATGATTAAAAGAAGTCTTTGCGGATTGACTGCTGAGGAGATCAGGATTCTTGCAGAATCTAATACCTCTCAGGCTACAGCAATAGCTAACTAGTTTGTATAAAAAGAGAATAGATGATATTTTGCTGATTCCTGATATACCTAAAAGAGTTAAAGAAGAATTAAATAAGAAATCTTTTCCGGGGATCTATGAACCTGTTGCTTCAAAAAAATCTTCTGACGGTACAATAAAATACCTGTTCAGAAATGAAAGTGGACAGGAATTTGAAACGGTCTTACTAACTGACAATAAAAGAACCACAGTGTGTGTGTCATCACAGTCAGGTTGCAGGATGGGATGCCCTTTCTGTGCCACGGGCAAATATGGTTTCAGAGGAAATTTATCAGCCAGGGATATTTTAACACCAGGTTCTTGGCCTGCCAGGTTCTGAAAAAGTGACTCATGTTGTATTTATGGGGATGGGAGAGCCGATGGATAATATTGACAATGTTTTGAAAGCATGCAATATACTCTCGGCTGAATGGGGACTTGCTTTAAGTCCACGAAATATAACTGTTTCGACAGTCGGAATAACTCCCGGAATAAAGTGTTTTCTTGAAAAGTCAAAATGCAACATTGCTTTGAGCCTCTATTCGCCTTTTCCTGAAGAACGATCTCGGACGGTTCCTGCTGAAAAGAAATATCCTGCCCATGAGATAATTGAAATGATGAAAGATCACCGGTCCGGCACGAAAAGGAAGGATGAGTATTGCATATATTATGATCAGGGATACCAACGACACTGAGAAACATCTTGAAGGATTAAAGAGTCCTGCTTCAGGGATCGGGGATCAGGATCAACCTTCTTCCATTATCATTCAATTCCCGGGGTATGATAATATTTCTTCTTCTCCGGAAAGAATGCAGTATTTTAAGCATGAACTGGTTATTTCAGGAATTTCAGCTTCGATCAGGAAATCAAAAGGTATCGATGTATCTGCAGCATGCGGACTTCTTGCTTCAGGATTGAAATGACATTAATGCATTCGGATTAATCATCTGGAATATATATTCATCCAGGTAACCGTCAGAGGTTCTGATCCAGTCCTTTTTTATTCCGGACTGAACAAATCCTATTTTTTTAAACAGATCAATGCTTTCGCAGTTATTGGCCAGTATACTGCAGTATAGCTGATGGAGCATTAGGGTGCTGAAACAATAGTCAATCAGACATTTAAGTGCCATTGAAGCATATCCCTTTCTCCGGTATTGCTCGTTGGCGATAAGTATTCCGATTCCGGCCCTTTTATGGAAAGGATCAAAATCAAAGATATCAATTGTACCTATTGTGGTATTATCAGGGATATGATCAATCATCAGCCGGACCTGCCCGGTTTCATAAATATTCTTGTGGGAATCCTCGAGATAACGTTTCAGGGTGTATTTTGAAAAAGGTACAACTGTATTGCTTATTGTCCAGTACGATACGTTATTCTCCCACGTCATACAGCAATTCAAGATCTTCGGGCTCAAGTGCCCGTAAACTGATTTCCTTGTATTTCATCGAAACTGTATAACGCTGACCTATTTATTTATCAGAACATTTACCTCCCTGATAAAGGCATCGTCAAAATCTTTTTTGACATCAATCAGAGCTTCTTTTGCTTTCGCAATAGAGCTGAATTCTCCATATAAATATTTATAGAAACCATCATCAGCAACAATTTCCCTTACACCTTCGTAACCCGGAAATATCTTCCTGATGTCGATTGGGGCTCTTGGTAGCCTTAAGCTGGATTGTAAATGCTTTGCTTGTCAAGTCAGGTTTTTCATTTAATAACCCAGTTTCTGATTGTTCAGGTGCATTATCCAGATCATACTGGTTAATTATGTAGGCATCATTGAGTCCGATCCCTTTTAAATAACCAAGGTATGTCACGGCGTCTGACCTGTTATAAAATACACCAAGAGCATATAAGTTGAGAGAATCAGTTTTGATTGTCCTTACAAATAGCATTTCATCCTTTATCAGATTGCTAAAATATCCGGGAGAGAGATTTTCCTTTGTCTGCATTGAGAATAATACTGTACTTTATAGAGCTGGGCTGTCTCAGGTACCTTGGAGTATAGGCTTCCTGTCTGCAGGACAACACCCGTTTTTGGATTCACTATCCCGAATGTGACTCTTCTGTTGTATTTTCTTCCTTCAGGATTATCAGTTCCGTCAGGATTGGTGTTAACGGCAACAAAATTTGATTTACCGAAAGCTTTCTTAACAAATTTAGCACCCTCAATCCCTGTCATTGTGAAATAGTCAATTACTGCCTGAGCTCTTTTGTCGGCAAGCCTCCTGTTATACTCTGTGCTTCCTTTTGCGTCAGTATAACCGGCAATCTCAATAGTCAGTTCAGGATAATTGATAATTATGTTTTTAAGTATTTCCAGTGTTTGTTTAGCTTCTTCTGTTATTTCATATTTGTCAAAATCAAACAGGACATTCTTAATGGAGAGAAAATCACCTGCTGAAACCTTTTCAGGCGAAAGTGATGGATTTACAGCAATATAACTACCCGTGTAGTAAAGAGGAAGGCTTAAGCTTATTGTATCGGTATGATAGCCGTCATGGCTTATATAGACCTCATACTCACCAGGTTTAATATCAAAATTGAATGTTCCGTCCGGGTTAACAGTGAATATTCTGAATTATTTCCCCGGTTTTTAAATTCTTTAGCGTAATGAGTGAAATTTTCGGATCGACCTCCATTCCGTCTTCAAGCTTAATGGTTCCTGAAGCTTTAGTAAGTTCGTCAGCCGGATCAACTGCAACAATTGCATAAATATTCCTTATATTGGTCTTATCATCAAAACGGCTGGCAATAAATCCAGGGGCATTGTTATTCAGTATAAAATTGGTGTTTTCCTGGACAGTATTGAAAGCATAAGGCATTCCAACGGGTTGAGTCCAGGTACCGCCCCTTTTTATTGATCTGAATACATCATAAGCACCCATGCTTATATGACCGATTGAGCTGAACAGCAATGCATTATTATCAGGATCAAAGAAAGGAGTGCTTTCATCATATGGTGTATTGATGGTATTCCCGCAGTTCACGGGACGATCCCATGAACCATCAGCAAGTCTTTTGAGATGTCCATATATCAAGATCTCCTTCACCGCCCGGTCTGTTGCTTGAGAAATACATTGTTTTACCGTCAGGTGTAATAAATCCATGAGCTTCCCAGTAAATTGAATTGACATATTTCCCGACGCTTTTGATCTTCGACCATGTCGTATCACTTCTCTGACTGTAATAAAGATTCCCATCTCCGCCGTCATCCATGTACATTATAAGCAATCTTCCCGTCACCGGTAATTGAGTTTGTATAAAATCTGTCATATCCTCCGAGCTGTTTTGTTATATTGGATAGGTCTACCCCATGTTTTGTTTTTATAGGAGCAATAAACCTGGGTTATTCCTTCATTCTTAACTGTAAAAACAAAAACGGAATCATTTTTGGCAAGTACAGGATTGCATGCTCCTGGATAATCTTTGAGCCATGGGGCAAAGTACTCTGAAATTATTCTCAAAGGTCTCTTTTTCATCTCCATTGCATATCTGCAGTTCCTGATCTGAAGATCGACAAAATCCTCCTGGTAAGTATCTGAAGGAGAAAGTTTCTTTTTGACATCATTAAAAAAGGTAAGAGCCTGTTGTAGACTGTCATTGCGATGGAAAGCGATTGCTAAATATAAATATGTATCAAGAGGGGCTTTCTCTCCTGTTTGCTTATATTCCTTCTCACTTGAAACCACTCCTTTCGAAGCTTTTTTCAGAAGGCTCAGAGCTTCTTCTTTTTTGCCATCGAGGTTAAGATAGCATATTCCCAGCTTGGCTGCCAGGTTGTAATTATCAGGATTGCTTTTCAGGAGAGGCTCATACAAGGTTGCTGCCTTAAGATAATTCTCATCGTAATAATAATACATGTCAGCATTCTTAAAAGCTTTCTGGAAATCTTTAATGGCAGTCTCCTGGGCGCACAGCGGCACGAGACAGGCTAACAGAACCGCTAAGATGAATGATTTTTTAACGGGGTAAAGGTGTTTCATTTTTCGGGGTATTAAAATTGTAGTTTATCTCTGTAACTTTTCAGATAAAATAGCAATATAGTAAATTTAGTCTATTTCTTAATAAGAATGCTAATTTCTCTTACAAAAGCATCTTTAAATTGCATAATCTGCTTTCTCTGCATAACAGTTTTGGCTTCATCGGCTGAAGTGTACCGGCCATAAAGATAATGGTACATTCCGTCAATTTCTTTTGTCTCCCTGACACCTTTAAGTCCTGGAAACGTTGTACTTATGTCCACCGGAGCGCTGGTGGCCTTTAGCTGAATTGAGTAATATTTCTGACTCGGTACAGCTTTCTCTCCTGTTCCGCGGGTGACCTTTTTAATGAACAGATCATCCGGGTAACCTTTGCTGAAAAGGTCATCCCTGTGCGCATAAGCTTCATCCTTAACCGTAAATATACCGGTGGTATATCTGTAAAACATATCCGCCTCATTATAAAATACTTTGATATCTGAAACGTACTTGAAATAACTGATGTCTACAGGATTATATAATGCCATAACCTGTACGGTGTAGTAAAGAATCGTTGTATCCTGCATGATCATTTTCTGTGACATCATAAACCCGCAGGTTCTTGATAAGAATATTGGGGTCAATCTGGTCCACAACCGGAATATCTGAAAGATCAAGCTTTTCGTAAACTAACGGACGGGTTCTTATCAAGAATGATGTCTTTAAGATGAATAACTCCTGCAGGAGTATTCTTTACGATTGTTGTATCAATACGTTGTGGGTAGTAGCCTCGGTCCGGTATACAACAGGCGGAATTTGCCGGGGGCAACAATAAAGTTGTATCTGTCCGGTAAATCTGTCAGGATAACCTGTATCGAGAGTGTCACCTGTAACTTTGTCGGTCAGGTAAATTGTATTCTTTTCATCATATATTACAACAGTATCCTTGAGACTGTATTTGCCCGACAATTCATATATCCGGTTAAGCCTCGGATTGGTCAGCGTGATATAGAAGATCTCCTTCTTCTTATAATCTGTGGTAATTGAATAAAATCCGTTTTCATCGTTATTGAATGGCTGGAAAAACTCTGTCATCATCTGTCGAATTTATTGGGAACCCAAGATTCTCAGGCGATTTCCATGCTGCTCCCGGTTCCGCTGCTCCTGAAAATGTCATATCCTCCCATTCCCTTATGCCCTTCTGAACTGAAATAGAGCAGAGAATCATTGATCGTTATGAAAGGAGTGTCTTCATTATATTTTGTATTTACAGTGCTCCCCAGATTAATTGCAGGGCCCCAGTCTCCTGAAGCATCCTTTTCTGAAAGATAAATATCAAGTCCTCCCTGTCCTCCATCCCTGTTGCTTGTAAAATAGAGCTTTTTCCCATTAGCAGAGACTGATGCATGCGACTCGTAATATTTGGTGTTTATGTTCTTATTAAGCTTTTTAATCGGGGTCCATGTCCCATCAACATATTCAGACGAATATATATTTCCGTCAAAATTATCTGTTTTGTACAGGAAAAGCAATGTTCCGTCACTGTTAAGGGAACATGAGGAACAATCATCTCCGGCTTTAAGTGTGAATTAATTTCAATTGGAGGCTGCCATTTGCCCCTGATCTTCTTTGAAAACATAATGGCATTCAGCAATACCTCTTCGTTCAGTGAAGACAATTGTATTTCCGTCAAAGCTACTGACAGCAGGATTTTCATTGATTGAACCCTGACTGAACTCAGGTCCGAGCCTCTTTTTGCTTATCCTGAAGGGAGTCTCCTGATTGCTGATGGCATTGTTGCATGCCTGGATCTGCTGATCAATGTAAGCCAGATTTTTCATCCCGCCCTTTTTCACTGTCTCCTGTGCGAGGGTTTTAAACTTGTTGAAAGTACTCAGTGCTTTTTCCAGCTCATTGTTGATCATATATGCTTTAGCAAGGAAAAAATATGCATCCAGAGGAGCTCTCTTTTCCTTGAAGGAATTGACCTTTGCATCATAGCTTGAATGCTTGACAGCTGATTCAAGATACGGGATTGCTTTGTTCTTTTTCCCCGGGGATATTAAGGTAACACGTTCCTATTTTATATTGAATGTTGAAATTGTCAGGGTTATCCAGAAGAAGATAAAGTGGATTAGCCAGCTCATACTCCTCAAAAAGGTTACATGATTCAGCCTCTGCAAAAATCTTTTTCATTTCGACATTCGATTGAGCAGCAGCAGCAACAGACAAAAGCAACAAAGTAATAAGCTGCAGTAAAAGGCTAAATATTTTTATTCTGACTTTAATCATCATAACAAATATAACAATTTTAGGAAACAATCATTATTTCGGCGTCTATTTTTCTCCGAATTAATGAATTTGATGACTGAAGTCCAGGGATGATATTTAATGCAGGATCAGGAGTATAATTCTCCAGGATCTCTTTTATCCTGTTTAGGAATCTGCCAGCCAGGGCGCCATCAATCACCCTGTGATCATAGCTGAGAGATAATATCATTATCTGCCGGATACCAATCACATCTCCGTCGGGAGTTTCAACTACTGCCGGCATTTTTCTGACAGCACCTGTACCAAGAATTGCAGCCTGTGGCTGATTTATTATGGGAGTGCCTGAGAGGTTGTTGATAGGTTCCGAAATTGGTGACTGTGAAAGTACCTCCGGTTATCTCATCAGGTTTAAGCTTGTTATTTCTGGCTCTTTCAGCCAGGTCATTCACTGCTCTGGCAAGGCCTGTCAGGTTCTTTTCATTTGCATTTTTTATGACAGGAACGATAAGATTGCCGTCAGGAAGAGCTGTAGCCATTCCTATATTGATGTTCTTCTTTTTTATTATATTGTTGCCATCGACTGAAATATTTATCATTGGGAAATCATGAAGGGCTCTGGCAACAGCATCAATAAATATCGGAGTCAGGGTAAGCTTTTGTCCTTCCGTGGCAAGGAACTTTTCCTTTATGCTGTTTCTCCAGCTGACCATGCGGGTGACATCAGCATCGATAAATGATGTAACATGAGGAGATGTTCTTTTAGACATTACCATATGTTCGGCGATAAGCTTCCTGACTCTGTCCATTTCAATTATTTCATCTCCCTGCGAAGCAGCTGGCTGAACCTCTCTTATCTGTCTTCTTTTCAGCTTCTGAAGATCTTTTTCTTTCTTTCGTCGAGCAGTCTCAGAATATCATCCCTGGTAATCCTTCCATCCATTCCGGTCCCGGTAGTTTTATCCAGTTCAGAATAGCTTATCCCTTCCTGCACTGCAATATTTCTCACCAGGGGTGATAAGAACTTGCCGGACGGAGTACGGCTTTTCATCTCCCGTGAAACCTGCAACTCCTCTTTTTTCTCCTCCCGGACAGCATTAATTGTCTCACGGATCCTTTCAACCTCTTTCTCAATTTTCATTGTCTCTTCAGGCTGAACTGCAAAGTTGCTTTCAAGAACTGCAATTGTATCACCAACTTTTACAACAGATCCTTCTGAGGCTTTGATTTCCACAATGATTCCTGCTGAAGGAGCCGGTATTTCAGAATCAACCTTGTCGGTCGCAACCTCAACAAGAGGATCATCCTCCTTTACTTCAGCACCCTGCTTTTACAAGCCATTTGTTTATGGTTGCCTCAATCACTCCTTCACCCATTGCGGGAAGTATAATATTCATCCGTGCCATGTAATTGTTTTTATACATTAACAACCTGGAGTCAAATTTGTTTAACAGACTAACTGACTATTGATGATAAGGATTCCTGTTGTTAATAGCCCGGCCAAGCGTTATTTCATCAGTGTATTCAAGTTCATCCCCAATGGCAACTCCCCTGGCCAGAGTTGTCAGAAATACATTGTATTTATTCAGCCTCCTGAAAAGATAAAAGTTTGTTGTATCACCTTCCATTGTAGTGCTCAGGGCTAAAATAATTTCACTTATCCCTCCGTTTTTTACTTTCTCTTCCAGAGTGTCAATCTTCAGATCTGCCGGCCCGATTCCGTCGACCGGGGATATGACGCCTCCCAGGACATGATATACACCTCTGTACTGCCGGGTATTCTCAATTGCCATTACATCCTGGATGTTTTCAACGACGCATATCAGCGATCTGTCTCTCTTTTCATCACTGCAGATATCGAACATATTTCACTGTCGGAAATATTGTGGCACGACCTGCAGTAATGGATCTCCCTGTGAAGCCTGATAATGCTTTCTCCAAATCTTTTTACCTCTTCAGAATCTCTTTTAAGCAGGTTCATAACAAGCCTGAAAGCTGTTTTTCTTCCAATACCGGGAAGAGAAGCAAACTCATTGACAGCGTTTTCAAGCAGTTTTGAAGGATATTCTGAGAAACTCATTGTGAAAGGTTTTAGACAAAAATAGTTCAATTATTACCTATTCACTAAACCTGCCAGTGAATTTTTTGTCTTCCATTCTTTTTGTTATCCTTGCAGTTTAATTTCAGCTTCTTTTAATGAAACCATTGCTGATACTGATTATATTCCTGGCCTATACAGTTCTTTTATTTACGGTCACCTGGATAACAGCCCGCAAAGCCAACAATCAGTCATTTTATATTGGTAACAGGATATCACCCTGGTTTGTGGTTGCTTACGGTATGATCGGTGCTTCACTTGTCGGGAGTAACTTTTATGTCGGTTCCCGGCTGGGTTAAAGAGACCCAGTTCAGCTATATGGTGGTGGTCTTTGGCTATCTTTTCGGGTATTTTGTAATTGCTCTTGTTCTTCTGCCGCTTTATTACAGGCTGAAATTTACGTCAATTTATACTTATCTTGATCAACGGTTTGGTTTCTGGTCGTATAAAACAGGAGCCGGATTTTTCATCCTGTCAAGGATCCTTGGAGCATCTCTGCGAATGTTCCTCGTAATAAATGTTCTTCAGATATTTGTTTTTGATGCCTGGAATGTTCCTTTCTGGGTTAATGTGCTTATTTTCATTACTCTGATTATTCTTTACACTTTAAAAGGAGGGATCAGAACAATAGTCTGGACAGATACACTGCAGACAACATTTATGCTGCTTGCTGTTGTTCTTTCGGTAATTTATATATAGCAGGGAAATGGGGTCACCCGTGTTTAAGCTGGCCAGAACAGTTCTTGACAGCTCTGTTTCAAAAATGTTCATAACTGACTGGCATAATGAGAGATTCTTTGTTAAGCAATTTCTGAGCGGTATGTTTATAACAATTTCAATGACCGGACTTGACCAGGAGATGATGCAGAAAAACCTGAGTTGCCGGAATCTCAAGGAAGCTCAGAAGAATATGTTCACTTTCAGCGGTATTCTGGTCTTTGTAAATTTTCTTTTTCTTGTTCTGGGCGCCTTCCTTCTTTTTTATGCACAGAGCAAAAATATTACTGTTGCCTTAACAGATGATCTTTTCCCCACAATAGCATTTAATTACCTGACACCTGTTGCAGGAATTGTTTTTCTGGTAGGTCTTATTTCAGCTGCTTTCCCAAGTGCCGACGGAGCTCTGACATCACTTACAACATGTGTAAGTCTTGATTTTCTTGGTCTTGAAAGACGGGAAGGAATGACCGAAAAGGCTAAAACAAAGGCCAGATATATGGTGCATATTGCAATAGCCATTATTTTCTTTATCTGCATTCTGATATTCAGATCATTGAATGACAGGGCTATAATTGATAAGTTATTCACAATAGCCGGGTACACCTACGGTCCGCTGTTAGGCCTTTATTCCTTCGGACTTTTTACAAAAAGACAGGTAAATGACAGGATTACTCCTTTCATAGCTGTTCTTTCGCCTGTAGTCTGTTATTTTCTGAGCATGTATTCTGAGGAGTTGTTCAACGGATACAAGTTCGGATTCGAACTGCTCCTGCTTAATGGTTTTCTGACATTCATGGGATTATGGATCTTCAGCCATAAGACTTCAGAGTTCAAAAAGATGTAATTACATTGTAATTACAATTGCTGGCGCGGATCTGTGATCCGTGCCCAAAAATTCAGGGGTTTAATAGAAGTTTGTATCGGCGTTCTGAGCCTTCTGTTCAGTTTCTATCAGTTTCCTCTTCAACCACCACCGGTTTGGTTATGACGGTTTTGGTTTTGTAAGGGATATTCCAGGTGATGAAATAACTGATACCCGCAGCTGTCCTTTTTCCGCCATTTCCATACCCGGGGAAATAGATGGGCCTGAGATCCCTACCTCCGCCTCCTGATATTAAAAGCTTCAGCCTGATCGTCCATCCCATACTGAAATTTCTGAAAATCTCAGTTTTTACACCCGGAGCGACTTCAATAAAATGTCCCATGGCCTTTTTTGAAGGAATTGATGAAGTTACAGTGCCCCAATAGTTTTCATGCTGAAAGGAGGGAGTCTCTGAATTGAACAGACTCATGCCATACCGCAATCCGATGCCGGCCCAGTATTTGCCCAGTGATAGTTTCGGGCTTCAGCAGGTTAAAATCGACACCGAGCCGGACAAAGACACCTTTGCTTGTATAATCGTAATTGTATTGGGAGTATTTATAGTTCAGATACCCGGCTTCCAGAACAAAGGCCATCTTCTCGCTTTTGTCAAATGAAAAATATCCTTCCATGCTGAGGTTGTTCTTGTCTGAAAGATAAATTCCCGGACCTGCAATATCGATGCCAGCCCTTATTTTCAAAGGGAAAAGAACAGTATCCTGTGCAATGAGGTTACCGGTATGAAGAAATATCAGGAGACTAATAAAATATGCGGATATTCTCCTCATTTGCAGTTGTTATGTTGTTTGAACTCTTATAAATATAGAAGGCATTTCCTGAAGGGTAAGCTGTGTCAAGCCTGTGATAAAATGTATATCCGCATTCTTTTGATATCAGGTGCGGATAGCTTGAATAAAGTATATGTATTGTGTCAGTTATATTATTTATCCTGATAATGAAAGTACAGGATCCGGAAGATGCATCAAGTGGAAAAAGAGCAGGCTGAACACCGGATTCCTTATTATAGATTGTATCCGTCTTGCTTAATCCGAAAAGAGTCAGGCTTTCGAGGTGTCTTTTTTTCCTTAGTGGTGTTACTGTAAAATGTGGCTTTCAGGTATGCATTTGTCTCTTCAAAGCATGCCCCGGGAGTGCAGGATATTAAAACAGCTGAACCAACTGCGATCAAAAAAGCAGAAAAAAAATAACCTGGCTTCTTCATAGTGCTTTGAATGTCCCAAAAATAATAAAAATAGCCGGCACAGGGGTTATTTAAACATTTTCCTCAGATATTCCTCTGCTTTTTTCAACGCTGCCGGTATTCCTGAAGGATTCTTGCCTCCTGCGGAGGCAAGGAATGGTTGTCCGCCACCTCCTCCGTTTATCTCTCCGGCGATCTCTTTAATTATTGCTGCTGCATTTAGGTTTTTCTCTTTTACCAGGGTATCGCTTACCATTACCAGTATATTGGCTTTTTCACTTATCTCAGCTCCTATTACAAGTACTGTATTATCAGAAGAATTGCGTACCTGGAAAGCTATATTTTTTAGCATATCTGCTGACCCGATATCAATTTTGCCGGACATAAATCTAATCCCTTTTATCAGAACTGCTTTTCCTTCAAGTTCCCTGATGATTACTGAAGCAGACTGAGCCTCAAATTTTTCAATGCTTTTTTTCAGAAGGGCATTCTCAGCCATAAGCTTCTCAACGCTTTCCTTTATGTTTCCGGTGCTCTTAAGAAGAGCTGCAACTTCATCGGCAGATTCTATTCTTTCATTTATGTATTCCTCTGCCTTTGCAGCGGTTACTGCTTCAATCCTTCTTATTCCTGCATGCTATACCACCTTCAGAAATGATCTTTATGATCCCGATGCTTCCGGTATTGTCGACATGCGTTCCGCCGCATAATTCTATTGATTCTCCAAATCTTACAACCCTTACAGTATCACCGTATTTTTCCCCGAAAAGAGCCATGGCACCCATATCACGGGCTTCTTTCATCGAAACACCTTCAGATACGTTTATATTGCTGCTTTCCCTTACCATCCTGTTTGCTATCTCTTCCACCTTCTTCAGTTCTTCTTTTGTAAGCTTGGTGAAATGGCTGAAATCGA
The DNA here is from genome assembly GCA_963746685.1 of uncultured Bacteroidales bacterium. Lineage (GTDB taxonomy): Bacteria > Bacteroidota > Bacteroidia > Bacteroidales > VadinHA17 > LD21. The sequence continues at coordinate 592,902 of CAVVBY010000033.1, forward strand.
ACCTGAGACGATCAGGAGTGACAAGTGATCCTTTCTGTTCAACATGTTTCCCGAGAACCGATCTTAATGCAAAGTGGATAAGATGCGTTGCAGTATGATTGTTTGCAGTCATCTGCCGTTTTTCGAGATCGATCACTGCATGAAACTGAGCAAGCGGATCGGTCAGTTTGCCATGGCTTACATGTATGATGGCATTATTTTCCTTTACAGTATCGATGATCTCTATTTTCTCCTTGCCGGAAATCAGAAATCCTGTATCACCTACCTGACCGCCCGATTCAGCATAAAAGGGAGTCTTGTTCAGGATGATCTGCAGGCTCTCTTTTCCCTTGAATTTAATTTTACGGTACTTTGAAATCAGGACATCATCTTCCGTGTTAGTATAACCAGTGAACTTCGTCTCCGGTGTCTCCCTGACAATTGTCCAGTCCCCAGCCTCAACGGCTGCATCTTCCCTCGACCTGTTCTTCTGGTTCTTCATCTCATTCTCAAACCCGGCAATATCCGTCATCATGCCATTCTCCTTCAGAATAAGCTGTGTGAGGTCGACCGGAAATCCAAATGTATCATAGAGCTCAAATGCAGCTTTGCCGGACAGGATATTACTGCCTTCATTTCTTGAGTTCTTCAATTTTCTTTTCAATAAGCTTTAATCCTTTTCCAAGGGTTTTCAGGAAAGAGGTTTCCTCTTCAAGGATCACTTTCGTAATATGATCCTTTGCTGTCCTGAGCTCAGGATAAGTGTCACCCATAACATCGGCAAGTACAGGTACAAGCCGGTAAAGGAAAGGTTCTTCAGTCCCGAGGTTGTTATATCCATATCTGACAGCCCGGCGAAGGATCCTCCTGATCACATAACCTGCTTTATTATTTGAGGGCATCTGCCCGTCAGCAATTGAAAAGGCAATAGCTCTAAGGTGGTCGGCTATTACCCTTAAAGCAATATCCCAGTTTTCATTGACACCGTATTTTTTCCCGGTAATTTCAGAAATCTGGCTTATTATCGACTGAAAAATATCTGTATCGTAATTTGATTTCTTTCCCTGAACAACCATGCAGAGCCTTTCAAATCCCATTCCTGTATCAACGTGCTTTGCCGGGAGCTGTTCGAGTTTTCCGTTTGAGAGCCTGTTATACTGGATGAAAACCAGGTTCCAGATCTCAATTACCTGAGGGTGACCTTTATTCACCAGTTCATAACCCGGTACCTTTTTCCTTTCTGATTCATCCCTGATATCAACATGGATCTCTGAGCAGGGACCGCATGGTCCTGTTTCTCCCATTTCCCAGAAATTATCCTTTTTTGATCCTTCTAGTATCCTTCCTTCCGGATTTGTAAAACAGCTTTTCCAGCAATTGAATGCTTCATTATCGCGCGGAACATTCTCTTCAGGGCTTCCTTCAAAAACAGTTGTATAGAGCCTGTCTTCAGGGATGCCAAGACGTTTAACCAGGAATTCCCATGCCCATTCAATTGCTTCTTTTTTAAAATAATCACCAAACGACCAGTTCCCAAGCATTTCGAACATTGTATGATGATAGGTATCATGACCCACTTCTTCAAGATCGTTATGCTTTCCTGATACCCTCAGGCATTTCTGTGAATTTGCAATTCTCCTGCTTACAGGAAGCTGGTTCCCGAGAAAAATATCCTTGAACTGGTTCATCCCTGCATTGGTGAACATAAGAGTGGGATCATTCTTCATAACCATGGGTGCGGAAGGTACTATCAGATGCTCTTTTGAATGAAAAAAGTCAAAAAACAGCTTTCTTAACTCGTTTGCTTTTAATGTAAATAACATATTATTACACAATAAGTAACTCAAATTTGAGTTTGTAAAATTAATTTAATTGTTTTAGATTTGTCAATGTCAGTCATAAAAAACCAGAGCAGTTGATGTTCAAGCAGAAGTATTTTCTTGATTTGTCAGATCTTCAGTACAAAAAGGTAAGATTACCATGGAAGAGCAAGCTTATCCGCTTTGCTTTATGGTCTCTGGTCTGCTGTTGCCGTCAACTTTTATTTATTCAGCTGTTTTTAATGGCATGTTCGGTTCCCCCAAAGAAAAGGAATTAAGTCAGGAAATTGAGAACCTGAAGCTGAAGTACTCAATAATGGGAATGAATATCGATAACTCACTGAAAACCCTCGATGATCTTGAACTATCTGACGGAAACCGTTACCGACCTGTTCTGGATATGGATTCCATTCCTGCCTCGATGCGTAATATGGGATCCGGAGGTGTAGAACAGGTATGAAGAGCTTGATGGTTATTACAATTCAGATCTGATGCTCTCATTCCGGAAAAAGGTGGATGAAATAAAGAACAGGAGCGACAATTCAGTTTGAATCATTTAAGGCCATTGAAGAAAAAAAGAATGAATGGAAACGGGAAATGGAATATCTTCCCATGATAAGCCCGGTGAATGTTATTTACAGGCTGGGTGACGGGATGAAATTCAGAGAAAAACACCCGGTACTTGGAACTCCTCAATGGCATCACGGACAGGATTTCAGCACTCCTTACGGAACAGAAGTTTATGCAACAGGTTCCGGAAAGGTTATTGAAGCAGGATGGAACAGTGGATTTGGCAATTGCATTGTAATTGACCATGGATACGGCTATCGGTCGACTTATGGTCATCTCAGCAATATCAAGGTAACTGTCGGACTTAATGTAAAACGGGGCGATCTGATTGGTCTCAGCGGAAGTACAGGAACTTCCTCCGGCCCGCACCTTCATTACCAGATTGACCTTTTCGGACAACATAAGAATCCTCTCTATTATTTCAATAATGATCTTACTGAAGATGAGTATTTTGATATGATTCAAACACTCACCGCCCAGTCTAAATTCAGATAATAGTTCAGCTGATTATTTCATGATTCAGAACCCTGATCCAATTTATCAGGTCGATTTCATTTCTATTATGAAATATTTATCTTTGCTGAATCATGAAACATGTAAAGTACAAGTTTAACCCCGACTCACTAAGCTTTGACAAAATCCGTCTGGGAGTAAAAGCAATTTTGCTCAGGTTACTGGCATATTTAATAGGCTCAGATTATTATTGCAGTGGTGCTTAATTTCATGTATCGGATTATTTTTTGACACTCCCAAGGAAAAAGCCCTTAAACGTGAAATTGCACAGCTGACTCTCCAGTATGATTTGATTCACAGGGAAATGGGTAACCTTGAGACTGTGATTGAACATCTGCAGGAAACCGACGATAATCTTTACAGAACAATTTTCGGTGCTGAACCGATTCAGGCGACTCAGCGGCAGGTCAGGTATCGGAGGGGTCAACCGTTATAACGAACTTGAGGGATTTAATAATTCAAGACTTGTCATCGAAACTGTAAAGAAACTCGATGTTATAAGAAAAAAGGTTTATGTTCAGTCAAAATCGTTCGATGAACTTATATTGCTTGGCAAGGGAAAAGGAAGAAATGCTGAGATCAATTCCTGCAATCATTCCGATTTCAACAAAAGATCTTACAAGAATTGCATCAGGGTTTGGACTAAGGATCCATCCGGTTTATAAAATAAGCAAGTTTCATGCAGGAATGGATTTTACGGCACCTCTTGGAACGGAGGTATATGCATCGGGTGACGGGACCATTGAATCTGTTTTATCGAGCAAGAGGGGCATGGGTAACTATATAATTATAAATCATGGTTTCGGCTATTCATCAATATATGCTCATCTTGAAAGCTTTAATGTGAAAGCAGGACAGAAGGTTCACAGGGGTGATGTTATCGGATATGTTGGAAATACCGGGATGTCGGTCGCTCCGCACCTGCACTATGAGATCAAGCTTAATGGAGTAAATGTCGATCCGGTAAATTATTTCTTTAATGATCTTACACCAGCAGAATATGAAAAAATGATTGAGATTGCCTCGAAAACAGGTCAATCATTTGACTAATATTAAAGACAACATGCCATATAGAGAAAAGAAAATTGAAAAGCTCTACTATTCTATTGGGGAGGTCTCAAAAATGCTTGACGTCCCCGTATCCACTGTAAGGTTCTGGGAGAACGAGTTTGACATTCTGAAACCAATGAAGAACAAGAAGGGGAACAGGATGTTTACAGCAACAGACGTAAAGAATCTTGCGATCATACACCGTCTTTTAAAGGAAGAAGGGATGACAATGGCTGGTGTGAAAAAGAAACTTACCGGGCGTTGGGATGAGGCTGACCATATATTTGAGATCAACGAATCGCTTCAAAAAATAAAAGACCTCCTCCTTGATTTAAGAGATAATATTTAGCATGAAGGTATCAGAACTTTGTTCTTATCTTGATTCGGCAATTCCCTTGTCATTTCAGGAAGAATACGACAACTCCGGACTTCAGGTTGGGCTGCCTGATAAAGAAATTGCTTCAGCACTGATAACACTTGATATTACCGAAAAGGTAATTGATGAGGCCATTCAAAAAGGATGTGGCATTGTAATTTCCCATCATCCCCTCATTTTCGGCGGCATAAAGACAATAACTGGAAGATCTCCTGCCGACAGGATCCTTATCAAAGCAATTAAAAATGACATTGCTGTTTACTCCTCACATACCAATCTGGATATGATGAGCGATGGAGTGAGCAAGAAAATGGCACAAAAACTCGGATTGCAGTATATAAAAGTCCTGTTGCCTTTGAAAGATAAGCTGATCAAGCTGGTGACTTTTATCCCGGAGGATCATCTTGAAAAGGTCAGGGAAGCGGTTTTTAACGCAGGCGCAGGTTTTATTGGCAATTATGACCGCTGCGGATTCACTGTTTCAGGCACCGGCAGTTTCAGGGCAGGTGAAAGTACTAATCCTTTTACAGGTGAGAAAGGAAAGGAACATTTCGAGAAGGAGGTGAGATTTGAGACTATACTCTTTTCGCATCTAAAGGAAAAGGTAGTAAATGCACTTCTTGATACTCATCCTTATGAGGAAGTTGCCTATGATATTTATTCGCTTGAGAATGACAATATTGATTATGGACTTGGTTGTACAGGGTATCTTGACGAACCTTTAAGCGAGAATGGTTTTCTGAGCTTTGTTTCGTCAGTGTTTGAGGCGCGTGGAATGAGGCACTCCGGTCTGACAGGTAAGATGGTTAAGAAGATCGCCCTTTGCGGTGGCTCAGGAGCATCACTTTTAAATAATGCTGTTTCAGCGCGGGCAGATGCATATGTAACAGGCGATATTAAATATCATACCTGGTTTGAAGCTGATGACAGGATTTTACTTGTCGATTGCGGACATTTTGAAACTGAAAAATTTTCAACTGAAATATTACACGACCTTATTGTCAAAAAATTCCCTAAATTTGCAGTCCGGTTTTCAGAAACAAATACCAATCCGATAAATTATCGATAAAATGGAAAAAGTAAAAACACATGAAGCTGAGATATCAGTAGAGGATAGGCTAAGAGCACTGTATGGTCTGCAACTGGTGGATTCAGAAATAGACAAGATAAAGACACTAAGGGGTGAGCTTCCGCTTGAGGTACAGGACCTTGAAGATGAGATTGCAGGACTCGAGACAAGGCTGGGCAACCTGAGGGAAGAGGTTGTGAGCCTTGATAAAGCAGTTTCAAAAAAGAACAATGAAATTACCGAAGCTGAAGCACTTATAAAGAAATATGAGGAACAGCAAAAAAATGTACGGAATAACCGTGAGTTTGATTCTCTTTCAAAAGAAATTGAATTTCAGAATCTTGAGATCGAGCTTTTCAATAAAAAGATCAAAGAGTTTGCCGTCCAGATAGAAGAAAAGAAAGTGGTGATTGCTGATTCGGAAGCAACACTTGCTGACCGCCAGTCAGACCTGGAAAATAAGAAGGCCGAACTCGATGAGATCATTTCAGACACCCAGAAGGAAGAGGAGGGTCTGTACAAAAAATCTGAAAAAATTCAGGCAGTGATAGAGGAGAGGTTGCTGACCGCCTATAAAAGGATAAGGTCAAATGCAAGGAACGGATTGGCTGTGGTGCCTGTTCAACGTGATGCATGTGGAGGCTGTTTTAACCAGATACCTCCTCAGAGGCAACTGGATATCAGGTCGCGAAAGAAAATTATAGTATGCGAATACTGCGGCCGGATACTTGTTGATGATGAGATCATAAGTGAGAGCCATCTGTAGGATGAAATAGAATAAAAAGATAAAGGGCCACCTCACAAGGGTGGTTTTTTTATTCCTAATTTTACATTCGTAATCCATCTATACTCCTATGACTACTTCTAAATTTCAAAACATGATCTCAGAGGGAATCCCGGAAACATTACCTGAACCAAAACCATATGATCAGAACATCAATCATGCTCCTAAAAGAAAAGATATTCTTACCCCTGAAGAAAAAAAACTTGCAATTAAGAACGCATTCCGATATTTCCCGGTCCATTTTCACAGAACCCTGGCAGGTGAATTTGCCAGAGAGCTTCATGATTTCGGAAGGATCTATATGTACAGGTTCAGGCCTGAATATGAGATAAAAGCGAGGCATATTAATGATTTTCCCCACAGGTCAGGACATGCAGCTGCAATAATGCTGATGATCTCCAATAATCTTGATGAAAAGGTAGCCCAGCACCCGCATGAACTGATAACGTACGGGGGTAATGGAGCCGTATTCCAGAACTGGGCGCAGTACCGTCTGACCATGAGGTACCTTTCAGAGATGACAGATGAACAAACTCTGGTTGTCAGTTCAGGCCATCCGCTGGGCCTTTTCCCCTCACACAAGGATTCACCGAGAGTAGTTGTGACTAATGGAATGGTAGTCCCTAATTATTCATCCCAGGATCACTGGGAGAGATTCAACGCACTGGGCGTTTCACAGTACGGACAGATGACTGCAGGTTCATATATGTATATCGGTCCGCAGGGAATTGTCCACGGCACAACAATAACAATACTCAATGCATGCCGCAAGATTGAAGCTGATAAGGGTCATAAAGAATTGAAGCTGTTCGTTTCATCAGGACTTGGAGGCATGTCAGGTGCCCAGCCCAAAGCTGCCGGAATTGCAGGTGTAATTTCCGTGATAGCTGAGGTGAATCCCAAAGCCGTCAGTAAACGGTTTTCTCAGGGTTGGGTTGATGAGGTTATTTCTGATATGGATAAGCTTATCAGCAGAGTGCTCGAAGCTAAAAAGGAAAACAGGGTTGTTTCCATTGCATTCAACGGGAATATCGTTGACCTGTGGGAGCAGTTTGCCAGAAATAACATTAAGGTTGATATCGGATCGGACCAGACTTCACTGCATAATCCATGGGCAGGGGGTTATTACCCTGCAGGGATCTCATTTGAAGAATCAAACCTGATGATCTCCTCTGATCCTGAAAGGTTCAGGGAACTTGTCAGGCAATCTTTGAGAAGGCAGGTGAATGCAATTAATCGGCATTGTGAAAGGGGAACCTATTTCTTCGATTATGGAAATGCATTTCTTCTCGAAGCATCGAGGGCAGGTGCTAATATTCTGAATTCATCAGGAGAGTTCAGATATCCTTCCTATGTTGAGGATATTATGGGTCCGATGTGCTTTGATTACGGCTTCGGGCCATTCAGGTGGGTTTGCTGCTCAAATGATCCAGCCGATCTTGAAATAACTGACAGGATCGCCTCTGAAACCCTTGAGAAAATATTGATAAGTTCCCCGCATGAGATAAGACAACAGATGTCTGATAATATCCGCTGGATTAAAGAAGCTGATAAAAACAGGCTGGTAGTAGGTTCGCAGGCAAGAATTCTGTACGCTGATGCTGAAGGAAGAATAGAAATAGCCAAAGCATTTAATTTCGCTGTCGAACATGGAATTATTTCAGCTCCTGTCGTAATAGGAAGAGATCATCACGATGTTTCAGGTACCGATTCGCCTTTCAGGGAGACCTCCAATATAAGGGACGGTTCAAAATTCACGGCCGACATGGCAGTTCAGAATGTCATTGGTGATGCATTCCGGGGAGCAACATGGGTTTCGCTGCATAATGGGGGTGGAGTCGGATGGGGAGAGGTGATAAATGGTGGATTCGGGATGGTGCTTGACGGATCGAAGGATGCGGAGAGCAAGCTAAGAATGATGCTTCACTGGGATGTAAACAATGGCATCGCCAGAAGAAGCTGGGCAAGAAACGAAGGTGCGATGTTTACACTCGAAAGAGAGATGAAGAGAACTCCCGGGCTGAAAGTTACAGTTCCTTATATTGCTGACGACAAGCTTATTGACGAAGCAATAAAAACGGTATGAGGTACGGGTGCGTGGTCGAGGTAATTTATTTGTTAATAAGAACAACAGCAAAGGCTACAACTCCCTCTTCTCTGCCAGTGAAGCCGAGCTTTTCGGTGGTGGTTGCTTTTATGGAAATGTTTTCGGGGGTTGTTTCCAGTATGGCTGAAATAATATTCTTCATTTCACGATGAATATGACGCTATTTTAGGTTTTTCAAGGCATACAGTGCAGTCAATATTGATAACGCTGTATCCTTTTTCCCTGATCAAGGCCATAAGTTCTTTTTAGCAGGATTTTGCTGTCGATCTTTTTAAATTCCGGATCAGAATCCGGGAAATGATAACCAATATCCCTTAATCCGGCAGCTCCCAGAAGAGCATCACAAACAGCATGAAGAAGAACATCACCGTCAGAATATGCAACACATCCGCGTTCAGACGGGATCATGACTCCTCCCAGCCATAGGTCAAGACCTGGTTCAAGACGGTGAAAATCAATTCCCTGTCCTATTCTGATATTCATTGTGATATACCGTTCTTCTTAAGTGCATTAATGTCGAATGCAAGTGAGAAACGGAGTGTTCTTGCGAGAGGATGATTTGAAACGGTGGGCATCAGGTATGAGAAATCAATGTTGAAGCCCTTGAGCTTGAATCCTGCTCCGGCGGTAAAATATTTTCTGTTGCCTTTGCTTTCATTTTCATGAAAATATCCGGCTCTTAATGCAAACTGGTTGTTGTACCAGTATTCCAGACCTATTGAAGAGGTTATCTCATCGATCTCTTCCTTAAAGCCGCCAGGTGCATCATAAAATGACTGGAATATTGCAACAGGAACCGAAACATTCGGATTTTTACCGGCTATTATTTCCATATCGTTATTATAGATAGGAGGAGTAGGGACCAGAAGCTTGTTAAAATCAATTGCAAGAGTGAGCTTATTGAAATTATCGAGTTTAATAGTTCCTGCTGTACCAAGCCTCATGTTCATTGGGATGAAATCAGAGGTCTGTCCGTCGGAGTAACTCATTTTTGATCCGATATTGGAGAAGTTGAGTCCGAAAGCCAGCTCGCCATCTTTGCTGAACATTGTAACATCTTTTCTGTAATAACCTGAAATATCTGCAGCAAATGATATTCCCGGTTTTGTAGCATCACCTCCCGAATATGATCCGCCGGTGAGATTTGAATAGATAAATCTGAAGGCAATCCCTCCGGAGAAGTTTTCAGCAAAAATTCTTGAATAACCCAGATCAAAAGCCAGTTCATTTGGTTTAAAAGTCCGTTCAAGATTACCGAAGTCATCAGTGAAAGGAACATCTCCAAGTGAGGAATATAAAAGGCTTCCGCTTGCAACCTGTTTTTCGTCAATCCTGTAGTATCCTGTTAAATATGCAATATTGATATCAGGAACAAGGTTCCTTAACCAGGGTGAATATGAAATTCCAACACCCGCTTTCCCGTCAATAAAAGCAAATTTTGCAGGATTCCAGTGCTGACTATAAGTGTCGGGGGTTGTTGCCACACCGGCATCGCCCATTGCACCTGACCTTGAATCGGGTGCTATAGACAAGAAACGGAACCACTGTCTGAATAGCATTCAGTTCCTGTGAATACACCTTTACGGTACAGGCAAATAGCAATAAGAATAATATAACTGGAGTAATTTTTTTCTTCATACTGATTATATCTTTTTTAAGATTTCGCAAATATAGAACAAATATTTTGGTGACTTATTGTGTACCTGTTAATAAATGATCATTCTTCCTGAAATAGTGGAAGTTTCACCATTCCCTGTGGTTATTGTCACTCTGTATGGATAGACGCCCCTCCCTGCTCTCTGCCCGCCTGATGTATTGCCATCCCATTCGACCGGAGCAAGCTGGTACCCGGTCGCAGGGACAGAGGTTCTTAAAATCCTGATTATTACACCGTTCATGCTGAAAATCGTCACGGTCACATCAAACAGTTCATCTGGCCTGTTATGCTCGGCACTGATCTTTGTTCTTTCAATAAAAGGATTTGGATAGTTAAGAAGGTTTTTCAGGATGAATTTCTCTCCGTTCTCAACAAGGAAAATAATTGATTTTTCACTCGAATTGTTGAAATTATCCCATGCCTTTAAAGTGAGGGTGTGACTTCCCGGATCAAGTCCTGAAAAATTGTAAATTATACTTCCCTTACTGTAGCTTCCGAAGTCATTTTCATAATAATTATTGAGTATAAAAGAAGTGGTGCGGTCATTGTCAAGCCAGCATGAAAGATCATGTCCAATACCGGTTCCGGCAGTATTGATCCCTCCTTTGTCCTCGATCAGCGCCAGCAGACTTGGATTACTGTCGGTTATTCCTCCGCTGCGAAAAAGAGTGTCATTAATAAAGAGTCTTATTGCAGGTCCTTCAGTATCAAGATCGTTTTTGTTGCTGAATCCTCCTGTGACAATACCGGAAAAACTGCCGTTCATATCCCTTGCTTCATTAAAAGCATAGTAACTTATTTTACCCTTACCCGGTAAGTAATCAATATCCCTCGGAACAATGAAGGTGAAACTGAACTTGCCGTTTTCTGCCCTGGTTTTGCCGCTGAAAAGAATATTATTCTGTTCCTCAAATTCCATTTTCTGTCCGCCGTCGTTAGCAAGTGTTTGAATCTCCTCCGGCTTCCCGAAAACGAGCGGAGCAACAACACCATTGAAATCAGATGACTGATTTCCTGAATTATCTTCAATATGGCCGGCCACCGTTATCATTGATAGCGCTTTGAGAGTGTCGATACTACCTCCTGCCGGCACATTGTTTATTGAGTCTGTCACAACATTTCCATGCCATGGATATGCAAGCCTGACAGCGGGATCTCCGAGCAAAAGGAAATTTCTTTTGTTTGTATTGTCCCCCGACATGTTTTTTGCGATCCTGATAATATCACCCAGCCTCCGGGCCTTCCCTTCCGGATCACGATCAAAGGCAGCCTCAAAAATATTTCTGTTGAGAGCATAATTCGGAGCTGAATAGACAAGCCGCGTTGTCGACATAAGCGCAATTGCCCCGCCTTTAGTGTCAAGCAGAATCTTTTCCCCCGATGAAGGTTTTCCGGTTATACTATTGGTAACGCTGTTTATTGTAATTTCATCAAATCTGCTGAATTCACATGTCGCAGTAATAAAAAGTGGAAGCTTTGAAATGTTTTTCCACTTATCTATATCGTCAGGAGTTATTACTCTCTCGTGCGCCAGGCTTGTCTCATTTCCATGTCCTATGTAATTGAAAACCAGTATTCCGGAATTGATCCTGTCACTTATAGCCTGTGTCACATCAGGATAAAACTGGCCTGTGGAAGTTGTGATCTGATTATAGGCATCAAAATAGATCTTGTCAACGTTCACCCATGGAGCGCGTTCAGCAAGCAGACCAGCAAGACCTTCAGCATCGGACATGTGTGTGTTGCCGTCTTCATCGTCGGCAGTAATACATACAACATTTTTCCAGTCTCCCTTGTTAGCAGAACTAAGGTAAGCTTCAATTTTGGATACCACTATCCGGGCTTCAGTAGTATCCGAAACAGGGATCCTTCCGATACCCAGATCCTCTGTACCGGCATCTTCACCTTCCCCGTCTTCGAGAAGACCGTAAAAGTCATCGGAAGTAAAGGATGAGATTATAATGTTTGAATTCTGAGTCTGGTATGTCGGCACATAATTCGTATTACCCGGAGGCGGAGTCTTATTTTCAAAAGAACCATCTCCGAATAAAAGCAGATATTTGAGCGGATGATCAGTGTCCTTCTGAAGCAGAAACTTCATCCTCAGGAAATTCCTTATCGCAGCAATATCAGGAATACCTCCTGAAAACTCATTGTATATCTGTTCAGGTGTGGTAACAAGTGATACCAGTCCGCTGTTCTTTCTGTGTATTTCGGCCAGCTGCCCTGCATACTGGATAAATAATGGATGAGTTACAATTATCATATCAGCAGCTGGTGAAGAGTGAAGATCCTGATTTGGCAAAGCTGTCTGATCTTATTACAGGCGTTTTGGCATTGCTGCTGATAAAAGCAATAAAAATTTTCAGAGTGTCAGTTGCCATCTTAAAGGTGATATTTTCACCTGTCCTGGCAAATTGGATCGTTTTAGGTGTAAAAGGATCTGTCACATCCCATATCATGGTTCCCTCGGCCGAGCTTGTAATTGTGAATTCAGTAACATTACCATTTCCAACTGATTTTGAGTCTGTAAAACTTGCAGTTTTTCCTTCAAATTTATTCAGTTTTCTGGCATGCAGTTTCACATAATCGATCCATCCCTTTGCTGATATCTCACCATTATTCACAAATGACACTTTATATGCAGGTTGTGATGATGATGGAATGAATTCACCTTCTGCCAGTTCTGCCTGGGCATAAGTTCCTGTTGTGGAAGCCAGGTTGATCCCGTTTACAGGAACAGTAGCTAATTACAGATCCATTTTCAGTCAATCTGAAAAGTGTTGAAACAGAAGCTCTTGCGAGAACTCTTATTGTATATTTTATTTTATCAGCAGGTACAATATCCTTATATCCCGGATTTACTTCGGCATCTTTTGAATAACTTACCGGCTGGTACCACTCTCTTCCGGAATGAATAAGGTTTTCAGTCTCCATTTCATGAATATACAAGGCATCGGATACAGCAGAAAAGTAATTAGGCTGTAACCGGGATCCATCAGCAGATCCGATTCTTTTCCCCTGAACCGGTCCCGAGGTTATAAAATAGAATGCAGTATCGGAATAATTATGCCTCAGATAGTCGAAATCTCCGGTGGAATTATCATAAATCCACCTGTTTGTCCCTTTGCCATAAAACAGGAGATAGTCGCCTTCATTAAAAACTCCGTCACTGCCCGTATTGATGTAAATAGCAATTTCCCTCAGGTCATCAGGTTCTGAGCCGTCATTATAGTATGAGAGCTGACCCTGATTGTTACCGAAAATCCTTGGATTTGACGGATAATCCAGTCCAAGCTGTTTCAGCCTCGAATAGTCAATCCTGTAGATGTTATCCTCCGTAACTGCGATTTTAAACCACTTGCCTGAAGAGAGAACTGAGGAAGAAGAGTAACTTTTCGTAATTCCGCTGACGGTAATATTCAGGAAGAAAAGCATAACCGCAAAACACGCTATTTTAACCGGTCTCACCATTATTCATGACAAAGATAGAAATGTAGTTCAGGTTTTTATTTTATTTTGCGGAATGAAAATAGTTTTGAATGAAATTTTGGACAGGGTCACTACGTTGATATTACAGTTTTAATTAATATGATAAACCGTCCGGGGCTGATATGCATCCTGATTTTCATTTTTTCTGAAGCCTTATTTTGTCAGGAGACGGATTATGGTCCTGGTTATCAGACCATGATCTTGAATAATCCTGCTTTTACAGGCAGCAGCCTGGATGGGACAATGAGACTCTCATATCTTAATTTCTATCCGGGGAATCATTATAATTTCCACTCTGTTTTTCTTTCATATGATTCGTACTTCCAGGCTCTGCACGGAGGAGCTGGTTTCTACATTGCAAATGATTATATCGGAGGAATAGTGAACGATCTGAGAGGCGGCTTGTCATATTCTTATTTTTTGCAGGCAGGTAAGGATCTTTATTATTAATGCAGGACTATCTGCCGCATTTTTCCATCGCGGTTTTAATTTCAGTGATGCTGTTTTTCCTGATCAGATCGATCCTATGGGCGGAATTTCGCTGCCATCCTCTGAATTAATGTCAAATGAAAACACAACTGTGTTTGATGTCGGTACAGGCTTTATGTTTATCTACAAAAAACTTACTGGCGGATTCGCTATAACTCATCTTACCCAACCCGATCTGGACGGAAACGGATCGTCTGTTGAAAGGCTTAAACGAAAATATCTGATGCACTTAATTGCAGATATTGATCTGAAAAAGGGGACTGATCTAAAAATCCTGCCACTTGCCTCAGTTGAGTTGCAGGGAAAATTCATAAGTGCAGGTGCTGGAGCAGTACTGCAAAGTAATTACCTGTCTTTCAGCTCTGTACTTCTGGTAAATAATAATAAGAACATTGATGTTCAGGCAGGATTTTCATTCAGGAGAGAAAAACTTAGCTTGTTTTATAATTACAGGTTCAATTTGGCATCGGGCAATTCACTAATGCCATTTTCTCTTGTCCATCAGACTGGCCTTACATTCAGTTTACACAATGTTGAAAAAAGAATTAAATTCAGTACAATAAATATACCTTATATGTAGTTATATTTGGTGTCCAAAAAAACTATTTCGGGAAAAAGGTAGATTATTAAATTCATAAATAATATAAAATTAAGGAGTTATGTATAGATTCAGAACCTTGTCGGTTATATTTATTGCTGCATTGATTCTCTTTTCGTGCAAGGGCAGCAAAAAAGGGGATAACGTTTCATCCACTACAGGGTGGAAGTATAATGACCCTGACAATGGAGGATTTGAAGTTGCATTAGGTGCGGAACAGAAAACGGGTCCGGGCCTTGTGCTTATTGAAGGAGGTCGTTTTACCATGGGCCGTGTGGAACAGGATGTGATGTTTGACTGGAACAATGTACCCAGAACTGTTACCGTATCCTCATTTTATATGGATGAAACAGAGGTTAGAAACGTTGACTATCGTGAATATCTGTTCTGGATAAAAAGAGTTTACAAGGATTATCCTGAAGTATTCAGAAGAGCTTTACCGGACACACTGGTGTGGAGAAGTCCGATGGGTTTCAATGATCCTTATGTCCAGTATTATTTCAGGCACCCGTCATATAACAACTATCCTGTTGTTGGTGTCAGCTGGGTTAAAGCAAATGATTACTGCCTCTGGAGAACCGACAGGGTGAATGAACAGCTGCTGATCGATGAAGGAGAACTGAATCCCGATCCAAACCAGCTTAATGAAAAGAACTTCAATACAGAAGCTTATCTGGCAGGTCAGTATGAAGGAGTTGTAAATCAGCTTCGCGAAAGTCTTAATCCCAATCAGACTGAAAGGCGTACAAATTTTGAAGACGGATTGCTTTTGCCTGCTTACAGGCTGCCAACTGAGGCAGAATGGGAATTTGCCGCATATGCTCTTAAGGGCAATACATTTGAAGAACGTGTTTATGAAAGAAGAATCTACCCGTGGGATGGTCATAATGTAAGGAATGCTGCTAAAAAATCTCGTGGTGAGATGATGGCCAACTTTGTCCGTGGCAGGGGAGATATGATGGGAGTTGCAGGCAGTTTGAATGACAACGGGAGCATAACCACCGATGTGAAATCTTACTGGCCAAATGATTATGGTCTTTACTGCATGGCAGGTAATGTAAATGAATGGGTTCAGGATGTTTACCGCCCTCTTACTTCACAGGATGTTGAAGCATTTAATCCTTACAGGGGCAATGTTTTCACTGATCTCAGAAGAGACGCCAACGGACAGACAGTAGGTAAAGATAAACTTGGACGACTTTATATCGATACCGTTAAGGATACTGATGTTGCAAACAGGTATAATTATCAGAAAGGCGATTACAGGAATTACAGGGATGGTGATCTTTCATCATCAATTACAGGCAATGCCGACTGGAACGTTGATGACAATAAAAAAGGCTCATCAAGAATGTATGTTCAGGAGGAAAAAGATTACTTTACGCTTATTAATGATAATGCAAGGGTATATAAAGGTGGATCATGGAAAGACAGGGCATACTGGCTTAATCCTTCAACAAGGAGATTCCTCGATCAGGAAAGCTGCCGCGATGATATAGGATTCAGGTGTGCAATGATCAGGGTAGGAAGCCCGTCAGGATTTTAGGGGAATAGAAGAATTTTATATATATTGCCTCATTATGAATCATAATGAGGCATTTTTTTAAAGTTATGAAAACAGAACAGCTTTACAAGATATACAAAGAAGAGTCAACCGGAGTCTCGACTGATTCCCGCAACATTAAAAAAGGTCAGTTGTTTTTTGCGCTATGGGGCCAGAACTTCAATGGGAACAAGTATGCCAGCGAGGCCCTTGACAAGGGAGCTTCATATGCCGTAATTGATGATCCCGTATATGAAACCGAAAAGACAATCCTTGTCGACGACTGTCTTATAGAACTGGCGGGTCTGGCACTCTTTCACCGGAAAATGATCAAGGCTCCGGTGCTGGCAATAACCGGGACCAATGGAAAGACAACCACAAAGGAACTTATTGCCACCATAATGTCAAAAAAGCTTAAGGTCCACTACACAAAAGGCAACCTTAATAATGAAATCGGATTACCGCTGACCATTTTATCGGCACCGGAAGATACTGAGATGATGATACTTGAGATGGGGGCCAACCACCTTGGAGAAATCCGGGCATTGTGTAATGTTGCAAGGCCCGATTATGGCATAATAACAAATGTTGGAACAGCTCATCTTGAAGGTTTTGGTTCATTCGAAGGAGTCCTGAAGGCTAAAACAGAGCTTTATGAGCATCTCAGGAAAGTTAATGGCATTGCAATTTACGATGACCAGAATCCATTGCTGACCGAAAAGATATATAAGATTGTGAACAGAGGTGTCCCATACTCAAATCCAACGGGTGTGGAGCTGGTTGTTGAAGCTTTGTCTTCAGAGATGAATCTGGCTGTAAGAGTAAAATATGAACATAAAACTTATGAAATTCAAACAGGTCTTTTTGGTGCATATAACCTTGGAAACATTAAGGCAGCGATCGCTACAGGTTTATTTCTCGGTGTCGAAATGGAGGATATTGCCGAAGCTGTTGGCAAGTATCAGCCCGGCAATAACAGGTCGCAGGTAAAAACAACCCCTAACAATACACTGGTTTGCGACTCCTATAATGCAAACCCGACAAGCATGACGGCTGCTATTAATTCATTTTTTGAACTCAAAACAAGCAAAAAAATACTGATCCTTGGCGATATGCTGGAACTTGGGGATAAGAGCGAAGAGGAACATCTGAAGCTTCTCGAGACACTCAAATCTCTGAAACCAGAAAAGGTTTTCCTGGTTGGGAGCACATTTCAGAAGATTTCTGCCGGGACAGATATCAAATCGTTTCATAATGTGGAAAAACTTCGGGAGTATCTTAAGGCGGAACCATTAAAGGGCAGCCTTATTCTTATAAAAGGTTCAAGAGGAATGACCCTTGAGAAGATATATGATCTCCTTTAGTTATCCTGCTTTTTAGCGGTGTCAGGATCAGCTCCAAACTTAATATTTATTAACAGCACTTCAGACCTGCTGCCTGATCTTACTCTTGGACCCCAGAGGCCGAATCCGGATGATACAATATATTGGGTATTGCCTCTTTTCTTATAACCATAACTCAGTTCATACATTTTTGCAGTAAGGTGATTTAAAGGCCACATCTGGCCATTATGTGTATGCCCTGAAAGTTGCAGGTCAATTAAGTTCTTCTCAGCTTCACTAAGATCAAGCGGCTGATGATCAAGCAGTATCACCGGTCGGGAAGGATTAACAGACTTCACCAGTTCAGCAAGCGGTTTGCGCTCTTTGCCGTAAAATCTTTTTGAATCCCTGTCAAGCCTACCGATAAGTTGTATCCCTCCTTCTATTGTCACAACTTCATCTTTTAAAATTCTTATTCCCTTGCTTTCAATATAGGGAATAGTCCGTTTTGCACCTCCTATAAATTCATGATTCCCTGTAATTGAATAGAGTCCGTCACTACATTTCGGGCAGGAGAAATACTGCAAAAGATCACCGCGCAAAACGGGACCTATTTCACCATCCACAATATCACCAAGAAGAAGGACAAGATCGGGTTTAAGTTTTATAAGGATATCAGAAAGCTTCTTAATGCTCCTTTTCCTGATAATGCTGCCAAGGTGTATATCTGAGACTGCGGCAATCCTGAGACCCTTCAAATCGTCTGCAGACTTGTTTATCGTAATATTGTAGGTTTTCACTTTCGGAACAATCGCGTTAATAAATCCGCCTGCAATAAGAAAGAAAGAGATAATCAGAGTTATAATAAATGACCATTTCCTGAAAACAATAATATTACTGCTGTCAATAACTCCTGCTATCCGGAGAGCCACTGCTATTATGTCTGAAAGGAAAAGGAAGAGAAACCCGTAAAGCATAAAAGCCATCCAGAATCCACCGATAATATTCAGGATATCTGATAAAACTGAGGAATGCCTGGCTTCAAGGATTTTTCCAAAAATAAAAGCAGAAGAGAAAAGGATGAAGATTACCAGATACCATATTTTATTATTCTGAAAGGCAGTTATTGAGCTATATCCCCTGGAATAAATATAAATATTTGTCAGAGAGTAAATTGTAAGAACAATTGCGAGGAACAAGATTAACTGGTATGTTTTCATTTAAATCAATTTCAGATGTTAAGACTGCTGAAGGTTTTTTCTCCTTTAATATAAAACCTGAAAACAATACTCTTGTTCACCAGATGACTAATAGTTTTGTCTTTTACTAAATTACTCACAGATTCCCTTTTAACTTTTAGCGATTTAATGTTCTTATAATAATCCATATGGGCTTTCCAGACAGCTTTTGCATTTCCTGTTCTGCCTTTGATAATGAACATGATGGCTGCCACTCCGTCCAGGATCTTTCGTATAAACATTGTTTTGTGTAACTTGTTGTCAGGCAGGTTTTTAAAAAGTAAGAAAAGATTATTGCGGAAATTCAGATAGGTTTTGAGTTTTGAATCATATGGAAGCGAACCTCCACCGGCATGATAAACTATGGATTCAGGAACACAGGAAACACGTAATCCGGCCAGATGAAACCTCCAGCACAGATCGACCTCTTCCATATGTGCAAAAAAATCATCGTCAAATCCACCACATTGCACCCATGCTTCAGACCTGACCATCATACAAGCTCCTGAGGACCAGAATATATCGGTACAATTATCATACTGGCCGAAATCTTTTTCAATATGTTCAAAAATACGCCCCCTGCAGAATGTATATCCGAATTTGTCAATATATCCTCCTGCTGCACCGGCATATTCAAAATAATCCCTGTTATGAAATGATCTGATCTTAGGCTGGCAGGAAGCCACATCAGGATTCTGATCCAGATGTTTTATCATTGGATCAAGCCAGCCTTCAGTAACTTCGGCATCAGAGTTCAGAAGTACAAAATATTTTGCAGTTATCTGTTTCAGCGCCAGGTTGTACCCACCGGCAAAACCCTGGTTACTTTCGATCCTGATTATCCTGACATCATTAAAATTATTTGAAACCCACTCTGCTGAGCCGTCTGTTGAGCCGTTGTCTGCCAGATAAACTACTGTATCCATGCCGGCCGAAAACTTTACGACTATCGCAAGGAATTTCTGTAGCCAGGCGATGCCATTCCAGTTAAGTATAACAACAGCAGTTTTAATCATTTACAGCCTCTTTTTTATATTTCCACCTCCGGTGTGTCCATATCCAGTACTCGGGTTTTTCCTTAATTATTTGTTCAAGCCTTTTAACATGCGTTTCAGTCACCTTGTATTTTGGCAGGCTTTTGGTACTGTCAAACAATAATTCAATAGTCATATTGTAATATCCGCGCCTGACCTTCTGAATATCAAAGAAGACAACCGGCATATCATATTTTGCAGCAATCTTTTCAATTCCAAGAAATACAGGAGTCTCCTGGTTAAGGAAATCAGTGTAGTATTCAATCAGGGTTCTTGCAGGTGTCTGGTCCGCCATGAATCCGTACAGGGCTCTGATGTTTTTACTTCGGTTTTCAATAATTCTCCTGACAATCATTTGCATTGGAGCCAATTCTCCGTTATTTCTTTCCCTGTTATTATTAATAAACTTGTTGAGCATTTTGTTCTTCAGAGGTTTGATTGCTCCAACGCACTTATATTTCGTATAAAGAGAAAAGCAGATACTCAACCACTCCCAGTTGTTATAATGGCTATACACCACAGCCACATCCCGTCCTGAATCACAAAGATGATTGATTAATTCCGGATTGTTTATTGTGACCCTTTTCTTCAGCTCTTTATTGCTAAGGTGAGTAAGTTTCAGTGTTTCGATAAAAAGATCAGCCAGATGTCTGTAAAATTTTCTTCCGATAAGTGTAATCTCTTTTCCGGATTTTTCCGGAAAAGAATTCCTGAGATTTTCAGCAACTATTTTTCTCCGGTAAGACGGGAAGTAATATAAAAAAAGGAACAGTATATCGGAAGCAATATATAGAATTCTAAGGGGCAAAAGAGTAATTATCCAGTTTATCCCATAGAAAATATAGTATCCGATTGTTCCCATTAAATTACCTTGACTTATCCTTCATAAAATTACCGATTATTTCGAGTATCTCATAATAGATAAGGGAGTTCGAGGCGATTGTTTCATCACCTGTAAGGTTAGCCATGTTGCCTGAAAAATCACTGAACCTGCCTCCGGCTTCCCTTACAATAAGCATTCCTGCTGCAATGTCCCACAGTTTCAGGTCGTATTCAAAGAAAAGGTCAAACCTGCCGCATGCCACATATGCCAGGTCGATTGAGGCACATCCAAGTCTTCTTAGGCCGTGGGTATTTTTCACCAGGTATGTCAGGAGATTCATGTAAGGGTCGAGCCTGTCGAAGAGATTATATGGAAAACCTGTTGCTGCAAGCGATCCGGATAATTTTGGAATGGATGATACATGGATTCTTTTACCATTGAGCCAGGCACCGCCGTTTTTCCATGCCGTAAAGGTTTCATTTCCACCAGCTTCATGGACCACACCGGCAATAACCTCATCGTTTTCCATCAGCCCGATGCTGACCGCATATGGATGCACTCCATGCAGGAAATTGGTCGTTCCGTCGAGCGGATCTATGATCCAGTTGTATTTCAATCCTTTTTTAACTGATGTACCCTCTTCAGCAATAAACCCTGCTTCGGGGATCAGGGGAGCAAGCTTTTCAATCAGCATCTTCTCTGATCCTTTGTCGACATACGTCACGAAGTTGTTTAGCCCTTTCGTTTCGGTGTCATTTATATCAAAAACAACCGATTCATTTTTTATAAATTCACCGGCCATTCTGGCAGCGGCTTCAATTTCAGCACATAGAGCTTTAAGATCTGTCATGGTTTAATCAATTAATTCAACCGTCATTCTGCCTGATCCCGAAATGCCTGTCAGCCTGGCCTTTTTTACAGTGCCTGCCAGATTTGCTTTCCATGGATACTCTGATCGGAGATAATTCCCGGTGAAGCCAGTTATCATTCCTTCACTTCTGTTATGTTCAAAAAGGATTTCAGCTGTCTGGCCAATATTCTGCTCAGAGAATTCAAGATGCTTGTTTTCAGAAAGGCTAATTAACCTCCTGCTTCTTTTCTCACGGATACTGAAAGGGACTTTACCAGACATCTTTTCAGCAGGGGTACCCGGCCGTTCTGAAAAGTTGAAAACATGAAGGTAAGATATCGGCATCTCTTTAAGAAAACTGAATGTGTCTTCAAAATCATTGTCTGATTCCCCAGGAAAACCTACAATTACATCAGCCCCTATACCGGCCAGTGGTATACTTCTTTCTGATTACTCTTATCCTGTCTTCGAATTGATCCCTTCTGTATCTCCTTCTCATCAGCCTGAGCACGTTGTCGGAACCGCTCTGCAGAGGAATATGAAAATGGGGGAGTATCTTTTTGCATTCTGTGGTCAGGCTGATAATTTCATCTGTAAGCAGGTTGGGTTCAATTGATGAGATCCTGAACCGTTCAATTCCGTCAACCTTTATCAGTTCCCTCAGCAATGATGCAAAATTGTCTCCTGTCGATTTGCCATAATCACCTATATTAACTCCTGTCAGAACAATTTCCTTTATCCCTTTCCGGGCAATTTTCTCAGCCTCTTCAACAAGCGACCTTATATCCTGATTTCTGCTGTGTCCTCTTGCAATGGGAATTGTGCAGTAAGAACATCTGTAATCGCATCCATCCTGAACCTTTAGAAATGAACGTGTTCTGTCACCCATTGAGAAGGATGGATGGAATATGTCGGGAATTGCCAGGTCACATGAGTGAATTTCAGCATTATTCCTTTTTCCGGTTTTTTCAAGAAATGCCACCGCATCGAATTTCTCATTTGTTCCCAGGACAAGGTCAACTCCGGGAATTGATGAAATTTCACCGGGATTAAGCTGGGCATAGCATCCGACAACAGCAATGACAGCCTCAGGTGACTCTTTAATGCATTTTTTTATTACCTGCCTGCATTTTCTGTCAGCGATATCGGTTACCGAACATGTGTTAATAACATAAATATCAGCTTTTACACCCGGCCTGACTTTTTCAAACTGATCCTCCGGAAATGACCTTGAAATTGTTGATGTCTCAGCAAAATTCAGTTTGCATCCCAGGGTATGAAATGCTACTTTTTTCTTAGTGATTTCCATGATTAAAAGCCGGATTATGAAAGCCTTAACCAATTGCCAGAAATTATTTCCGGTTAGCCTGAGGAAGCTTTGTAATGAAGACATTTCTAAATTCAACATCCTTGCCTTCACTCTGGAGACAAATATGTCCTTTTGTTTCAGATATACCTGTGGCTTTATTCTGAAGCGTTCCGTTAACATAAACTTCAATTGTATTTGACTTGCATGTGATTTCCATTGTGTTCCATTCCCCTACAGGTTTCTCGGACGATGGAGCCATTTTATTTACAACCCTTGAATTATTCTTCATTTCATTCATTTTTGCTCCGTTCATGCAGACAAAGTCGCCGGCACTTCCTGACTTTAGCTGGCATTCAAAACATTTTAACCAGATAGTATCGGGAAGCTGGGCATGAATGAATACACCACTGTTTGAAGCCTCCCCCGGATAACGCCATTCCACATGGAGCTTATATTCAGAATATTCATCTTTGGTTCTCATGTAGCCGAATGGATCTCCCTTAATATGTATAACCCCATTCTGAACTGTAAAAACAGTCGCAGGGTCAATAGCAGGATCCTTCAGTTGAAAAACCCAGTTTGACAGGTTTTTGCCGTTAAAAAGCTGAATATTTGCCGTTTTTTCATTTCTCCGGTTCTGCTGGTTTTTTGTATTTTTCTGTCTCGACTGCCCATAGATCCCGGATGATGCTCCGGTAAGGATTATTAATGAAAATAAAAAGAACCTTAATAATTTAGTTTTCATAGTTTTACTTATTAAAATTGATAATTAATCCGCTTAAAATCAGAAAGTATCTTAAAGCAATTTACTTGCCAGTTCTGCAAGGAAACTACGCTCTCCTTTTACCAGGTTTACATGCGCAAAAATATCCTGATCCTTCATTTTGTCTGAAAGATAGCTGAGACCATTTGATGCTGTATCAAGGTAGGGTGAGTCAATCTGTTCAATATCACCGGTAAAGACCATTTTTGTTCCTTCTCCGGCCCTTGTTATGATCGTCTTTATCTCATGAGGTGTAAGGTTCTGAGCTTCGTCAACTATGAAGAATATGCTTGATAGGCTCCTGCCTCTTATATATGCAAGAGGTGTGATCACCAGTTTTTCTTCTTTTACCATATCGTTAATCCTCAGAAATTCAGGGCTCTGGTGACTGAATTTGTGTTTAATGACAGTCAGGTTGTCATACAAAGGAGTCATATATGGATCCATTTTTTCCTTGACATCACCGGGAAGAAATCCAAGATCACGGTTTGCCAGAGGGACTATGGGTCTTGCAAGAAATATCTGTTTGTATCTTTTATGTTGCTGAAGTGCTGCGGCAAGAGCAAGCAGGGTTTTGCCGGTCCCGGCCTTACCCGTAAGGGAAACCAGCTGTACATCAGGATTAGAAAGGGCATCGAGTGCAAAAGTCTGTTCCGCATTCCGTGGATCGATGCCATAGGTGGTCTGTTTGATCACTCTGTTCAGAAGCTTATTTACCGGATTATAGTGGGCAAGAGCGCTGGCTCCGCTGTTCTTCATAATAAAGAACTGGTGCCCTTTCTGCTCCTGGATCAATCTTGAAATCAGAAGCATTTACTCCTTCAGGGACCTCATAGAGCTTGCTTATCAAGGCATGGTCAACTCCTTCGAGCACCTGGATCCCCTTGTAAAGATCATCTATGTTTGCAACCTTGTCGTTCTGGTAATCCTGTGCCATTATCCCAAGCGATTTTGCCTTCATCCTCAGGTTAATGTCCTTAGAAATCAGAACGACTGTTTTATCCTTGTTCGACTGCAAACAAACTCGGCAATTGCAAGGATGCGATGATCAGGGGTTCTTTCAGGAAATGACTGGCTTGACTTTTTCAGAGAAGTCCCGTCCTGTTTCAATATGAAGATTTCCAAGGTTCTCACCAAGAGGAATATTTGCAGTCAGAAGCATGTCTCCCGAAAGCTTATCAAGTTCACGTGTAAACTCCCTTGCATGAAAATTTATTATGTCGTTGCCCCTTTTGAATTTGTCAAGCTCCTCGAGAACAACTATTGGAATTATAACATCATTTTCTTCGAAATTGTAAATGCATTTGTAATCGTGCAGCAAAACATTTGTATCAATTATGAAAAGTTTTTTATTGTGTTTTTTATTCATACTTAAGTAATTTAAAATCAATAAGCTGTATTTAATGAATAGAATCCGTCAGCACGCGGCAAAATTAACTAAAATAAAGATTACATTGTTGCATGTGTTGAAAGTATGTTAATTTGTATATGAATTATAAACAGACAATAGAATTCCTTTACAGCCAGCTGCCGGCCTATCACAGGATAGGGAAAGCTGCATATAAGAATGATCTTCGAAATACGCTTGAGCTTGATGAGTATCTTGGTCATCCGCATTCAGGGTACAGGACAATACATGTCGCAGGGACCAATGGCAAAGGATCTGTTTCTCATATGATCGCATCGGTGCTTATGGAAGCAGGCTATAAAACAGGTCTTTATACATCTCCCCACTTAAAGGACTTCAGGGAGAGGATAAGAGTTAACGGCAAAATGATTCCCAAAAGCGCAGTGACAGGATTTATTGCCAGACATTCCTCCTTTATTATGTCTCTTAAGCCTTCATTCTTTGAAATGACTGTAGGTATGGCATTTGATTATTTTGCCGAAGCCGGCGTTGACATAGCTGTCATTGAAGTAGGTCTTGGAGGAAGGCTCGACTCGACAAACATTATAAATCCTTTGCTTTCAGTCATTACAAATATAGGTCATGATCATTTTGATCTTCTTGGAAATACTTTTGAAAAGATTGCAGGGGAGAAAGCCGGAATAATTAAGTCCGGAGTGCCGGTGGTCATCAGTGAAACACAGGAGGAGACTAAAAATGTTTTTGTAAAAAAAGCAGTGGAAACGGGTTCTGAAATATTTTTCGCCGATCAGAATTATTCCTGTGTGCTTGATGATTTTGATTACTTCAAAGGGAAAAGAATTTATTGTGTAAGGGAAAATTCTTCAAATAAATCATTCAGTGGAGAAGTGGGTCTTGCCGGAGATTATCAGGCAAAAAATCTTCAGGCAGTTTATCAGTCTTTCAGTGTTCTGAAAGGAATTGTTGCATACACCGACAAGAATATCAGAGACGGCATCCGGAAAGTTGTTGCGAATACAAAGCTTGCAGGCCGATGGCAGATTATCGGCAGAAAACCTCTGATTATCTGTGATACGGGTCATAATAAGGAAGGATTGGAATATGTCATTAATCAAGTGAAAAAGGTACCAAAGAGCAGACTTCATATTGTTCTTGGCTTTGTAAGCGATAAGGATCTCAGTCTGGTTTTGCCCCTGTTTCCTGTCAATGCGGTTTACTATTTCACCAAAGCTTCAGTTCCCAGGGCACTTGATGAAAAGATTCTTAAATCGGAAGCATCTGCTATACGGACTTATGGGTCAGAGTTATCCTGATGTTGCATCAGCGCTTTCTCGGCACGTACAAATGCTGCAGAATCAGATATGATTTTCATTGGAGGAAGCACTTTTATTGTAGCGGAAGTGGTTTAGTATATCTTATTCCTATTCAAATATTTGTAATATTATTTAGATTTGTATATAACTAATCTTTCAAACATGAAAAAAGGGGTAGTGTTTTACCTGTTTCTGGTAATATTATTTCCGTTAAAAGCACAGACAGAAAAGAAAATTACCATTCTGCACACCAATGATCTGCATTCCCGTATGATACGGATATGCCCCTGAATCGGCATATTCGCCTTTAACAATCAACGATGACAAAACCGTTGGCGGATTTGCCAGAATTGCCAGCATTATTAAAAGCTGAAAAGAAAAGCAATTCCGGAACAACACTTGTACTTGATGCCGGTGATTTTACAATGGGAACACTTTTCCCAAGTCTGGAAACAAAAACAGGTTTTCAGCTCCGTCTTATGAAAACTATGGGTTATGACGTTATTTGCACCGGTAACCACGAATATGAGTTCGGTCCTGAATGGCTGGCTGCTTTTATCAGTGCATCAGTTTCCAAAGGAGAAATCCCATCCTTTCTTATTGGAAATGCGGTGTTTGACAAGAAAGACACAAGGGATGATGCCCTGGAAAAACTATTCTCTGAAAACATAATCAGCCGGAAAATGGTTTTGACAAAAGATGGCATTAAAATCGGAATCTTTTCGATACTCGGTAAAGATGCCGACGAGGTTGCTCCAAAAGCAGTTCCTGTTACTTTTTCAAAGCAAAAATCCTTTGCAAAAAAAATGGTGAAAGAGCTTCAGGGTGAAAATTGTAATATTATTATTTGTCTCTCACATTCAGGTATTAAAGAAAAGAGTGGAGAGTGGGCAGGAGAGGATGTGGAACTTGCAAAGTCGGTAAAAGGTATTGATCTTATCATTGGCGGACATTCGCATACAAGGTTGGAACAGCCCCTTCTGGTAAACGGAACTCCAATTGTACAAACAGGTGAATTCGGACAGAATGTTGGCCGGATTTCACTGACTTATTCAGACGGGAAAGTGAAAGTTGACGGGTATAAACTGATTCCGGTTGATGACAGAATTATGGGTGATGAGAATGTTAATAAACTCATCGAAGAACAAAAAGAGCGGATAAATACTGAAATCCTTAATCCTCTCGGAATGGAGTATGCCAGGAAGGTTGTTGAGGCAGGATTTATAATTGAAGGCAATGATATGGGAGACTATGTAAACAGCAACCTCGGGCCTCTCATTGCTGATGCCATACATTATTATATTAATAAGAACAGTGCGAAAGGTGCCGATGTAAGTATGGTTGCAGCAGGAATGATATTCGATAAAATATTGCCGGGAGTACAAACTGCTCCTGATATTTTCAGGGTAATGCCTCTGGGATCTGGAAAAGATAATGTACCTGGTTATGCACTTTCGAGGTTATATGTTACCGGAAAGGAGATGAAAACCATTCTTGAGATATTGCTGGTTGCAGGTAAATCTGATCCTCAGAAATATTGCTATTATTCAGGTCTGAGAGTTGAGTATAATCCTGACAAAGGACTCCTTAAGAAAATCAAAAAAATTGAGATTCTTAATTCAGACGGAAGTGCTAAGAATGTGGATTTTTCAAAGAAGAATAAATCCCTGTACTCAGTGACAGCAGATTCGTATATGCTTGAATTTATTGGCATTATCAAAAAGATGAGTTTTGGTTTGATCAATGTGATTCCAAAGGATTCTGCCGGCAACCGGGTAACAGATATGCAGACAGCTGTTATTGATATGGATGAAAACAAAGCAGGTGTTCAGGAGGGGAAGGAATGGCTGGCTCTTATGGAATATCTTGGCTCAATGAAAGATACTGACGGGAACGGAATTCCGGACATTGATAAGAAATACTCTGTTCCGGTACGAACGTTTTTTACCGTTAAAAAATAAAAATTGTTACCATTTGCTGAAAGGATTATCTACGACTAACCTTGTCTTCTTGTTTGCTATCGTATATCCTATTTCATAAATTGCTCTTGAAATAAGTTCAACTTTTTCATAATCAATCTTGTCAGCTGTATCGCTTGGCTTATGATAATCTGTATGCAATCCTGTCGTAAAGAAGAGGACAGGTATATCCTTCTTCACAAAATTGTAATGGTCGCTCCTTGAAAATAGCTGAAGAGGATGACTCCGTCCGCTGAGGCTGTAATCCATATCGATAGGCGATTCTTTGTCAATCTCATCTGCAATAGCGACCAGCTCCTTGCTCTGGTTGCAGGTTATTACAAAAACTCCGGTTTTTCCTGTCATGGGATTCTCATCCGTAGTATCGGCGAGACCCTTTACCCTTCCTATCATATCAATGTTAAGATCGGCCACTGTATTCTCCAGGGGGATAAGCGGATTATTCACATACGATTGCGAGCCAAACAATCCTATTTCCTCACCCGTGACCCACAGGAACAGAAGAGATCTCAGAGGCTTTTTCTCGAGGCTCTGAAAAGCCTGAGCGATTTCGAGTATTGCAGCACATCCTGAAGCATCATCATCAGCTCCAGGATTCACTTTGTCACCTTCGCCTCCGATATGGTCAGCATGACCGGAAAAAATAATGAATTCTTTTTAAGCACAGGATCACTGCCTTCGATCCATGCAGCAACATTATGAAGGATAACCTCTTCGGTCTTCGATGCTTCGGTTATTTTTAATTTCTTGCCCGGAATAAGGAAGGATTGAGATTTCAGGTTTGAATCAATACTCTTTTGCAGTTCATCAAGAGTATGCCCTGTTCCCTTTAATAATTCGTCAGCAACTGACCTGTGGACAAAAATTATTCTTGGCATGGCAGGCATATCAAATATTAAAGGTTTGGACCCTTTCAGATACTTGCTTGATGCCAGCTCGTTCGCAATTCCAGGATATTGCTGGGCAATTGATGAAAATCCGGATTTAGGATCAGATACAATCAGTATTGCTTTTGCTTTAGAGAACATCAGACCTGTAAGCTTTGCCTGAATACTCATGAATGTTGACCAGATTGGTTCTTCAAAAAGATATTTGGTACCATCCTCAGAGAGCGGAGACCTGTTCATCAGCAGCAGTATCTTGCCTTCAGGCTTGATATTTTCAAGATCGTTATAATTGTATTTGTCAGCTTTGATTCCGTAACCAGCAAATGCAACCTCTCCTTCAATTTCAAAATCAGATGCCCCGGCAGGAAAAAGCTGTATAATCGGTTCCGTTAACTGAACGGAATCCATGCCTGAACTGAAAACCTTTATCATAGATTTTTTTGGATCAATGGATTTCTCCATTATTGTATAAGGCTGAAGATAACTTTTGCCATTGGCTGGTTTAAGTCCAAGCAGTTTAGCCTGTGAGACTAAATAATTAACTGTTATATCAAGTTCAGGCTCCCCGTCTGACCTTCCTTTCATAGAAGGCGATGCCAGAAATGAGACATACGCTTCGAGATCTTCGGAATTGATCTTGCTTACACCTGAACCGCCTTTTTGAGATAATGAGATATATGGAATTATTGTCATTGAAATAATGACACTAAGGGTTACAATTTTTTGCCTGGTCATGTTTTTATTTTTAGTTCAGGCGCTAAATGTAAGAAAGATTTTCCTGATAGAAATGACATCTTTTTGATCAGACCCTGGCATGAATTACAATCTGAAACTGCTGTATTGAGAAGTGTATTGAATGATTTATTTTTTAGCTTTGAAAATTAATCTGAATTTATGAAAGCCAGCTTGTTATTCTGGATCTTATTTAATGTTATTATTTTCACAATACTTGCTCTCGACCTCGGTGTGATCAATAAGAGAGCTCATAAAATCACTCTGAAAGAGGCTCTTGCATGGAGCGGTGTCTGGATAGCAGTTGCACTGTTTTTTAATGGTTTTGTCTTTGCACAATTTGGCAGAGACTAAAGCACTTGAATTTTTAACCGGCTATCTCATTGAGTATTCATTGAGCGTCGACAATATTTTTGTTTTCATTTTGATCTTCTCATTCTTTTCTGTCAAGCCGCAATACCAGCATAAAATATTATTCTGGGGAATATTGGGAGCATTAATAATGAGGGGAATATTTATTTTCACCGGGGTAGCCCTGATAAACAAGTTCCATTGGATAGTCATTCTGTTTGGCGGCTTTCTTGTATTTTCCGGTGTCAAAATGCTATTTCAGAAGGAAGAAGTTTCAGTTGAGCCGGAAAAAAATGCCCTGGTCAGAGTGTTCAGGAGATTTCTTCCGGTTTCCGACACACTGCATGGGGACCATCTTTTCATAAGCCAGGATAAGAAACTATTTGCAACGCCTTTATTTCTCGTTCTGCTGGTAATTGAATCAACTGACCTGATTTTTGCAGTCGACAGCATCCCTGCAGTTCTTGCCATCAGTCAGGATACATTCATCGTGTATACCTCAAACATTTTTGCAATACTTGGATTACGCTCACTTTATTTTGCAGTATCGGGAATAATGGGATTATTCAGGTTCCTGAAAGTGGGTCTGGCAATTGTCCTTTCATTTGTTGGTTTAAAAATGCTTGCCTCCTTTTTTCATTTTGAAATACCTATATTATTATCTCTGGCTATAATTGTCTCAATCCTGCTTATTTCAATTATTGCCTCGGTCATGATAAAAAAGAAAGAATCCCTTCCTGATCTAATAAAGCGAGAGGATTGATATACTTTTTAAGTAAAGTATTAGTTTTATAATTCGATAATGTGAAGGATTTTATATTTCAAATATATATCTAAGGGCGAACTAGAATGATTTCGCACAGGCAAAGACCAGCTTCTCCGTGGTTGTTAATTGTTCTTTTTATAATTATTTCAGCAAGCAGTATCTTGCTGGGCTATCTGTATTATAAAAGCCAGAAAATCAGGCTGCTTAAGGATAAGAATCTTGAACTTTCAGCTATTGCAGACCTTAAAGTAAGTCAGATAGCCCAGTGGCGGAATGAAAGGTTAAGTGATGCAGTTCTGATAGGGGAGAATACGCCCTTCATAAAACTTTTATACGAATATTTGCATAGTAAGGATAATACAAATCTCCGCTCTGATATCAGGGCAAGTCTGAAATCTGTCACAAGGAACACTGAATACAAAAATGTCCTTCTTATCGATTCAATTGGCATGGTAAGGGGGTATTATCCCAGTAAGGACACTCTGATGGGTGATCACCTGAAGGTCTTATTTCCAGATTTGCTAAAGCTTGAATCAGGCATTCTTACTGACCTTCACAGGACCAGCAATGTAAATTATATTCATCTTGATCTTGTAATACCCCTTATCAATACCTGGCAAAAGGACTCTTCAGTATTTGGACTCCTGGCAATCAGAATTGATCCAAAAGAGATCCTTTATCCCCTGGTTCAGGCCTGGCCGGTACCTGGTAAAACAACTGAATCGCTACTCGTAAGACAAGAAGGTGACGAGATTTTATACCTGAGCGAACTGAGGTTTAAGAAGAATTCAGAGCTCGAGCTCAGAAAATCGCTATCGGAGGAAAAGCTGCCGGAAGCAATGGCTGTCCGCGGTATCGAAGGGACATTGGATGGAGTTGATTACAGGGGGGCATCTGTGCTTGCAGCCATGAGAAAGGTTCCAGGGTCTCCGTGGTACATGGTTGCAAAAGTCAATCAAAGTGAAGTATTTACTGCTCTTAATGAGCAGATGACAATGATTATTATTATAATAATCCTTTTTATTCTCACTATCGGTCTTTTGTTAGGAATTATTGAATGGAATGAAAATGTCAGGTTTTATCGCGAAAAATATGAAACAGAACTTGATCATCAGGCTTTACGAAAGCACTTCGACTATATACTGAAATATGCAAATGACATAATACTCCTCACTGACAGGAATATGACCATCATTGAGGCCAACGACAGGGCATTTGAAGCTTATCAGCGTGACAGGAATGAACTTTTAGGAATGAGTCTTGCAAAAATAAGGGCTCCAGGGGCTATTAAGGAACTGGAAAATGAGAGCAGGATCCTTGATGAAAAGGGATATTCCACCTATGAAACTGTACATATCAGGAAAGACGGCACCCTGATGCCTGTAGAAATAAGTGCCCGTAAGGTTGAAATTGAGGGAGTCAAGTATTTTCAATCTATTTGCAGGGATATTACTGAACGCAAATCTGCTGAGGAAACTCTCAGGGAAAGCGAAGAGCGTTTTCGCAAAATTTTTGAAGAGAGTCCGATAAGCATAGCAATGACCGGCAAAGACCTTGCAATTATCAGGGCTAATTCTGCTTTCTGTAAAATGCTTGGATACGGGGAGGAAGAATTGAAGTCAGTTACAATAAGAAGTTTTACTCATCCTGATTACATTGCAGGAGATGATATCTCTCTTTTAAGGCTTGTCGCAGAGGAGATCCCGGTTTACCATACTGAAAACAGGTATATCCGCAAGGATAAAAGTGTTATCTGGGGATCCGCTACAATCAGCATAATCAGGAATAACAATGACGAGGTTCAATATTTTCTGGCGATGATCGAGGACATAACACTCCGTAAAATAGCAGAATCAGAACTTATTGCAGCAAAGGAAAAAGCTGAGGAGAGCGACAGGCTTAAAACCGCATTTCTTCACAATGTGTCACACGAGATACGAACGCCAATGAATGCCATTATTGGTTTTTCAGCTCTTCTTAATGAACCAGATACCACAGAGGAAGAACGGCATCAGTTCATCGACATTATTTTTCAAAGCGGAAGCCAGCTGCTCTCGATAATAAATGATATCGTCGATATAGCTAATATTGAAAGCGGCCAGGTTAAGCTGAATATCAAGGAGATGAACCTTAATTCATCACTGAGGAGCCTCGACGAGCAATTCAGCTATAAGGAAAAATCTGATCTTATTTCAATTAATCTTGATACAGGCCTGCCTGATGATAAAGCCTTAATTGTAACTGACGGGACCAAGCTTATTCAGATACTATCCAACCTTATAAATAATGCCACCAAATTCACCAAAGAAGGCAGAATAGATTTTGGATATAACCTGAAAAATGGCAATCTTGAATTCTATGTAAAGGATACAGGTATCGGGATCCCTCCGGAGCATCATGAAAAAATATTCGAACGATTCTTTCAGGTCGATAATCTCATTTCCAGAAAATTTGGCGGGACAGGCCTTGGATTGTCGATATGCAAAGCATATGTCGAACTTCTCGGGGGTAAAATATGGGTAAGCTCAAACCCCGGAGAAGGAACGGATTTCAGATTTACAATACCTTATAATTATCCTCTGAAGTCAAAGGGAAAGAAATCCCCAGTTCTTTAATTTTATTAATATTTTTACGAATTGAACAGGAACTCTGATTTATCAAAATTGGAAAATTTTAAATTTTGAATCAGAAAATTTTAGTAATTTTATAATTGAAATCAATGAAATAGTAGAGGTTAAAGGTTTCTGGCTTAGATTATTTAAATAATTCTTAACAATGAAAAAAGGACATGAGTTCCTAATATTCCTGATAATATGTTTTCTGACACTTTTCATTCCGGGTTGTGTGATATTAAGGCCTCCGAAACTTATTACAGCTCCGGTTACCGATATCGGACCTGCAAGTGCAATAGGAGGCGGCGATGTGACCAGTGACGGTAATGCAGATTTAATTGTAAGAGGGGTCTGCTGGAGTACTAATAAGATGCCCGATGTTAAAGATACTAGAACCACCGACGGACATGAAGTGGGAGTATTTACAAGCAACATTACAGAACTGAAACCTAATACCCTGTACTATGTGAGGGCATATGCTGTAAACAGCGAAGGCACTTCCTATGGCAGTCAGGTTACTTTTACCACAAGCAAGTTTTCAGGTCCCGAGCTGACAACTTCATCTGTGACAGGAATCACACAGACGGCTGCTGTCTCAGGCGGAAACATTACATTTGATGGCGGTGTTTCAGTGACCGAAAGAGGAGTTTGTTGGAGCAGCACAAAAACTATTCCGGATATTTCGGATTCAAGAACAAGCGACGGGTCAGGAACAGGGGTATTCACCAGCAATATTACGGGATTGACAGGTAATACATCATACTATTTAAGAGCTTATGCAACAAACTCACAAGGGACAGGGTACGGAGCAGTTAAACAATTTAAAACAAGCCCATTGTTACCGACTGTTACCACTGCAATTCCTTCTGCTACATCAACTACAACCGGCACAGGTGGCGGAAATGTAACCAGTGACGGTGGATCTGCAGTCACATCCAGGGGGGTATGCTGGAACATATCAGCCAATCCAACAATTGCAAACAGCAAAACAACAGATGGAAGCGGAACAGGTACATTTACAAGCAATATGACTTCCCTAACAGTAAATACTACGTATCATGTCAGGGCATATGCAACCAACAGTGCAGGTACTGCGTACGGTGTAGACAGAATGTTTACCACCGATCCGCTAACCATCAATGATAATGATGGCAATTTATATGATGTTATTAGGATCGGAACGCAGGTATGGACACAGGAAAACCTTAAGACATCAAAGCTTAACGATGGAACAGCGATAGCTTTAACGGATGGAGCCTCAGTCTGGAGCAGTCTGACGACAAGTGGTTACTGCTGGTACAGCAACAATACTTCATATAAGGCAACATATGGGGCGCTGTACAACTGGTATGCAGTTAATACAGGCAAACTGTGTCCATCTGGCTGGCATGTTCCGACTGATGCTGAGTGGCTCACACTTAAGGATTATCTTGGCGGAGAGCTTGTAGCCGGAGGAAAACTGAAAGAGACAGGAACCTCTCATTGGGCCTCGCCTAACACTGGAGCAACTGATGAATATGACTTTACTGCCCTGCCCGGCGGATGGCGCACAGACGCAGGTACCTTTCAGAATATCAACAATTTTGGATATTGGTGGACTTCAACTTTGATTTCACCAAGCGTATGGTATCGTCATATACAAAATGATAGTGAAAAACTTTTTAGGGCCACCAATAGCCAAAACTACGGAATGTCAGTCCGATGCATTAAGGATTGAAAGCGTGATTTTGTGTTTATTATAGCCAACTGTTCATCATACGTTTTATACATGTGATCAAAATTCCTTTGGACAGGAATAAAAACAGAGCTTTATTTGCCGTAGATTTTCTTTCTGGTTATTTCCAGTATGACAAAATTAATTTCAGACACAATTAAAATAACAGAATTTAGTTTAAAACAATTATGTAATTCTTTCAATAAATGAAAAGAAAATTTAGATTATATGCAATTCTGCTGATTACTCTAGGGATTGGAGAAGTGGTTCTTTTAACAGGGTGTAAAGAGCATCCGGCAGTACCAACATTAACTACAGCTATTGCTTCAAATATAACAATAAATACTGCCACAACAGGAGGGGATATAACATCGAATGGAGGTGCAGAAGTGACATCCAGAGGAGTATGCTGGGGAACTGCTTCACAGCCAGTGTTATCAGGTTCTCATACATCCGACAATAAGGGAAATGGCATTTTTTCAAGTAATCTGACCGGATTAACACCAGGGACTCCCTATTATGTCAGGGCATATGCAACCAATGAAGCAGGAACAGCTTATGGCAACGAGATTACTTTTTCAACGATTGCTCTTGCAATACCTGAACTGACAACTATTACGGTTACCGGAATTACATCCATTTCTGCAGTATCAGGAGGCAATATTATTTCAGATGGAGGTGCAGCAGTCTCTGCAAGGGGAATTTGCTGGGCAGCCGCGGCAAATCCGACAATCGGTGACAACAAGACAACAAATGGAAGCGGAACAGGGAGTTTTACGGCCAATATCACAGGATTGACTCCCGGGTCAGCCTATCATGTCAGAGCTTATGCAACCAACAGTGTTGGAACCGCATATGGCAATGATTTGCCATTTACAGCCTCGGCAGTAACTCCTACTCTGACAACTTCAATTATAACTTCCCCCACTAGGACGACCGCTGTTTCAGGAGGCAACATAACAAACAATGGAGGGGCAGCAGTTACAGCCCGTGGTGTATGCTGGAGTACATCCTCAGGGCCTTTGGCCACGGGATCACATACTTCAGACGGAACAGGGAACGGAATATTTACAAGCAATATTGCAGGGTTGAGCCCTGGTACAACATATTATGTCAGGGCTTATGCAACCAACGCAGCAGGCACCTCCTACGGCAATGAACTATGGTTTCCAACAAATCCTGTAACGGCACCAACGCTTACAACGACTTCTGTTACCGGTGTTACAATGACAGCAGCTGTTTCAGGAGGCAATATAACAGATGATAATGGCGGAGCAGTATCTGCAAAAGGTGTCTGCTGGAACACATCCGGCAACCCAACAATTTCAGACTTCAAATCTACAGACGGAACGGGCACGGGAAGCTTTACCAGCAGTATTGCAGGATTGGCAGCTGGTACAGTATACTTATGTAAGAGCATATGCAACAAACAGTGCCGGAACAGGGTACGGAAGCCAGATCAGATTCTCGACTTCAGCTTCTGATATAGACGGGAATGTTTATAAAACTGTGGTTATTGGTACACAGCTGTGGATGCAGTCAGACCTGAAAACAACCACGTTGAATAATAATACACCAATTCCGTATGTCACCGACAATACTGACTGGAAAAACCTGACCTCCATGGGTTGCTGCTGGTTCGACAACAATCCTTCTTACGGATCCACTTATGGGATGATATATAATTGGTACACAGTTGAGACAACCAAGCTATGTCCTTCTGGTTGGCATGTGCCGAGTGATGCGGATTTTAAAACTCTGGAGATATATCTTGGAATGACTCAATCGGAGGCAGATAATTCTGGATGGAGGGGGACTAATCAGGGAACCCAGTTAAAATTCACTTCAACATGGACTCCTTCAACCGGTACAAATTCAAGTGGATTTGCTGGTCTGGGAGGAGGTTACAGGTATGGAGTGGATGGGTCATTTAACGATATGGGTGTTGTTAGTTACTGGTGGAGCTCATCTTTGCACTGGGATGATACAACAAAAGCGCTTTATCGTCGTTTAGATAGCAGTGAGGCCGGAGTTTACCGTGAGGGAGTTATTAAAGCCGGCGGTAAATCCGTGAGATGCCTTAAGAACTAAGTTTCAGAGAATTAAACATTGATACACAAACCAAAATATAAAAATAAAAACAAACTTAAATTCTAATCACTAATTCACTTTATTATGAAGAAAGTCTTAAATCTTTTTGTTATTGTATGTTTCCTGGCAGGTGTTGCAGCGTTTACAAGTTGCAAGAAAACCAACATTCCTACTCTGACAACAACTACAATAAGCAGCATCACAACTACTTCCGCTTCATCGGGTGGTAATATTACCGACGATGGCGGAGCAGATGTGACAGCACGCGGAGTATGCTGGGGAACCGCAACAAAACCTGAAATTACAGGCTCAAAAACAAGCGATAGTAAAGGTACCGGAAGTTTTACAAGCAGTATTACCGGTTTAACCCCGAACACCAATTACTACGTAAGAGCCTATGCCACCAACAGCGAAGGAACAGCCTATGGCAACGAGCAGCCATTTAAAACATTGGATGTCGCCGGGGCAGTAGTCACCACAACCAAACCTACTTCCATTACATCAACAACTGCTGTATCGGGAGGCAACGTTACCTCTGATGGCGGAGGAACCGTCACAGCCCGTGGTGTATGCTGGGGTACGGCTGCCAGTCCTGTTGCTACAGGATTGCACATAGCTGATGCCAGCGGAGGAACCGGTACCTTCACAAGCAATATTACCGGATTGACCCCTGGTGCAACATATCATGTAAGGGCTTATGCAACAAACAGCTTCGGAACAGCATATGGTGCTGATGAACAATTCAATGCACTGGCTATCCTTCCTGCTGTCACCACAAATACTCTTGTTTCTGCAGTTACACAAACCACAGCTTCATCAGGCGGAAATGTGACTGCTGATGGCGGTTCTGCCGTGACTGCAAGAGGAGTCTGCTGGACTTCAGGAATTGCAGATCCGGTTGTTACAGACGGTCATACTACTGACGGTACAGGAACAGGAACCTTTACCAGCAGTCTGACTCAACTGACGGCCAATACACCCTATAAGGTAAGAGCCTATGCAACTAACGCAATTGGTACTGCTTATGGCGCTGTTGTACAATTTTCAACCAGCCCGGTTTTACTGGCTACGGTTACAACAACGGTTCCATCTACCTATACTGCATCAGGTGCAGTAACAGGTGGGGAAGTTTCAGCCAGTGGCGGAGGAACAATAACAGCACGCGGTGTTTGCTATGGTACAACAGCAAATCCTGATATTACCGGTGACCATTCAACTGATGGTGCAGGTATAGGAACTTTCACCAGTACCTTAAGCGGACTTGCTGACGGAACAGTCTATTATGTAAGAGCTTATGCAACTAACTCTGCAGGAACCGCTTATGGTTCGCAAGTTCAGTTCCTGACTATGGTTGCTGATGTTGAAGGTTACTTGTACAAAACGGTTGTTATCGGTAATCAGGTCTGGATGGCTGAAAACCTCAGAACCACGAAGTATAACGATAACAGTGGCGTAACACCTGTTATCGATGGCACAGCATGGGCTGCTCTTACTACAGAAGGTTACTGCTGGTACGGCAATGATGAAACCACCAATAAGCCTTTATATGGTGCATTGTATAACTGGTATGCCGTAAATGAGGGTAATCTTTGTCCGACAGGATGGCATGTTCCAACCGATGCCGAATTCAAAACTCTCGAAATGTCACTTGGCATGACACAAGCTGAGGCTGATGCTACCAATTGGCGTGGTACCAGTCAGGGTGTTCAGCTTAAGAATACGACAGGATGGACAAGCGGAAATGGGACTAACACAAGTGGATTTTCAGCAATGCCGGGAGGATATCGTTATTATTTTGATGGAAGTTTCAATGGTAAAGGGACTATTGGTTATTTCTGGAGCACAATACAGGACAGTCCAGGCCGTGCATTTATGAGGCAGCTTGATAGCACCCACGATGGAGTCGAACGGGCAAATGCAGGAGAAGCTGCTGGGAAATCTGTAAGATGTCTTAAAAAACTAAAACATTTAAAACTGAATAAAAAAGAGGCTGTCTTTTTAGGACAGCCTCTTTTTTATTACTCATTCTGAATCAACTTTTTTATCGTTGATAGTTCCTTCAGGATCTTTTTTTTTCGCTGATTTAAACACATTGAACTGATGAATAAGACCGTTACGCTCATAAGTACTCAAGGAAACAGGAACTTCTCTTTCCTTGAGTACTTCAAATAGATAATTCTGATCAGTACATAAATGAATAACAGATTAATCAGTGCCTTAAATTATCTCCATTACTGCAATATCCTGTAATGTCCCGCCGTTTATATTATAGCTTAACAGAAGAAAAATGAAAGCCAGAAAATACACTAATTCAAAGAACACTAAGTTTGTCAGGATTGATAATTCCACCTGGATTGAGGCAGACGTGTGGATTCCTGATGAAGTGGCAAGGATGCAATTCCTTCAGAAAATGCAACTGACCAAACCGGGTCCGTATTTGGGTCAGGTTAAGAATGATAATCTGATTGTAAGCGCCTGACCTCAAGGATCTGTTGTAAATTATAGCTGAAAAGCCCTTTGAAAAGGGCTTTTATAATTAAATGACTTGACACGATATTGCTTTAAAAAATGGTATGAAAAGAAAATTGTCATGATTTTAAATTCCTTTTGAGATGAAAAAAACTGGTAGAATTCGGATTAACAGATTAATGATATTGGGACTAATACTAATTCAGATAAATAGTTGCAAGAAAGAAGACCCAATTACGGTAACTGACATTGATGGTAATACTTATTCTGCTGTTACCATTGGCAAACAGGTTTGGATGGCAGAAAACCTGAAAACGACTAAATTAAATGATAAATCGAGCATTACCCTTGTTACCAGCAATAGTACCTGGACCTCCACAACCAGGCCTTCATATTGCTGGTACAACAATGATACTACATATAAAGCCTTATACGGAGGTTTATATAACTGGTTTGCTGTTGCGACAGGGAAACTTTGTCCAACTGGCTGGCATGTACCGAGTCATAATGAATTTAAGGTTTTGGAGAAGAGCTTAGGTATGACTCAGGCAGGAGCAGATTCCTTGGGATGGCGTGGTACTGACCAGGGGAAAAAGTTAAAGAATAGAACAGGGTGGGATAATAACGGAAATGGAACAAATTCAAGTGGTTTTTCAGCTCTTGCCGGAGGATACAGATATGGTGTAACAGGAGCATTTTTTGATTTGGGGAAGCTTGGTTACTGGTGGACTTCTGATAAGAACAGTTCTAACCTTGGATTATACAGGCGATTAGATTATAATCAAATCAAAGTTTATGCAGAAGGTGTTAAATTACAAGCAGGGAAATATGTAAGATGCATTAAAGACTCAATTTGACAAATTATCACTTTAAATACTGACAATCTGCAACCCCCGGATCAACTTTGGGGGCTTCTATGTTGTGGGCGATGAGGGATTAGTTTCACTGATCCCTGTTTGGGGAACCCTAACAACTTAAAAGCCGGCGCCACGCTGCGCGTGGCTTATCTGTTTTGTTTTTGACGTCCTTATTTAAGTAAGCTTAAAACGTCCCTCAAAAACAAAACCGATCCCGCAAATGCGGGACCGGCTTTTATGTTGTGGGCGATGAGGGATTCGAACCCCC
This sequence comes from uncultured Bacteroidales bacterium, assembly GCA_963746685.1. Lineage (GTDB taxonomy): Bacteria > Bacteroidota > Bacteroidia > Bacteroidales > VadinHA17 > LD21. The sequence goes on from CAVVBY010000033.1 coordinate 633,696, forward strand.
GACCCTCTGCTTGTAAGGCAGATGCTCTGAACCAGCTGAGCTAATCGCCCTGAATCACTCTGAAACGGCTGCAAATATAATCCAGATTTTATTCTCCGCAAAAAAATAGATTTAAAATTCATATAGATTCTTCCAAAACGCTCTTAATCAGTCATCTTTTTCATTGAATGCGGCAGATGTTTTTCTTTATAAATATTGTTAATATGTTGAAAACCTGTAAAAATGATGGGGTTGACTGTATGAAAATCACATAAATTCACGTTTACTATATCGCTGAGCCAGAAGATCCCTGGTGAAAGAAGGAGAATTTTGGCCAGAATAAATTTATTTGTCTGATATACTTGTGAATTGTGAATTTTGATCAAACCTCGAACCTGACCTGTATGAAGTCTATGTTAAGTTTTTACAGACTTTCTGTTATTATGACCCTGGCACAGAAAGTACTGAAACCTCCGATTCTGATGGTTCTCTGCATTTTCATGGCTTTTTTTAATGATTCTGAAGCTGAAGTGAATAACATGAATCCGGTTCTGCCTCCTGTGGCAGTATGTAAAAATATTTCAGTTCAGCTTGGATCAGGTGGCACTGTTACAATAAACGGTTCTGATGTCGATGGTGGTTCATACGACCCGGATGGAACTATTACAAACAGGACAGTATCACCAAGTACATTCAACTGTTCGCAGATCGGACCTAATTCTGTCGTGCTGACTGTAACGGATAATGAGGGATTAACCTCAACATGCACATGCAACGGTTAAAGTTGAGGACAAGACGCCGTGATTTCGGCAACGCATCTTAAAGTGACTGATATAAATAATGGTCTGATAATTGCTCACCGGAATGTTTTATCTCAGCAGAACCATTTCAATTGTTCGATATCGGTCCCGGTCAATTCTCTGAACTGACGCTTCAGGAAATTCATCTCGTGTACATCGCAGGTCACAGTCTGGATACAATTCTCCGTAATTAATTACAAACCATTTACCCTTGTCTTGGTCTCAGGAACGGCAACATTCCGGCAGACATAGATAAAACTGATAATTGCGGCACATTACATTGTCAGTTTCTCCTGACACTTTCAGCTGCAGTGATCTTGGTCAGAAAACTGTAACATTAACAGCACTCGATTCACATGGGAATTCATCATCCCGCAATTTAACAATAAACATTACTTCCACACTCGATATTGTCAGTATGTCTCTCAGTACATGCGACATGTCACCAACACTGGCTCTCTTTGATGCAGATACTGAGGGTGGCGATGGAAATTATTCATATTTCTGGAGAGGACTTAATGCAGCAACAAAGCCATTTATGGTTATAATACCATTTCCTCCTTCACTTCAATTTTCAAACACAACTATTCTTGAATCTCCATTCTTTAACAATACAATGGCAAATGGTTATTATGATATCCGTCTTGTTGTCACCGATGGAAAGGGATGTGCCGATTCATCAGAAATAAAAATAAACAAGACAAGTGCCATATTTAATAATCAGACCATGCGGCATTCCCAGGCATGTGAAGGGGAAATAAAAACTCATTCTGTAAACTATAAAAGCGATGCAGTCTATAGCTGGACAGTTACAAATGGAACAATTTTAAACAGTAATCCTGATACAAGCAGAATAAGTGTAAGGTGGAATCTTGGTGTTGTTCAGGGGAGGATCAGTAACGACAATTCGCGAACCAAATATACTGTTCTCAGGCGGACAATGCGAATCCACCATTATCGACACTGTAACGATTACGCCGGTACCAACACCTGTTTTCAGTAATCCTGTTACCAGTGTCTGCATCGAATTCAACAAATACTTACACTCTGACCGGTTCGTATGCATATCAAAGCTGGACAGTCACAGGAGGTGTAATTACAGGCGGAGGGAATATATCAGATAATTTTGTCACGGTAAGGTGGGGGAGCGGACCGGCAGGAAGCATTTCAGTTTCTGCAGGGAACAATTCAGTCTTGCACCGGTTCAGTGCTCATTAATGTTACGGTTTCCAATTTATCAGGTTCAATAATATCAAAAACCGACGTTGCCTGTAACGGAGGTTCTGATGGTTCTGTTACTGCAGCAGCTGATTCCGGAACAGGTCAGCCGCCATATACCTATTCCCTCAACGGAGGAGCATACCAGTCTTCCGGAACTTTTGGATCATTAACTGCAGGTGCCTACAGCATAACTATAAGAGATGCCAACCTGTGCTCTATTATTTTGCCTGTTACTATAATAACACAGCCATCTCTTGCACTGTCAGGGAGTATTTCTGTAACCAATATCAGCTGTTTTGGAGATATTTCGGGTGCATGTAATCTTACAGTCACCGGCGGAACATCTCCTTATACATACCTTTGGAGTAATGGAGCAGTAACTGAGGATATTAACAATATTCCAGCGGGTAATTATTCAGTAACAATAACTGACTCACATGGATGTACAATTGTTGTAAATGCTGTTGTTGCTCAGCCGGCTATTGCCCTTAATGGAAGTATTACATCCCATTCGGATGTTTCAGTTTACGGTGGCAACGATGGAAGTGTAACTGTCTCAGGATCGGGAGGGACTTCCCCATATGAGTACAGGCTGGATGGGGGAAACTACCAGGTCATCCGGCACATTCAGTTCGCTGACAGCAGGAACTTACACTATCACAGTCAGGGATGCTGCCATGTGTACTTACGACGTTACGGCAACAATTACGCAGCCCTGGATACCATTGACAGCAAATATAATAACCCAGATCAATGTGTCGTGCCAGGGCGGGAGCCACGGAACTGTAACAGTCGCAGGATGGGGAGGGACGTTGCCATATCTTTACTCAATTGACGGAGGAGCATTTCAGGCTTCAGGAACATTCGGTTCATTATCAGCCGGAACTTATATTCTAACTGTCAGAGATGCAGCTTTGGATCTGTTTAATATTCCGGTTACTATTACAGAAGCGGAAGCACTTGACGTTACAGTTTCAGGAGAGGATGTCCACTGCTTTGGAGGAAATTCAGGCAGTGTGACTGCTACAGTCACAGGAGGTACCGGACCATACACTTATTCATGGAACTCTGTACCCGTACAGATTACCCCTACCGCAACAGGCCTTACTGCAGGCACCTATTCTGTTACCGTTACTGATGCAAATGGCTGTACTGCGACAAATAATGTTACTATCTCTCAACCTGCTGCAGATATGGTAGTATCGATTACCCAGGACAATATACTGTGTTCCGGTGGTACGACAGGTAGTGCAACAGCAACTGTTACAGGCGGTTTAGAACCATATACCTTTTCCTGGAACACAACTCCTGAACAGACAAAAGAGACAGCAACAGATCTTTCAGCAGGACCTTATACTATTACAATTACGGATAGTTACGGATGTGTAAAAACCGGATCAGTAAATATTACGGAACCTCAGCCTTAATCTACTTCGATCATCTGTGACTCCTGCTTCCTGTCCTGATTCGAATGACGGATCAATAAATCTTACGATTACTGGCGGGTACAAGTCCGTTTAATGTTCTCTGGTCAGATGGGTTAACTGGACTGAACCGTTCAGGAATTATACCCGGAACTTACACTGCGGTCGTTACGGATAAGAATAATTGCGGAGAAACAATTGTGGTCAATGTCGAATTCACTTTTCCTTTCGGCTGCCTGGTGATTCCGCAGGTGATCACCCCTAACAATGACGGCTTTAACGATGAATGGAGGATCAAGAACATCGACCTTTATCCAAACGCCGAGGTCCGCATTTTCAGCAGGTGGGGTAAGATGATTTTCAGCTCAAAAAACCTGTCGGACAATCCATGGAATGGAACAATAAGCGGGAAGCCTGCTCCGACAGATTCATACCACTATATCCTTTACCTTAACGACGGCTCAGAGCCAAGATCAGGAGTAATAAGTGTAATCAGATGACATGAATGAAAATGTTGAAGTATAAAGATATGAGCAATTTAAGAAGTATAATATCAGCTGTCGTTATCTTCTTTATTTTTGGGATTTCCGAAGCACAGCAGGTACCAATGTACAGCCAGTACATCATGAACGGATTCCTGATCAACCCGTCATTTGCCGGACGTGATGGCTATACATCAGTCAATCTTACAGTACGGGAACAATGGACAGGACTGGCCCAGGCTCCCAGCACCTATGCATTGAGCTTTCAGACCAGGATACTGAAGAACAGCTATATCTCCAAATCGACAACTGTAAAGAAGAAGCTTGTCAGGCCTACCAGAGGTGGTCAGGTCGGAGTCGGGGGATATGTCTTTAATGATAATAACGGCATCATGCACAGAACAGGCGTTCAGGCTGCTTATTCGTATAATATCCCTTTGGGTAAGGAGGATGATGAATATACAAGGAACCTTGCATTCGGACTTGCACTGATTGCATACCAGTATGCAATCAAATACGAAGGACTTATTTATGACCCTGATGATCCTTACCTGAACAACTATGACAGGTCGGTTTTCATCCCGGATTTCAATTTCGGAGTAAGCTATACAACACCTAAATATTATGTTGGATTTGCAATGACAAACCTGCTGAGAGGTTCTGTTATGTTTTCAAATGACAATGACAACAATAATACTGAACTTGGCCACTATTTTCTGACAGGCGGAATCAAGGTGCCTTTATCCGGAAACTGGCTCCTTGAACCATCGGCATTTATTAAATCGTCAGATATGTTCTTCAAAGCAATTCAGCTTGATCTGTCATCCGGATCTATTACAAGAACGATTACTGGGCCGGTTTATCATGGCGGACAAATGATGCTATTATTATGATGCTTGGCCTGAAGTACGACAGATTTTATTTTGCATATGCATTCGATTTTACTTTAACTGAAATAAGGAAACAAAGCCTCGGGACACATGAATTTTCGCTCGCTGTGAAATTCGGAACGAATGCCCGGAGGTATCAGATGGATAAATGCTTATTAACAAAGTTAGCCTGAAAGCGGCCGGCCCGCTCGTGCTGATGTTCTTATTTGCGGCATTGGCATATACACAGGAAGGATCAGATTCTTTGCCTGTGCGGCTGATGTTTTACAATGCCGAAAACCTGTTTGATACTACAGATGATACCCTGAAGGATGATGATGAGTTTCTGCCCGGCGGACTAATGAGATGGAACAGGACCAGGTACACTAAAAAGATCAATTCTGTTTATAAAACAATTATTGCGGCAGGGGAGTGGAATCCTCCTGCAATTGTCGGATTATGTGAAATCGAGAACAGGAAAGTACTTGAAGATCTTGTTTACGGAACTACTCTTTCAAATTTCGGGTACGGGATTATTCACGAAGAGTCGCCGGATCCCAGGGGTATTGATGTTTGTATGATATTCAGAAAAGACCTGGTCAGAGTGATCGATTACAGATCGTGGATCCCGCCAGGAGTGAGAAAAGATGAATTTCATTCAAGAAGTGTTCTTTATGTAAAGTGTGCTATTCTTGGCGATACAATACACCTGATAATCAATCACTGGCCATCCAGAAGGGGAGGTGTACTTGCAGGAGAACCGCTGAGGGAAGAGATTGCACTTATGGTAAGAGATGCAGTTGATTCTTTATATAATGTTTCAAAGGGGGAATTAAAGGCAATTATTTTTGGTGATTTTAATTGCAGTCCGGATGATCCGGTTATTCAGTCCCTTTTAAAACCAGACAGGGCAGGTGAATGTAAACTTGTTAACCTTGCAGATCAGCATTTGAAAAGGCCTTTCGGGTACATACAGATATATGGGAACCTGGGAGATGCTGGATCAGGTAATTGTTTCAGACGGACTTGTAAAAAGCACGAGAGGACTATTCACTGATATAAAGGATTTCAGGATCTTCAATGCCTGATTTTCTTCTGAGAAATGATTCAAAATATCCTGGCATGACAACCTTTTCAACATACCGTGGTTACAGGTATCAGGGTGGATTCAGCGATCATTTGCCTGTTTTACTCGATCTTGGTATCAGGTAAATCATTCTTAGGAATTAGTCCAAGTTCGCGTCCTTTTTCCAGCATTAATTTTTTTGCCGCTTCGTATTCATTTGGAATTACTCCGTCAAGAATGGCATCTCTTATTGCATTTTTTATAAGGCCAACCTCCCTTCCTGGCTTTATCATGAAAGTATTTATTATCTCGCTTCCATCGACCGGGGGCTTAAAATTCCGTACAGCATCCTTTTCCTCAATTTCCTTAAGCTTGTTTCTTACCATCCTGAAATTCTCCAGGTGTCTTGTCTTGGTTGCTTCAATCCTGGAAGTTATATCAGCCTCACATAGCAGCATAAGGTCATCAATATCATCTCCGGCTTCAAACAACAGCCTTCTGACAGCTGAATCAGTAACAATTTCCTGTGAAAGTGCGATCGGACGCAGGTGAAGGTCAACAAGCTTTTTGACATATTTCATTTTATCATTTAACGGAAGCTTAAGTTTTCTGAAAATGTCGGGTATCATTTTGCCCCCAATGAATTCATGTCCATGGAATGACCAGCCCGATTCGGCATCATATTTCTTTGTCACAGGTTTTGCTATATCATGCAGCAGGGCTGCCCACCTGAGCCAGATGTTTGTCGTTTTCCTGCTTATATTGTCAAGCACTTTTACAGAATGAACAAAATTATCCTTATGTGCTTTTCCATTCTTCTTTTCAACTCCTTTAAGATTATCAAGCTCAGGAAAAATGATTTTAAGAAGGCCTGATTTTTCAAGGAGTATAAATCCCCTGGAGGGATTTTCACACATTATTATTTTGTTCAGTTCAACAATTATCCTCTCCTTTGATACAATGCTTATCCGCTCAGCATTGGATGCTATTGATTTGAATGTGGTTTCCTCAATCGAGAAATTTAGCTGAACTGCAAATCTTATCGCCCTCATCATCCTGAGAGGATCGTCCGAAAATGTTATGTCAGGATCAAGGGGTGTCCGTATTATTTTTTTGTTAAGATCACTTACACCGTCGAAGGGATCCAGTAATTCGCCGAAAGTCTCCCCGTTTAAGCTGACTGCAAGTGCGTTAATTGTGAAATCCCTCCTTTTCTGATCATCCTCAAGCGTGCCGGTCGTAACAACAGGTTTTCTTGATCCGCGGTTATATGATTCTTTTCTTGCTCCGACAAACTCAATATCATAATCATTGTACCGGAACATTGCTGTTCCGAAATTCTTAAAAACGGAAACTTTAATATCCGGTCCCATTTTTTTTGCAGCTTTTCTTGCAAAGTTAATTCCGTTTCCAACTATCAATATATCAATATCTTTGTCGGGGTAATCCCTTTTAAGCAGATAATCCCTGACATAGCCTCCGATAACCCAGGCTTTTACATTTTCTGATGAAACAACATCAGAAAGCAGATCAAAAATTTTGTCATTTAGACATATATTCATATGTAGATGTGACAATTTGTTAAATAATCATGACAAAGTTACAATTAATAACTATTTTTAAATAAAATGAACAGTTTGCGCATTAATGGTACAAAGATTGGTTTAATAATGAACTTCACCAGCTTTTGAATGTTAATTAAAGAAAAATAAAATGGTAGAACATTTAACAAAAGAGACATTTCTCAGTAAAGTATTCAACTATGAAACCAATAAGGAATGGAAATTTGAAGGTGGAAAACCTTGTTTGATTGATTTTTACGCTGATTGGTGTGGACCTTGTAAAATGGTTGCTCCGATACTGGAAGAACTGGCTAAGGATTTTGAGGGTAAGCTGGATATTTATAAAGTCAATACTGAGGAAGAGCAGGAGCTTGCTTCAGTTTTTGGTATCAGAAACATCCCGTCGATTCTGTTTGTTCCAGCCACAGGTCAGCCACAGATGGCAATGGGTGCCTTGCCGAAGGAGACATTTATTAAGGCATTTAAAGACGTCCTTGCTGTGGAGAAATAGAGTGTTAATAAAAAAGATTCACTTTGTTAAAAAAAAAGTCAGGATAAATGAAACATTGCCTATCTTTAATACGTTATATAATCGAAAGGTAGTAACCAATTAGGTTACATGAGTTTTTTTCATGGATTTAGGTTTAGGGTAGTAAAGTAAATTCCCGCGGGGCACCTGTTCCGCGGGTTTTTTTATGCGAGATCCTTGAAAATGGTGTTAATCTCCTCCTCAGTCGACTTAAGTTTCTTCTGACATTGCCTGATGAGCTCCGAAGCACGTTTGACCTCAATAGATAACCTGTCGACATCCATTTCACCACTTTCAATTTCCTGCAATATTTTTTCAATCTCGTTTACTGCCTGGTTAAATGAGAATTCTTTTTTTGCCATATTTCTCTGAATTATAATAGATTATTATTTGTCTCTTATTTTAGGTTAACCCACCCCAAACCCCTCCAAGGAGGGGACCCATATGAATACTACCATTTTCTCCGGTCTCCTTTATAACACTTTACTGCTCGCTGATCCGTCACTGAACTTTGTATCCAGGACATCATCCTTCTTAAGCTGGTTAGATTTTTTGAGAATTTTCCCATTCATCGAAGTAATCGTATAACCCCTTTTCAGAACATTTTCAGGATCAAGGATTTTAAGTGAATTATTGAATCCGGCCAACTGGTTATTAATGATGCTCAGCCAGTTTTTTGAAGTACTGGCCAAAATTTCTTTTTTGCGGGTAATTGCTGTCCCGTTTAATGACAATTGTGCCCTTGCAACAGGGATCAATCTTAAATGTGCTGTCTCAATCTTCTTCTTGCTCTTTTCGAGCATAAGCATTGATCTGTCGGTTATTTCATTGCTGAGATCAACAAGGTGATTCTCTGCGTTGTACATGCAATCAATAAGAAAGTCTGCTACGGCAGTTGGAGTTTTCAACGACCTGTGGGCCACAATATCAGTCACAGAAAGATCTTTTTCATGGCCGATTCCTGTGATTACAGGCAGAGGGAACTGAGTTATATAATAAGCAATATTATAATTATCGAACCAGCTCAGGTCGGTTTGAGATCCTCCTCCCCTGATAATAACTGCCAGATCGAATTTATCAAGTTGAGAAGCAATCCTGTCAAGGGCTTTTATTAATCCTGATTCTGTTTCCTTGCCCTGCATCGGTGTCTCAAAAAGGGCGGTATAATAAACATATCCAAAACTGTTCTCCTTAAGATGTTTCATAAAATCGGTGTATCCTGCTGCATTTACGGAGGAAATTACTGCGATTCTCTGAGGAATAACCGGGAAATCCAGATCCTTGTTCATGGTAAGTACACCTTCATCTTCAAGCTTTTTAAGGATCTGCTGACGTTTGAGGGCCATCTCACCGATTGTGTATGCAGGATCGATATCGTTTATAACAAGGCTTAATCCATAAATCTCATGATACTCGATTTTTACCCTGACAAGTATCTTCAGGCCATCTCTGAGGGACTCTCCGGCTGAGTTTTCAAAAAATGATTTTATGAACCTGTAACGGCTGCTCCATATCACTGCTTTTACACGTGACCTTATACTGATTTCATCAGGATGCTTCTCTACAAGTTCAAGGTAACAATGTCCATTATAATTTTCCTTTATTTCAGAAATTTCAGCGACCACCCAGTACATATCAGGCAATGCCAGATAAAGAGAATCCTTTATGATCAGCTGTAATTCGGTAAGTGATAGTTTTTCGTTCATAGCAGATTGTTGACCTTGATTACCTTATGAATGAAAGTACCATCAGGAGTGATGAGCCTGACAAAATAGATCCCATTTCTGAGATACTGAAAATCATCCAGTATCAGTGTACGGCTGATATAATCCCGGAAATCTTTTTTCATAACCAGTTTCCCGTTTATATCATAAACTTCAAACCTGAGCTGTCCGGGGATCTCCCTGAATGTGATTTTCAATTCGTCTGAAAAGGGATTCGGACTTATAACTGATCCGTCACCAGGCTTCTTAATGTATTTATCCTGTAAGCGATTTATAGCTACGGCAATATCAGGAATTCCGTAACCATATAATGAGTCGGGTTTAAGAAATCTGTCTGAAGCGGAATGGAGTTCAGAAATAATTTCTGAATTTAGTACCCCTGGCACTGCCTGCATGATGCAAGCGCACATACCACTGATTATGGGGCAGGAAAATGAAGTGCCGCTAGATCTGTCAACAGTTGAAGCCTGTACCTGGACAGGAACATTTACTCCCTGCGAAACCACGTCAGGTTTTATTTGCCGGTCGTATGAGGGCCCCGCTGATGAAAATGCAGAAATGCTTTTATACCCGTCGACGGCTCCGACTGCCAGAACGCTATCTCCGTCTGCCGGTGCTATAATACGGATCCATGTTTTATTTCTTTCATTACCTGCACTGTTAACAACCAGGATGCCTTTGGATGCAGCAATGTCGGCAGCCTGGGTTATAAATGTTCTGTTACCGTCCAGGTCCGAAAACTTATAATTCATTGAGGGATCATCAAATGTGTAGTATCCCAGGGATGAAGTTATAATATCAGCTCCAAGGCTGTCGGCAAATTCTGCCGCGGCTGTCCAGAAATCTTCTTCCACTGGAAATTCTGTTTCTGTGTCCTCGCTCCGTAAGAGCCAGTAATCAGCGCCAGGAGCGGTTCCTTCTATTGATTCCGGAATAATCCCTGCAAGCACTGAAAGCACTGCAGTGCCATGATTATGGAACCCATAGACGAACTCATCTTTTTTGACGAAATCAAATGTTCCTTTAATTCCATCGCGTCTTCTGATGCCATCTAGCGAAGAAATATTATCAGCATTTGAAAAGCCTCCATCAAGAACCGCGATCAGAATGCCTTTACCGTTCAATCCGGAGTTATGGACTGTACGGCCATTTAACATTATTAGTGGTTGATCGTACGGCAGATCCTCCTGTCCTGTTTTAAAGCTTAGTTTATCATAGGCTTGGCTTTTCCCACTGGTATTCTTTACTATTTTTACCTTGCTGACAAATGGCAGGTTAAGCAGGACACCGATGTCCGCCATGACCTCGGTTTTAAATAGCGCTGTATTCATCCATCTGGAAGTGCAATGCAATTTAAAACCTAATGCTTTAATCTGGTTAATATAACCTGAAAAAACCGGGATATCCCTGATATCTGGTACAGGGATGTCTGCATTTTCTCGTCTTTTAACAGCTTTTTCTGAAAGAAGGTCGCCCGGAGAAAAATCAGTGATATCGTTTGTTCCCTTGTCTTTGAGATAGATCCTGTAGAAAAAATTGTAAGTCTTTTCCTGACAATCTATTGAATTAAAAGAATTTATCAGAAGCAGTATAAAAGCGATTATTCCTATTTTAAGCCGGGTAGGATTATAAGATCCTGTTACCATATTTCGCCCGTTTTTTCCGGATCAGCAATTCTGACTTTGTTCCTTTCAAGTGAATCAATATAATCAGATTGATAAATATCAATGTTCCGGTTATCAGGTACGCCGGAAACATATTCCGTTTTAAACCTCAGGCTGCCGTCTTTATTATAAATGATCCATTGTCCCTCCCGTAAATTATCTTTATATTGTCCGAGCATTTCAAGCCTGCCATTCTCGAAAAAAGCTTCAAACTTTCCATCCAGTTTCCCGTTAATGTAATTAGTTTTAAGGGTTAGAGTACCGTCGGGATAGTATTTCAGACATTCGCCATGCTTAAGGTCATTTTTGTAAAAGAGTTTTTCTGCAACCTTACCTTCAGAATAGTATTTGACCACGGGACCGTTCTTTTTATCTACTGAATACTCCACCTCGCTGATCAGGATATCATTTGAAGTTACTGAGAAGAACCGCCATTTTCCCTCTTTTAGCTGGTTCACATATTTTCCTGTTGAAGCAACCAGACCATTAGGATAATATAGAGTGGCCATTGCTTCTGTACCGTCTTTACTGAAAATAAGTACAGATTTTAAAGGTTTGTCCTCATAAAACCGTTTAAATTCACCTGAAGGCTTGTCATTCACAAAATATCCGTCATACAAAATATTGCCGTTCGGGTATTTTTTTATCCAGTGGCCTTGCTTTTTCCCGTCCTTGTCAGTCTGATTAAGGGCTGCTTGTCCCGATTGCGATAAACAAGGCACAGCAAAGCAGGATACAAATACAGACAGCCAGAATTTTATAGTTCATGAACTTTGAGCGATAAATCATACGCAAAAGTACAAAATAATTTCCCGCAGATTTCGCTGATTTTCGCAGATATTTGTCTTCAATCTTCTCTTATCTGCTAATCTGCGGGAAAATATAAAAGAGGATGACATAAATTCATCCTCTTTTATAAAACCATTCAAGATTGCTTTTTATTTAACCTCTTCAAAATCAACATCAGTTACTTCATCATTTCCACCCTGCTGCGATTTTCCACTTCCGTGCTGTTCCGGTCCTGGTTGAGAAGATGTACCTGGGCCTGCATTCTGATTCTGAGCTGTCTTGTACATCTCTTCCGAAGCAGATTGCCATACAGCGTTCAGTTCAGCAAGGGCTTTGTCGATAGCAGGAACATCCTGTGCCTTATGAGCCTCTTTAAGTTTTGCCAGAGCACTTTCGATGGCAGCTTTTTTATCGGCCGGCACTTTATCACCAAATTCCCTGAGTTGTTTTTCTGTTGAGAAGATCATGCTGTCAGCGCTGTTGACCTTGTCAACTTTCTCTCTAGCCTGGTGGTCGGCTTCGGCATTTGCCTTGGCTTCATCACGCATTCTTCTGATTTCGTCATCGCTCAGACCTGATGATGCTTCGATCCTTATCCTCTGCTCCTTGCCTGTTCCTCTGTCTTTCGCAGTGACGTGCAGGATCCCATTTGCGTCGATATCGAATGTTACTTCGATCTGAGGGATACCTCTTGGGGCTGGTGGTAAGCCATCGAGATGGAAGCGTCCGATAGTTTTGTTTCCGACTGCCATTGGCCTCTCACCCTGAAGTATATGGATCTCGACAGATGGCTGGTTGTCGGCAGCAGTGGTGAAAACTTCGGTCTTTTTGGTCGGGATCGTAGTATTCGATTCAATCAGTCTGGTCATTACGCCACCCATGGTTTCAATACCAAGCGACAGTGGTGTAACATCGAGAAGCAGGACATCCTTAACCTCACCGGTAAGAACACCGCCCTGAATTGCAGCACCAACTGCCACAACTTCGTCGGGATTGACACCTTTTGACGGGGTCTTGCCAAAGAATTTCTCAACAAGCTGCTGAATAGCAGGGATTCGTGTTGAACCTCCAACCAGGAGCACTTCATTAATTTCTGAAACTTTCAGTCCGGAGTCAGCCAGAGCTTTTTGGCAGGGTTCGATACAAGCCTGGATAAGCTTATCACAAAGTTTTTCAAACTGTGCGCGGGTAAGTGTTTTGACGAGATGCTTTGGAATCCCGTCGACCGGCATGATATATGGCAGATTTATTTCAGTTGTTGTAGAGCTTGAAAGTTCTATCTTCGCTTTTTCAGCGGCTTCTTTCAGCCTTTGAAGGGCCATAGGATCTTTCCTCAGGTCAACTCTTTCTTCTTTAAGGAATTCCTCAGCAAGCCAGTCAATGATCATCTGATCAAAGTCGTCGCCTCCAAGATGGGTGTCACCGTTTGTTGATTTCACTTCAAATACACCATCACCGAGTTCGAGAATTGATATATCAAATGTTCCTCCGCCAAGATCGAAAACCGCAATCTTGAGATCCTGTGATTTTTTATCCAGACCGTAAGCAAGCGAAGCAGCTGTAGGTTCATTTATTATTCTTTTTACATTGAGACCTGCAATTTCTCCGGCTTCCTTTGTAGCCTGACGCTGAGAGTCACTGAAATAGGCTGGCACTGTAATTACAGCATCTGTAACTTCCTGTCCGAGGTAATCTTCAGCTGTTTTTTTCATCTTCTGAAGTATCATTGCTGAAATCTCCTGAGGGGAATACATCCTGTCGTCGATTTTTACTCTCGGGGTGTTGTTATCACCTCTGACAACTGTGAAAGTTACACGCTTAATCTCGGTGTTAACCTTATCAAATGTCTCGCCCATAAACCGTTTTATAGAATAAACAGTTTTTCTGGCATTGGTAATGGCCTGACGTTTTGCAGGATCACCTACTTTACGTTCTCCATTTTCAACAAATGCAACTATTGAAGGTGTTGTTCTTTTGCCTTCACTGTTAGGGATCACTACCGGCTCATTCCCTTCCATTACGGCAACGCATGAGTTTGTGGTTCCCAGGTCGATTCCTATTATTTTTCCCATTTTATGATTTTTATGAAATTTCAATTTATGTCTCTCTAAACTGCAATGATTATGCCACAGCCCGAACAGGACTTTTTTATGAAATTATGGCATTACTTATAATTCACTGGCTGATTAATGTGACAAAAAGACATGAATGGTTACCAATGCATGTCAGGACAAAAAGAACCTTAAGGACTAATATTCTCCGATACAAATTTGTAGCTTTGTCATCTTGATTAATCTTAATTAGTTATGTCGGTATATAAATCTGTCCGGAGAGTGACAACTCATGTTCTGAATGAGATGAAACTGAAAGGTGAGAAGATCGCCATGCTTACTGCCTATGATTATTCAATGGCAAGAATAATTGATGAAGCAGAGATTGATGTGATCCTGGTTGGGGATTCTGCTTCAAATGTAATGGCAGGATACGATACCACACTTCCTATTACTCTTGACAATATGATTTACCATGCTGCTTCGGTGGTAAGAGGTGTAAAAAGAGCTCTTGTTGTTGTTGATCTTCCTTTCGGTACTTACCAGGGAAATTCAAAGGAGGCTCTTGTTTCAGCTATCAGGATCATGAAAGAGACCGGAGCAGCTGCAGTGAAGCTTGAAGGAGGACAGCAGGTAGCTGAATCGATCGAAAGGATTCTGACAGCCGGAATACCTGTTATGGGCCACCTTGGACTCACGCCTCAATCGATCCATAAGTTTGGTACTTATGTGGTAAGAGCAAGGGAAGAGGAAGAAGCCCGGCGTCTGATGGAAGATGCACGAATCCTCGAAAAGACAGGTTGCTTTGCAATTGTGCTCGAAAAGATCCCGGCCAAACTTGCCGAAGAGGTTACTACTACTTTAAAGATACCGGTTATTGGAATAGGTGCAGGAGGCAAAACCGACGGACAGGTTCTTGTTCTTCACGATATGCTGGGAATTACACAGGAATTTTCACCCCGTTTTCTCAGGAGGTACCATAATCTTTATGCCGAAATTAAAGGGGCCGTTCAGACATACATAAGCGATGTAAGGTCCGAGTCATTTCCAAACGAAAAGGAACAATATTAATAAGGACCCTGATGGTTGAAGTATTATTTGAGGATAACCACCTGATTGCAGTTTACAAGAAACCTTCCGATCTTTCACAAAGCGATAAGACAGGTGATGTTGCTCTCGATTCTGAAGTAAAGAAATACATTGCTGACAAATACAATAAACCAGGTGATGTTTTTCTTGGAATCGTTCACAGGCTCGACCGTCCGGTAGGAGGTGTGATGCTGTTTGCACGGACATCAAAGGCATTAGAGCGTATGAATGAAATTTTCAGAACCAGGGAAGTGAGAAAAACCTACCTTGCTATTGTTAATGAAAGACCTCCTGAAGATGAAGCTGTTCTGACTCATTTTCTTAAAAAGAACGAGAAGCAGAATAAGACATATGTATATGATAATGAGGTAAAAGGATCAAAGGAAGCATCACTTTCATACAAACTGGTTGGCAGATCTGAACGTTTCTTCCTTCTCGAAATAGAGCTCATTCGGGCAGGCACCACCAGATAAGAGCCAGCTTGCAAAAATAGGATGTCAATCAAAGCTGATCTGAAGAGGTTGACCTGTCAAATGATGAGGTATAACGCAAAGAGCCGGAAGTCCGGACTCATTTCGGTTGTCATGAAAGCATAAACAAAAAACTAATCTTCTGATCTTTTTGACCTCTTTCAGCGATCCGATCGTCTTATGGATATCAAGCTTTCAACTCACCAGATCTTTTACTTTAGCTTCATCATTTCCCTCAATAGGAAAGTAATGCCGTTGCATTCATTATCTATCGGTCTCATTTCAATTTATCCTCACTAACCGTTACGTCAGATGTTTCGTTCCGAATTGCGGATCATTTTATCGTCATTAATGTATACGTATGTTCTCAGTATCGGCATCTTTATCACAAAGAACTTTTACCTGTTTACCCGCTTGCCTAAGTTGAGTCATGTTTCCGGACTCACCTTCCTTCGGTCGAGTCATCCGGTCCCGGTAAATATTATGACAACTTCGGTTCCCGATTTATCAGCAATTACAACTTTTACCTTCTGCTCATTCTTTTTCTCCTGTCCGAAGCTAAAGAAAGCGGAATGAACAGAATAAAATAATTCTTCATTTTTTCATGGCTTTTTAAAGTCAATATGCAAAAGTACCTTACTTGTTCAAACAGAGTTAAGATCAGGTTAATAAGAGTTAAGGAAAAGTTAAATCATGATTGTGAAATTGTGTAATAACTTAAATTTGTGCCATGAGTAAGAATAAGTTCATCGGTTTGATTTTAATGATGCTCCTGTCACTTACCGGTATCATTTGGGTGCAGATAGTATGGATCAGGAGATCATTGGAAATAAGTAACGTCATGTTCAACAGAGCCGTTTTTGCCAGTCTGAATGAAGCTGCAAGCACTATTGAATCAAACCGTAAAATGAATTTCTTTTTTGATTCCCCCATGTCGGTAAATTCTCCGGAGGGCGATATTTCTTCTTATTTAAGGATCGGAAGTTATTCCTCCGGCGATGGGAATAAAGTTCAGTTATAGTGTTACAAGTCAATCAGTTACAGGCACAGTTGATTCGAGCGGAAAAATACAGGCTGAATGAACCTGTTATTACAAAAACCGATACCACTTTCTACTCCGATTCAGGATCCCCAACAATGATCCTTCCCCAAAAGCATGGTGACTTGACCATTTCCGGAAATAACCAGTTGGCACAAGCCGGACAGGAGTCGGTCCCCGCTAACAGAAAAGAATTTATTGACCGGGTAAGAAAAAGGGGAAATGAATTCCAGAATATGAGCGATCAGATGATCGCGGAAGTATACCAGTGGGAAAAGACAATGACTCTGGATAATAATGAGGTTAATTTCGCTCTTACCAGATCATTTCACTTTTCAGGAATAGAGACTCCGTTCGAGTTTGCCGTGATAAAAGACGGAAAAGTACAGGAGGGAACCTTTAAGAAATCTGGAAAAAACGATTTCCTGAAAAGCAATTACATGGTTCAGTTGTTTCCTGATAACATTTTAAAACAAAACCTTATTTTATCAGTAATCTTTCCGGAACGGGCAAATTATGTGCTAGGATCGAATGGCATGGCTTCTTGGCGGATCATTGCTCTTTTCATTCATTATCCTTGCTACATTTGCGTTGAGCCTTTTCTTTATTATAAGGCAGAAAAAGATTTCGGAAATGAAGTCCGATTTCCTGAACAATATGACACATGAATTCAAGACACCCATTGCTACAATTTCCCTTGCTGCAGACACTATAACGAATCCCAAAGTGATAAATGATGAAGCAAGCATAAAGCACTTCATAGGAATGATTAAAAAGGAGAACAGCAGGATGAACAAGAAAGTTGAGACAATTCTTCAGATAGCGTCCCTTGATAAAAAAGAAATCGATTTCAAATTTGAAAATGTTTCCATGCATTCAATCATTGAGAGGGCTGTTGAAACAATTGAAATCCAGGTGCATCAGAAGAACGGCAAGATCTCCCTCAATCTAAAGGCTGCAGAACCGGTAATCTATGGCGACTATGAACATCTTACCAATCTGGTTAACAACCTGCTTGATAATGCAATAAAATATTCACCTGAGTCTCCTGACATAACCGTGGAGACAAAGAATAATGAACGGGGGATCATCCTGTCTGTTGAGGACAAAGGTATTGGAATGACGAAAAAGTGTTCAAAGCAAGATATTTGAAAGATTTTACAGGCAGAGCAGCGGGAATGTTCATGACGTGAAGGGATTCGGGCTTGGACTTAATTATGTGAGAGCAATAATTGATGCCCATAAAGGCAATGTAACTGTAACCAGTGAACCGGGCAAAGGAAGCAGATTCGATATTTTCCTGCCTTTTAACAACGAAAACTGAAAATAATATGAAATCCGCCAAAATTTTTCTGGTAGAGGATGATCTGAGTTTTGGCTCTGTCCTTAAATCATACCTTGAATTGAACGATTATCAGGTTGACTGGGTTGATGATGGGAAATATGCAGTTGAGCATTTCAGGAAAGGTGCTTTTGACATTTGTATCCTCGATGTAATGCTTCCGCATGTAGATGGATTTACGATTGCGGGCGAAATAAGAAAGATCAACAATCTGGTCCCGATTATTTTTCTTACAGCAAAGAAGCTTAAGGAAGATGTCCTTAAAGGATACGGTTCAGGCGGGGATGATTATGTGACAAAACCGTTTGATACCGAAATCCTTCTCGCGAAAATACGAGCTATTCTTGCCAGGCGTGACTTTCAGACAGGGACCCGGGATATTTTCGAAATTGGTAAATTCGTTTTCAATGCAAGGCTGAGGACACTCACCAGCGGAGATGATGAAAAGAAACTTTCACCCAAAGAAGCCCAATTGCTTGAGCTACTGGCTATAAATCCCAATGAATTGATAAGCAGGGAGATGGCTTTAAAAAAGATATGGGGTGCAGATGACTATTTTACTGCCAGGAGTATGGACGTTTATGTCACTAAACTTAGAAAGTTTTTATCTGAGGATCCCAGACTGAATATTAAAAATATTCATGGAGCCGGATTCCAGCTGATAATCAGGGACGATTTACCCTGAGGCTTTCCCTGCTGAACTGCAATGGCAAAAGCGGAGCGATGCTTTCAAGTACCTGGATCTTATTTTTCCCTGAAAGAATGATTCTTATCTGTTTCCCCGTCCTTACCTCCTCTTCAGCAATTACCTGGCGGCAATTCCCGCATGGTGAGACAGATTCAGCAGTCAATCCTTCATCGGTCATAGCTGCAATCGCAAGAGCGACAGGTTTATCATCAGGATAGTTTGAGACAGCCCATGCAATTGCTGTTCTTTCAGCACAGATGCCGGAGGGGAAGGCTGCATTTTCCACATTCGATCCATGGACGATCCTGCCGGATTCAAGTCTTATTGCTGCTCCTACCATGAACCTCGAATAGGGAGCATATGCAAGTTTGGCGGCCTCTTTAGCCGCAATAATAAGTTCCTGATCTTCAATACTCAGCTCTTCAGGACTTTCATATTCCCTGTAAGAATATGAGATATTTTTAATTGTCGGCATAACTATCTTATCCAGTTTGGGTTACAAAGTTAACAAACTTTATCCACTTTAGGCACTTACCATACTTTTTCCTACTTTTGCCGGAAATGTGAAAATAGTGAGAAGCAAAGCGGGTCTTTTTCTAAGTATACTGATTTTGGCTGGTCTGTACTCTTGCAGGGTTTATAAACCAGTGGTGACACCAGTTACCATAAGCGGTTCAGCAGTGAATTACATTAATGATTACAAGGATCTGGCAGTAAGTGAGATGAGGAGAACAGGAGTTCCGGCCAGCATAACTCTTGCCCAGGGAATGCTGGAATCAGATTATGGCCGGAGTTCGCTTGCAAGGATTGGAAATAACCATTTCGGGATAAAATGCCACAGTGACTGGAATGGTCAGACTATAAGACAGCATGATGAAATCCGGAATGAATGCTTCAGGAAATACAGAAGGCCTGAAGATTCATTTTATGATCATTCTGATTTTCTGAAATCTGGCTCCCGTTACCGCTTCCTTTTTGATCTCGATCCTCTGGACTATAAAGCATGGGCACGCGGGTTGAAAAGAGCAGGATATGCTACCAATCCTGAATATGCCAATCTGCTGATCAGGAAAATTGAAGAAAATAAACTTTACGACCTCGACAGGGGTTATACATCATCCCTCGCTAAACCTCAGGAGAAGGTTTTGCCAAATGAAACTCCTGTCCCTTCTAAAACGACTAATAATGAACCCACGAGGGCGCAGGGAGAGACAATCACTTTTGGTGATGTAATGGCAAGAGCTCCGCGCATCCTGGAGAATAACAGGATACAGTATATTGTCGTAAAGGACGGGGATACCAGGGAGAAGCTCGAGAATGAATTCCAGCTTCTGAAATGGGAGCTGGCCAGATATAATGATCTGAAAGATAATTTCACTCCTGTTCCCGGTCAAATGCTATATCTGGAGCCCAAGAGAGACAGGGCTGAAACTGGTTTGGAATTTCATACAGTGGTAAACGGAGAGACTATGTATATTATATCGCAGAAATACGGTATTAAGCTGAAAAGTCTTCTTGAGATGAACAGAATGATTGAAGGAGACGGACCTGTTCCTGGACAGAAAATATGGCTGCAATCGATAAAACCTGCTAATTGATAGGAACAGAGAATTCTTCAATTTTAAATCCTCTCAGGAAATCTTCAGCGCTTAGCCTTTTTTTTCCCTCGGTTTGCAGGCTTAATATTCTTATAAATCCACCCGCACAGGCTATTTTGACAAAGCTTTTTCCATCCGAAACGATCTGTCCGGGCTGAAGCAGATGCTGTGCTGTTTCAGGCTGGCTTTCATAGATCTTATAAGTTAGACTTCGATTCTTATTGTTGAAAACAGCCCTGGCACATGGATAAGGAGAGAGACCCCTGATGAAGTTGTGGATCTTTTGGGGCTCTTTGTTAAAATCTATATTGCAGTAATCAGGAAAAATTTTGGGTGCAGGTTTCAGGATCTCTCCCGGCATCATAAAATTCGATTGATTCTGAGGTTTGATGAAGTTCCCGGCTAATCCTTCAAGAGTCTTGATAATCAGTCTGGCCCCGTGTTTCATCAGCTTGTCATGAAGATCACCGGCATTTTCAAACGGAAATACCGGAACTTCCTGCCTGAGAAGTATATTCCCCGTGTCTATTTTATCATCAATCAGAAAGGTGGTCACACCGGTCATTGTCTCGCCGTTTATGATAACATGATTGATAGGTGCTGCACCACGGTACTGCGGTAAAAGTGAAGCATGAAGATTTATAGTTCCTTTAGAAGGTAAATTCCACACTTCCCGGGGAAGCATTCTGAAAGCCACCACAACAAATACATCCGGATTAAGGCGCTTCAGCCGTTCTATAAATACAGGATTCTTTAAATTTTCAGGCTGAAGAAGAGGCAGATAGTTTGATTCAGAGAAAAGTTTCACGGCCGATTTTGTCACAGCCCTCCCTCTTCCTGCGGGCTTATCGGGTGAAGTGACCACTGACACAACGTTGTACCCGTTCATCAGAAGTGAGCCAAGTGGCGCCACAGCAAACTCAGGTGTCCCCATGAACACTATTCTGAGACTTTTCATAGATTGAGTCAGACCTTTTATCACACAAATCTACAAAAAAAATCAATCCTTCGCAATGTGTTTGTAGCAGGTAAGATTGTGGCCCATTTTATTTGCCTTGGTCTTAAGATAGAATTCGTTATATGGATTTGCAGGGATCTCAAGCGGGACTGCTTCCACTATTTTAATTCCATAACCCTCAAGTCCGACCCTCTTGACAGGATTGTTCGAAATAAGCCTGACTTTTCCAAGCCCGAGTTCCCTCATTATGCTGGCTCCGACACCATAGTCCCTCTCATCTTCTCCGAATCCAAGTTCCAGGTTGGCCTGAACTGTATCCATACCTCCATCCTGAAGCTTGTAAGCTTTTATTTTGTTGAACAGCCCAATGCCTCTTCCTTCCTGGCTGAGATAAATTACAACTCCTTTTCCTTCAGCTTCAACCATCTCCATCGCCTTATGGAGCTGAGAGCCGCAATCACACCTTAACGAACCGAAAATATCACCGGTAAAGCATGAGGAATGCAGTCTGACGAGAACAGGTTCGTCTTTAGTCCACTTTCCCTTGACAAGTGCAGCATGTTCCAGTCCGTTGCTTGTCTGGCGGAAAGGAATAAATTCAAATTCACCATGTTCGGTGGGCAGTTTCACAAGCTCCCCCTTCTCAATTATGGTATCTCTTTCAAGAGTATATGTGATCAGATCCCTTATTGCAATTATCTTGATATCAAATTTCTGTCTAAGCTTTTCGAGATCCGGCAACCGGGCCATTGTTCCGTCATCATTCATTATTTCGACAAGAGCACCTCCCGGCTTCAATCCTGCCAGGCGGGTCAGGTCTACAACTGCTTCAGTGTGACCTGCTCTTCTGAGAACCCCCTTCTGCTTTGCCTTCAGCGGAAATATATGCCCGGGACGACCAAGGTCGGAAGGTTTGATAGCTGGATCTACCAGTGCTTTTATAGTCAGCGCTCTGTCCCTTGCCGAAACACCTGTAGTTGTTTCCGGTCCGAGAAGGTCGACCGAAACGGTGAACTGAGTTTCATGAAGGGAAGTATTTGTTCCGACCATCATATCGAGTTCAAGTTCTTCACACCTGTCTTCAGGAAGGGCAGCACAGATAAGTCCACGGCCATGTCTTGCCATGAAATTAACGATTTCCGGTTTTATGAGCTCAGCTGAACAGATAAAATCACCTTCATTTTCCCTATCCTCATCATCCACAACTATCAGGAGTTTCCCTTTCCTGATATCTTCTATTGCCTCTTCAATCGTGTCAAGCTTAATTTCCATATAAATCAATATTATTGTTCTTTAAAAGTCAGATTTCGCCTTGTACCAATAATAAAAATTCTGTACAGGGAGTCCTTTATCTTTTTAAAGAACGCCAGGTAAGTATCAATATTCATAATTACTGAATCAGTCGAAGCCTTATAAGTCAGGAACAAACCAATAGGCAGCAGTATATAAGTCGATGCCCACATTCCGGCAGTTGTGCTCACCAGGTCTTCTTCAACCAGCTTCTCTCCTGAAAGCGATATAACATACCAGATTACAAAAAAGAGTATTGAAATAACAGCGGGTGTTCCTAATCCCCCTTTCCTTATTATTGCCCCCAGAGGGGCCCCGATCAGGAAGAAAACCAGGCAGGCAACCGACAGTGTGAATTTCTTGTTCCAGTTAACCTCGTAACGCTTGATAAATTTAACATCATTATGAAGGATTTCATTCTGTGTTGTCAGGTAGTTGCTGGCACTCTTAATATTTGAAACAGCCCTGGATATAGCATCCTTTTTTACAACAGCAGTCAGAGAATCATAAAGGACTTTCGCGTTAAAAGCAGAATTGGCCGCAGTGTCTTCACCCTGCTTTTTATAATTTTCGACATTGTAATTCCTTTCGGTGTACAATAATGAGGTTGAGAATTCCTTGAAATTATCATTAACACGACCGGTATATCTTTTATTCAGTGAATCAATGTCATGGGTTAGCTGTGAGATGTTCTTCATTGCCGAGTTTGTCTTGAAAAGATCTATTTCGGTCCGCTCGAGATCGAATCCTGAAAGGGAAACTACCAGAGTCTGTTCTCTGAAGACATCTTTTCTGAATGGGTATTTTTTTTCACCCCTGCCAGGATCCTGTTCCGGCATTTCACTGTAAGAATAGCCATTATAAAGTACCATCGACATTGCCGTTTCATCATGGGTTACCTTCATATAACCCGAGTCGGCATATATTACGTCGCTGTTTCCCTTGTTTTTACGATGGTCATAAATATATACTTTGTCGAGACGGTTTGTGACAGGATCTTTTGAAGTGACTTTTATGCTGAATCCGTCTATATCGTTGTTGAAGGTGCCGGCCTGGAGATTTATGTCAGGGCGTTTCCTACGTATATCCTGGAGAAGAGTCCTTGCCTGCCTGTTTGAGTAGGGAAGAACATTGTTTGAAAAGAAAAATGAAACTATGCAAATAGCAGAAATCATAATGACCAGAGGTCTCATTATTCTCCCCAATGATATCCCGGATGATTTAAGAGCAGTTAGTTCACTATATTCCCCCATGTTCCCGAAAGTCATAAGGGAAGCCAGCAGTATGGCAAGAGGGAGTGCCATCGGTACAAATGTAAGTGAGAACTGGAATAGCAGTTCTGCCACGATCCCGATCTCCAGACCCTTACCGGCAAGTTCATCGACATACATCCAAAGGAATTGAAGGATAAGGATAATAAGAACGATGAAGAATGTGAGTATAAGGGGACCGATAAAGGATTTTAAAACAAATTTATCGAGTTTCTTCAATGCCCTTAATTTTTCAATCTGCAAAGCTACTGATTTTTGCCAAATGTAGACCTTATACCAGCAGAACTTTGAAATATCAGATCTTCCGAGTACCAATTCAGAATAATAGCATGTAGTCCCGCGAACGGTTGGCTATTATTTTCTTCATTGTCAAGGCTGGCGGCTTGTGTTTAATTTCATCATTTTTCTGAACTCCTGGATGTCAGGTAGGCAATCAATGAATAAACAGCAATTACAATTAAGAGTCTGAAAACAAAATTAATGAGAGTGTCACTCACTGAATGTGACCTGCTGTCAATATCAATGAAAGTATAAATAGAATAGATAAATCCGATTAATAATATTATCCAACCAATAATTGATATGGGTAAAAAAATAATCCCATTTCGTTTGAACCAGTTTAGTTTCATTTTTCTGTTTTTAAATTGAATAAATGATTAAGATCAGAATTGAAAAAAGAATTATCAAAACATTTAACCAGACACTTTTCAGGAAACTGACGGATCTTGGACTGCCTGAAAGAATATAAACTTTCCGAATACTAATTGTGTTTATCAGGATGAAAATAATTGGTAAAATAAGAAAGAATGTATATGCAACAAACCTTTGGCTGATCGCTAAATCGTGGATGCCTGAACTTAAGGTTGTATTGGGCATAAAAAGACTTTTCATGAGGAGCATTGAAATGATAAACAGTGGAATAATTAACCACCACAAACTCAAAACGGTTTTGTCTTTAGCATTTGAAATCGCTTTCGCCAGCATATCCTGGTGTTTCAACTGACTGACCTCGGGTTTTGTCATCTGTATTAAATTTTCTTCAAATTCTTCCTTTTCCATATCCAATAATGTAAATAGTTAAATCTGGTTGCACTTTTTCCTGAGTTTTTCTAATCCCCGTGAAATCAGAGATTTTAGGGTTCCTTCTTTAATAAGCAGAATTTCAGCTATTTCTTTATTCTCTTTTCCTTCAAAATATTTAAAGGAAATTACTTCCTGGTATTTAATCGGAAGTGCTTTCAATTCTTTCAGGACTATCAAAAACTGATCATGTTTTTGAAGCTCTATTTCATATTCTTTTCTGTCTTCGAGCAAGTAGTCATTAAAGAGTTCTTTATCCTCAATGCCTATACTTTCAAAGATTGAATTATGTCTTTTCTTTCGCCTTAGGTACAGGTTCACCTCATTTGTGGCAATACGATATAGCCATACTTTTATCGAAATCCCTTTATAAGAAAAATTATTTATGTGTTTAAATGCCTTGAAAAAGGTATCTGCGGTAATATCTGCTGCATCGTCAAAATTTGCGGTCCTGCGAAGAACATAACCAAAAATAGGTTTGTAATATAATCTGAAAAGCTCAGAGAAATCGGCTGGATTTGATCTGATTCTATTTAGTAACTCGGATTCAGTCATAAAGGATGGAAATTCTCTTTTACTTATAATGCATAAGTCTCATATTGGTTGCATGCGGTCTTCATTTGTTCAGGGGGGGTCATCTCTGAGGCTTTAATAAACTTATTTACTTTACTGTCCGTGTTTGGTGTTGCCGTATTTTATTTTTAATCTTCTGTCAGGTCAATCTGATAAAGCTAATTATTGTACCGGTAGCGGATCTGCTAAAGAGCTCTGTTGATGCCTGACTTTCATTGTCACTAATTTATGAAAAGTTAGGCTAATCCCCCAAAGGAGATAAGGATTTTTTTAATGACTACTTGTATTATCAGGCAGAATTATCTTATTCCGGTAAATTATTAACTTTGATTTTAAAGAGATGAAAACCAATTCATGAAGAAGTATTTCTATTTAATGGTATGTCTGTCCATAATAGGTTGTGACCATAATAATAACATTGAACCCGAACCCGAACCCTTTAATGGCCCATACAAAATAGCTCATGGCTGTTACATGGGTAATTTTTTTGTAAAAGGGCAAATATTATGGAGTGAGATTTGTTTTGACACAGCTTCAAAGAAATATGTAGAATGGCCTTCAGGAGGAATAGCATATCAAAAAGAGATGGGATGCCTTACCGTCGGAACATATTCGATTGACAGCTTCAGGCTTACGTTTACTCTCGATTCATTTAAGTTTAAGAAGTTCCCGTGTTCCCTGCCCGAATCTGTATTACCCGGTGAATATAAGATAACTAAAATATTAAAGAGTGATTCTGTTATTTTCGAAAAGGGAACTGGAAATGGCAAAATAGTATATTGGATGAAGAGAGTCTGGCCTAAAAATGCAGAGGAATAAAAAATAAATTTGGGAATCAGCTCCGGGGGCTTTTTGTTAAATAAAATTGACATTGGCTAAAACAAGGTGTAAATTTGATATAAATTTAACTCATTTGAATTAATCACTAAAGCCTGTACGTATGAAAAAGATTATCTTTTTAAGCTTAATTATTGCGTTAATAGCCGGAAGTTGCAATAATAAACCTGTTGAAACGACAGTCCTTGGTATGTGGACTGACTACGCCCTGATGCCTAACACATTGAAAGGAAAAGTCAAGGAGATGAAAGAACTTAATTATTGGGCTGTTGATAAAGATGGCAAATCAACAAAAGGGAAACTCATGACCAGGAAAGATCTTGACAGTATTGGGTCAACACCAAATTTAGTAGCCTATTTTGATGATAAAGGTACTCTGATAAAATATGATAATCTGGATGGGGAAAATTTAATTCAAAGTTTTATAGGAACTATTGAAAATGGCAAATGTGTAAGATGGGATAATAAAGTGAGTGATAGCAGTACATATTATGCAATCCCCGAATATGACAATCTGGGATATCTTGTTGGGGCTAAAGTCTACAGACCTTCAAAAGACACATTATTGAACACATATATCTTTTCACATGATAATAAAGGTAATATCACCAGGTTTGAGTATTTCAACTACAAAAACCAGAAAACTGGCTATCATGTCTGTTCATTGGATGAAAAAGGAAATTATATTGAAGCAAAATATTTTAATAAAGCTGACTCTCTGAGAAACACAATGACAAACACATACGATGAAAAAGGAAACCTGATTAAGCAGCAGACCTTCGTTGAAAAAACTAAAAGTACAACAATATGGGATTATAAGGATTTAAAGTTAGACGACCATGGTAACGTAATTGAATACATTACTGATATTGAAAATGGAAAATATAAGGTATTTGTTGAACGATCTTTTATTTATTATTAGGATTCGATATTGTCGGAATTGTTTGATTCTCAAATATTAATTCATTCGGATTTAAATACCTGCCCTCGGAAATCAGCTCCGGGGGCTTTAATTTACTCATAACTTTTATTTGATAATTTTTGAAGGGAATTATCAGGGATGGTAACTCCCTATTAAGTTAAAGAATACAAAAAAAAGGAGAAAACCAAATAAAGACAGAGAAATTACTTATATTACATGCTCATTATCAATATAATAGTTTAATCTTTATAACTTTTCAGGAACCAAAACCAACCTATAACATCGCTTCTTGGCTTTAAAATATGGTATGAATTTTGCGTATTTTATTGTGACCCAAGACCTAATACAATGAGAAAAATATTGCTCTCAATTTTGTTATTGACAACTTTTATTAGTTGTGAGAAAAATGAATTGGGAAATCTTGAATATGTAAGAACGATTGAAGGTGGATGCTTTTCGGAAAAGGGTTCAGCATTAAAAAATGACCCATTTACCAAGCCTGATACTGTAACTTATTCAATTACCAAAGACAGTCTGAACATATTTGTTGGATTTAATGCCACTTGTTGTTCAGAATTTAGTTCTTCGGCTTCAGTAAAAGCAGATTCAATACTTATTAAAATTCAGACCACACAACTTGGTATGTGTAATTGTATCTGCTACTATACTTATAATTTCAAATTTTCAGGAACAGGTAGTTCTTATAAGTATCAAGTAAGTGTTGATAATGAATTACATTTTACTGGAGTGATTAAACGATGATAAATTTGGCTTCAAGTACGATTACAATGATAAAAATGGTGAAGACTTTATTTCTTTTAATGACGATCACCAGTCTCTCTATCTTTTCAAGTTGTGAAAAACTGGACACCGTTTCGACTGACGGATATTATCAAGGGTCTTTGGTTTACCAGGAGCAACCACTGTTTACTGCAATTTCTTTCCATGGAAACAACTATGCAGAGGTCGCATCAGGGGGAGCATTGAATCAGAAATTTCCATGTATAACAAAAGGAACTTATAAAATAAAGCACAATACAATTACTTTTTCCCCAACCGTAATGCCTGTCGTACCTGATTGTACTTGTGCTGTAATGTTTACTGATGTTAAATTTGACTGTATTTTGAGTGGAGATTATGCGTTGATTCAATCTGGGAATAACATCAAATTTCAAAGAGGGGATGGGAACGACCTGCAAGTATATAATTTAACTTTAATAGAACCTAGCCCTTAACACCGACATTATGAAAAAGATAGCGTTGATGTTTTTCTTTTCTCTAACTTTATTTTCCTGCGAGAAAGACTTTTTAATTCCAGATAAAGAAGTACCTGATTGGTTGAAGACAAAAATTAATCAGGATGAACAAATGATGAGTGACCATCCTTCATCATGTTTATATTATGGTGCTTGGTTACGCTATAATTGGAAAGATGAATACTACTTTGAATATCATTGTTCTTGTAGTTCTTCTTCTCCAAGAGCAATTTCAATAAATGGTGATACACTTCATATTTGGGCAAACGATGTCACTACAGATTATTACAAAGAAAAATGTTGCAGACAATTAGTGTGGAAAGCACCTAAGTATGAAGATTCTCCTTGGTAAGAATTTTCTTCAAGAATTTAAAAGACACAATATTCGTAACTCAAATACAATTTAACCCTACAAGTGAAATATCATGAAAAAGATAGTGTTATTGTTTTTCTTTTCTATCATTTTCTTTTCATGCGAAAAAGATAAACAGTTAATTGTGGAGAATAACGATATTCCATTAATCAATAAAGTCATGGTTGCTGGTGTGACATATTATGAATACACGTATAATGATGCCAATCTACTTATTGAAGAAAAAAGTAAATTCCATTATACAAAACACAATTACAACGACAATAACATTTTATCATCCTCTGATTTTTATACGGACCCTGCCATGTTCAGCAGTGATAGCCGTGTGGTCGAAGCATCCATGAACAGGAAAGAATGGGTTAGTCCTGATAATACGGCAAAAAGCCTCACACAGACATTTGAGTATAACGGTAATGGACAATTATCCAGAAAAACTTATATCCGACCTTCAGTCAACGATTCAGAGTATTCAGAATTTACATTTGAGAATGACAGAATAAGCAGGCAAACAATGTATTGGCAGAATGCAATGTCCTTCTATATTGACTATATATATGATGGAAAAGGGAATTTAATTAAAGAATCAAAATACTATGTACCATCAACTGGAATTGCAGAGTTATGGACGACCACTGAATATGAATATGATAATATGCATAATCCTTTTCAGGCATTTAAGCGTTTGATGACTCCAAGTAAATATACCAATCCCAACAACATTACAAAAGAGACATATACAATTTATTTTGAAGTTGACCAATGGACTCAGAAAGTGAGTATCATAACCAATACATATGAATATAATGAAAAGGGTTACCCGATAAAAGTAAACGGAGAAGCTGAATATGTGTATAAATGATAGCAAGCCATTAACTATTGGTTTTACCAAAAGGTATCCAACTTTTATAACATGAAGACAATTTTATTAAAAGATGAAAAAGATTCTGATTTTCTGTTTTATGGTCGTTTTAGTCGGTTTTGGATGTAAAAAAGATACCCTGAAAGATGCTGACTTATTGAATACCAAATGGATACTATCCTATATTCAGGACACCAAAACACAAGCAATTACAAATTATCCGAGTGATGCAACAAAAAAAATATCAATAGTATTTAATGATACATCAGATATTATTTCATTTAGTGGGATTTGCAATGGTGGTGCAGGTACTTATACATATTCTTCCATTACTGATGAAATTAAAGTGACTGACTTGGGAACTACATTAATTTACTGTAAATATGTTGAATGGGAAACATATACAGTCCAAAGTCTGCACGATGCTTCAAGTTATAAAATAAATGGAAACAACCTGGCAATTTATACGGGTGGTGCCTATAATTTGTATTTCACGAAGAATTAAAATCAGAAGAATCAACTAATATCCTACTTTATGAAAAAGATAATTTTTCTGTTTGTAATTATAGCTTTTGCTTCTTGCTCCAAAAAAGAAGATCACAGTCCTGCTACACTTAATATTACTAATTCTCAATGGTATCTCACGAGAACTAATTATGGTGGCGGTATGGTAAACTTGAAAATAGAGGGTTCAACAAATGGTGATAAGGTAACGATCAGAACTCATGGAGACGGTGTTAATTCTGATGAAAATGTAGAATTGGATTCAAGAAAGAACTTTAATAAAGATGTTGTAATTTCTTTTACGGCAACTTCCGTCCCAAGCACTGAATTTGAAGTAAGTACAAAAGTTATGGCTTATAAAGGGACTGACACTTTAATAGTTCCTTTAAATAGCGGCAAATTGAAATATTAATAAATCCTCCTCATGAAAAGAGTTTTAATTAGTTTTGGAATTAGCCTTGCAGTTTTATTTCTTTTATTAATCCTTTTGAAGCCTTTTTTTAGGATTGGACATGATATAAAGGAACGGATCAGTATTGCTCAACAACGATATCCAAATGCAACAACAGAAGAAGATGCATTGATCGCATATCTGGTTGATACAACTAATTCTCCACATGATCGGGGGGATATGGCAATATGGACATTAGGCCAGATTCATTCAAAAAAGGCATTGCCTATTCTTAAAGGACTTTACAAGAATGATCCTAAAGGCAAGACCTGTCATGGTAAGCACGATTACATGCTTTGTCAATATGGAATTCACACAGCAATTGTAACTATTGAAAATTACTACTCATTGGGTTCAGGGCCAGAACTCAAAAAATAATCATGCTTACTGAATTCTATTTTGGAAATTTTATATCAGGAGAATCTCTTCCTTTAAGTCCTTTTATTAAAAGCAATAATCAAATTCAACAATAATAAAAGATTTTTATGTTTCTAAAAAAATGTTGATAGAGTTCGAATCAATAATGAATTCTTCTTTAAGATGGTTGTAAAAACCAGATTTCTATGTTCGATTCTTATTATTGGATTCTTTCTGGTTCCAATAAACCTATCTGGACAGCATAAAACAGAAGAAACCTATTATTCCAATGGGAGCATTAAATCAAAGGGATCAACGTACACATATCCAATATACTACGATAACAAGGTTACAGGCAAAAAACACCAGTACTTTGGCGAATTAGTAAAAAGAGAAAAAGAATGGAAATACTGGTTTCAAAATGGACAGATTGAAAGAATTGAAAACTACAAGCTGGTAAAAAACAATGATCCAAAAGATCTTCCTGATGGAGCATGGATATATTACAACTATCAGGGAATCAAATACAGGGAAGACATTTATAGAGATGGTAAACTGGAATCTGGAGATAGAGAAATATATAGTGATGCAGGTCTGGCTGGTAAAATCTCTTTTAAAAAGGGAATCCCTGACACTTCGCTAATTCATCCATTGACAAAACAAAATAATCTAATTATAAACCCTGATTTTGATTACTATTTTTATAAGTCTGTTCCAATAATTTATCATGGCAAAGACAGGATCGAGGCCTGGGTGCCTTTTTGGACAACTCCTGGTAAATACACCCCTGATTATATTAGCAATCTGAGATTCATTGATGTGTTGGATTACAATTATCTTTTTGATTATAAGCTGCCTGAAAAGTTCAATTATATCGGGTTTGCTCTATTCAAAGACGATGATGATTATTCTGAGTATATCCAGGGCAAGTTAACAGAACCACTTATTAAGGGCAAAACATATTGTTTTAAAATTTCGATAAACTCGACAAGATTTACAAAATACCTGGTTAATCGACTTGCATGTCACTTTTCTCCAGACCCTATTATGATAAATGACAAGAACGAAGACTCATTTTCACCACAAATTAGTTTTTCATACTTACCAACTGATCCTAAATCGTTCATGACACTTTGTGACTATTTCACTGCCAAAGGAGGAGAAAAATTTTTAACGATTGGTCGTTTCATAAAAAAGGACGATCTCTCAGTAACAGTAAAAGACAGTTTCCCAAAAAGCCTGTTTAATCTTGATCAATCATCTTACTACCTTATTGATGGAGTTGAACTTCTTGAAATCCATGACTCACTTGAATGTAATTGCAGAACACTTATTGACAAAATCCCGTTAACTCTTAAACAGCCTGACACTGTTTTGTTAAAGCATCCGACATATTATAATGAATTAAAAGAGGGTAAAGCTGTAGTACTTAATAATGTCAGTTTTGACTTTGATCGTTATATTCTCCTCGAATCTTCCGAGGATGAATTAAAATCTTTCTATCAATTTCTCATCGATAATTCACAGCTCAGATTCAGTATTAATGGGCATACTGATAATATTGGAACTGATGAATACAATCAGGATCTATCTATAAAAAGGGCAAAATCCGTATATAATTGGCTAATAAATAAAGGAATTCAACCGTCAAGATTGGAATACCAGGGATTCGGTAAAAAACAACCTCTGGTAAATTCCACCGATGATAAGTCGAGGGCAATAAATCGTAGAGTAGAAGTTCAAATAATTAATAAGTAAAATACATGAGTAAAAATCAAGGATTTAAAATACTATTCAGATGATTACAATTAGAAGAATTTACGATCCGGAAAAGTCCGGTGAACACTACAAAGTTTTGGTTGACAGGCTTTGGCCCAGGGGGATTTCCAAAGAAAAGGCAGGATGGCATGAATGGATAAAGGAGATATCGCCAAGTAACGAACTACGTAAATGGTATAATCATGATCCCCTCAAATGGGAGAAATTCAAGCAGATGTACAAAAACGAGTTAGCCGGTAAACAGGGAGAGTTGGAAAGATTAAAACAGCTTGAAATTAAGCATGGCACTTTGACGTTGATATATTCATCCAAAGAGGAAAAATATAACAACGCTGCGGCGTTGAGAGAATTTCTTATGCAACCGGACGGTTAATCCTGATATAGTTTTTTGGTCTTATCTATTGACCATCCTGTTTTTAAACCGATCACGAAAATAGCCAGAGCGACAGATCCGGCGGTAAATACAGTATCGCCCACGATCCTCAGCCATCGTAATGTTTGCAGTGTTGGATCCTGCATAAATTCGGATGAACGTGCATACCACATCCCGAACTTAATGCTTGCAATGGTTTGTAAAACTCCGACAGGAAGAAGGCTTATAAGTAACATTAACATTAATCCAGCATTTAACGACCAGAATGCGACACTCAGAAATTTAGTCTTCCATACATATTTAATTGTCAGTCCTTTAAGTACGAACAGCATCAAGCCGATTCCCAGCATTCCAAAAACTCCAAACAGTGCCGCATGTCCGTGTAACGGGGTTGTGTTAAGTCCCTGCATATAATACAAAGCTATTGGCGGATTGATCAGGAAACCAAATAAACCCGCACCGACAAGGTTCCAGAAGCTGACTGAAATAATAAAATAGATCGGCCATTTATAAGATTTTACCCATGCTGTTGCCCTGCTAAGGCGGAGATTATGATAAGCTTCAAATCCCATGAATACGAGCGGAACAACCTCAAGAGCGCTGAAAGATGCACCAAGGGCAATAATCGAGGTAGGCGTTCCTGCAAAATAAAGATGATGGAATGTACCAATAACCCCGCCGACCATATAAACAATGGTCGCAAAAAGCACCCCTGTTGTTGCATATTTAATGTTCAGCAATCCCATTCTTACAAACAGGAATGCTGCGATCACAGTGGCAAATACTTCAAAGAAACCTTCCACCCACAGGTGAACCACCCACCAACGCCAGTATTCCGCAATTGATAAATGTGTCTGTCTTCCCCACATTAGTCCGGCACCATAGAATCCTGCAATCGCGACTGAAGCTATAATAAACATTATTAAAAGCTGACGGCTTTCAGACGGCTTTATCAATGCGGGCCACAGGGCACGGAACATTAATAATAACCAGATGATAAAACCGGCAAAAAGAAATATCTGCCAGAACCTTCCCAGATCGACATACTCATAACCCTGGTGACCAAACCAGAAATTCTGAACAAGTCCAAGTTTCTGCATTACACCCATCCATTCACCTGCTATTGAACCAACGACAATTACCAATAGAGCAATAAAGAGTACATTCACTCCTAACCGTTGGTATTTTGGTTCATACCCTGATACAGCCGGAGCAATATAAAGTCCGGCAGCCAGCCATGAAGTAGCTATCCAGAAAAGTGCAAGCTGAACGTGCCATGTCCTTGAAACTGAATAAGGCAGGATGTTATCCAGGCTTATACCATAGAAGCCTTTGCCTTCAACTCCATAATGAGCTGTTATCACGCCAAAGAGGATCTGAACAAGAATGAGACCAACCACAACCCAGTAATATTTCAGTGTCGCCTTCATCGACAGGGTAGGATTTAAACCACCGAGCGGATCATTCTGCGGTAACAGGGATTTGTCAAGTACATCAGACCTGTTTCTTGCATTATAATAAGCAAGAAGTCCGATTCCGACAAGAAGCATAATTACACTGAATCCTGTCCATAGTACTATCCCGGCTGATGGTGTATTTCCGATGACCTGATCGGGCGGCCAGTTACTCGTATAGGTGATGTTTGATCCCGGTCTTTCGGTTATGCAAGCCCATGCAGCCCAGAAGAAAAAAGCATTCATATTATGCATACGGTCAGGATTTTTTATCGAATTGGCAGGTATAGCATAAGAAGCTCTCTCATTATCAAGTGAGGGATCATTCATAAAAAGTCCGAGGTAATGGTTACTGTTTCTTCTGATCGCTTCAGCTCTCTCGTCTGAAACTGTAAGGATCCCTGTTTTGCTATCATAAGTATTTAAACGTAAGGCTTTCTGGATCCTCACTTTTAGCATAGCCTGCTTTTCAGGATCAAGGACGTTAAATAAAATCCCAAAATCTTTTTTGGACCATTTATCAAGCAGAAAGAGTGTTTCTTTATGAAGCCAGTCAGCCGACCAGTCAGGGGCTACATAAGCACCATGCCCCCAGACAGTACCAATTTCCTGTCCTCCTATTGACTGCCAGACATTCTGTCCGTCTTTAATCTCCTGCGAAGTAAACAGCACATTACCACTTTCTGTAATGACTTTTTCCGGGATAGGCGGTTTTTCCCTGTAAATTTCATGGCCGAAAAATATCAGAACAGAAAAACAAATTGCAGTGATAAGTGCAAAACCGATCCAAAGCGTTTTCGT
>CAVVBY010000034.1:0-59842 GCA_963746685.1 uncultured Bacteroidales bacterium
TTAATGTCGATTTTCAGAACAATGTAACGCTTAACGGCAGCAGCAATTTTATTATCCAGGTCGATGGAAGGCAGCGCGACAAGGAGTTTCTTGCCAAAATTCTTCCGTCCGATATCGAAACCATTGAAATTATAAGCAATCCGTCCGGCAGATACGAGGGTAATATCGATGGCGTTATAAGTATTATTCTAAAAAAAGAAGCCCGGTATGGAATGAACGGGAATGTTGGCTTCAGATAAAACCCTTTAATAAGCTTACTGCCACGGCAACCGCGAGTCTTGATTATGCGCTTGGCAAAATAACCTTTTATGTGACCGGGTATACATGTTTCACCAGAACCTGGATATCAGTTCATCCACTGATAAGCCGTTTTACAGCTGATCGATTCCACAAGCAGCATGTTCGGGAAAGGCGGGATAAAAGTGTCAAGTTCATCCATCAACACCGGATTTGATTATTACATGAACGATAAAAACAACCTGAGTTTCAATATCAGCTATAAACCGATCCATCAGGATGTTGATCTGTTAAATGAGACCTTCTGTATAAAAATAATAATCCCTTAGAATACGATTTCATCACTGACATTTAATGGCTTGTAAAAGTGATGAAGCATCAGCATCCCTGTTTTACAAAAAGACATTTAAAAAACCGATCCAGGAATTCACGGCTGAGAACCACTTATTATGATTTTAAATCAAATGAAGAGAATGATTTTACAAATACCCGTTACCTTTATAATACCAATTCTGTACTTAAGTACTTATATCCGTCTGGAAGACAATCTGAACGAACGAAATTATTTCTCGGCTAAATTGAATTATGTCCAGCCGATCGGGTTGTCTGCGAAAATTGAAACAGGTTATCAGTTATATTACCAGCAAATGAGTTATGATTTTAAAATCGATAATCAGGAATCAAATAATCTGTTCGAATATGCTGAGTTTCGCAATTCGGTTTATGGCGGAATTACCTATAATCTGAAAAAAATTGGATTCCAGACTATGCTGAGGGTAGAAAACAGCCATATTAAGGCTGATTCGGTTACCAAGCCGAATTATTCCTGTTTCTTACCTTCCGTTAATCTTCAGTATAAATTTTCAGCATCACATAATCTGAAATTTACTTATAACCGGAGAATTAACCGGCCCGGTATTTACGATATGAATCCCTATTACAGAACAGACCAGAATTATGATATTTCCCAGGGGAATCCCGATCTGAAACCGGATTATCGTGACCGTCTTCAGCTTACCTATACCTGGAACTTCGGCAGCAATTATTTTTCACCCTATGTTTATTAGGAATATTTTTCCAATAAGGTAGGAAGGCAATATCTGGTAATTACTTCACCAGTCGACAGACCATTGACAACATTTACCAAACCTTATAACCTGCTTAGCGGTTATGAGCTTGGCGGCGGTATTAATGCAATGCTCTGGTATATAAATATCAATGCAAGGATTTATAAGGGACATTTCAATGAGTATACAGGACAATCGTTTACTATACCTGCCAGGGATTATTTCTCATACAGCATTACCAGCCATGCATTTGCTAGTTTGGCAAAAAAAAGAAAACAACTGCATTTGCTTTTCTGAGTTATAATGGAGTAAATATGAATGCACAAACCAAAACATACAACATTCCCTTTTATGGCCCCGGTGTGCAAAAACAAATAAAGGACCATAGTATAGGTGTTGTATGGTTACTGCCGTTTTCAACGAATGTGAGATTAAGCAGGACTGAAACTGAGACGCCTGCTATATTACTCCGAAATATTATAGGATTTGATGTTTCAAATTATATCCAGTTCATGTATTCTTATAAATTCAACAAAGGGAAGAATGTTAAAAAGCTCGACCGTAAGATTGATGTGGAGAGCGACAGTAAAAGCAAGGCAATTATGAACTGATTGTTTAAATCTTACCTGAAAACATCAGGGACCATGGTCACCTCTGACCGGAATAAATTGATCAGTATTTGTAATATGTTTAATTTGTCTAATTTCAGGAAGTATTTGTTTTATTACTAACTTGACCCTAATCACTATTATTAAACAGTTTAATTTAGTATTAAATATGTTCTCTTTGGCAAATTTATTTACACAGGATGGCAGTATAGCAAAACGACTAAGAAAAGCCGAAGGCAGAAACTTCCGTATTCCTTTAATCGGGGAGCAGGCACCATCATTTACTGCTGAATCAACAGCAGGAACCATCAATTTCCCTTCTGATTTTGGCAGTAACTGGAAGGTAATTTTTAGTCACCCGATGGACTTTACTCCTGTTTGCTCAACAGAATTAATTGAGCTGGCCAACCTTCAGAATGAATTCGAAAAGCTTGGGGTCAAGATTATAACAGTTTCAACAGATCCCCTTGAAACACATAAACAATGGAAGAAAACTCTTGAACAGATTGAATATAAAGAATATTCACGACAGAAGATTAATTTTCCAATTGTAGATGATTCTAACCTGGTAATTGCAAAGCTATATGGGATGATCCATCTTGAATCGGACAATAACCGGGATGTAAGAGGAGTATTTATTATTGATCCCGACAACAAAATCAGGGCAGAATATTTTTACCCGCAGGAGGTAGGGAGAAACATGAATGAGATTCTCAGAACAGTTATTGCACTTCAGACAACA
The DNA here is from genome assembly GCA_963746685.1 of uncultured Bacteroidales bacterium. Classification (GTDB taxonomy): domain Bacteria; phylum Bacteroidota; class Bacteroidia; order Bacteroidales; family VadinHA17; genus LD21. The sequence goes on from CAVVBY010000034.1 coordinate 2,655, forward strand.
GACAGGAACAATGTAATGACACCCGCCAACTGGAATACCGGGAATGATGTGCTGGTCCCCTTTCCTCTAAAAGCTGATATGTCAGCCATGAATAAAGATTCAGGTGAATATTATCAGTATTCATGGTTCCTGATATTTAAAAGGTGGATTGGCGGAAGCCATAAAGTAAAAAGCCGGACAATCTGACCACTTCAAAGACCGGACTGAAAAATCAAAACAGAAATTTGATGAGAAAACATTTTACAAGGCGAAAATTTTTACAGACAGCAGCTATCACTACCACTGCGGCTATGCTTCCCTCCGTTACAGGAATCGCAGCTTTACCAGATGATGATGTATCTGGTCTTAAGGTCAGAAGAACTACCAAAACGCAGATTGGGCAGAACCAACAGAATGGTTTCATGTATCGGTTTTGGAGGAGGTTCCCGTTATTGTAACTGGGTGGCAGATGAAGATACTCTGCAAAAACATATTGATCATGCGATTAAGCTCGGGATTACCTATTTTGACTCTGCACGATCGTACGGCAATGGATTAGCCGAAGAGCGATATGGGAAATTTCTTACCCCGAAATACAGGGATCAGATATTTCTCAACTCAAAAACAATGGAGAGGACATATGATGGAGTGATGAAGGAGATTGAAATATCATTGAAAACCTTAAAAACAGAATATCTGGATCTCTACTGTATGCATGCCATCGATAGTGTGAAAGATGTGGATGTCCTTTTAAGCCCTTCAGGAGGATACAAAGCATTTTTAAAACTGAAGAATGAGGGTGTGGTGAAGAACATTGGTTTTTCGTTTCATAAGTGGAACGATGCATCCCGGAAATCATTTGATGAATTTGATGTTGATGCGATCTTGTGCGTCATCAATGCTTCAAAGTATAACGGTAATGAGGATGGGCTTTTACCTCTTGCAGCTAAAAGAGATGTCGGTATCATTGCAATTAAAATTATGGGGCAAAATGCACTCATTGGAAATGTATCAGGTGACGATCTTTTAAGGTATGGACTAAGTCTGCCAATTTCAGTTGCAAATGTCGGGATGGACGGTTTTTCACCACTCGAATCCTGTGTGGAGGTCGGAAAAGAACCTTTACTTTCTGAAAAAGAAGCCAGAAAGATAGAGTTGAAACTGAATTTTGACCCAAAAGTCACCAGACTTCCCTATTTTACAGGATAAAGTGCAAAGGTCAGCCTTTATAAATGTTTAGACCAGTAGGTTACTTGAAGCAGGCTTGATGACATTTTAATACAGACATTCAGAATATTTTAATACTAAAAACTAAAATTATGACCGGCACTATTTTTAATTTGAACGAAGGTGACTTTTGGGGAGTCATGATACGATTTGGAATAACCCTGATCTATCTTTTCTTTCTTTTGCGGGTTATCTATTTCAGGTACACAAGGAATGAGATGTCCTTATTTATCTTCTTTTCAATGGGGATCATGATCTTTTTTCTGGGAACCATGATGCATGTGGTTTACTTTGAGATTGGAATGGCTTTTGGTTTATTTGCTATTTTCCATATCCTCAGATTCAGGACCAAGACGTTTCCCGTTAAGGATATGTCATATATGTTTACAACCATCGGATTATCGCTGATTAATTCATTACAGTTGATAAAGTTCCCTCTGCTGGGGCTTTTGATCTTCAACACCCTGATTATTATTTCAGCGTATCTTCTTGAGTTGTACCTGTCTAAATATAAGGTTGAGTCATACTATCTAATTTATGAAAACCTGGAATTACTTAAATCGGATAAAAAACAGAAGATCCTGAATGACCTTTCCAACATTTCAGGAAAAGAAATTTTCAAGTTCAAAATTCTTACTATTAATTGCAGGAGTAAAGTTGCCCGACTGGAAATTTTCTATAAAGAATAATTTTTTTTAACGACATATCGAACAGGCAGCAACTTGTTCACAACAATGTCATGCGGATTGATGTCAAAATATACTGTTATTTCTTTCCTGAATGTTGATTCTATTTCTTTTTCCCAATCTCATTAAGGGAAACAAATTTGTAGCTTTCTTTTTTTAATTCAGTTATTACAATCCTTAATGCCTTTATTGTATTTTCCCGATCAACTCCATGATTCAAATTTAAGCCGTCATGAAAGACAATTATTGAGCCGGGTTTAACTTTTGAAAGTATTTTTTTAGCAATTTCTTCCGGCTGTGACCTGGCATAATAATCGGTCGTCATATCATCCCATGTAAATATTTTAAAGCCCATTTTGTGTATGTTGTGTATCATCCAGGGAGTCCTGAATCCATGAGGTGGACGAAACAAATCGGTTTGGACGCCATTCGCCTTATATATAGCTTCTTCAGCTTTTTCAACCTCATCAATCACAGCTTTCCTGGTTTCGAATGATAACGACCAGGGGTGTGTGTAACTGTGATTGCCAACACTATGACCTTGTTCAACTATCTCCCTTGCAATTTGTGGATACACTTCAACATTTTTACCAATCAGGAAAAAGGTTCCTTTAATACCTTCCATCTCCAAAATATCGAGAACCTGTTCAGTATATTCACTATTTGGCCCGTCATCGAATGTAAGTGCAATAACCTTATCCGGAGAATTCAATCTAAAAATAACCGGACCAAAGATTTCTGATTTTGGAAAGGTAAAACTATATATAAATAAATCCGACAAAAGACACTATTAATAATGCTGCATATTTTGTAGCAAGCTTAAACTTTGGAACAAGCTTAAACTTGTTTAAGTGATAGCGGGTGGTTAAAAAGGAGCATGGAAAAATAATTAGCAAAATACAATCAATAAGTTCGAAAAATCCCTTGTTGCATGTATCTCCTTGCCGAAGTAAGGGAATATAGATTTTCTATAAAAGCTATATCTCCTTTCTTTGAAATTCTTTTTGAAATATCCACATCTTCACCATAAAACTCTAAGTTCTTATTAAACCCCCCAATCTCTTCAAGTGTCTTTTTTCTGATGGCAAAGTTTCCACCCATAAGTGTTACGGGCAATTTCAGCATTTTAGATAGCTTATGGAATAGCGGGAAGAGAATTTTAAATGCAATTTTCTCGAGAACTTTGATTGTCCAGTTACCGTCATAGAAAAGGTATGGATTACTTATCGCCACTACCTTTTTGTTTTCTTCAAAAAAACAAAAAAGTCTTGAGAGATATGATGGTGGTATAATCATATCGGCATCAAGGTAAACAAGCAGGTCTGCATTTGCGACATTCCTGCCTTTTTCTCTTGCTCTTGGCAGTCCGGCTGTTGGCTCAAAAACTACCCTTGCGCCGAGATTTTCTGCAATTTCTGCAGTTTTATCCGTACTCCCGTTGTCAACTACTATTATTTCATATTCATTAAAATCTTGCGCTTTTACGGAATTAATGACGGATTCAATATACTTCTCCTCGTTACGGGCGGGTATAATGACTGAAATTTTTACTTTCTGTGTCTTTTGCCCTTGCATTTCTGACTATTCTGAAATAACGTCGACGTTCCGACTCAAATTAAGCCACCCTGTTTAACTGGTTAATTGTACTATAAAACTACTCCTTTTTTCTGATTCTTACATTCTAAAGGATCCGGCCATCCGAAAAGATACATGCTGAATCTGTTTTAATTGCTCTTCCATCTGATCCTTAATCTATTCAAAAAGAATTTGATTATAAATAAAAAAAGGACAAATATCAAAATCGACAACATCACATTTCTCAGAAGATGAGGATTTGATTCTATTTGCTTCCACCAGGGACCAAGGAGCCAGCCTGTTAAGATATATGCACCGGTCCACACACTTGCTGATAATAGTGCAATCGGAAGAAAATATGCAATTTTTACCTGCAGCAACCCGGCAATTACCGTAGTGTATCCACGTATATACGGAGTCAGACGACAGATAAACATGCCCAAAAATCCCCCTTCAGACAGAGACCGGGAAAATGATTCTATTCTGCTCTGTGAAACAGGTATCCAGCGTGGCTTATGCTTCATGAATTGATTGCCGAATTTCTTGAAAACAAAATAAAGAATACTGGTTCCTATAAAGTCGGCAAGCAGAGCTACAAAAATTACAATATAAAATTTGAAAATACCGGAAAAAATAAGATATCCCGAAAAAAGCAAAACCAGTTCATTTGGAATTGGATTAGGGAAACCAACATCCTGGAGAAATATCAGGATGAATATTGCAAGATAGCCATATTGGTTTATATAATATACTACCTCTGAAGGCATAGAATAATCATTCTTTTAACTGGTTTCTATTGTAAAAACAGATCTTAAAATATACTAAGGCTATTATTATTATTAAGCAATCCTATTTATATTATATTATTTTAATAACAATCAAACCAGAAAATTAACGTATTAATTTTTTGGTCTGGCGAATATAGTTTTAAAAACTGATTATTATACATTTCATAAAATACTGTATTATTGGTAAAGTCCGTGGCTTTGACCACTTTCAGACAGTTTAGGTTAACCATCCAGAGCCAGAGTTAAATCCCTGATGTTTAGGTAAATATAATTAATGCAATCTGACCGGCCAAGCGTGGTCAATAATCCCGGCTTCTGCAACCAGGGTACTTTTTATGTATAGGATGAAAATTATTTCTTATCAGGGATATCCTCAATGACTATATTATTTTCCTTTTTGTAATACAAGGAATTTAAAATAACAAAAAGCTTGGTAATTTCATTTATTATAGCTTGAACAAATATATGCTGATCATTGCTGATTTTATCAATCGGCATAATACAAGAGACGAGGATATTTAAATTTTTTGGATTGGAAATGACGTAAATAAAGGGTAAAACTGGTTGTTTTTCAATGATCATTTTATTGCTGACATGAGGATAACTGCATGAAAATCCCTGTCTGGTGACAAAGTGCTCGCAGATAGTTCTCTGAGTATTGCTGTCAATTATTCTAAATAAGACCCAATTTGAATTTACAATTCCAATTACGCGCTCACCAAAAAAATTAAAAGCTTTTTTTAAATCATCTTTTGTTTCAGGAAATTTGTCAATGCTATTAAAAATGTATTTAATTTCTTGTATCTGAACATTTGTAATGCCAATATATTGTTCTGAATCAAAAAGTCTATTCTCAACTTTCATCTTTTCGGTACTGATTTTATTAATCAGTTCTTTATGTTTGTTAATTTCATGTTTATATAAATTTAATATCAGAATACTCATAATAAACAAAATACAAAGAAGAAACCCCTCAATAGTTTCTTCTTTTAAAATCATTTTTGCCGTTAACTGTGCCGGACCTTTGATTAATGTCGGAGTATATATTACGAAAGAAAATATGATTGCAAAGATTATCAAATATAAAATTTGCAGAAATGTAGGCTGAAAGTTTATTTTTTTCATAAAGATTTATATGGCCTCATTGTACCTTTTCTCAATCAGTTCCCAGTTAACCAGTTTCCAGAAGGCCTCTAAATAATCAGATCGTCTGTTTTGATAATCAAGATAATAGGCATGTTCCCACATGTCACAGGTTAATAAAGGTATTAGACCCCGGCGAAGTGGATTGCCGGCATTGCTTTCATGGAGTATTTCCATCGATCCCTTCGGATTCAACACAAGCCAAACCCAACCTGCTCCTAATAATGAAACGGCAGATCTGGCGAAAGTTTCTTTGAAGAATCTGACCGAACCAAAACTTCTTTTTATTGACATCGGCAAATGAACCTTTAATGATATGATTATTCCCTGGTATTAACCCGGAAAAATAGAATGCATGGTTCCATGCCAGAGCAGCATTATTAAAAATAGGTCCCTCTGTAACTTTAATTATGGTTTCAAAATCTTTGTTTTCAAATTTAGTTCCTGTAATCAATTTATTCAGATTTGCAACGTACACCTGATGATATTTCTCATGATGAAACATTAGTGTTTTACCGGAAATATATGGTTCAAGAGCATTAATCTCAAAAGGCAATTGTGGTAATCCGGATTTCATTTTATTGATAATCGTTTAATGTCTCCATTAACTTTTTACGGGCCAAAAAGATTCTGCTCTTCACTGTCCCGATTTTAAGATTAAGATTTTCAGCTATTTCGCTATATTTGTAACCTTCAGTGTGCATCCTGAACGGTATTTTAAACTCATCGGCCAAAGCATCTAAATCATTGTTGATTTCTTTATAAATAAATTCTGACTCGGGCCTTGAAAGTTGTGATTCTGCTAAATTGTTTAAAAGGAAAAGAGTTTCTGAATTATCAAATGTTTTATTCTCCCTGACGGATTTTCTATAGTTATTAATGAATGTATTTTTCATTATTGTGAATGCCCATGCTTTAAGGTTGGTAAATTCAACAAATTTATCCCTGTAAGACAGGGCTTTCAGATAAGTATCCTGCAAAAGATCCTTTGCCTCTTCCGCATTATATGTCAGACATCTGGCAAATCTTTCCATATTGTCGTTCAGATTGATAAGTTCTCTGCTAAATTCCATTGCTGTCATATATGTTATATTTAATTAGACATAATCAATTTCCCTCAACAAATGTATTTTCTAAAATTGCACGAGGCCTTAAGATTAAATTAAGGTTAGATTAAGAACAGGTTAAGAGAAATCTTAATCTGATAAATTGAGATGACAGAGGAGTATTGGCGAGCGGTGTGCCTTTCTTTTAAACTTGCGGTTCTTCGCTCAATACATATCCAAATCCTTTTTTTGTATGGATAAGCTTTTGTGAGAAATCTTTATCTATTTTCTTTCTCAGGGAGTTAATATGAACATCAATTACGTTGGTTTCTGAATTGAATGAAAACCCCCATATTTTTTCAGCAATAAGAATTCTGTCAAACACTTTGCCTTTATTGCTCACCAAAAGTTCGAGTATTTTATATTCGGTAGCTGTAAGATTTATTTCCTTGTCATTTCTCCTGACTTTTTTTGCTATAGTGTCAAGTTCCAGATCGAGGACTTTCAAAACAGGACTTACGATTGCTTCCCTGTTTCTCCGATTCAATGCTTTAATACGGGCCAGAAGTTCCTGAAAACTGAATGGCTTTAATAAATAATCATCAGCTCCGCACTCAAATCCGGTAAGTTTGTCTTCAACCGAATCAAGAGAGGTTAATATAATTACAGGAGTCGAAATATTATTATTACGGATTTTTTTACATAATTCAAACCCTGAGATACCAGGTATTACTACATCAAGAATCATGACATCGTACTTTCTCGACAACGCAAGCTTTTCTCCTATTGTACCGTCATATGCAATATCGACTATACATTCACTGCTTTCCAATCCTATTTTAACGAACGATGATATTTTGGGATCATCTTCAACCAGTAGTATTTTCATAATCCTTGAAAAATAACTATGCAAGTTAATTAAAATATAAGCTTTAAAGAAAATCATTTAAATTTGATAGCCTAATTATTAATCAATTATGGCCGAAACTGAATGAAGCTCAATAATCAGATCTCAAAACCACACTGGTATTCATTGGGATTGCCAGGTTCATTACAAACAGCTGTCTGGATATCTATTATTATAGTATTTGTCCTGAGTATCCTCGACATTACAGGATGGTTGTTCAATATAACTCTGCTTAAAAGCATAATGCCGCAGTGGATTCCTATGAAGATAATCAGCGCTGTTTGCTTTATTATTACGGCGTCTGCATTGGTGATTATCAAGGCAAATTTACCGGCAGTTCTCAAGAAAATCCTTCCAAGGGTACTGGCAATTTTCTTAATTCTGGTAAGTCTGACAACTCTTTATGTATACCTACATTATATTAGAACCGGACATGAATCCGCTTTGACTGAATTATCATATCTGACTTTTTATACCGCTCCCGAATCGAGAATGGCTTTTTTGACAGCCTGCAACTTCTTTATACTCGGTTGTATTGTTATTCTGTTAACAGTGGACAAAACAAAAACTGACGATCTTGCCCATGTTCTTATTATTCCAGTTACACTTGTAAGTTACTTCATTCCTGTTAGTTATATACTCGGCATCTATTCTGTAACTGAATTGACGGATGTGCCTGTTGCTCTAAATTCCGGCATAGCATTTTGCGGGATATGTGCAGTTGTTTTACTGATAAAACCGGATACATGGTTACTGAGGATATTCACGGACCGTGAAACGGGAGGAATTATTGCAAGGAAACTTTTATTACCACTGATGATTTTACCGGTTGTTATTGCATGGCTTCGAATAAATGGTGAACGGGCAGGTCTATTCAAATCAGATGAAGGTGTCGTTTTGGTGGCTCTTACCTATACTGTTTGTTTCCTTGTACTCATATGGCTGACAGCCAGATCTGTCAGCAAAATAGATCAGAAACGACGCATTTCAGAGGATGCATTACGCGAAAGTGAAGAGAGGTTTAAAGCTATGGCAGAGGTATCACCTGTTGGAATGGGAGTAGTAGGATTCATGGACGGAAATTTTCTTTATGTAAATCCTTCCTATGAACAATATTTTGGTTATGATAAGGATGAGCTCCTGAGCAAAAAAGCACCTGAAATTTTCTGGGACATAAAGGATAGAGAATTAATCTATAAGAAACTTGAGGAAGACAATTTTGTTTCAAACTATGAAGTAAAGCTTAAGAGAAAAGACGGTTCATCATTCTGGAGCATGTCATCAATAAGGCCTATTAAATTCATGAATAAACCGGCACTTCTCGGGACATTTATCGACATTACAGATCGCAAAAATGCTGAAAAAGAATTGCAAAGAACAAAGGACTATCTTGAGAATCTGATAAATTACGCAAATGCACCGATTATTGTTTGGGACACGGATACCAGGATCCAGCTTTTTAATCATGCATTTGAGCATTTAACGGGATATTCTTCTTCAGAAGTCGAAGGTAAAAAGCTTGACATGCTGTTCCCTGCAGTTCCTTACAGGAATCAAATGCAAAAATCAAAGACGCATTAACAGAAAACTGGAAAACAATAGAAATTCCCATACTGACTAAGGACAAAGAGATCAGGATAGTTTTATGGAACTCTGCAAATATTTATGATACTGACAAAAAAACTGTCTTATCGACTATTGCCCAGGGTAATGATATAACAGAAAGAATAAATGCAGAAAGAATCGCAAAGGAACGCACAAAGGATCTTGAAGTAGCAAATCTTCAATTGAAACAAGAATTAACAGAACGTCTTCTGGTACAGGAAGCTCTGAGAAAAAGTGAGGCTCAGCTTAAAGAACTCAATGCAACCAAAGATAAGTTTTTCAACATCGTGGCTCATGATCTTAAAAATCCATTTACCAGCCTTATCGGATCTTCAGAATTGTTATTCCGGAATATTGATAAGATGGATAATGAAAAAATCAAAACACTTGCATTGATTTTGAATGATGCATCAAAAAACGGTTATGCTATACTTCAGAATTTGCTTGACTGGTCGAGATCCCAGACAGGATTGCTGAAATTCAATCCGGAAAATATCAATTTGAGAAAACTAATAGATGAACATATTCTGAATCTTGAACAGATTTCATCCAATAAAGAAATCAAGATTCATTCGGAAGTAAAAGATGACTTGTTTATTTATGGTGATAAGAACATGATTAAAACCATATTGCGTAACCTTCTGAGCAATGCTGTAAAATATTCTTACAGATCCGGAAAGGTAATTGTCGACTGCACTGTTAATGACCATGGAGGTTATTATCTCAGTTAAAGATAACGGAATTGGAATTCCGGAAGAAAATATTAATAAGATTTTCAGGATAGATGCTAAATATTCAGTACCTGGTACAGAGAATGAACAGGGTACAGGATTGGGTTTGAAACTTTGCAAAGAATTTGTTGAAAAACAAGGCGGGAAAATATGGGTTGAAAGTATTGAAAACGAGGGAAGTGAATTTAAGTTTTCAATTCCCGTCAAAGAAGGCTGATTCAAATTTTAAGCTGGCATCGACGATTAAATTTCTCTTAATCAGTTTTTAACTATTTTTTAATGTATTCTTAATCGATTCATTTTTTATTGGGAATAAATTTGTTGCCAAGAATCAATTCCTTATAACCGAAATGAAAACCGACGGGAGCTTAATTTAAACTTCTTCAAATATTCCGGGTTTTGAAATAGGTCATTCCATCAATCAATGTCATGTCACTAACCTGAAAACCGTTAGATTCAAGAAGTCTTGAGACACTTTCTCTGTTAAATTTTCTGTCAATTCTTGAATCCAAAAAATCAATGAAACCTTTATACATCATTGTAAATAATCCTGAAACGTTTTGAGTATTATAATCAAAAAAGTATCCGATGAAGTTGGCTCCGGGTGATAACACCAGGTGTAAAGCATGCAAGAAATTATCAATATACTTAATCCGGTTCAGTTCTTTCAGAATTATCAAGTTGTTTGTCCATTTTATTTCATTGTGATCATAGTAATAGTGATGCCTTGAGGAGAGCACCAGCATTTTTGGATCATTTGCAAGTCCCCACCACCTGAGGTAACGATAAAAGTTATTACCACCCTCAGCAATCAGCTCTTTAATTGCAGGAGAATTATTGTTCCACCGGGGTGGAATGATTGTGCCACAGTAATTTCTTTTTTGCGTTCTGCCAGCTATGAGATCAACTTTTTCTAAAACGTCTGTGTCTTCCATGAGCTTAGAGTTTAATCATTGATTAAAGAAGATCTTTTTATGTTTATTGAAACAATTTTTTTCGTCATGCTTATCTCTATTTTTGAAATAAGTCTTATCATTCACACCGCCTCCAAAGCGTAAGATCTTTGGTACTTAAGATTTTTAAATTGAGAAGGTGTAAGCCCTGTCATTTTCTTAAACTGGTTTGACAGATGAGCTACACTGCTGTAATGAAGTTTATACGCAATATCCGTAAGATTGAGCTCATCATCCATCAATAGCTCTTTTGCCCTTTCCAATCTCTGAACCAGGTAAAACTTCTCAATGGTGGTTCCTTTAGCTTCAGTAAAAAGATTTGAAAGGAGCGTGTAATCGTGATGGAGTTTTTCACTAAGGTAATCCGAAAGATATATTTTGATTTGATGATCAGTATAGTGGACCAGTTCAATAATAGTCGTTTTTATCTTTTCAACTAGTAAGGTTTTTTTATCAATAATCAATTCAAGCCCGATATTTTTCAGTGAAATGCTTAGATTATGCTGCTGCTCCAATGAAAGATCCTCCATGATTTCAGCCTCACCTAATTCAATTTTGGTATGATGCAATCCAAGTTTTTCCAGCTCGTTTTTAACTGCTATCTGGCATCGAATGCAAACCATGTTTTTGATATAAATTTTCATACTCTTTATTTTTATTATTTTCAGAAATATCTTTTTTAAATAAGATAATATCCATGGGATAAATAATCGGTATGTATCTATAATAGAAACACTAAATCAAAAATATTGCAAAAAGAATTATCTGAGATTAAGACCAGATTAATCTTAAATTAAGAAAACATTAAGATATCTGAAAATCCTCTTTTCAAAATCCTGCCTGATAATTCAAATCATACAGAAAGAAACAAAAAGTATTTAACTCCGGATTTTAGAGTCATCAGGGAGCAGCCTGGTCTGCCGAAAATAAGAACCCTCCCGTCTTCTACCTCACTAAATGCTTGTCTTTCTGAGCAAAGCGAAGGATTTAATACTTTTATTCGTACACTATTGATTCTTATAATTATTAATGGCCCTCGTTCAAACCTGATCTGTCAAATCGACGACCAAATTTCTCTTAACCAGTTTTTAATTATTTCTTAATTTATTCTTAATCAATTCATTTTTTATAGGTAATAAATTTGTTGCCAATAATAATTTTCTTATTTCCATAATTATCAAAATTATCAATCTATGAAAAAATTAATTTTAACATCGGTTTTCTTGTTTTTGTTGGTTTCTGTTAAAGGTCAAATTTCCATTACAGCAGATTCGATGATTACAGGTAAGTCAACTGATATTCAGGAAAAATTTATTCCGGTAAACCGGGTGGCAGAAAGTTTGTCGCTTGAAATTGATAAAGATCTTATGACATTGAAGGTATTTGGAAAAGGTCATGAACATGCAGTCATAGAGAAAGCATATATCATTGAATTGCTTGAAGTAGATAACAATAAAGAAAAATGGCTGTTCCAGGGATCCGACAAGAACTGTATCGGATATACCATTACTCTCGATCTTAACAAAAAAAGGATAAGTTTCATAACCCCCGGGAAGGAACCTGTTGACAATAAATCTCTTACTATGATTTATTATCCTATTGTTAATATTGAAATCAATAAAGATGCAATTGACAAACATCTTAAAGAAAAGGGTAATTATAAAAATTAGTTTTCAGGGCTCTCATACAATATCTTATTTAAGAATAATATAAAGCACTAAAAACAAATACAAATGAAAACTTCACAAAATCAAATTGCTGGAAATGTAAATGAGATTTCCCATCATGGAATTAAAATCACTATGACATTTGTCGGGATATTTATGCTCTTTATGTGCACGAACAGGTGCGCGGTATATGATCAAAAACCCGGAGAAGGCGCCAATATTGCACCTCCAGCCTGGGCTCCCTATTATGATAATGTTAACAGGGTACGCTATTACTATTTCCCCGATATTGAATGTTATTACGACGTATGGAACAGGGAATTTGTCTATCTTGAAGATGGCAGCTGGATGTTCGGTGCTACATTACCTCCTTCATATTCATGGTTCGATCTTAATAGTGCATTCATTGTATTACTTGATTATGATGTTTTTGAACCATGGATGCATTTCCATTATTATGTATCACATTATCCGCGCTATTATTATCGAACTTTCTACAGAGATAACGACAGGGATATTAATCGTCCCATGCGTGGATTTAATGAAAATGGCAGGGCATCCATTTATAACAATCCCCGTTCCTTATCCAATGCGGAAAACAGAACCACAATTATTAACAATGATACCAGGAATAATGAAATCAACCGGAATGAAAACAGACGGGAGCTTAATTTAAACCGGCAGTATCCTGAAAGAAGAGTAGAGCCAACTCGACCACCACAACGGATGGAATACCACGGTAAAGATATAGGACGTCCTGTAAATGTTCAACGAAATATGATGAGACCTCAGAGAACCGGCAATAGACGAAGATAAATGTCAAAAAAGACATATCTTTAATAGGAAACTCTGTAAATAACTTAAGTTGCTGGTTGCTGCCCGCCCGAACGACGTTCAGTCGGGCTGGGTTCCTGGTTGCTTGTTAATTGTTAATTGTTGATTGTTGATTAACAGAATAATATCTAACTTTATTTCTATATATCAAATGTTTAGCGAATACCATAATCCTCATTTTCAAACAACTAGGAACAAGCACCTAGTAACTAGCAACTTGGGTTAAATAAGCAATACACCTATGAGAAAACTATTCTTTTTTATAATTGTTTTTACGTTCACTTTCTTATCAAAGTCCCTGGCAATTTCTTCCGCCGATTCTGCAAATGTTGCTCCATTTGGTAAGGTATATGTTTATAAGCAAACAGATACACCCCGGAATGTTGTCATATTAATTTCAGGAGACGGAGGCTGGAAATCCGGAGTTGTAGATTTTGCTCAGGCATTTTCTAAAATGAATAATCTGGTGATAGGAGTAGATATCCTGAGATATTATAAAGATCTGAGGCAACGCACCGGAGATTGTTACAATGTTTCAGCAGATTTTGTACAGCTTGCGACTGTAATTGAGAAAAGGTACAACTTCACTGATTACATTCCTGCAGTAATTATGGGTTATTCAAGCGGGGCAACTCTTGTTTACGGAATACTTGCACAGTCGCGACCGGGGACTTTCAAAGGTGGAATCTCGCTTGGTTTTTGCCCCGATATTGAGCTGCCTAAAATGTTATGTCAAATCAACGGACTTTCTGAAAAGGTCGATATTGCAGGGAAGAGATATTTTCTACTGCCCGATGCAAAGCTTGGAAATCCATGGATCGTCCTCCACGGGAAACTTGATAAAGTTTGTAACTATAATGAGGTTGTTGATTTTGTCAATAAAACCACTGATGCGGAACTAATTACGCTGCCAAATACCGGACATGGTTTTTCTAAATGGAACGATTTTATGCCCGAATGGAAGGATGCGTTTAACCGTTTAATTGAAAAATATAGTAAAGATCAGCCAGCAAATATAAACACTGATTATGTAAAGAACCTTCCGATAGTAATAACAAATACAAAACTTCAAAACAAAGATGCCCCGGTTGCCCTGCTTATTTCTGGTGACGGAGGCTGGTACAGTTTTGAACAATCAATTGCTGATAAACTCGCGAATTATGGAATTCCGACAATAGGGCTTGATTCCAAGAAATATTTCTGGAACCGGCGAACACCTGAAGAAACAGCCAGTGATATGATAAAAGCGCTTAATTTTTACAGTAAAGAATGGGGAAGAGAACGATTACTTCTGATCGGATACTCGCTTGGTGCAGAAATAGTTCCATTCATTACCAGCAGACTTCCCGGGGAGATGAGAACAAAAGTTACACTGACCGTGCTTTTATCTCCGGAAACAAATACCGACTTTGAGATTCATGTGTCAAATATGCTCGGAATTGGCAGTCGTCAAAATACTTTTCAGGTAATGGATGAGATCGTTAAAACGCAGGTCGTTCCTACTCTGATTATCATTGGAGAAGCAGAGAAAACTCAGGTCCCGGAATTATTAGCCGGAACAGCTGTAAAAATTAAAAAAATCCCTGGAAATCATCATTATAAGAATAACGCCACACTGATTGTTCAAACTATGAAGGACAATAAAGCATTTTAAAAGAGTATGACATTCATATAATTAGAGAAGTGGGAAGTGAAGCCGTAATGGCTGCTTGTCTTGTTGCCATTCATTCTAACGTTGGAATAGTCAACATGATTTGGTCAACTTAGGTCAGGGTCACAGATTTTTCCAGGTTAATAATATTTTCTTATAAATCTGACCTTTTAAACAACCTGGTCAGGAAGTTTTTAAATTTGCAGATTAGATTTTTTTGAAGTGAAAACGGACAGCGAACCCAAAGAGGATAAAACAAGAATTGCAGCAGCCACGAATATTTTTATACAAGGCCTGATGTATAAAGAATAAAAGGATAATATTAATAAACTAATATAAAAACAAAGGATGGCACAGAATTCAAAGAAAAACAAGTTTAAGGTTTATATACCCCTTGGTATCGTGATAATTGCGGTACTATCCGGTGCATGGTACTGGTACAGGGATTATTCCAAATATATTACAACTGACGATGCCAGGATCGATGCAGACAATATAACAGTCAGTTCGAAGATGCTTGGCAGAATTGTTAATGTATACGCCCAGGAAGGCGATGTTGTCACGAAAGGCAAACTTCTTGCCGAACTCGACAGCTCAGATCTGATTGCTCAAAGAAACCAGGCTATGGCTATCGAGGATACAGGCATTGGCCAATCTGGTACAGGTAAATGCAAAATACGCTTCCGATCAGCAAAGCCTGAAAGTTGTTGAAATAAATCTCGAAAGAGCCAGGGAAGACCTTGAGAGAGCTAAAAAACAGTCGGAAGGCGGAGTTATAACGGAGGAACAATATGATCATATCACAAAAGCATATGAGGCAGCATCGGCCCAGTCTGATGCTTCAAAAGCCCTGATCGCTGTTTCAAAGTTGCAGATAAGCAGTGCATCTGCAGCAGTCGAAACTGCAAATGCACAGATTAAAGTTATTGATACTCAGCTGAAGAATACAAGACTCTCGTCACCGGCCAATGGAGTGATTGCAAAGAGATGGCTCCTGCCTGGTGACGTAATTCAACCCGGACAATCGGCCTTCACGCTTACAGATGACAGTAAAAAATGGGTGATCTGTTATCTTGAAGAGACAAAAATCCACGGGGTACAGAACGGGCAGGATGTGAAATTCAAAATAGATGCTTTCCCTCATTTAAAATTCTATCGGGAAAGTTTTTCTTACAGGAACCAGTACGGCATCAGTTTTTTCGCTTATACCAGCAAGTAATGCTTCGGGTAATTTCACCAAAGTCACACAAAGAATTCCTGTAAGGATATCCATTGACTCAGCTGACAATGGAAAAGATATTTCTTCTTTTAATATTTTGCCTGGCATGTCGGCTGTAATAAAGATAACAAAAAACCACTGATGGAACGGCGGAGAACCCCATCTCACAGGATCAGGATGTTTGTAAGAAAGCCTGACTCATTCATCCATCCGCGGCACAAATCGTATAAATGGTTCCTGCTCGGGAACATTATGTTCGGGACATTTATGGCTGTTCTCGATGCAACGGTTGTAAATACCGGCCTGCCAAAGATAATGGCATCGTTCGGTGTGGGTCTCGATAAAATTGAATGGGTAATAACAGCTTATATGCTTGCAATGGCAGTTATGCTGCCAACTTCAGGCTGGCTTGCTGACAGATTTGGTTACAAACGGATGTACTTCTTCGGTTTGCTACTCTTTACAGCAGGCTCTTTTCTCTGCAGCTTATCACAAAATGAGAATATGCTTATTACGTCGAGGGTGATTCAGGGAATTGGTGCCGGAACACTTCAGCCATTGGGATTGGCAATAATAACAAGGGAGTTTCCTGTCAAACAGCGCGGACTTGCAATAGGCTTCTGGGGAATTGCTGCAGCTGCTTCCGTCTCTTTCGGACCATCGATCGGAGGATTCATCGTTGACAATTTCAACTGGCAGTTAATTTTCGGGATCAACATCCCTGTAGGATTGCTTGCTATGTTCTTTACTATTATTATTCAGACTGAGTATAAGCATCCTGTAAGAAGAAAGTTCGATCTTGTTGGCTTTATATCAGTAACAATATTTTTGCCCCTGACTCTCTTCACGCTTTCTGAAGGTAATTCCGCTACAAATTCGGCCGGCTGGCATGCTCCATATATTCTTCTTTGTGGAGCTATTTCAGCTGTTTCCCTGGCTGTGTTTCTTACAACAGAACTGACTGCAGAAGATCCAATCATAGATCTGAGACTTCTTAGCAAATCATAATTTCGGATTGGCCGCTTTGATAATGATTTTTTTCAGCCTGGGAATGTTCGGAAGCACTTTTCTGATGCCCGTTTATCTTCAGAATTCAATGGGATACACAGCTTTGCAGGCAGGATCTGTTTTTCTTCCTGTCGGGATAATACAGGGATTTATTGCGCCTATTTCAGGAAGAATTTCGGACAAGCTTAATCCAAAGCTTCCTATAATTTGCGGCGTTCTACTTATGGCTTTCAGCTTTTATCTCAATTCAAAACTTTCATTCCTTAGCGAGATGAAAGCAATAATGGTCTCCCTCTATGTAAGGGGAGTTGGAATGGGTTTTATGTTTACAGCATTGAGCACCATTGCGCTCATAGAGATCCCCCGCGAGAAGATGGCACAGGCTTCGGGTATTTCCAATTCTATCCGGCAGCTTGGCGGAAGCCTTGGGGTAGCAATTCTTGCAACGCTTCTTACAACCAGGGTCAATTATCATGCTCAGCAGTTCGGGCTGGCATTAAATGCGCGTTCGGAATCCTATCAGCAGACAACAAAGAATATAAGATACTATGTGCAGCATGAAGCTGGAGCATCTCCGGGCGATGCGGCAAAATATTCACAGACGGCGGTTCTGTCAAATATTAACAAGCAGGCTTATATTGAGGGGATCAATGACGATTTCCTTCTGGCCGGGATCATAACTCTTCTTGGGGGTATTCCTATAATATTTATGCATACAAAAAAATCAAAAACTGTAAAAACCACTGGTCATGAACCAATCGAAAAAATATAGACAGTCTATTCTGTCGGCTTTATTATTAGTCATCTTCAGCATATATGCAAATTGCCAGGATAATAATGGTCAGGCATTTGCTTCTCAATCCGATTCGCTTTCGCTGAAATCACTTATTGGTGAAGTTATAAGTACCCATCCATCTGTTAAAGGTGCTGAGGAAGCTTTAAAAAATGCTGATGCCCGGATTGGATTGGCGAGGACCGGTTATTATCCTGTGGTCGATGCAGGTGCAAATTTCTCGACCATAGGACCCGTTATGAAGATTACAATTCCTGATATGGGTACTTTCCAGCTTTATCCTGAAAACAATTATTCAGCGACCGTTAACTACAGGCAGGTGATTTATGATTTCGGAAGAACAAGAACCAATATTGATATAGAAAATGAAGGCAGGATAATAAGCGAAAAAACGCTTGAACAGGTGAGGCAGAAGATGGCTCTGGCAACTATTAACAGTTTCTATACGCTGGCGTTCCTTCAGCATGCAATAAAGATCATAGATGAACAGCTTTTCACCTTGCAGGCACATCTGAAGTATATTGAAACACTGAAGTCGACCGGATCTGCGACCGATTACCAGGTGCTTTCCACGAAAGTCAGGATATCAACAGCGGAGAGCCAGAAGTCGGACCTCATTGCGGCTCTTGCGATTCAGCAGGGATATCTCTGTTCACTTACAGGCAAAAGCGACAGGATACCGGTTGTTAAAGAAGAGCTTTACGCACCTGCTCCGATAACTTCAGGCGATTCGCTTCTCAGCTTTGCTTATGACAATCGTGACGAGATGTCGATAATCCGGGAAAAATCAGTTCTTGCCGGACTGAAGTATAATTTTTTAAAGACTCTTGACAAACCCATCATTAATTTTGTTGCAACAGGAGGAGCTAAAAACGGATACTTGCCGGATCTTTACCAGGTGAAGGCAAACTATGCCGTAGGAATTGGTATTGCCATTCCAATCTTTGATGGCATGAAGACCAGATACAATCTCCTGCAGGCAAAATCGGCAATAAATTCACTGAATTTCGAGAATGAAGGGACAAGAAGAAATATTGCATCCGAAATCAGGGAGGCCAAAGAGTATGTTATATCAGCAGTGCAGAAGGAACAACAATTTAAACTACAGCTTGAACAGGCTCAAAAAGCATATTCGCTTGCTGAAACAAGCTTCAGGTCCGGGACTATTACAAACCTCGAACTGCTTGATGCAAATACTGCCGTTTCTGAAAGCGAGCTGATGCTTTTAAAGGCGAGGATTGATTATGCTGCAAGCATTTACCGGCTCAAAACGGCACTTGGCGAAAGGCTGTATTGAATTTATGGTATAATTGTTTTAAGGAATGATTTTACATCTGGGTAGTTTTCAACACTACGATAAACTTCACATTCCCTGCAATTAGTATTCTTACAGAGTGTCCCTTTTTCAGAAGCTTCCCAGCAGGGATATAGTTTCACTAATGTAAGCCTGACATTTTTCACGCTCCTTCACAGAGCATTGTCTGATTGCCCAGCAGGGAATAAGAGCCAGTAAAGTTCTTATACCTGCAATGTTTAAACCATCTTTCTCCAATAATTTATGAATATATTTTAGCCTCAGAATATCCACGTGAGAAAATAAGTTGCGGCTTGATTCTTTCTTGAAAGGAATCATCAACCCTTTATCAATATATTGCCTTATCGAATGAACAGGGATTCCTGAAAGATCTGCTGCAACACTCAGGGTATAAACCGGAGTCGTGCTTGTAAATGAATTATTCTCCATGATTTTCAGAAAATTATTAATTCAGTAATTACCATTAAATAGAAATTAATTCTATACATTTACAAATATATGAATTTATCCGTACAGATTATATGTATTATACAATTCTTTTATTCTGTAATTAGAATCCTCAATATTATTTAAAATTTTTAAGTAATCATACTTTATTCAACAACTTAAAACTATTATCAAAATACTATTGATTAAAAAATCTTCTGAACATGTCTGCAATAAATGAAGATCTTATTCTTAAGGTATTTACCGGGATGGTCAAAAACCAGCCTTCCCTTTCAAGGTACATTCCTGAAAAAGATGAGGACGGAGAAATTGATTATCGAATCATCGGCGACCTGGTTATTAAGTACTTCCCATGGCCCGTTGGTGTTGAGCTGCGGAGACTTTTTTCAGGATCCATGAGGCAACCGTGCAAGGTGAGACTTGACCAGATCTTCAAGACCATTGAAAGATCCATGCAGTTTGTGAGTTTTGTTATGGTATGTCAGTTATGGTACGATATAAAAAGCAAGAAAGTCACTCTTCCGGATCAGGTAAGAAGTGAATTTGCCAACAGATTTCAAGTTATGACCCTGGGTAATTTTTGCTGGCTGATAAGGACCATTGCCACAGCTTATACTGAACAAAAGATTGGATGGTTTCTTTCGGAGATGAATGAGCAGTTCGATAAAAAGTTTTTTGCCGCACTCGATTTCTGGGTACCAGAAAGGAACGAAATAGGTCATTACCAGATAAACCTTGATGAAAGAGAAATTGAAAAAAGATGCGTGGAATATGATGAAAAGCTTACAATGATCCTTGAACGGATTTCATTTTTTGCAAAATACAAATTGGTATCGGTAAGGGATATAAAAGTTATTAAACCACGGATCCATGAGGCAACGTTTCATCATATTATTGACCTCCTGAACGGCTCGGATTCTGATTTTAAGGGTCAGGAGATTGATGAACCAACATTCTCCGACAGCAATTCTGTACTTCTTATGAAATCAATCAAATCGTTCGATGATTATCTTAATCTCTCACCACTTATAATTGACACAAATTCGGAGACCATTGATGCAAAGGAGAAATTTGATTTAAGGAAGGATATTTTTATGTACACAAAATACAAAAGCGATCATCTTATGTATCTGGGAACGGAAGTAACCGAAAAATGCGACCTGAGATCTTTGAGTAACTATAATATTTTGCTTGAGGAATATAAGGAACTTATGTTAACAATAGGCGGAGTTGAGGTGTGAGGTACGAGCTGCGAGGTACGGGGTATGAGGTATGGGGTATGAGGTAAGAAGAATGGTTAATGCGATGTAAGTAATAGATAAAGAATGAAATTATTGTAGATGATAAAATCACCCTTTAAATTTCTTGACAGTTATACAAGTGAGGACCGGGCGATTTTCTTCGGTCGCGACAGAGAGATAACCGAACTTTACAGAAGGATTTTTGAAAGTAAAATACTTCTTGTTTACGGGATCTCCGGTACCGGAAAATCTTCTCTTATCAATTGCGGACTTGCCTCACGGTTTGATGACAGTGACTGGTTGCCTGTGAATGTGCGTCGTGGCAGCAATATTATTGATAGCCTTAATGAAGCCTTTAATAAGCAGGCTCTGACTCCCTTAAAAAAGAATCTGTCCGTTGCTGAGAAGCTTCAATCAATATATCTCGACCATTTTAAGCCAGTCTTTTTCATATTCGACCAGTTTGAAGAGCTATTTATTTTTGGATCAGCAAAAGAAAAAAACAACTTCATAAAGCTTATAAAGGAAATCGTCGAATCTGAAACTCAATGCCGCATAATTTTCATTCTAAGGGAGGAATTTCTTGCCGAAATAACAGAGTTTGAAACTGATCTTCCGGAGATCTTTTCTAACCGGTTCAGGGTTGAAAAGATGAAGAGGGCAAATGCAATCCAGACAGTTGAAGGTCCATGTAAGGTTTATGATATTGAAACAGAAACAGGATTCTCTGAAGAACTTATTGATAAACTTTGTCCCGCCGGTAATGAGTTAGAACTTACTTTTCTTCAGATCTATCTCGACCGTATATTAAGAATTGCTGCGACTGAGAAACAGATTTCCGAAAAATTACTATTTTCAAAAGAGATAATCGGCAGGGCAGGAAGTGTCTCTGATTTACTTGGACAATTCCTTGAGGAGCAGATACGGGAGCTGGATGACCCGGATACCGCCATGGCAATACTTAAATCTTTTGTCTCCATAAAGGGAACAAAAAGACAAATGAATGAATCAGAAATATTAGATTCAATCGGATCTTTTGGTACAGTGGTAACTGAAGAAAATCTTTTAAGATACCTTACAAAATTTGTTGATCTCCGCATACTCAGGGAAAGAGATGATGGAGGTCATTTCGAATTGAGACACGATAGCCTGGCCTCTAAAATATATGAGAAGTTCACAGCTATTGAGAAGGACATAATTGAAGTACGGCAGTTTATTGATAATGCATTCTCTGTTTATGAGAAAAGAGGGAAGTTTCTCACTTCTGATGATCTTAAATACATTGCACCATATGAAGATAAGCTATACCTGAATAAACAATCTGAGTTATTCATTGATAAGTGTAAAAATGAAATAAACAGATCAAGGAGAAGAAGAAGAAATATTGTAAGTTTTGCGGCTCTGGCTCTTATAATAGTTCTTTCCGGTTTTACTCTTTGGGCTCTCAGCGAAAAACAAAAGTCAAATCAAAACTATCTTAAAGCAAGAGCCAGCAGTTATAATTTTTTATCACAAAAAGTCGTGGAGATCTGATCCTACAATTGCCTTAAGACTGGCAGAATATGCTGCTGGTATTGATTCAGTTAATCCGGACATTATTGAAAATCTGAACAGGATTTACTATGATTTTAATTTTTACAGGATAGTTTCAGGACATGCAAGCAATATTACGTGCGTATCCTTTTCGCCGGATGGAAAAAGTATTCTGACCGGTTCTCAGGACAGTACAGCCCGTCTCTGGGATCTGCAGGGAAATTTATTGCAATTATTTAAAGGGCATCTGGGCAGAATTACTTCAGTGACCTTCTCACCCGATGGCAAAACTATTCTTTCAGGTTCAGTTGATAAAACAGCACGGTTATGGGACCTGCAGGGAAATCTGCTTCAGGAGTTTATCGGGACACCAGGGGAATAGTTTATTCAGTAGCTTATTCACCAGATGGTAAAACCATTCTTACGGGTTCCATTGATAAAACAGCACGTATCTGGAACCTTCAGGGAAATGAACTTCATGTTTTTACAGGACATAAGGATCTTATTTCTTCTGTGGCTTTCTCAGGGGATGGAAAAAGTATACTGACCGGTTCCAATGATAAAACTGCCAGGCTTTGGGACCTTAAGGGAAACACGTTGCAGGTATTCTACCGGACATGAAGGAGCGTCACTTCAGTATCATTTTTACCGGATGGGAAAGATATTGTTTACCGGTTCAATGGATAGCACTGCCCGGCTCTGGGATCTTCAATGGGAAGGTATTACAGGTCTTTAAGGGACATGAAAATATCATTACTTCAGTGGCTGTCTCTCCAGATGGAAGGCGTCTTCTTACCGGTTCATGGGATAAAACTATCCGGCTCTGGGATCTTCATGGAAAGCTATTACAGGTCTTTAAAGGGCATGAGGCAGAGATTGAGGGGGTAGCTTTTTCTCCTGACTGTAAAAACATACTTACCGGATCAGATGATAAAACTGCCAGATTATGGGATCTTCAGGGAATTGTATTACAGGAGATCCGGGGTCATGATGAAGTAATTAATTCGGTAGTCTTTTCTCATGATGGTAAAAGCATTCTGACCGGTTCTAATGATAAGACAGCCAGGCTATGGGACCTTCAGGGAAATTTACTCCAGGATCTTCAAAGGACATGAAGAAGGAATCTGGTCAGTTGCTTTTTCTCCCGACGATAAAAGCATTCTTACCGGTTCAACCGATAAAACAGCCAGGTTATGGGACCTGAATGGAAATACACTTCAGGTGTTTACAGGACATGATGATGTGATCTGGGCAGTCTCTTTTTCACCTGATGGTAAAACCATACTTACTGGTTCAATGGATAAAACAGCCAGGTTATGGGATATACATGGAAATTTGCTGCAAGGTATTTGAAGGACATGAAGGAAGCATTAATGCAGTTGCCTTCTCCCCGGATGGCAAGATGATCCTTACCGGTTCATGGGATAAAACAGTCAGGCTGTGGAGTCTGGAAGGAGCTCTGCTGCGGGTGTTTCATGGTCACGATGGTAATATAAACTCAGTGGGCTTTTCTCCCGATGGGAAAAATATTGTTACCGGCTCACAGGATAAAACAGTCAGGCTTTGGGATCTGCAGGGAAATGTTCTTCAGGTATTTAAAGGGAATGAAAGATATGTTTCATCAGTGGCTTTTGCACCGGATGGTAAAAGCCTCCTTACAGTCACTTCATCAAATAGTTTAAGTATGCCCGGAACTGAGGATAATATAGCGTGTCTTATGGGACCTCAAGGGAAATCAGTTACAGTTGTTTAAAGGGCATGAAGGCAGTATTAATTCTGTTGCATTTTCACCTGATGGGAACATGATCATTACCGGTTCATGGGATAAAACAGCCCGGCTCTGGGAAATAAAGAAAACTCATAAAAAATTCAAGACAGGAAATTCATACCAGGACCTTTCAGATCTCACAAAAGATTAAATATGGCATAATTAAATAATTTCACCGGTCAGAAGTACCCTCTAAGTATATCCGTATCGAATCATAATCACGTTTAATGAGATAGAATTACAGCAAATCTTATACCTCAGATAATAGATTATTTCTTATAATTTCTATGTTCCCAGCAATAAATCGATCCCGGTTCTGTCGTTCCGATACATCTTTTTCCGTCTTTATTTATTACGGCGCATTGCTGACCGGCTGTATTCACTGATGAATTCATCTGTTGCTTCATCCCTGATTTTTCCATACTTTTCGTAGCACCCATACTGTTTGAATTGCCCACGCTACCCGAAGTACCCATACTGCCTGAGATGAAGAGCCACCCTGAGCTGATGGATTGCATACACTGCATGGACTAAATCCCTTCTTTACAGCAATCGCCATATCAAGAGAATCATGGCTTGGATCAAGAAATCTGCAACTAAGAAGATGATACTTTGAATCTGCTTTATTTACGTAAACAGTTTGAGCAGATACATTAATTGCCGAGGTCAGAAAAGTCGACAGGACAAGCAACTTAAATAATTTTTTCATAATTTCTTTTATTGATTTTAAAAACAGTATTCATCATTTCGATAATTTTCTGTACTGGCAAATTCATATTTTGTGAATTTACGGTATTATTTTTAATTTAGTGTCAAAAATTGATATTAATTTTCTGAAAACTATCCTGATAATAAATTAACAATAAAATCTAATGGATAAGAATTTATGATTTTTAGCCTGATTAAGCTGTTTAGATTATAACAGATGAACAAAGTAACCAGGGAGAGCTTTAAAGGAATGGTCAAGGCCACCGGTTTTTCATCTATCCTTTAATTCTTGAATATTACTTATTTAGTGTATTTCTATTTCTATAATTTTGGGTATTTTCTTCTAATGTTAATAATTTTTCCTTATAAAATCTTAACATATTTGCTATGTTATCTGTCGGAAGGATTTTCTTTTAATTGTTTCTTTAAAATTTTATAAGTCTCATCAAATTTTTGAAGTTCAGATTTAAATTTAGCCTTTTCTTCTAAATTATTAATATAATTATAAGTAAGTCGGGTACTTCGATTAATTTGATGTTTATAATCATGTTCTACTTTCCAATATTTTAAAGAAATGCGTGTCAGGGGAGGACAGATATATGTTCTCCATACAAGAAAAGATAAAATAAATATAAGTATTGTGGCTATACCGACTTTTACTAAATAAGGCACAATATTAATTACTTCCTTAAATTTATTTATTAATTTATTTAAGAAATGTTGATTATGATCGGATTCAGGTTGATATATATCGAACTTATCTTTATTATCTCTAATAAATTTTTCTAATTCTTCTTCTTTCCAGGTTTTTCATATTACTGTATGTCTTCAAACCAAAGTACACCATTTAAGATCATAAGTCAAGGTGTGGTTATGTAAAGATATTTCAAATTCTCTCATAATTCAATTCCGGATTTGGGTGGTCATTATATTCCGACCAAAAGTGATGAATGCCGATGGTTTTTATAGTGCCTAAGTGAAATTTGCCAGGAAAGAGTTAACCTGAATAGCTGACTATTCAAACACTAGGATCAGTTGACTTTTTTACCTGTAATCTTCTGACCATTCTGAATTAAGGTCAGACTTTCAACTGCTGCCTGCTCGTTTACATTAAAGATGATTTGAGCGTTAACGACCTTAAGGTAGAACTCCCGTTGCTTTTTGCAAAGAGCTCAAATTTTCCCTGTCCTGTTGCCTGACCGAAAAGTTGCTTTCCATCACGGGTAATCACGATATTGAAACCAGGAGTCAGCTCATAAGATACCCACATAAGTGTCTAAAGTTGCTTCTGGCACTTCCACATCTTCGACCTGAAGTTTCACTCCCAATTTCTCCAATGCCTGAATGCCATTAGTATTGGCTGGATTCAGTTCGACCGATTTCTTGTAATTTTCGATTGCCAGATCCTTATCGCCATTTTTAAGGAGTGCTTCACCATAGCTATCATAAACATTTGACGAATTGGGATACATATCTATGTTCATCTTGAAAATGGCAAGGGCTGCCTCCAAATTCTTATCCATATAAGAATAACCCAAAGTGTTTATATCCTCTTCGCTAAAATTATATTCGTCCGGTCTTATTTTTTTTGAGATCGTAGAACAGAGTCTTTGCTGCTTCAACTCCATTTGCGTCAATGGTTTTTCGAATTTCAGAAGCGATACCGGGTTTAACAATGACGCAAGGCTGATTCCGGATTAAGTAAATGAAATCCGATATCATCAACACTCTCTGTAGAATTTGTCAGTAGGACTACTCCTTCCCCTGTTTCTTTGACAAATCCGGCAAAAGCCCTGTATCCTCCCGTTCCTCCGTTATGCCAGATCACATCTCCATTTTTACCCTTCGCGATGTGCCAGCCGAGGCCTACACTCATGCCACCTGCTTTATCGTGACGAACTTCATGCGTCTTCTTCATTGCAGTCTGTAAGCGGAGTTTTCAAGTATCCAAGATTTGCTGACAGGAACTTCAGCATGTCGTAAGTGGAGCTACGGATTGCACCTGCACCTGCCAGAGTAGGAAGATCCCAGTTTTCTGCTTCAACACCTTTGTCATAGCCAGTGGCCAGGTTCTTTTTCATTTTCTCATCCAGTGTGATTTTTGTCTCTTTCATCCCAAGAGGTTTGGCTATCGTTTTAATCATTAACGATTCATATGGAACGCCTGCATTGAGAGCAAGAATGTGGCCCAGGAGTCCCTGAGCCAGGTTAGAGTACTCATAAGCAGAACCAACATCGCGTGTGAGTTTATAGCCTGAAAGAAATGAATACATCTGATCAACAGTATAGTCTGCATAGGGATTTCCGGGGTCAGCGGGTGCACATATTCGAAGGCATGCGGGGTAATCCTGAAGTGTGATCTGACAGATTTCCAAATGTGATTTCACTTGCTCCGCGTTGAGGAATTTTTACCTGGGAGGAAGATAGTTTTTGATCGGATCATCCAGTTTAAGTTTTCCATCGATGACCTGCTGAGAAAGAAGGGTTGCAGTAAAGACTTTTGTAATAGAACCAATTTCATATATTGTATGCTCATTGGCTTCTGCGCCATTGTCTGATTTCTTGCCAAAATTGAAATAGTGAGGCCCATCTTTATCGATAATGCCAACAACGATGCTTGGATTTAATCCAAACTCAATTCTCTTTTCAATGCTATTGACCACATCATCTGGTAGTTTTATACTTGATTGTCCAAAAGATGAAGTTGAAAGAAACAAAATAAGGAACAATGAGCCTGTCAGGATTTTTCTTGGTGTTTTCATCTGGATGAGAATTATATTGTTGATTAATTGAGAAAAGTTAATCAATAATTCGACAAACGTAAAAAGCTAAATCAAAATATCAGGAAATATTTTAAGAGTATAATGATATTTTAAACTCCACCAGTCAGAAAACAATACTTAATTAATCAGGGTCACGGTCGCTGCCAATTAAAAGTGGTTTTAAGATATTGGGGTCAGGCAGTGTCGAAGTGAAGATTCCAACCTGAGCTTCGGGGCGTCAGTTTCTGTTTTTGTCATTTAATATCAGGTATGAAATTGTTGACTAATTGATATCTTATTTCTAATTTTGGTTATAAGATGCAGAAACTGAATAAAGCAGAGAGTGTTTGTATATTATGAGATCTGAAATTCATGTCGGTATATTTGATGTTTTCATTTTTCTTGGGGTATTTCAGGGATTTCTGTTATCATGGTTTTTTATAAAAAATGTCCAGAATAGCAGGAAAGCCAATCTTTATCAGGGACTTTTATTGCTTTCCTTATCGCTTGTTATTTTTGAAGAATGGCTGAACAACACTGGTTATATTGTCAAAGTACTTGTCTTTGACAAATTTCAGCGAATCATTGAATTTTGCTTTAGGCCCTCTTTTTTACCTTTATATCAGAAGCAGCCTGAATCCGGAAGAAAGGAAAAAAGCCATTATTCATTTTATTCCATTTTTATTCTGGTTGTTTTATATGGTTTTTGCATTTATTCAGCCTGATGAACAGAAGTACAACTCCTTCATTGAAACAAAACACCCCGACTGGGGATATCTTGAAGTTCAAACCACAATTACAGATGATCCACTAGGGATCAGGAGATTTGTCAATCAGCTTACGATAATGCAGCTTGTAGCTTATTTTAGTGCAGCGATAATCATTTTGCTTAAAAGATTCAGATCGACTGAACCAGTCACTCTTTAAGACAGATAACGAATTACTGATAATTCTTAGGAACACTACGATTCACTTTCTTATGATGGTTGCAATTTTTATTGTAACCAAATTATACTTCGGCATGAGGAGCGATATCGGGGGATATCTGGTAGCTTCTTATGTATCTTTTATGATCTATGCAACAAGTTACCAGATCCTGAACAGGTCTGATTTTTTTGACAAACCGGGATCATTTTTTTCTTTCCCGTCATTGAAATATCAGAAATCCTCCCTTTCTGAAGAAGATAAAGAAATGATCCTTGTCAAAATCACAAAGGAAATGGAAGGAAAGAATTATTATACAAACAATCTGGCGTCTTTATCAGGCCTTGCAAAGCAAATAAATGAATCTTCCCACCATGTTTCTCAGGTCATTAATGAGAAACTGAATAAAAACTTTTTTGAGTTACTGGCATTTTATAGAGTGGAATATGCAAAAAAACTGATCCGGGAAGATAAGCATTCAAAACTTACAGTTGAGGAGCTGGCTGAACTTGTTGGTTATAATTCAAAATCATCCTTCAACATTGCCTTTAAAAAACATACTTCTAAAACACCATCAGAATACCGGAAATCATTATCAGACCAATAAAAGTCTGTTTATCTGATACATAGAAACTCAAAAATCATTTATTTCTGTCTTTTCCGATAGGCACGTACATCGTTCCGATAGGCTGATTCGTTCCGGCCGGTAATCTCATTTTATGTTTGCATGAGAAATCAAAACCGGCAAAAATGACAACAATTACAGATAAGAAAACAGAAAGGATGAAGGCAGGATTAATTTTATTCGCAGGAGTCTATTTGCTTATGCTTCTGGCAATGTTTATGCTTCCGCTTTTTATTGTATCTGATTATTCTATAATCAGAAATACTTTAAGCGAACTTGGAGCACAATCTTCCCCTGCTTCATGGATAATGAACTCAATATTTGCAGCTCTTGCCCTCAGCTCAGTAATTTCAGGATGGAGATGCTTTGAAGGTTTTGTCTTTCACCGGATTATGCTTATACTATTTGGTATCTCATTAACACTTGCAGCCTTTTTTAGCCAGGCTCAGGTCAGTCATGATATTCATTATAATATAAGTGAAGATGGATGGCATTCGTTTTTCGCCTGTACGACCTGGATGGCTTTCATCATTCTGGCTTTTTCCACAGCCCTGATACAGGAGAAGCAGGCAGACAGGAATTTAGCCGTTGGCACAGGGCTATCTGCCATATTCTTATCACTCCTGGTATCTGAAGCCGACAAAACAGCCGGCATCTGGCAAAGACTCCTGTTCATTATTTCATTCGGATGGATGATGTACACTTTCAGAACCATGGATAATTAATATGAAAAAATGACAAATTTTATTATACACAGATTCTTAATGTCTAATTATCAAACTATTAAATAGTATTAACTTAAAAACAAAGATCATGAAAACAAGAATTACAAATCAAAAAATGAGTTCAAAAGTATTGGTTTTCGTTCTGATCACCACCTTTATGGTTTCTTCAGCAGGAATTTTTGCACAAGAACAGGATACCACGCAGACCCTGTTTAAGTCGAGCGTAAAAGTCAGCGAGCTCTGGACACCTGAAGTTAAACTCAATTCTATCCAGGGAGACATAGGAACTCTCATTGGATTTTACGGAGGTGCATTAATTAACAGGTCTTTTCTTATGGGTATTTCCGGCGGCGTGAACCTTGGACATCCAAGGGTTAATTACGGTTATTTCGGAGGTATCGGGCAATTTATATACAAGCCTGCAAATCTTCTGCATCCCAGTGTTCAGTTAATGCTGGCATATGGGTCCACAAAGGATTATGAGAACCCGAAATCAGGACTTCTGGATAATTTCTGGAATATCTCCGGGGCCCATTTCTTTGTGATGGAACCCGGAATGAACCTTGAATTGAATCTTAGCACAAGGCTTACTCTGGTTGCAGGTGTCAGTTACAGATATGTCACAGGTTTAAATGAGAATGATGAGAACGTCTCAATAACCCATGTAACCAATAAAGATCTGAGTGGATTGAATTTCAATATCGGTTTGAAATTTGGCAAGGTAAAGAAGACCAAATCATAGATTTGTTTGTTTCTGTCATCCAAATCCTCATAAATAAATGAAAACGAATATTCTCTTGATAACTATTCTTATTCTGACGACCAGCATGATTAAAGGTCAGGATTCTGACTCATCATCCAATCACAATAAAATTTATTCCGTCAGTATCCAGTCCGGGCTGAACCAGATCAAAGAGATGAATCTTCTCCCCCTGGTCCACATAGGATTCCTTACAGAATTATCCTTTGAGACTGAAAAGATAAAGAGCAGTTTACGTCAGTTTCAGTTCTCACTTACCTACAGCCGTGTCAAAACCGGCCTGGAAGAAATGTCAAAAAGCGGCAATATTAAGTTTGGATTAAATTACTCTTATAACTTTCTTGTTTTTCAGAAAAACAACCTCAGATATTATTTGGGTCCACAGACATCACTCTGCTACTCATTTATGCTGTTCCCGAATTGGGATGACAGCCACGGTTACTGGGCTGATTATATGTCGTTTGGTCCCAATAATATTATTTCTGTCTCACTCAGACATGAAAGTGAATGGTTTTCATCCTTAAATTTTTCGCTATTTAGCTTATTCAGCCGCCCTGAAGAGATTCGTCCGTTTAAAATGGATGACTCATCCTTCGGTGGGATTATTAAAGCACTCAATAGTAACATTGAACCCGGACTAATGGATAAGGTATTTCAGATAAATTTTAAAACTGAATACCGTTTCCCGGTTTTTGTAACTAAACGGGAGGCGATCACTTTTAACATGAATATTGTCCGCTTTCGGATAATGATGGACAACCTGTTTTTCAAATAATTAACATGTTGGAATAAAAATTATGTTATGAAAGCATTTAAAAATAAATTTACGTACTGATGAAAGCAAAAATTTTAATTATCATATTGATTGGGAATAATTTTATTTCTTAGTTATGCCGTCCTGCCTGAAGGATGAACCATTAAAACTGACATATAACGGATTTCAGCCTCTGGTAATCGATGATGACTGGAAGGTATCAACACCTGCCGGGGAAAATATGGATGAGGGTTTTCTGGATGCTGCATATCAATTGATCTACAACAATGAACGATTTGTAATGGCCAGAAGCCTGCTGGTTTTAAGGAACGGGAAGATAGTGGCTGAATCCTATCCCGACGATCCTGATGATGCTTACAGAATTGAAAATATTCAATCATGCACCAAATCGTTTACTTCAATTCTGACCGGTATTGCATTAAAGAAGCATTATCTTGATTCTCTTAATCAGACTTTTAATAGTATTTATCCGGATTACTTTATAAATCATCAGGATAAGAAAAACATTACTATTGCCAATGCTTTAACAATGAAGACCGGCATTAACTTCATTGATGGAGATAATACCCGTCCGCTATATGAAACAGATGAAAGTTCAGTTGATTATATCCTTTCCCTCCCAAAGAATTATGAACCTGGAATTGTCTTTCAGTATAATGACGGTGCCCCTCATTTGATCTCTGCAGCCATTCAGGAGAGGTATGGTAAACCGCTTTCGGTTTTTGCCGATGATTTTTTGTTTAAACCTTTGGGAATAACCGATTGGAAATGGGAAGCGGCAAAGGATGGAATCACTTTTGGTGCCGTAAGTATTTTTATGAAACCTCGTGATATCGCAAAATTCGGACAGTTATTGCTTCAGAATGGCAAATGGGGAAACCAGCAGGTTGTTGACAGCAGCTGGATTGCAGAAGCCACAAAACCAATTGTAACAATGTATAGCCCCGGCACTTCCTATGGATATTATTTCTGGATCTTCCCGGTATATGGTGGATATGCAGCTGTCGGGCATGGGGGACAATTTATTTTTGTGGTTCCTTCAAAAAAGCTGGTGGTTATTTATACGGCCTGGCCGTATACCAGCAGTGATCTGTTTGATAATTTCAATGAGTTAGCTGACCTTATTATAAAAAGCTGCAGCTAGAAGCTCCGGAATTACTCTATCCAATGAATTTAACATCGCAACATGGACAGCATTACCTTAGTCTGACAACTCCTGTCTGTCGGTCGGGATCTATAGAAAAAGTCATACACAGCTAAATATCCGGGGAAAGTATAAATTTGCAAAAAAGTAAAAGGAATCTATGACACCAAAACAAAGCTATAATGCCTTCTTAGCACAAAAAGTAATCAAAGAATTTAAAAGCCGCAATATTCAGGGATTCTACTATGATACAAAAGAAGAAGCTCTAAAAAAAGTCTTTGAGATTATTCCTGAAGGTAGTGTGGTTTCCTGGGGCGGTTCATTAACGCTAAATGAGATTGGATTAATAGATTCCCTGAAAAAAGGTAAGTATAATATCTTGGACCCAAATGCCGCAACAGGTGGCATTGAAAAGGATAAAATTGCCCATCAGGCATTAAACTCAGATTACTACTTAATGAGTGCTAATGCTATTTCTGCCTCTGGTGAACTGGTGAATATTGATGGTATCGGGAACAGGGTGGCTTCGCTTATTTTTGGACCAAATGTATAGTAATAGCGGATTAAATAAGGTTGAACAAAATCTGATTCGGCAATACTTCGTGCAAAAATCTGCACCACTTACCGTTCTGAGTTATAAAAAAAGTGAAGTAGCTTCTTTTGAAGAGCTTTTGAAAAAGGCGGAAGGTAATGTCAGTCAGCTTGTTATCACTACAATGTCCACATTTAAAGATAGAATTAAAGTAATTCTTGTCGGAGAAAGTTTAGGGTTTTAGGTGTTTTCGCTTGAAGAGATATCGTGGAAACGGGATGATCTCATTAACAGACTTTTCATATATCTCATATTCTTCTCCAAAAATCCTTCTGAGAACATTAGTTTCCCCATGAATGGAAATCTTAAATCCGAGATATAATACCAAAGCAATAGAAAATATCAGGCCTGAATGAAAAATGAGTGCCAGAGAAGGTATTATAAAAACTATTATAGATGAATATATAGGATTCCGGCAAAGAGCAAAAGGCCCCTGTGTAATTAATTTACCAGGCTTAAAATCCTTTAAAAAGGATATCGCTGAGTATATCCAGAAGATAATTCCCAACCCCAGCCAGACAAATCCTAAAACCTTAATATAAGGGAAGTTTAAAAATTTCAAATCAAGGAATTCAGGATATTTGTACATCACGATTAATGAAAGGATTACATAGGGCAGACATACCAGAGCCAGTTTAGGTCCACAACCAAAAAGTGTCATAGATGTTTTCATTTATATCTACTTTACGATTAAATTTAAGATTTTGATATTCACCAATATATGATAATAAAGAACTCCATTTATATCAAAATTACACCATGTTCAGATCAAAGTCAATTTATTTTCTGCTTATAAAAGAAAAAGATGTTCAATTGGAAAAATCAGGGAATTGTTAACTTTATAGAAGACAAAGCTTTATTTAAATAAGAATATATCGGGGTTTAATGAAGATAAAATCTCTTTCCATACCATTCTTTTTTATTGATTCCTTACCCGATATTTCAAATACTGATTGCAGGGAACTGTTTCGGTCCATTGAAATTCGTGCAAACGCACCGGACATTTTTGTATGGTTAAAACAGTTGCGCGTTTCACCTTATAGTTATGATTTTATTGACAACAGATGCAGAAAGTCACCTGATTATATCATTGAAAACCTGCCACCCCTAAAAGTCAACGCACACTACCTGTTATCGTTTCATATAATCGAATTCAAGGAAAATTCCTTTATAGCATGTCGTTTCTGTGAGCCAATTAATCTACCGCTAAACTTTTATATGAAGGATCTGTTTATTGAATACAGGATTGAAGAACAAGGAACTAAAGCTAAATTATGGTGTAAGATAAAAGGTTATTATAACAGGGATATATCTTCAAAAGGATTCTTTTATATTTTTTCTATTCTTAATAAAATAATGATGACAAGGCAACTAAAGAACATAAAAAGGTTGTCAGAGCTATTAAATGCCAGAAAAGTTGTAACAAAAATCCATGATTTAAAAAGTTACCATCTTGAATCAGGAATACACTGGTGGTTCTTTTGCCGTCGTCATAATTGTAAAGGATTAATGACATAAAATTGTCAGCTTTAAAATAAAGTGGAAAATCCGGTATCCTTGACCACATTGGACCAGAGTAAACATAGATGATCAAACAACAAGGATATAACTTCGGAGAGGGCGGTCAATTTGATACGGCTAAATGTGGTTACAAGACTGGTTTTACCAAAACTCATTCTCAGACTATTTACTAACTATTTATTTAACAGGGCCAAGATATTTATCGTACCAGTCAAGAGTTTCTTTTATTAAATCAGTTCGAGGGACTAAATGGCCTGCATTATAAATTAATAAGTTCTTATCCTTTACGGGAGTCCCTATCATATTAAACATAGGTTTCTGAGAGGTCTCAACCGGGAAATACACATCGTATTCCCCATTAAGCATCAGTACGGGTTGATAGATCCTAGGTAGAAAATTGAACGGATCAACTTCTGGAAACGATCTCTTCATTTTCAATCCTCCGACATGAAGAACTACAGCTTTTATTCTTTTTTCAACTGCCGGAAAGAGACCCCCAAGCCGTGCACCCCAGCTGAATCCAAAGTATCCGACTTTATCAGTTAGGATATCATTTCTTGTTTCCAGGTAATCAATAATACGGCCGATGTCCTGCCTCCACATAATTACATGATCCTTATACAAAACTGTCTCTTCCGGCTGATCAGATTTCAGATCGCTCTGCCGTTCAAAAGTCCCTTTAAAGACCGGATATACCACTACCCGTCCACTCTTGACGATAAAATCAAACATTCTCGGATAACAATTTAAATCCGTAAATCTGTTTTCAAAAATAACATTACTGCCGGGGAAAAATATAACAGGCTGATAAGGAGGCCGGGCATCATCCGGGATGAACAGATAGGTGATTAATCGTTCATTATTGTACGCTGCATCAATTGTGACTTTTTCCACTTTCCAGATGCCGGTATCTGCCGTCATTATAACCTCCTCATTCAATGGCAACTTATCATAGGCATACTGCCGTAAGAAAATATCAAAAGTTTTATCATCGACCGGTTTCTCTTTACTATAATCCCGGACTTCCATCAAAATAGGATCTGATAATCGGCTTATTGTACTGTCACGTGGCAGTTTTATGATACATCGGAATCCGTTTGATAAAGACCTGTCAAGTGAAGGCTGCGAAGTACCATCATTGAAAGAGTATAAAGGATCATTCCAGCCTCCTCCTAAAATATATGCCTCTCCCTTCGAACCATTCCCGTTATAACACCATTCCCTGACGTTGCCTGCAAGATCATAAACACCAAATGAACATATGCCTTCCTTGATTCCGCACTTAACAACCGATTTTCCGTTGAAATTGCTCAATGGGATAATATGCATATTTGCGGAAATCTCTGCAATTGCATTCCAGTGATATACCGAAGGAAGTTCCTTCCCTATAAAATCAGCATATGCTGAAGCTTCGTACCATGAGACTCCGGCAACGGGGAAATCTTCCTGTCCATCAGGATAGGTACCTGCTTCCCAGCTGGCAGGACCTGTTTTGCCAGTCTTGTCGACAAAAATGTTCAAGGCTGATTCCCGGGATATTTCTTTACCTTTATAATAAATGGGGTATTTCCAAAAGTTTTTATTCTTATAACCATCAGCATCGATGAACTGCTTGAATTCTTTATTGGTAACCTCGAACCTGTCAACGAAAAATTCACCCACACGGTTCCTTCCGTATTGTTCAAGACCCGTAAGTCTCATTAGCTTATTTAGTGAGGGAATCCGTACCATATTCTTCGGCAAAGCACCAATACTGTCAAGCTTCAGCATGGGGACGACTAAGTCGAACGAAGCGAAGTTTGTTAATATAACTGGTTCAAATCCCTCTTTTTCAATTTTGTACCTTAAATACCCCAGAGGTAATTTAACTCCATTTATAGGTGTTACTCCGACTTCTTTCCATGGATCTGATGGCTGATCGTATTCTTTCCAGAATACCCTGGCGCCTTCAGGCTGAGTTTGCAGATAAACAGGTCCTGACACTTTTGGCCAGAGTTTTCTTAACGAAGAATCCCCGGGAATATATTTTTGAGCTTCTATTGCCAGTTCGAATGCCTGCATAGGAGGTGTGAAATTTTCATCAACAAGTTTCTGTATTTCAGGAATTATCACGTTGCTGGCATAATTCTTTTTCTTCTGATTTAACGTAAGTATTATCACTATAATAGCTGAAATAAAAACAGTAGCAGCTATTGCAAAGGGCAAAGGCTTCCCGGATATCTTACCCTGTGTTTTTTTTCTCTCAGTCAGCTTGATTTCTTCAACCGGCTTTTCCTTCAGTTGAGTTTTTTCCTCTTTAGGCTCTATCTTGACATTGACAACTATATTTTTATTTTTCAGGTACCACTTGATGATTATATCAAGATTAACAAGCACCGGCTTCACCTGTTCAGGATCAAAATCTTTCGGATGTGTACCATAAGTGGATAGATCATTTAAACCATGCATAGAAGTTATTATATGCGAAGGGACTTTTTCTTCCTTATACAGCTTATCAATGATCCCTTTCAGGGGTTCCGTCTTACGTGGTCTGTTAAGTTCCACCTTGCACAGATCAGTGATGATTACTTCCAGACACCTCCTTGAATAGAGCATAATAACATTTGCGTCTTCAGTCCTTATCAGTTGCTCCAGTTCTTTCTCCAGATCGGGTAGCTGACCTTTGAGAGATTCATAAAGTCTTTCAAGTTCTTTTATTTCAGCAGTCCAGATTGCCATTTGTATAGTAAAAAACCATAAGTATGTATATGTAAAGTTAAACTATACTTCCGCCAAAGTCAAGTGAGGATCAGATTTGGAAGTATATTGAGTATGTTGTTAAGAAAAGACCTGTAGAAGCCAGGCTAATTGACCATATTTAGCCGGTCTGACTACATTTAGAATACATAACAAAACAACCAGGATTTAACTCAGTAATTAGGTGGCCAATTTGATTCGGCTGGCTATGGTCAGTGGCACTGGATTTTTCAATATGCGTAAATTAACACGAGAAATGTTACTAATTTTAAGAAAATAATTATTCCCTGTCATTCACTTTTACATGGCAAATTTGTACACTTGTATGATATCCATGATCTCTAGTTAAGTCACGAAGTTTTAAGAAAACAATCTTATTCCTATCTGATAAACCCATAAAACTATTCTGAAATGAACAAAAAGATTATCGGATCAATGGAGGATTCGCCCATTGTAAATATCGCTGCATTAATAATCATTTTTGCAGGAGTGATTTATGCAAAATCAATCATCACTCCCTTTTTACTTGCGCTTTTCATAAGTATCATTTGTGCACAACCCATTTCCTGGCTTGAGAAAAAGAGGATGCCCAGATGGCTTGCACTTATCATTGTAATATTGGGAATGTTTGTACTTTTTTCCGGATTTGCTTTCCTGATCGGAGAATACATTATCATCTTTTTCAGGCAATCTTTCAAAATATGAATCTACCCTTACAACGATCAGCAACTCATTTATTCAGTATTTAAATGAGAAAGGTTTAAATATCCCTCAGGATCAGATATCTACTCTTGTCCAACCGGCAAAGATCCTGGAATTTACTGCAAGCGCTTTGAATAAACTGTTCAATATGATGGGGAATACCTTCCTGATCTTCCTTATCATTTTGTTTATTCTTATGGAATTCGGGAGTTTTTCTGTTAAAGCTAAAGCAATTATGAGTGAATCGGATAAATCCATTTCTTATTTTTCTACCATTTTACAAAATATCCGTAACTACCTTGGTATAAAAACCTTATTATGTTTATCAGTAGGAATTCTTATCTATTTAGCATTATTGATCATTGGGGTTGACTATCCTCTCCTATGGGCATTGATTGCAGGTCTGATGAATTATATTCCGAATATTGGATCCATCATCTCTACGATTCCAACAGTTCTTTTTGCCCTTGTACAACTCGGATTAGGTGGTGCACTCTGGACTCTTGGTTCGTCTATGCTTATCCACAATGTTCTTGGAAACTTTATTGAACCCAGGATCATGGGAAAAGGTTTAGGCTTGTCAACACTGGTTGTATTCCTGTCTCTTCTGTTCTGGGGATTTATACTGGGAATAGTGGGTATGTTCCTGTCAGTTCCCATCACCATGACCATTAAAATCATTCTGGAACAGAATGAGAAAACAAAATGGCTTGCAATACTTTTGGGAACACCGGCTGAAGCTAAAATCTATCTTGAAAATAAATAATTGATAAAAAAAAGGTGCGGAGCCAGAACTATAATCACTGACAAAAGAAAAATGGAAGCACAACTTGTAAAAATCAGGGAACAACAAAAGGAAGTTTGGAACAGGTTTTCTCCGGAGTGGAAGAAATGGGACGACCTGACGGTGGCTAGACTCCAATTCCAGTAAATTCTCTTTTGTCCCGTGGTGGATTTAATACAACTCGGGTCTATCTGTCCGCTGCCTGAAGGATTAATTTTATATAACAATAACTTATTATCAGCCTTCGGAAAGCAGCTTTGGAGGGTTTTTGTTTAAATAAAATTGACTTAGGGTTATTCATCAAAATTAACATTCTTGTAATCAGCTATTTCCATTGCCTTTTTCCGGAATGTTTCCTTGCTATGTTTATCATCATCAATACGGCTTAGACCGAAATAGGCATATGCTGCAAATTCATTTCCATAATTCCCAAAAACAGAAATGTCACTTACTCCTTTATTGTAGTAGTCCTGCGCTTCTGTATAACTATGATATTTCTTCTCATACAAAATGCCTTTGAAGATTGTGAGCTGTGCCCTGAAGTACGGATTGCCCATTTTCCCTTCATATGATCTTACAAGACCTTCAGCCTCGTCATACTTTTTTACCAGCAGCAGATTTTTTATATAATCTGCCAGATATTGCGAATTTGCAGGATACATTTCATGAAGAGACTTGCTGTAAATGCAGGCCTGCTGATAATTATTTTCGAAGCTTAGATAAATCTCTGAAAGAACATTCAAAGATTCCGCTTTTAACATTATGGAATTTTCAGCTGCTGTCTGAATTTCCCTTAAACCCTTTTCCTTGTTTCCTTTTGGAAATAGAAACGCTACCATCTTGTAAACCGGATAGACTTCGGGGAATGCCTCCCGTGAGTAATTATATAGTCCGGTAAAATAAAAAAAATCGAAATAATGGGATGTATATTCAAAGGATTGTCTTATGTAACGATATGTACTTATTACAAGAGGAAACACCTCTTTAGT
Source organism: uncultured Bacteroidales bacterium (assembly GCA_963746685.1). Classification (GTDB taxonomy): domain Bacteria; phylum Bacteroidota; class Bacteroidia; order Bacteroidales; family VadinHA17; genus LD21. Next base: position 42,518 of record CAVVBY010000034.1, read on the forward strand.
GAGATTATTATCAAAATAAAACAATAATAGCATCCCCCTGGCCCCAAGGTTGGCCAGTAAATATTCAGCAGAATCTTCCGGGGTATGCTTACTTTCGCATAATCTTATACAATTCTGCAGGGTATACTCATAGGCCTTACGGGCTGGAGAGGAAGGGATCAAAGGATAGTTTTCCCAATACATTATCATTCCGTTCAGGAGATATACAACCGGGTGTTGCGGGAAAAAATGATTTATTTTTTGAGATACATCCCGTGCGCTATCGAACTGGAAATTGTAAATATCGTCAACACACTTTTTGACCAGGGTTACTGAAGCAGAATCATTAAGCATTTGTCCGTACACCGTGGGCGCAGTCAGGCAGTAGGAGATCATTATAAATCTGATCATTATTCTAAATCTGATCATTATTCTAAATCTTTTAGGCGCTGCTGAAGAAATTATTTAAAGTTAAACCTTTTTTTGGGTGTTTATTGATATTATCAACAGTTAATAAAAGTGTTTTATTTTGCGTAAAATACATTCTTCTTTGACCACTTCAAAATCAGGTCTGATAACACTTAACATACATAACAAAACAACATGAATTTAACTCCGGATTTGGGTGGTCAATTTATTCCAGCCAAAAGTGATCAGGGACAATGATTTTCCCTTGTTAACAGCTAAATGGTCCCTGAGGTATCATCGAGATGTCGGGCAGACTCGTTGAGATTTGAATATAGTTTTCTGTACATCCGGTTATCTTGATATTTAATATACCATGGGATCAAAAGAAGCATTAAAATCAAAATCCCTAATAGAGGTATCGGGACAACTTCGTTGCCCCATGATAAATTCCTGACACCTCCAATATCTGTTAAATAGTTATATATTATCAAAATTGCTGACAGATACAAAAAAACCAGATAGGATATAAAATCAATTTTTTTTATTCTATTCAATCTCTTACGAAAAAACAGCAAAGAATCTTTTACAGACATATTGTCTGCTGTTTTTGTCAGGACTAATAACCTTACAATTTCTGTAGTCGTCTTAATTAAAAGGAATGCACCGGCTAAAGTAAGCGGGACTAGAGAATAGACTGATAAATTTAAGCCAAGATATACTAAAGCATATAACATCAAACCTACATAAATAGCTAAGATCAGCGTAAAAACAAAGACTTTTAATTTTATGTCTAGTAAGGTTTTAGAGACAGTTTTACTATGAGTCATAGTTATAGCTTTTTCAATACTTACTTTATCGACAATAATTTCATCACTAGTATTGTGAACTTCTTGCCACATCGATTTTATATCATTTTTGTCCATGGTTTAATATTTTAATTAGTTGAGTTTTAATTCTGTTAATCCTGACACCAGTATTACTTTCTGAAATGCCTATTATTTCTGAAATTTCCTTATAATTATAGTCTTCCAAATACAGTATGATTATCGCCTTTTCTACGTCGGATAAATGACTAATTGCTTGATAAAGTATATCCTTTTTCTCAGATTCAACGTTGTGTTCATGGTCTGGTTTATTGTAGTCACTTTTTGAAAGTCCAGTGTGTACAGGCTGGAGATTTTGCTTACGAATTATGTCAATTGCAGTATTTAAAGCAACTCTATATAGCCATGTAGAGAAAGCTGATTGGTTTCTAAAACTTGGATAGGATTTCCAAAGCCTGATCAGAATTTCTTGATAATAGTCCTCTTTATATGGATTTCGAATGAAATAGACATTACAAATCTTATGTAATATTCCTTGATGTTTTTTTATTAATTCTATGAATTCCTTTTCCACCTTCAAATTGACTAAGTTTTTCTTGAGTTAGTCGTAATTAATGATCAGAATATTACAAAATAGAAAAAATAATTCAGCTACTAATACATAGGGCTTCATATTGTGTAATGTTCCAGTGATGCATCCCTGGTTGAACCAAATAATCCACCACTGATTATATTCCGGGAATTTAAAGGGATTTCTCAAGGGGTCTGATTTTCCTTCAGAGTTCTTCGGAAAGGCGAAAGGGTGTTCAAAATATGTTTTTACACAATCATCCATTTTTTAAGTAAAAAATGGACTTTATTGATTTCTTTGCAAGATATTTCACTGCTGGATGGACAGGACCAAATCAAAATCTCCAATAGGCAAAAAGCAAAATACCGGATTATTCAGCCTCCTGAGACAATACAAAGGGATTGTTTCAATCATGATAATTATGGCTCTCGCGGGCAGTGGCATTAACATGTTAATACCTAAAATCATTGCACATGCTATAGATGCTTTTTCAGCAAACGATTTTAAACCCTGGCCGATTGTGACAGAATTCCTCATCGCTTCCGTTGCGATCTTTGTTTTCACCTTCCTTCAGAGCATTGCACAGACCTATACTTCGGAAAAGGTTGCAAAAGATCTTCGCACAAGGCTTACCAATAAGATTTCGGAGCAGAGCTATACGTTTATTCTTAAGTCCAACCCTTCAAAATTATTGACCAACCTCACCTCCGATACCGACTCGATAAAGATGTTCGTTTCCCAGGCTTTCGTTACGATAATTTCTTCGTTTTTTGTTATCGCCGGCACATCGGTATTGTTGATCACCATAAACTGGAAACTGGCAATTACAGTAATTTCGATCGTTCCCGTAATTGCCATAACCTTCTTCATAGTTTTGCGCAAGGTCAGAGTACTCTTTAGGCGGTCGAGAGAGATAATTGATTCTCTTAACAGGATAATCAATGAAAGCATAATGGGGTCGGCACTTGTTCGAGTACTGAATTCTCAGCAGACCGAGAGCATGAAATTTCTTGAAACAAACCTTGAATTGCGAAATACCAGTTTAGGTATAGTCAGACTGTTTTCGACCCTTATTCCGGTCATAATGTTCGTTTCGAACCTTGCTGTAGTCATGATCCTTGCACTTGGAGGACATTATGTAGTGAACGGAACATTTTCGCTTGGAAACTTTGCTGCATTCAACAGTTATCTGATAATGCTGATTTTTCCTATTATGATGATTGGGTTCATGAGCAATATAATAGCTTCGGCTACAGCTTCATATGGAAGGATCCGGCAAGTCCTGGATGCACCGTCTCCTCCAAAACCGGGAAAAATTAAATCCGATATCAAAGGTGAAATTCAATTAAGAGACGTATCACTCAGTTTTGGTGAAAAACCGGTCCTGAAAAAAATCAACTTTTCAGTTAAAGCAGGAAGTAAGACTGCTATTATTGGTCCTACGGCTGCCGGGAAAAGCCAACTGTTAAATCTTCTTACAAATCTGATTCCGCCAGATTCAGGAACTATAGAATTCGATGGGATAAGCATTGAAAGATATTCAAAGGAATTATTCCATAGCCAGATAGGTTTTGTATTTCAGGACAGTGTCATCTTTAATATGAGCCTCCATGAAAATATTGCATTTAATGACAAGGTTACGGAAGAGTCACTTAAAAAGGCTATTGACACAGCAGAATTAAAAGATTTCATAGAGTCTCTGCCATCAAAGCTTGATACTGTTGTATCGGAAAGGGGCACAAGCCTTTCGGGAGGACAAAAACAAAGAATTATGCTGGCGAGGGCACTGGCATTAAATCCAAGGATTCTTTTACTTGATGATTTCACTTCACGGGTAGACAGAAATACTGAAAATCTGATACTATGCAACATTGAAAACAATTACCCCGGACTGACTCTGATATCAGTAACACAGAAAATTGCACCAATAAGACATTTTGATCAGATAATACTGCTTATGGACGGCGAAATATTGGCAGCTGGCAAGCATAAGGAATTATTGGCTAAATCCCCTGAATATAATCAGATCTATAGTTCACAAAGAAGTACTCATCATTATGAATTATAATCTGAATCAGGCAGCTGAAAAGGCTGAAAGGAAATTATCGGGTCCTGCATCTCTCAGGAAACTGTTAACTATCATTGGAACTGAGCGTCGTAAGGTGGCTGTTGCTTTTTCTGCAATATTCATAAATGCCGGATTGAGTCTGCTTGGACCTTACCTCATGGGTCATACAATTGACACATATATCGTGGCAAAACAATACCACGGTGTACTTGTATTTGCCGGCATTCTGCTGATTATTTATGTCATAGCTTTTCTGGTCAACTACGCACAGATGAGGCTTATGGGTGGAATAGGACAGCGTATGCTTTACAGCCTCCGGAACTCTGTTTTTAATAAGCTTCAGGAACTTCCTGTTGATTTTTTCAATCAAAACAAGGCAGGTGACCTTATTTCCAGAATCAATAATGATACTGACAAAATAAACCAGTTCTTTTCACAGTCGTTAATGCAGTTTATTGGTAGCCTTATAACAATGACGGGAGCAGGGATCATCCTGCTTGTCATAAACCTACCGCTGGGACTTGTGGTTCTGACACCAGCTTTATTGCTTTGGATTTTCACAAGGGCAGTCTCTCCATGGGTCAGAAGAAAAAATACGGCAAGCCTGAAAAGTACGGGCAACTTATCTGCTGAAATTCAAGAGAGTCTAGCAAACTTTAATGTTATAATTGCATTTGACCGTCGTGATTATTTCCGCAGGCGTTTTGAGGACGCAAATCATGAGAATTTTAAGAAGTCTGTACAGGCTGGAATAGCCGGAAATGTTCTTTCCCCGGTTTACACATTTGGATCCAACATCGGGCAGCTTATTGTCCTTTCTCTTGGGATCTATATGATCATAAAGGGTTATTTTTCTATAGGATTATTGATAAGCTTTCTTGCATATGTGAACAATTTCTATAATCCTTTACGTCAAATGGCAGCCTTATGGACTAATTTTCAGGTGGCACTGGCGGCCTGGGACCGTATTTCACTTCTCCTCTCTTTTAAAACAAATCTCAATGTTATTGATGATCCCGGATGTGAAAACAACTCCTCCTGCATTCATTTCAAAAATGTATCATTCAGTTATCCTAATGGGAAGGAGGTACTTCACAAGGTCTCCTTTGATCTGGAAAGAGGGAAAACGTATGCTTTTGTCGGCCCGACAGGAGGTGGAAAGACAACGACTGCTTCACTTATTTCAAGACTTTATGATGCCACCAGGGGCGTAATCCTTTTAGATGGAAGGGATATCAGGTCGTACAAACCCGAAGAACGCGCTTCGAAAATCGGTTTTATTCTCCAGGACCCATTCCTGTTTTCAGGTACAATCCGGGATAATGTACTTTATGGGAATAATGAATATGCAGGTTATAACAATGAACAATTGAAGGAAGTCATAACAAAGGCTAAGCTTGAAAACCTTCTCGGGCGGTTTGATAACGGGCTCGACACAAAAGTTCAGACCACCGGTGATGGTATAAGTCTTGGACAGAAGCAGCTGGTCGTTTTCATACGTGCGATTTTACGCAAACCGGAATTGCTCATTTTGGATGAAGCAACAGCTAATATCGATACAGTCACCGAACAGCAGCTTGATAGAATTTTAATTAATCTTCCTGAATCGACCACAAAAGTTATTATTGCCCACCGTTTAAATACAATCGAGACTGCAGATGAGATCTTTTTTGTAAATTCGGGCAAAGTGACTCCGGCAGGTTCATTTAGAGAAGCTCTTGACCTGCTTATGCATGGCAAAGCAAACAGCTGATTTTGAATTTATTAATAAATATTAAGCTCTTCCCAATGTTAAAGCGTAACCTGTTAGTTATTTGTATTCTTATTTTCATTGCAACTTTATCCAGGGCTGCAATCCCGACAAGTATCTCTGTTTATACTCAAAAGCCGAATGATCAGAATGCTGTATATTTTACACCTGCAAATTTTAATATACGGCCAGATGGCAAAATGGATGTTTCTGACGCCCTTAAGAAGCTTTTAAAACACCACATTCATTTATAAAAATCAAGAATTTAACTCCGTTTTCTGGTGGTCAATATGAATAGTCTACAAATGGGCAGGATCGCTGGCTTTTTCAAATTGATAATTTGTATAAAGTTTTTTCAGACAATAACTTGTATTAATTCGGATTTTAAAAAACAACCAGTTAAAAAAATCATATTTTTGTAATAGCTCTTTTAAAAGATTAATTTATCAAAAAAAAATCAAAGGAAATGTCAGAAAGGGATAAAGGGTTTAGTTTCAGAAAACTGTTTTTCAGAGATACAGAAGCCGGTACGCAGGAAAAGCCAATTCAGAAAGCGGAACCGGGAAACAATAGTACTCAGGATGACTTTATAACAAATACAAGTCAAAAAACAGCTGTTGGAGATCAGAATCAAGCGCTTGTGGAGGACTTCGTTCAGCGTCTTCAGAATTTAATCAATCAGAATAACCAAACAGGTTTTGATTTTCTTGAATTCACCGAATCACTTTTCGAAGAAAAACAAAATCCGGGACCTGAAGTTTATAAAACAGTTTTCAGGATTGCCCAAAAAATTGATAAATCGCTGACCCCTTCACGGTTACTCGACAGCGCAATGTTTTATAAAGATCTGGTACAACGGACTGCCGATTCTGAAATAAGTAAGGGAGGATCTAAAAAACAAGGATTACAGTCTGAAAAGGATACTGAAAAAACCAACCTGAACAATAACCTCAAGGGCACAAGGACAAAAATACAACAACTGACCAGGCAAATCCAGGAACTCCAGAATCAGGAGGCAGCCCTCAGCAACCAGCTTTCTGCAATCGACCAGAAATACGACAGTCAGGTTACCGATATCGAAAGAAAAATCAATGCTATTCGCGATGCAAAAGAACAGGTTATTCTAAGTATAGTTGATATTGAAGCCGGAATTAAATCAAATCTTTCTTAAAAAAACAAAAAACAGATGCTATGGAAACGGAAACAAAAACAGTTACCCAGCTGCCTATCATGAAATATTTTGATGATGCCAAGCTGGTTGAGAAGGGAAAAGAGACTCTTGGAAAATGGCGCAAAGGTGAAAAACCAATTGGCGCGGTTATTGGGCTGATAATAATCGGGATCATTGGCTACGGAACATTCAGATGGATAATTCCGGCAGTTTTTGGTGCCTTAAGCCAGGTTTTTGCCGTTATAGCCTCAGTCCTGGCAGTTGTACTTGTAATATTACTTCTGCCTGCCATTTACAAGCTTTTCCGTAGGATCGTCCGTTCATTTCACAAAGCTATAATTCGCTGGAACCCTTTCGATGAACTGGACGAACAAAAGAAAAAAATGTGGGAGACACACGACTTGTTTTTAAAGCACAAATCGAAAATTAAACAGCTCCGCACCGATTTTGAGCAAATGTCACGTGAAACCCAAAAAGTTGCTGAAAATTCGAAAAGCGAAGTTCAGCGTCAGACCAAGAAAGCTGGTGAAATAAAAGAGCTGATGGACAAAATGATCGCCGATAAAGGCGCAGGAGTAAAAGAAACCGATGAATATGTAGACCTGCAGCAACAGTTTATCAATGCTACATCTGCCGGTACCAGGACAAATACAGTTTTGGAAAAAAATATTGAATGGACAACCAAATATGCGGCACGTTCAAATATTTTTGCCAATCTCGACCGTAAATTAGCTATTGGTGCAACACTGCTCGAAAATAAAATAAAGGATTTTGAGGAAAGTATCGGCATTATGAAAAAAGACTGGGAAATGGCAGCGGCATCCCGTGGTGCAACAGCTATCCTGAAAGAAATTCTAGGCCCCGGCGGACAGAACTGGAAACTGGAATATGCACTTGAGTTTGTTGCCGGTCGTATTTCGGAAGACCTGGCAACGACAGCTCAGAACCTTGAAGACTTAGATAGAAATACAACTGCATTTGATTTCGACAGTGATGAGGCTTACGAAAAACTACTCGCTATTGGCAACAAGCTGGATGCCGGACAAATAGAAGTTCCGGATCCTTCAAAAATTTCAAATCCCAACCACAAACTGACCCGTGAAGAAAAAAACTCAACTGGTCCGCTTGGCGATATTTTTTAAATGTAACATATATAATATCAAATAAATAATTATAAAAAAATGGCAACTGATTATCAAAATAAACCAGGAAGATCGATTCCTGGATTCCCAAAAAAATGGACATTGGGATTTCAACTGATTGTACTCCTGCTCATCCTTGGTGCAATTGGAGCGGGAGTATATTATGGCTATCCATATATGAAAAAGGCATCCAGGGGCAATGAAGCTGATCTGCGTGCCGGATTTAACAACTTTGTTGGCTTTGCACCGGGTATCAACATGAACGGTGGCGCTGCTCCAAATAAAAGCTCGAGGATGTACAAGGAGTTTGGTATCACTTTCGAGGCTATCAGGATGGATGATATGCAAAAACTCAATGATGCATTGAAAAACGGGGATCTTGATTTTATCTTTACTACCACCGATATTTCACCTATTGGAATGGATCGCAGCAGCGACCTTGCCAAAATGTCGGTTGTCCAGTTTTTGAAAATTGACGATTCGCGCGGAGCTGATGTTTTTATCGTTGATGAATCAATCAAATCTGTCGCCGACCTTAAAGGTAAAAAAATTGCCTGCGCCCTGGGATGGCCAAGCAACACTTTACTTCATGCCACTCTTGAAGCCGGAGGTCTTACTGAACAGGATGTCCAGATTTTACCTATGGGGGATCCTTTTGCTGCAAAAACTGCATTTACTACCGGAAATGCCGATGCAACAGTAGTCTGGTCTCCCGACGACGAAGAATGTCTGAGATCAAGAGCTTCCAGGGTTCTGACAAGTACCGATTTACTTCCGAATATAATTATGGACGGATTTATAGCAAGGAAAGATGTTCTTGAAAAGAAAAAGGACCTTTTTGTCAAACTGTCCCGGGCCTGGCTTGTTGCAAATTCAGAAATGAAAGACCCGGCAAAAATGGCCGAAGCTGCAAAAACCTATAAAACAGCTTTTGAAGTTCCGGACGACGTAAGTATAATCCTTGGCGGGATGAAAAAAATCCATTTCGCAACGTATGGTGACAATGTCAACTTTTTTGGATTAAGCACTGACTATACAGGCATCACCGGACAGCAGCTCTATACAAAAATGGCCCGCGTTTATAAAACCGGGTACGGAAACAAATTAAATAATATTGTTCCCTGGGCTGAAGCCTCATTTCCTGATATTATACAGACTATTAACGATTTACAGGGTGATGCTCACGCAGCAGAAGGCCAGATTCAATTCGAAACACCAACAGTTGCTGATGTTAAAGCTCCTGCGGTTGCCATTAAGCCAATTATCATCAACTTTGCAACTGGTTCATGGGCACTTACTCCCGATATGAAGGAGAAAATAGAAAATCAGCTTGGACAATTGTCTGTTGAGTTTGCAGGAATGAAAGTCCGTATAGAAGGAAACACCGACAATGTCGGAAGTGCTGCAATGAACAGAGATCTTTCCCAGAAACGTGCCAAATCGGTTGCTGACTATTTAGTTAAAACTTATAATTTCGATCCGAACAGATTTATAATTGTTGGTAACGGCCCCGATAAACCGGTTGCAGATAACAATTCGGAAGAGGGCAGAGCTGCAAATCGCCGGACAGAGTTTCAACTTTTAGGGAAATAAGATATTGAAAGATTTCTTAATAACAAGAGGCTGTCTCAGAAGTCAACCACCTCCCCCCTGACTGACGTCAGGGGTACTCCTCCTACAAAAGGAGGAGAAAGTTATAATACTATAGATCAATACTTTCCCCTCCTATTAAAAGGAGGGGTGTCATGCCTGAAGGGTCATGACGGGGTGGTTAAAATGGCTTTTAAGACAGCCTCTTTTCATAAATGAAGAAAATAACTGACAATCATGGAATTAATTAAAAAGCTTTTCAGATTTGCTGGTGATGTTGATAGAAAAACAGCTTCGGTAGTGACAATATTGGGATGGGTCCTGCTGATTTTTTTTTGGTGGCTTATTCCTACAGTTGGCTTGATTAAACCTACCATCCTACCCTCACCTATTGATGTTATCAGGTGTTTCAAAACCCTTTTCGTGGAGCGAAGCCTTTTATACAATACGGGGTATTCCATTTTTATAAACCTGGGCGGGTATTTACAGGCAATGGCCCTGGCAATTCCCCTTGGTTTTCTTGTTGGACTTATCCCTTTTTTCAGGCATCTGGTAAGTAAGCAAATTGAAGCTATCCGTTTTACACCATTGCCTGCGACAACAGGAATATTCATGGCAATATTTGGTCTTGGGCTGAATGTAAAGGTCGAATTCCTTGCATTCGGTATTTTTGTTTACCTGCTTCCGGCGATTGCCCAAAGAATAAATGACATTGAAACCGACGATCATCTGAAAGCCCTTAAACAAACCATGTGGACGCTGAATGCCAGTCCATGGATGACCATGAAACATTTCTATATTCCATCAGTCCTGAGCCGGTTTTCAATGGATGTGATCAATCTGGTTGCCGTAAGCTGGACATATATCGTTATTGCCGAAATGGTAAACGCCCAGGGTGGGTTAGGTTCAATGATTTACATGGCAACTTCGCGCGGTTCGCATGTCGACCAGCTTTATGCCGTATTACTGCTTATCATTTTTATAGGTTTTGTACAGGATAAACTACTGAAGCTGCTCGATAAAAAACTCTTTAAATTTAAATACGCCTGATAATGAAGCGAAATATATTCCAGAAAAAGGATGAAACTGAAATAACCGAACCTATCGAATCCACACAGGAACCGGAAACCAGGATTGATGCAAATAATGAGACTTACCCGGATCGGGAACCAGTCAACCGCTCCGGCGATATTATTAACCTTGTCAAGATTAACCAGGTATATTCGGATCATACCCCACCCAATGTAGTGTTTAAGGATTTCAATCTTGACATCAAAGACATTAAAGACCAGGGACAATTTATTACCATCATGGGCAAATCGGGTTGTGGAAAATCCACTTTGCTCCGGTATATCTCCGGGCTACAGTTACCAACGTCGGGAGATGTTTATATCTATGGGAAAAAACGTACGGACAAAGACAGGATTCCGATGGTTTTTCAGCAATATACTTCATTTGAATGGAAAACTGTTTTGCAAAACGTTGCCCTGCCACTGATATTGAAAGGGATTCCTAAGAATGAAGCCAACGACAAAGCCATGGATATGATAAAAACTGTCGGATTGGCCGGACATGAAAACAAATGGGCAAAATATCCGATCCTGTCAGGTGGGCAATTACAAAGAGTTGCCATTGCGCGTAACCTTGTTGTGAATCCGCAAATTCTGCTGATGGACGAACCTTTTGGAGCTTTGGACACGGTTACCCGGAAACAAGTCCAGGTCTTTCTCCGCTCTATATTCGAAAATGCCAAAATCGACCCTACCGTTATATTTGTAACACACTCCGAAAGCGAAGCTGTCTTCCTTTCTACCGACATATTCATCCTGGATTCCGGGCCGGCAACAATCAGGCACCGCTTTAAAATTGATCTGCCACGGAATCGTAATGATTCGGTAAGATATTCCACTGAGTTTACTGATTATGTCAATAAGCTGGGTTCACTCCTTGAAGATTTGAAAAAGGAAGAAAAATAGTCGGGGATAGGGAAATTGAAAGAACCAATAAAAGAGAATTAATCCTTCTTCGCGCCCCGCTTATGCTCCCATTATTGCCTTCAACAAAATAATTAATCAGGGAGAAATCAGTCTTGACAGAATATAATAGAATGGTTTAAACAGAAAGGTGTTGACTACCACCGACCATTACATAATGCAAAATCCGTCCTTCTCTGACCACTTCAAAAGACGGTCTTATAACACGAAACATACAATTGGAAACAACAGGGATTTAACTCCAGAAGGGGGTGGTCAATGTATCTCGGCCAGTTATGGTCAGGGTCCCTGGCTTTTCCACCTTTGCAACAAATCAAAAAAATCTGATTCATCTATGGAGCCTTTGCATAGTCAATCATACCCTGAAAATCTACTACAATTGCGGGCTCATCTCCTACAACCCATGCATTATGGCCTGAAGGGAGTAGTGAAACATCGCCAGGTCGACACTCAAACTTCGTTCCGTCATCCATAACTACCATAAGCACTCCGGCAACATGATACTGAAAGTGTGGCGCTTCACAACTCTTAGTCTTTGCTATAGGTTGTATGGAATCCGACCATTTCCAGCCAGGTTCAAATACTGCCCGTCCAACTGTTGCTCCACCAATTTTTATTAGTTCCATATGTCCTTTTGGGAACTTACGAACCTCATCTGGTTTTCCAAAACTCATAACTTCTGCTTTTTTCATTTTACACCTCCTTCTTCCTAAGAACTGGATATCATAATCCAGTTAAACGATATTTTTACTTCAAATTTGTAACCTATAATTTGACACTCATATATAAACAAACCAGCAATCAAAAAGTTCTGCAATTATGACTATTAATAATCCCGGAAAAGCCAGTGATCTTGACCACCTTGAGCTGGAATAAATTGACCATTAAAAGACGGATTTAATTAATTGTATCTTAATCAGATATGATGTTTTGTTAAATACTGGCGAAAAGTGGTCAAGCTGAACGGCTTTTGCAGATTAACTAAAAAAGTATAGTTTTAACAATAATTATTCATATTAAATAGAATTAATCTTTAACAGAATAAAAAATGGCACAACAATATTTAGATCATTCAAAAGCAATTTTAACTTCTAATCGTTCAAATTTTAAAGGAGGAAGCAAAGGTTCGGGGATTATCTCTTTATTTGGGTATCAAAACGAATATGATCTTAGAGAAGGGTATCCATTATTAACTACAAAAAAGATGTCTACAAGATCTATGTTTCATGAAACAATATGGTTCTTAAGAGGGGATACAAATATTAAATATCTTGAAGACAATAACTGCCCTATATGGAGACCTGATGCTTTTCAAGACAATCTTCCCGGGATGCAAAAAGAAGGAATTTTTCCTGAAGGTATTGTGAAGTATTCTCCTGATTGGGACAAAGCCATGGAAGAATATGGTCAGAGAATAAAAGAAGATCCTGAATTTGCAGAAAGATGGGGAGATGCCGGACCAATATATGGTAAACAATGGAGAAGATGGGAATATTATGATCATGACAAAGGGAGGTTTGTTGAAATAGATCAACTGGGAAAAATGATAAAAGGTCTAAGAAAGAAACCAACCGGGAAAAAACACATTGTTGATTCCTGGAATCCCGGAGACACTCCAAAAATGTCTTTACCTCCATGTCATGTTCTTTATCAGGCAACTGCTAATGAAGAAGGCGAATTAGAATTGCAACTTTACCAGAGAAGTTGTGATCAATTTTTAGGTGTTCCTTTTAATATAGCCAGTTATGCTGCTCTTACCCAGGTAATTGCTCAGGAAGCAGAGATGGTTCCAAAAACATTTATCCACACTTTTGGAGATTCACATTTTTATGCTGGTATTGGAAAGAGAACTCAATGGCACAGAGATAATTTCAAGGAACTACAAAAAAGAATAAGAAATGTTTCTGAAAGAGAAGAATATTTAGAAGTTGTTGATTGGATTAATAAAAATGCTCCCAGTGACGGCAATGAAGAAAAATATGATCATGTAACTGCAATTCTTGAACAAATGTCAAGAGAACCCAAACCTTTACCTAAATTACATATTGCAAAAAAACCGTTTGATCAACTAACTATTGATGATTTTGTTGTAGAAGATTATGATCCTCATCCTCCAATCAGAAGGAGTATGGCTGTTTAAGCAACGATACAGCTTATCGAGACATGTGCTTCGCACACAGGCTACCTGTCCGAGAACGTTGTGCCCATTCAAAAGAGCCAAGATACGAGGGGAAATATAATAATCAGGATGTCTAACATTTAATAAACAATAACTCATTTGGAAGAATTAGTATTTGCAATACCGACTGACGAGTTCTGGAAATTAATAACCTATGAAGAAAAAGGTTTAATAAAAGAAAATAGTGAAGCATTGAAAAGGATTGTTCAAAGTGGTCTGTTTCGCAAAAGGAGTGAATTGGAAGAAGACCCTTCCTTTAAGCAAGTTATTCCATATGCAATTATCTCAAATAATGAGTCATTTTGCTTATTTAAAAGGACATCCGGGCAGACAGAAAAAAGGTTACACAATAAATTCTCTTTAGGAGTAGGTGGTCATATGAATCCTGGCAACTCAAAGGAATCGAATGAACAGTATTTAATTAATGAATTAAAAAGAGAATTATTTGAAGAGGTCAAACTATTAAATGGTTGTTTAATAGAGGATATAGAATTTATTGGCTTTATAAATGATGATACAATTTCGGTTGGCAGAGTTCATATTGGGCTTTTATATAATATCCATGTATCGAATAAAAATGTTGTTATTAATGAAACGGATAGGATGACAGCAGATTGGATTGATAAATCTGATTTAGCTGAATTTTATGAAGGGATGGAAACATGGACTAAAATCATATTTGATTATTATATTGCATAAGCCTATCAAGAGCACAATTATTCATAATGCCAGGAGCTACACACTTCATGCTGAGAGAGGAATATTCACTATTTAATCAAATTGTTGAACGTTTTCTGGACAATCCATTCAAGAGGCCAACAACTAAAGATGTACTTGTAAAATAAATACCGGAACTAATGCTTTTCATAACGTCATTTGCGGGATTGTTGGCTCCCAGAGGTTAGCATAAGAAATTGAACTTGCAATCCGGACGGTACCATTTCCTCCACCATGTTTTTATGGCTGATTTTGTATAAAATCCCTCCTTCTTTGACCACTTCAAAAGAAGGTCTGAGAACAATAAACATATATGACGAAACGACAAGAATTTAACTCTGGATTTGGTTGTAAATATTATACTGCAATTGCAAAATTCATGAACATTAAAGGATGATCAGTTGTTTATTTATATATATGATTTTCAGGAAAATTAAGTATACCTGTATGGGTCAGAATCATAAAAGAATGCATTTGGGGAAAATTAGTTATACCTAACTTAATAACAGAAGTCATGGCAAAATATCTTGTAGAAGTTTATCATAGCGCTGATAAGATTGAATGTCTCCGTACAATTCAGATTTTTCTAAGCTCAGGGTCTCATTTTCTTACCCATGCGGATTGGGGTTGTCTTGATGGAGAGCATAAAGCCTGGTTCATTATGGATGTGGACAGGAAGGAGGAAGCTCTCCAGATTGTGCCTTCATATTACAGGAAGAATACAAAAATCATAAAATTAAGCAAATTCAATCTCCAAGAAGTTGAGAACCTTCTCAAGCAACACGAGATGCAATAATCTTGTAAGCCAATTTAAATCAACCACATATAGGTGAAATAAACTGATTATCTTTTGCCATAATTATTCCTTAATGTTTAGAAAAATACAATTTTTGTGACATGATCGACCATATACGATCAACTTGTTTGGCTTTTAAGACCTGGTACATAGTGCAAAATCCGTCCTTCTTTGACCACTTCAAAAGATGGTCTGAAAACACATAACATGTAATTATTAACAACCGACAATTAATTCCGATTTATCGCAAATCTTTTAACCAATTTGTGCGAAGGTTGTTGAATTCTTAATAATTCTTATTACATACCTTGCCTATTACGAATAAAGTCCTCTTTGACTTATTCAATTCCGAGTAGCACCACAACCTCAAAATGCAGACCCCTGTAGATCAATAATTTACAGGGGTCTTTAAATTCCTTGTTGACTGAAGCGTTGTTGCTTTTTGCAATGTACCTGTAATCAGCTAAAAATACAGCAATAGTTCATTTCAAAGTGGGAATCCGCCTTACCAACTCTGCCCAATCATTTCCGATCGCCTTTTTTATAAGTTGTTTAGCTTGATCAAATGCCGGAGGAGGCATCACCATTTGCCAGATACTGGTCATGTTCTCGCGGTCATTGTTATCCATCAAAGGGTATATCCATGCAACAAGCTCAGGAAAGCGCTCCTGTGGAATTTCATTAGCCATAATGCCGACTGCTTTACCCTGATCAGCCATAGATACACGCTCCCTGACCAAACGATATAAATGTGAGTCTTCCTTTCCGAGATGCAGGTCGAGATGGAACTTGAATACTGCTGTAGCACGGGCGGTTGCCAGTACGTCATTTGCTGAAACTGCAGCATTCAATGCATCGAATGCTGCATCGAGGCCCCGATGATCTTTCTCATATGCTTCAGCGACCGAAGGTGCGACAGCTTCGACTGCTGGAAATACAGCTATCTCCTCGCCATGGGCATGCCAGACAAGTACCTCATTGAAGAACTTGAAGCGCTCGACCGTTGGTGTGAGCTTTTTCCCCATTCTTGCT
This sequence comes from uncultured Bacteroidales bacterium, assembly GCA_963746685.1. Lineage (GTDB taxonomy): Bacteria > Bacteroidota > Bacteroidia > Bacteroidales > VadinHA17 > LD21. The sequence goes on from CAVVBY010000034.1 coordinate 58,739, forward strand.
GATTCGAGTGCTGAAGCATCGATCAGTTTCATGTCGGCTCTGAAAGCATTGTGAATTGCCTTAATTGCATCTAGTGGTTGTGACATTTTATTTATCCTTTTAATTTATATTTTATAAAGATATTTAGAATAAGAGAGTGATGAATTAAGATTAGATTAACCTTAGATTAAGAACAGATTAGAATTGCTCTTAATTTAATGGAATTATATTGTCTTATACCCACATCAAAGTTTTTCAGATGTAGTTGTAATAAATTATTATGTGGATTCTTTTTTGTTTCCAGCTCTCACAATTTTAGTTTTTAACAACATTAAATTTTACAATATTCTTTGATATACAGATTATTGGTTCATTGATTTGTCTTATATTTGAATGTAAAATTCAATTTAGAAAATGAAAACCAAACTTGAGAAAGCGATTTTTGAAACGATGAGCAAAAATCCCAATAACTGGAAAGGAGTTTTCTATTTCAACCCTAAAGACCCAAGAATATTAGTTCGCAAGATTAATCCAAGATTGGGATGGTCTTACAATTGGGCGAGTCCATACTCCTACATTGCATTTATTTGTATTGTTTTGATTACGATAGCCTGTTTTATTTTTCTTAAATAAAAGTATCTAAGTACTTTAACAAATTCGTATTAGGTATAAATGCTGTTGTTTCTGCAATCGAATTATTCTTCTCACAAAACTTGTTTCTCCGTATCATTAAATTACAGCATCTGTGTACATCAAATGATGTTCTTGTAGGGGGAGGAATATTTCCAACTCATTTTTTCAGTCAAAACACCCCATTTTTGTCCAAAACCTTGCGTAAAATAAAAAACACTTACAATTGATTTTATTGAAAATGTCTTTTTGAAAATGCTCTTCCTGATCCTTGCTTTAGATATTTTTCAAAATGTAGACATACCAGAACTCATTCAAAAGTGGGCTTCGGCGGGCGAAGGTGGGCCCAGCTGACGATAGCGTAGCAGTTTGTTCATATGTTGCACCAGATAGGCTTTTATCCCGGTAACAGGATTTATTTTATCGCTTATCTGTAACAAATAACTGTTTAACCTTTTATTCAGTAAACGAGAAGTGTTGTCCTGATAAGATCTT
>CAVVBY010000035.1:0-184083 GCA_963746685.1 uncultured Bacteroidales bacterium
TCTGTTTGGGATGCTATTTATGATCCTGATAAGCACGTCGTTGTGCAAACAGCACCAGCTGTAAGGGTTGCTCTTGGCGAAGACCTCGGGTATGATCCTGGGAGAGAGAGTCACAGGTAAAATGGTAACCGCACTCAGACAGCTTGGATTTGACTCAGTACTCGATACCGACTTCACCGCTGACCTTACCATAATGGAAGAGGGAACTGAATTGCTGACCAGGCTTAAGAAAATTCTGGTTGATGGAGATAAGAAAACAAAGATCCCAATGTTTACCTCATGCTCGCCAGGTTGGGTAAAATTTATTGAACATAAATATCCCGAGTTTTTGCCTAACCTTTCAACCTGCAAGTCTCCACAACAGATGTTCGGGGCCCTGGCAAAAACTTACTTTGCAAAATGCAAAGAAAATAGATCCTTCAAAAATTGTTTCAGTGTCAGTTATGCCTTGTACGGCGAAGAAATATGAGGCAGACAGACCGGAGATGAGGGCAAGCGGATACAAAGATATTGATTATGTCCTTACAACCAGGGAACTTGCAGTGATGATTAAGCAAGCCGGCATAGACTTCAGAATTCTAAAGCCATCGCCTTATGACTCGGTTATGGGAGAATCAACAGGTGCCGGTGTTATTTTCGGTGCAACCGGAGGTGTTATGGAAGCTGCCCTGCGAACAGCCTATGAAATTGTTACAGGAAGGGAAGTCCCGTTCAACAATCTTAATATTACTCCTGTTCGCGGACTGGAAGGAGTCAAGGAAGCTCAATTAAAATTGAAGGGTGCACCGAAGAATGGAAATTCCTGGAAGGTGTAGAGCTTAAGGTAGCAATTGCTCATGGACTTATTAATGCCAACAAAATCATGAAGATGGTGAAACAAGGGAAAGTTCCATATCATTTTATTGAAATAATGGCCTGCCCGGGAGGATGCATCGGAGGAGGAGGACAACCCATCCCAACAAGTTCCGAGATACGGGAAAACCGTATCAAGGCAATATATGCGGAGGATGAACATATGGTTCTCCGCAAATCACATGAAAATCCTGATGTAATCGCAATCTATAAAGATTTTCTTGATAAGCCTAACAGCCATAAAGCTCATGAACTTCTTCATACGCATTATGTTGAAAGAGAAAGTTATTAGGAAATAAATTATTAATTTGAAGGCCGGTATAAATCATACCGGCTTTTTTATTCTTACTTATGAAAAACATTAAAATCTCGACCGCCCAATTTGAGAATAAAAGCGGAGACAAGAAGTATAACCTGTCTGTAATTGAGGCTCTTTCAGGACAAGCAGCAGCAGCAGGCTCCGATGTAATCGCCTTTCATGAATGCTCCGTTACCGGATATACTTTCGCTGGCAAACTCACAAAAAAACAGTTGCTTGATGTTGCCGAACTTATTCCGGAAGGGGGAAGTATAACCAGGCTTAAGGAAATAGCCGGCAGATATGACATAGTAATTCTTGCTGGTCTTTTTGAAAAGGACAAAGACGGTAAAATGTATAAAGCTTATGTCTGTGTAGGTAAAAACGGACTTATAGCAAAGCACCGCAAATTGCACCCGTTTATAAATCCAGCCATAATCCCTGGCGATCAGTTCACTGTTTTTAATCTTTTCAGGATGGAAATGCGGAATACTGATATGTTATGATAACAATGTTGTCGAAAATGTAAGGGCAACCGCCCTGCTCGGCGCACAGATCATATTTATGCCCCATGTTACCATGTGTACCCCGTCACCTCGGCCGGGAGCAGGTTTTGTTGATCCTGAACTCTGGAAAAACAGGGAAAAGGATCCGGAAACACTGCGACAGGAATTTGATGGTCCCAAAGGAAGGGAATGGCTTATGAAATGGCTTCCCTCACGGGCTCACGACAACGGAGTCTATGCAGTGTTTTCAAACCCCGTCGGGATGGATGATGATCAGCTTAAGAATGGCTGTTCAATGATAATTGATCCGTTCGGGGAAATAATTGCCGAATGCAGGGAACTCGGAGATTGTTTTGTTACAGCAACATTAACTCCTGATAAACTCAGGAACGCTGGCGGATACAGATATACACTGGCAAGGAAACCCGAGCTTTACAGGGATATCATCGGCAGGGACCACACCTCAGTCCAGAAGGTAGCCTGGGTGAAGAAAAAAAAGTAAAGAATAAAAAAATAACCGCAAAGTCCGCAAAGATTCTTCGCAAAGGTCGCAAAGTATTATTTAATAATGTTTTAACTTTGCGTGGGTTTGCGACAACTTAGTGTGCTTTGCGGCTAAAGGAGACTTTAATACTTAGATCCATCATGGAAATACAATACAACTGGAAAACAAAACTCTTCAGCAAGAGATTTGACATTTACCAGCACGAAATCCTTAAAGGTGAGCTTTACAAAGAGAACTGGTCACGGAAAGTGAACGGAGAACTAAACATCAGGAGGGTAATGTTCGAAACCAAAGGTGTATTTAAACATGAAACCACGATAATTGATCTTCAGGGTGAAATGATAATAGGCAATATTAAATTCACAAACTGGAAAGCTAAATCGACGATTTCATATCAGAATAAAGAGTACAAATGGCAGTTTGACAACTTTTTAAGATCAAAATGGAGCGTAAGCGATGAGAACGGTGTCATAATAAGGTATCATTCAAACGCCTTTAAAGGCATAATAGTGTCATATACCAGAGATGAAATCCTTATCCTTTCAGGATTTTTTATCAGGAATTTTCTGAAACAGAGATCCGCAGAAATAGCTGCATCAACATGAAATCATTTTTGAGGCCAGAAAATTCGGAGTAAGGTCGGCAACTATTTTTGTTTGATAAAGAATAGAAATGAGTCATGAAAGGCTTTGACTGCACCCACAGCAGAGTGATCACCCAATCATCCCGGCCCCTACTGTTTCATTGGTGCCCTCCTCAATAAATATCAGGCTTCCTGTGATTTTGTTTTTCCTGTAGTTGTCAAAAAATAAAGGCTTTGATGTTCTGATGCTGATGTTTGCAATATCATTCATTCTTACTGTCAGGTCATCGGTATCTTTTTCAAAAGTATTGATATTCATTCTGTAATTGACGGATTTAATCTGGCAACCGGATTCATTTGTATTGTTTCGGACAATGTACCTGCCTCCTGGTTTTAACGGCCTTTCATTGAACCAGCAGGTCATAAGAGTGATTTCCTGTCCTACTTCAGGAATCTCACCTGTTTTAACGATCATATCACCCCGACTTATATCTATCTGATCTTCAAGGGTTATAGAAATAGAATCTCCTGAACTGGCAAAGGACCGGCGCTTTCCCATCAAATCAATGCTTTTAATTCTTGAATTAATAAAGGATGGAAGGATGGTAACTTCATCTCCTGTATTTAAAATTCCTCCTGCGACTCTTCCTGCATAGCCCCTGTAATCGTGATATTCTGTTGAAAGTGGTCTGATAATTGTCTGAACCGGGAAACGGGCCTGGTGCGAGTTCTTATCCTTTTTGATTTCAATGGTTTCAATAAGTCTAAGGAATGTTTCTCCCTTATACCATCCCATTTTTGCTGAAGCATCAACAACGTTATCGCCGAATTTGGCGCTTATGGGAATATAGTATGTATATTCAATTTTCAGCTTATTAGCAACCCCTTCAAGTTCAACCTTTATCTTATTAAAAACCGACCCGGAATAGTAAACCATATCCATTTTATTAATACAGAATACAATATGTCGGATGTCCAAAAGAGTGGCAATAAATGAATGCCGTAAGGTTTGTTCCAATACACCTTTCCTTGCATCGATAAGGATCACCGCAAGATCGGCAGTACTGGCCCCAGTGACCATGTTCCTTGTGTACTGGATATGACCGGGAGTATCGGCAATAATAAATTTCCGTCTCGGTGTGGCAAAATACCTGTAAGCAACGTCAATCGTTATTCCCTGTTCTCTTTCGGCCCTCAGTCCGTCAGTCAGAAGCGAAAGGTCTATGTCCTCCCTGCCAAGCCTTTTACTTGACTCTACAATATGATCCATCTGGTCCTCAAAGATTGACTTGCTGTCGTATAATAATCTTCCGATGAGGGTACTTTTACCATCATCCACACTTCCGGCAGTTGTAAATCTGAGCAGATTCTTATTCTCACTTTCCAGTTTGTTTTTCATAACCATTAAAAATACCCCTCCTTCTTCCGGTCTTCCATCGCAGCTTCCGACCTTTTATCATCATACCTTCCTCCGCGCTCAGTAACCCTTGTAGCTGCTATCTCGGAAACAATTTCTTCGAGCGATTGAGCTTTGGAGAGAGTGACACCTGTACATGTTATATCACCTATGGTGCGGCACCTCACATCTGTTTCAAAAACCTCTTCAGAAGGTTTTAATTGCATAAACGGTGCCCATGCAAGATATACTCCGTTTCTCTTAAAAATTTTCCTGCGATGTGTATAATATAACTCAGGCAGTTTGATAAACTCACTCATTATATATTGCCATACATCCAACTCGGTCCAGTTACTAATTGGGAACACGCGGAAGTGTTCACCCATATTCTTACGCCCGTTAAAGATGTTCCAGAGCTCCGGGCGCTGGTTTTTTGGGTCCCATTGTCCGAATTCATTCCTATGGGAGAAGAAACGTTCTTTTGCACGTGCTTTTTCTTCATCACGCCGGCCGCCACCAATTGCCACGTCAATATTCAGCTCCTCAATGGCATCCAGAAGGGTAACTGATTGTGCTTTATTCCGACTCGCATTTATACCCTTTTCTTCTGATACTCTTCCATTATTTATTGAGTCCTGAACGTATTTTACAATTAGTTCTACCCCAAGCTCATGAGCAAGGTCATCCCTGAACTTAAGAGTCTCCTCAAAATTGTGTCCGGTATCTATATGCAGCAGGCTGAAGGGCATTTTGGCCGGCCAGAATGATTTCTTTGCAAGGTGGACCAGGACTATTGAATCTTTTCCACCTGAGAAAAGAATGACCTTTTTCTCAAACTGGGCCGCCACTTCCCGCATTACGAATATCGCCTCATTCTCAAGCTCTTTCAGATGAACGTCATTAATTCTCATGTTATTCTTCTTTTATTTGACATGTAGTACCGCACTCTTTTTCATTCCGGTTTTCCCACCACCATCTTCCGGCACGGAAATCTTCACCTTTCCTTATCGCTCTTGTACACGGCTCACAACCTATGCTTACAAATCCCCTGTCGTGCAGGATATTATATGGAACATTATTTTCTTTTATAAACGATCTGACTTCTTCAAACGACCATTTGAAAAGAGGATAGAATTTGTATAGATTTCTCTTCTCATCATATTCGAGCTGCTCCATACCGCTCCTGTTTTCGGACTGATCCGCTCTTATTCCAGAAATCCAGCATTCCTTCCCCTCAAGCGCCCTGTTCAGAGGGCCGACTTTCCTGATGCGGCAGCATTCAAGCCTGTTTTCTTTTGAATAGTAAAAGCTGAAGGGTCCCTTATTTGTAATCATTTTTTCAACAGATTCGTGATCAGGGAAATAAACATTAATTTGCTTTTGATACTTCTTTATTGTTTCGCTAAAGACTTTGTAGGTCTCCGGAAAAAGTCTGCCTGTATCAAGAGTTGCCACCTCAATTTGAATATCATTCTCAAAGATGATATGTGATATCACCTGGTCTTCAATTCCGAAACTGGTTGTAAATGTTACCTTCTCCGGAAACAACAAGACAAGTCTCTTCAACTGGTCAATAACTGGTTTTCCGGTCAGCTGATCTTTTAACTCTGAATAATTCATATATTCCAATCTGTGGTTTTTGAAATGTTAACTGCTACAAATGCTTATTTAATTAACTGAAGCTCCCTGAAAGATACTCTCTGGTCAGTTGTTTCTTAGGATTATTAAAAAACTCCTCGGTAGGGGCTGCCTCGACTATTTTCCCCAGATACATAAAAACTATATAATCGGCAATTCTTCTTGCCTGTCTCAGAGTATGAGTCACAAGAATAACTGTATATTTCTCTTTCAGCTTTAAAAAGAGCTCCTCAATTATTTTGGTGGAAAGCGGATCAAGAGATGATGTAGCCTCGTCACCCAGGATGAATTCAGGTTCAATGGCAAGCCCTCTGGCAAGACATAATCTTTGTTGCTGACCCATCGATAATCTTGAGGCTGAAGAGCGGACTCTTCCTCTGACCTCTTCCCATAAACCTACATACTGCAGATACTGAATAACGGTCTGGTTAATCGCTTTTCTCCTTCTGATTCCATGAATTCTGGGGCCGTAAGCAACATTATCAAATATTGACATGGGAAGAGGGCATGGACGTTGAGCCAGTAGTCCCATTTTCTTTCTGGTATCAATAACATTTACCCCGGGCCCATAGATGTTCTCTTCGTCGACATATACCTTACCACTTATTTTAACCTCGGGAGTTTCGTCGTGCATGCGGTTGAGAGTCTTAAGGAATGTCGATTTGCCACAGCCTGAAGGTCCGATGATACACGTGATACTCTTTTCGGGTACCGTAAGATTGATATCTTTCAGAATATGCTGCTTTTCGATGTAGACGTTAAGGTTTTCGATTCTGATAATCTGGTTGTTTGTAACTTTTATTAATGGACTTATTCTATCCATTTCCATTTCCACGACCGGATAAACAGTCTTGTCCTTGATCCGTTGGGTTGTGATCATATTTTATTTTTTGAGAATTTCGTACTGAAATAGCGGGCAGAAAAACTTAGTATCAGGATTATTACAGTCAGTATTATAGCGGAGGCATACGCCCGGTTTTGTACCTCTTCAACAGGGCTTCCCAGCTGGAAGAATATTGAGAGTGGCAGCGTCGCGGCAGGTTGGCTTAATGAGGTCGGGATATTGTCGGTATATCCTGCTGTGAATAATACAGTTGCAGCGTCACCTATTCCTCTGCCGATCGCCAGCAGAACGGCTGTTACCAATCCTGGCATCAACTGCCGGAGGATGACCTTGGTCATTTCATACTTGGTTGCACCAAGAGATAAAAGTGCATCGGGCAGATCACGGGTAAGGAGCCGGGTAACTTCATCAAGCGATCGCATCATTATTGGCATAATAAGCATTGCAACGGTGATAATGCCTCCCAAAAGGGAAGCCCTTATTCCAAGATATACCATAAGTGCAAATCCAAATGCCCCATAAACGATAGATGGAACTCCGAAAAGAATATCGAGACAAAATCGTGATAATATTTGAGAACATCGATTTCGCGGGCAGATAAAAATTAATATACATGACAAGAGGTACACTTATAACCAGGCTGATTGCAATAGCCCCAAAGATTATATACACTGAACCTGCAATCGCATTTAATACGCCTCCTTCCTTTCCTAAATAGAAGCCACCCCCGGGCACTTTGGTTATCATTTCCCAGGTAAGTGCCGGTAATCCCCTGTAAAAAATTGTGCCTATTATATATATGAGTACACCAAGTATAATGATGGCTGCACCGATCATTATGATCTTGAATATTCTCTCTTCATATGATTTCATAATCATCTCCGGATAATTTTATTGGTTATGAAAACTGAAATCTTTTTTCAATCTGGTTTAGTGTAAACCTTGAAAGTCCATTAAAAAGTACAACAATAATAAAGAGCAGGAATGCTGCAAACATAAGAGCCGATTCGTAGCTTGGCATTGAGAGCATTTCTCCGTAATTATTGGCAATCAGGGCCGGAAGTGGATAGCAGGCATCAAAAAATGAATGTGGAATCTGTGTTATATTTCCGCAAACCATAAGTACTGCCATAGTCTCTCCAAAAGCCCTCGATAGTGCAAGTACTGAGGCTGCTATGATGCCCGGGACAGATCTTCTCAGAATGACCTTTTTTACAGTCTGCCATTTTGTTGCCCCCATACTTAAAGAAGCATCAATCATCTCCCTGGGGATGGAACGGAATACTTCCACCATAATGCTGATAAGCAGAGGAATTATCATAACTGCAAGAACGATACCCCCGGCAAGAAGGGTGTATCCGGTGGAAAACTCAACAAATTTTGGTGCGATTTTGTTTGAAATAAGCGGTACAATGGCCAGGGTACCCCATAGTCCATAAATCACCGGAGGTATACCGGAAAGGAGATCAACAACGGGCTCAAAGAAGCGGCGTAAATGTTTTGACGCATAAGAACTGAGGTATATACTGGTAAGTAATGATAATGGCAGTGCAATAATGATTGCGATCAACGAAACGTAAAGCGTGCTGATAATAAATGGTAAAAAGCCAAAGTCACCTTTAAAGGGTTTCCAGTCCGCCGAGGTTAGTAATAGCCAGAGGTTTTTCTCTTTTATTATTGGTAAAGCCTTGAAAAACAGACTTAATCCTATAACCATAAGAAAAAGTATTGTAAAAATGGCGATGCCCAGCATATATTGCCGGGCAGTTTTGTCTTTAACAATCCGTAGCTTTCGCATAATATGTTATTGGACTCTCTTCAGTTCAGCTGAAATCTTCTCTTTTGATAATGTTATGTAACCTGATTCATTCACATACTTCTGACCTTCCGTAAGAACCCACTGAAGAAATTTAACGACAACCTCCTTATTCGGTTTGCCATTTGTCACAAAGTAGAGTTCCCGCGCGGGAGGCGATGGATATTTCCCAGTTGCGATTGCATCAATAAGGTCATCCATTGAGTTGTAAAAATCTTCATCGGGGGTTATTTTCCCATCATTGTTTAAATCAACAGGGAGAACCCTGATGCCTGCCAGTTGTTTTTTAGTTTTACTGTCATAGGCATAACCAATGTTATTATATCCTATCCCAAGGGGATCTTTCTTAACTGCTAATGCAAGGCCGGGATCGCCATAAACTCCGCTTCCAAGAAGGTCTTCCTGTTTCTTATTGAAATATTTGGCCCATACTTCAGCGGCTCCACACGCATCGGACCGGGTATAAACATGTATTGGTGTACTGCTCTTGATTCCAAATGCCTGTCCCCAGGTTTTATACATCCCGGTGATCCAGATATTGTTGCCTGCATCTTTCTTCAAACCTTTATTGAGCAATAAATCAATCGAGGGATTTGTTGCATTTATCACAGGTACCACAGCGTCCTTTGTAACAGCAATTGAAAAGGCTCCCTTTTTTACTTCTTCCGTATATATCTCCCTTGAGACCATACCGATATCTACCATATTATTCAATGCATCGGTTATGCCTTTCCCTGCCCCACCTGCTGAAAGATCGATCTTGACGTCAGGATAGATTTTTCTGAATTCTTCAGCCCAACGCACTGCCATAGGATAGAGAGCCCATGCTCCCGAGAGAGTTATAGCTCCTTTGATTTTATCCTGTGCAAAGACAGGCTTCCTCAAAAACCCCAGGCATAAGACCTGGATTAATAATAGGATTGAAATAGTTTTCCTTATCATTTTTAATAATTATTTGAAATTTAGTCCCAGTAGTTGAGGTCTGAAGGTCAGACTTAAATAGATCCATGCAAGATTGTAACTGCTGTTTCCACTGTTCTTAATTGTTGCAAAACTTTCCGTTGGAAGCATATAGGATATTCCGAGGTCCACTTTTGTGATTGAATTTGGCTTGTATGTGAGCAGAAAATCATTCTCGAATCCCAGGTAACTGTTAATTTTTATATCATCATTATTGTAAAAACTGTTTTGAAGGTAAAAAGTGTGAAAATCAGCCCTCATTTCAAATTTCGTGAGCAACGGCTGAATAAAAAACAAATAGGGATTTACTAATCCGGCACCACGAACATCAGCAGGGAATTTTGTTATCAGATCCATGGATCCGTTGAATCTGTGAGCGACTCCATACAATGGTACAAATGAGTGATCTATGTTGCCGGATAAACTATTGTTGTTACCGCTCATAACCTCGGCACCCAATCTTACCAATAAGCCTTTTGAACCTGTAATCCGTAACTCGGGTTGAATATACCATGCCGATAATTTGGTTCCTGAAGTGTTTTTCCCTCCCTGGTAATAACTACTGAATGTCGTATATATACCTTTAAATTCATACTCAAGTCTCCCTCCCAAAGTATACCGGAGGTTCATTTCCTCGGGATTCGATTTGTCCTGATAACCATCTGTGCTGTTTAGTGTGGTAATAATAAATCTGTCATTTAGTTTATAACGTAAATAATTAACAGCCAGGAATTTGTAGTTTGCAAATCCAGTTGGAGCATAGTCTGTTCCAAAATAGCGTTCCGAAGACTGATTATATGCAAATGCCAGTTCCGAGGTCAGCCTGTTGGAATTGTATCTGAAATTCAGTGCATCATGAACTGCGGCACTGAGCCGCCAGTCATTTTCCGCAAACAATCTCTGATTATCGTAAGCTAAACGCTGCCTTCCAATCCGGACAGAAAACTTATTGGTAATGTAAGGCTCTACCCATCCTTCAAAAACCTGTAATGTGGCTGAAGTTGATCTGGGATCCTGCTGGCCCCAAACCCTGAGATCCTGAATAGAAAATTGTACCGCGAATCTGTTATCGAAAACATAGTTTGCGCTTAATCTGATTCTCTGATTCGTGAAAAAAGCCGCGGTAGTCGTATCATTTCTTAGTTGCTGATAACCATTCCTGAATTCAGTTCTTGGTCTGAATTCAGCATCTATCCTGAGTTTCTTGTCAGGGAGAACTGTCTGCTGTTTGATTGAATAGTCGGCTCGGATGGAATCAGCCTTATCTTGTGTGATTGTCTTCTGTTCAACAAGAACATTGAGTATGTCATTGGCTGATTGCCCGTATGTTTTTAACATAAAAAACAGAAAAAGTGGAAGTAATTTAATAAATCTCATAATGTCTACCGATTATGTGAACAAAAGTAATAGTACTTATGTTATAAGTCAACAGGTATAAAAACTAAAAAGTATTAAGTATTAATACCTAACTTTAATGCACATAAAAAGTCATATTTTATGATATTGTCAAAAAAAACAAGGTATGCAATGGTTGCTCTGGCCAGGCTGGCAAAGGATTACGGGAAAGGGCCTGTACAGATAAAAGAAATTGCCGCAGAAGAGAAAATCCCTCAGAGTTTTCTTGAAAATATCCTGCTTGAATTGAGGAAAATGGGAGTTCTTGGAAGTCAGCTCGGGAAAGTCGGGAGGATATTACCTGCTGAAAAAACCATCAGAAGTTAATCTGGCTGAAGTAATTGATCAGTTTGAAGGTACCTTATCATTACTATATTGCGTGTCAGAGAAATCTTATCGCCCATGTGAATTCTGCAAAGATGAATCAATTTGCCAGATAAGACAGGTTTTCAAAGAAATTCATGATTCCACCAACTTGATTCTTAAGAAGGCAACTCTCGAAACACTGGTTCAGCGCTAAACTGGGTTAATTCTTGCAGTTAAATGATTTACAAATTCTTTCAATAACTGTACTTATGACTTTATCATTTGCAAACCTTCCCTGATTGTTTAAAATCTCGTTGAAAGTTGTGATTTTGCCTGCAAAATCCAAAATTATCTCTATTACACCACAATAGCCTGTCGGCTCACCTGATTTAAATTTATATACTAAACTTTGTTTTGAATAGTTTTCATAGAAACCAATTGTTTCAAGATACCTGGTTTTATGTTTAAGTATGATTTTTGGATATTCTCTGAAGTTATTTTCAAAATTCAAGAACCGGTTTCGGAGGTTCTTGAGCACCTTTTCACCCAGAGCACCTGGATCAACACAACGCATCAGATAGATCTCCGCATACCTGTAAACTCCAATATAACCGAATGCATCAAGATCATCTGATGATGAGAGAAAAGTAGAAAGGTTCAGTGAATCATCACAGGATTTATGATCTTTTCTGTCATGATTTCTAATTGCTTCCGGTACTTCAGAGAACTTATTTTCTGATAATCCGTTCTTTGAAAGAAATTCCATGCAAAATCTACTGCTATGATTACCATGTCTTTCCCCGATATCGACCGACATTCCAAGGTCGTGTAAATAACATGCAATTAAAAGCATGTCCGGAGAAAAAGCAATTCTGTCTGATTCGCGATTTCCGACTTCTGTAAGGAGCTCTTTTGCATAATGCCAGACTCTCCGGTGATGATTAATATTGTGTGAATAAAGAAGAGTTTTTCCCCACTTTTCTGTGAAAAACTCTTCAAGGATCTGCAGGTATTTTTCTTCTGCAGATTCAATAATTTGTTTCAGATTCATTTTTCTGAAAATAAAAAAAGCAAAAGACCAGGCCTTTTGCTTTTGAACAGGCTTCAGATATCTTTTATGCTTTGATCATGCTTTCAGCCAGATCGAGTATTGTTGTGTCATCAAAAGTCACTATTCCGCCTCCCGGACCCTGTTCAAGATGAATACCAACGCTTTGTCCCTTGTCAAAATTTGTTCCTCCGAAGTAGTTTCTGACAGTTTCTTCATTCAGATCAAGTTTGTCAGCAATCTTTCTCATACTTCCGGAGGGTAATTGGTCTTTGATCTTCCGGAGTTCATTGAATGTGATTGTTTTTGCCATGATATCATGATTTAGTTAATATCAACAGATTATTTAAATAATCTGTAACAAAGTTAATGATTAATTAATAAACTTAAAAAATCATTTTACAAATTCGAAATATCCCTGATAATAAAAACATTGTATTCACCCAAATGCCTGAAACCGAATTTTTTGTAAAGGTTTATGGCTTTGAAGTTGGTAGAATGGACTTCCAGTTTGACCTGAAAGCCCTTGCTTTTAACAAACTGCAATGATTCCTTCAGGAGTATTTTTGAAAGTCCGTTACCCTGGAATTCAGGGAGAATGCCAAAATGGTGCAAAAGAATTCTGCGCCCGTCAAATGTCATCCATGAAGTTCCTGAGATCATGCCAGTGCTTTTTTCTTCCAAAACAAGCAAAGTGCCGCCTATTTTAATAGTGTTCTCAATTATTTCCTTATTGTCGCCCCGTTCGGGAGTTCCCATGCCTGTCACTTCCCAGAATCTTGTTATCCCGTCAAAGTCACCATCTCTGTATTCCCTTATTAAAAACTTATTTTCAAGGCCAGTTTCTGTCATAGCTCTTTAAGATATTCAAGAAATAAATTCATCGCCTTTCTTTTCTTATTATCCAGGAAGAAATCGATGTTTTCAGTCAGATACTTCCTGAGCTCCATTCCTGATATAGTTCCGCTTTCACTGAATCGTTCAGCAACCTTATCAATACTGTTTACACCCAGCGAAAGCGCTTTGTTAAAGTCCGATATGAAGTCAATTGGAAGGGATTTGTTTGCAACCCAGCAGGCAAAAACAAACGGAAGACCTGTGTATTTCTTCCATTCCTCAGCCAGATCGATCTTGCAGCGGTATTGATTTTCATATTCAAAACACTGGTCTCCGATTAGTACAACTGCTTCGTTGTCTCCGATCGACTTAAAATCAAAATATTCTGATGTATTAACCCATGTAAGATCTTTTTGCCAGAATCTTTTTGCAATTACTTTCACAAGATTGACAGATGTCATTGACCTGTAATCGAGAAACACTTTTTTAACATCATCAAATGATGAATTGCTCATTATCTGGACAGTTCTTACCTTGCCGTCAGCACCAATGCAGTAATCACCTGTAATATAAGATTCTTTCAAATGAGGGATTGCTGCTACCGGAATAAGTCCAAGATCAGCCCTGCCTGTAATAAGCTTTGCTGCACAGTCAGATGGATGGTCAGTCTCAATTATCGCCTTTTTATCAAAACCACTCTCTGTCAGACCGTAAATAAAAGGATAAGTATTTGCATACCTTACGGCCGAAATCCTGATTTTCTCCATCACATGTTTTTTACTGCATCTAAAATACTACTTTTGTATACATGATAGAAACAAATGAACAGCCAAAAAGGTAAACAATGGAATTAAATAATCTTACAGCCATCTCTCCGCTTGACGGAAGATACAGGCAGAAAGCCGATGAACTGGATAAATACTTTTCCGAGTTTGGTCTTATAAGATACAGGCTGATGGTGGAAATTGAATATTTCATTGCACTGTGTGATATTCCTCTTCCGCAATTATCTGATTTCAGAAAGGAGAGTTTTACGACACTTCGCGCATTTTATGAAGATTTTGACGTTAAAGAGGCTGAAAAGGTCAAGGAGATCGAAAAAACTACAAATCACGATGTTAAAGCCATTGAATACTACCTGAAAGAGAAGTTTTTCCAGTCGGGGTGGGGAAAATGGTCAGAATTCATTCATTTTGGACTGACTTCGCAGGATATTAATAATACCGCAATTCCATTATCACTGAGAGATGCACTTACCGATGTCTATTTTCCGCTATTGTTTGAATTAAGGGAAATGCTTGCAGGATTTGCTGAAGAATGGAAAGATATTCCAATGCTTGCAAGAACCCATGGACAACCGGCCTCACCTACAAGGTTGGGAAAAGAGATTTCGGTTTTCATTGCCAGGATAGATGAACAATCAAAATATTTCGGACAAATACCTTATTCAGCCAAGTTCGGAGGTGCAACTGGCAACCTGAATGCACACAAAGTTGCTTATCCTGATATCGACTGGGTCTCGTTCGCCAATAATTTTGTCAGCGAAGTGCTGGGGCTCCAGCGTTCTTACCCGACAACCCAGATTGAACACTATGACAACCTGGCAGCGCTGTTTGATAATCTTCGCAGAATAAATGTGATTCTTCTGGACCTGGCACGCGATATGTGGTATTACATATCAATGGATTATTTCAGGCAAAAAATCAAAAAGGGAGAGATCGGGTCATCAGCCATGCCTCACAAGGTAAATCCGATTGATTTTGAAAACAGTGAAGGGAATCTGGGGTATGCGAATGCTATATTCGATCACATGTCGATGAAACTGCCGATATCAAGACTTCAGCGCGACCTTACCGATTCAACGGTACTCAGGAATATTGGAGTCCCTGTGGGTCACACAATTATTGCTTTCAATTCTTTGCTTAAAGGGCTTAATAAAATCGTCGTGAATGAGGACAGGATCAACAGTGATCTTGAAAATAACTGGGTAGTTGTCTCAGAAGCATTGCAGACAATTTTAAGGAGGGAAGGATTTCATAAACCCTATGAAGCTCTGCTGGAACTTACACGTACAAACCAGAAAATAACCAAGGAATCGATTACCGGCTTTATTGAAAACCTGGATATCAGTGAATCCCTGAAATCGGAACTGAAAAGGATCACTCCTTTTAATTATACAGGTTTTTAACATCTTGCAGGTCTATGAATAAAGCCAAACTCCTTCTGAAATTTATTGAACCGTATAAATGGTCAGCTGCCAGGAATATCACCTATAACATCCTGAGTGCAATTTTTGCGCTTATCTCATATACACTTGTAATTCCATTCCTGAAAATTCTCTTTAATCGGGTCGAGACAGTTCAGAATCCGGGTGATTTTCAGTTTAACCTTGACTATTTTGGATCTGCTGGCAAATACTATCTGTACGCATTTATAGACAAGTACGGTGAATTCAATGCACTGATGATTGTTTGCCTCGTTGTTGTGGTTGCCAGTCTGCTCAAAAACGGATTCATTTTTCTTGCCAATAACAGCATGGCCTATATTAGGGCCAGTACTGTAAGGGATCTCAGGAAAAAAATGTACAACAAAGTCCTGCGTCTGCCGCTCTCATTTTTCACTGACGCCAGGAAAGGAGATGTAATGACCAGGATCTCCAATGATGTCCAGGAGATTGAGATATCAGTAATGTCATCACTTACAATGATGTTTCGTGATCCGCTTTATATCCTGATATTTGTAATTTATCTTTTTATAACAAGCTATCAGCTTACTCTCTTTGCCCTTGTTCTTCTTCCTGTAAGCGGATGGCTTATTGGCAAAGCGAGCCGTACATTGAGATCTTCATCATTTGTTGGCCAGCAGCACCTTGGAAGACTTCTTTCAGTTGTTGAAGAAACGCTGACCGGACTGAGGATCGTCAAGGGATTCAATGCTGAGAGAAAAATGAAGAAGCAGTTCTCTGAAATAAATGAACGTTATTCAAAAGTGTTCAAGAGGGTTACACGCAAAGCCTATATGGCATCACCGATAAGCGAATTCCTTTCGACTATTGTCCTGATGATCCTGATGTATTTTGGCAGTGCCCTTGCCCTGAAGGGTGTCGGAAATATGGGCCAGGAGAAGCTGATCGCTTTTCTGGTTGTATTCTCCCAGATCCTCCAGCCTGCAAAAAATATAACAACTGCCTGGTTCAACATACAGAAGGGAATGGCATCTATCGACAGAATAGACCAGATCCTTGATGCAGAGGAGAAGATGACTGAAAAAGAAAATGCTGTTCCTGTCAAGGAGTTTAAAGAGTGAGATTGAATTTAAAGGTGTATGGTATGGTTATAACAATGAACCGATACTAAAAGATATTAATCTGAAGATACTTAAAGGTCAGACAGTTGCAATAGTTGGTAAATCAGGGGCAGGTAAATCAACTCTGGCTGATCTTTTGCCGAGGTTCATGGATGTTGATGAGGGTCAGATCACGGTTGATGGCATTGATATCCGGGACCTGAAGCTCAGGGATCTGAGGAGTCTTATGGGAATTGTAAGCCAGCAATCAATTCTGTTCAATACCACTTTTAAGGAGAATATTGCTTTCGGAGTTGATGATCCCGATATGGCCAGGGTTGAGGATGCGGCACGGATAGCCAATGCACATGATTTTATTATGGAGACTGAACAGGGGTATGAGAACAGTGTGGGAGAATCAGGAAACAAGCTGAGCGGAGGGCAGCGCCAGAGGATAAGCATTGCCCGAGCTATAATGGCTAATCCACCGGTACTTATTCTTGATGAGGCAACTTCAGCGCTTGACACAGAATCTGAAAGACTTGTTCAGGATGCCATACTGAAACTGATGAAGAACAGAACCTCTGTTGTGATAGCCCATCGGCTGTCTACTATTCAGCATGCTGATCTTATTGTAGTTATTGATGAAGGAAAAATTGTTGAAACCGGCACTCATTCAGAACTGATGAAAAAAGATGAAGGGTACTACCGGAAACTGCATAGTTTTCAGGCAATTTGAAATCTCGCGAAGCAAAATTTATTTTGGTATGATAGTTCGGGGGAAAAATAATCATTTAGTACTTTCATTGATTCTCTTTGTGATATTATTCCCTGGACTGAATGCCCAGATTGAATTTACTTACCAGTCGGATTACTCATACGTAAAAGGCAAAGATGCCGCATCTCTGCCTGCGACCTGGATGAATCCAGGATTTGATTACTCAGGATGGACCAAAGGAAAGGCTCCTTTCAGATATGGAAACGGAACAGGTGGCACCGAACTTTCAGACATGCAGAATAGTTATACCACTATTTTTCTGAGATCGACTTTTGAGTGCTCCAATAAGGATCTGATTCAGGAGATTAACAATAACGGCCGATTATGATGACGGATTTATAATATGGATAAACGGAGCCGTTGCTCTCATCAACAATGCGCCCTCTATTCCTTTATACAACAGTGTGGCCCCGGCAAGTCATGAATCAGGAACGGGAATCGTTTACACTGTCAATGCCGGATCGCTGAACCTTTCAGACGGGACAAATTACATTGCTGTTCAGGGATTTAATGTAAGTCTGACGAGCACTGATTTCTATCTTGATATAGAAATTTATGCAGAAAAAAACCTTCCGCAATTAATTGATCCGGCAGGAATAGAGTTTTCAGTACAATCAGGCTTCTTTGAAAATCCCTTTAACCTGGTACTTTCTTCCACTGATGCGTCCGTTCAAATAACTTATACACTTGATGGCAGCAATCCTCAGAATTCAACAACCGGCTTTTCATCAGATCAACCAGTTACAATAATGATTGATCCTGAGAATACCACCGGCAGACCTGCAACCCCTTCAGTAATTGTGAGGGCATCTGTCAAGCAAACCAGGATATAAACCAGCAATATCAGCCTCAAGGACCTATGTTTTTGCAGATAAAGTGAGGACACAAAAATGGCCGGGAGGAGGCTGGCCGTCAATGGACATTAATGGCCAACTTATTGATCTTGAAATGGATGCGGATGTCGTGAATGATCCTGTCTATTCAGGACAAATAATCAGCTCTCTCCTGAGCATCCCTTCAATATCAATAATTACAGATCTTAAAAACCTTTTTGATCCGGCTTCTGGGATATACGTAAATGCTCAGGGACACGGTCTGGAGTGGGAGAAGGAGTGCAGTGCCGAACTTATTAATCCTGATGGCACACCCGGGTTTAATGTCAATGCAGGTTTAAGGATCAGGGGTGGGTGGAGCCGTAATGATGGTTTTCCCAAGCATGCATTCAGACTTTTTTTCAGGGAAATATACGGGAATGATAAACTTAGGTACCCTCTCTTCGGTGACGAGGGAGTTGACACATTTGATAAAATAGATCTGAGGTGTGAACAGAACTATGCCTGGAGTAACGGCTCTTCAAATAACTCAATGGTACGCGAGGTTTTTTCTCGTGATACCCAGCGTGATATGAACCAGCCTTATACCCGAAGCAGATATTATCATCTTTACCTTAACGGGATGTACTGGGGTCTTTTTCAGTCGCAGGAAAGGTCTGAGGCAAGGTATGCTCAGTCCTACTTTGGGGGAAGTGAAGAAGAATTATGATGTCATAAAGGTAAATACCAACGGCTACAATGTTGAAGTGACTGACGGATCAATAACTTCATGGCAGAATCTCTACAGCCTTTGTCAGAAGGGATTTGCTTCTAATGCCGATTATTTCAAAATTGAAGGAAAGGATCAATATGGAAAACCGGTGAAAGGGGGAGAGATAATGGTTGACCTGGATAATCTCATTGATTTCATGTCGGTCATTTTCTATACCGGAAATTTCGATTCTCCGACCGCAGTCTTCATGCAAAATAAAAAAGCCAATAATTTTTACGCAATTGATGACAGGGAGGATAAATCAAAAGGCTTTGTCTTCTTTGCGCATGATGCTGAACATACACTTTTTGATGAAGCCCATAGTCCTGGTATTGGGTTGTACGAGGACAGGGTAAATATAGGAACCAGGAGTGATAATTTGCGTATGGAAGTAAGTGATTTAACAAGCTTCCATCCCCAGTGGCTTCATTTCAAACTGTCAGCTAATCCTGAATACCGTATCAGATTTGCTGACAGGGCATGGAGACACTTTTCAGATAATGGGGTTTTTTCGCCCGACAGCGCCTTAAAGCGACTTAATAAGAGAATAAATGAATTAGATCCGGCAGTAGTTGCTGAGTCAGCCCGTTGGGGTGATTCAAAACGAACAGGGACTCCTTATACAAAGATCAGCAACTGGATCCCTGAAATAAATAAGATAAAAAACAATTTCATCCCTCTAAGAACAAACATTGTGATAAGTCAGCTTAAGCAAGCCGGCCTTTATCCCATGATTGAGGCTCCTGTTATTAAAAGTCAGGCGAATACCTTAAATGAAACCGACATTTTATTTACTTCCCCACTTTCAATTATTATTGAAAATCCCAACAGCTCAGGAACTGTCTATTATACCCTTAACGGAACCGATCCAAGAAAAACAGGAGGCGGGATCAATACCGGAACAATCTTTTCGCTCAGAGATATCAATATGAAAATAAGCGCATCTACTCAGATCAAAGCAAGGGTTTTATCAAACGGTCAATGGAGTGCCTTGCGACAGGTCAATTTTATAGGTCAGAACGAAGATTATAGCAAGCTCAGGGTCACTGAACTGAATTATCACCCACCCGACTATATTTCAGGTTCAGATACAACAGAAGGGCAGGATCTGGAATTTCTTGAATTCAAGAACACCGGCAATAATTCAGTCAATCTTGGCGGACTTGTGGTCGATTCGGCTGTTCATTACACCTTTCCTGAAAAAATCCTGCTGCCTCCCAAACAGTTTTATGTGATCGCATCCAAACCAAAAAAATTCTATAACTACTATGGAATGCTGCCGTCAGGAAATTTCCAGGGAAATTTCTCAAATTCAGGAGAAGAGGTTTTATTGAGTGGTTCAAATGGAGCTGAAATACTGGATTTTGTGTATGATGATTCCTCACCATGGCCGTCAGAAGCTGATGGAGAAGGATTCTCACTCTCATCGGCAGAATTCAATCCTTCAGGCTCTCCGGGAGACTATTCATACTGGACATTGTCAGTTAAGAAAGACGGGACCCCGTTTGCTGACAATGTTCTTTCAGATGTAGGACCTCCTGATTCCGGTGATAACGGGTCTCTGATTGCATATCCAAATCCGACTGCCGGAATTGTTACAATTCAAATGCTCACAGATGAAGAGGTGAATAATTTGGATCTGACAGTATTCTCTGTTACCGGCAAATTAATTAAGCATACCACCATAGGAAATCCGGGACTGGTCGATCTGTCTTCTTTCGGTCTTCCCTCCGGGGTATATATTTTTAAAGTATCTTCATCCAGGTATTCATCAAGGACAGCAGTTATTCTTACCAAATAAATAATAAAATAAAAATTATGTCTAAAAAAATGATTTTGACCTTCTTAACTGTTATTTTTTTAACAACAGCCGGGTTTTCCCAGAAACAAAAGGCCAGGCATACTTTTGCCCTCGGGACAACTGAGTTTATGCTGGACGAGAGTCCATTTCAGATTATAAGCGGTGAGATGCATCCGTCAAGAATACCTGCAATTTACTGGCGTAACAGGATCCAGATGGCGAAGGCAATGGGATGCAATACTATAAGTGTATATATAATGTGGAATTTTCACGAACAGCAGGAGGGTGTTTTTGACTTTGAAAGTGAAAACCGTAATCTTGGGGAGTTCTTCAGAATTGTTCAGGAAGAGGGATTATGGTTAATCGTTCGTCCCGGACCATATGTTTGTGCTGAATGGGAATTTGGCGGAATACCTCCTTATCTTCTTAGGATCCCGGATATAAAGCTCAGGTGCATGGATTCCAGGTATATGGCAGCTGCTGAGCGATATATGGTAAAGCTTGCAGCAGTAATCAAGCCATTACCTGATAACGAATGGAGGGCCCGTCCTGATGCTGCAGGTCGAAAATGAGTATGGTAGCTTTGGCAATGACAGGAATTATATCGCAAGGCTGAAGGATGTCTGGGTAGAAAATGGAATTGATGTTCCGTTCTTTACAGGTGACGGCCCCACTACTTATATGCTCGAAGCCGGAACTCTCCCGGGATGTGCTGTAGGACTTGATTCAGGAAACCAGCTCTCTCATTTTGAGCTTGCTGCTAAAATGAATCCTGGTGTGCCATCATTTAGTGCTGAAACTTATCCCGGGTGGCTTACACACTGGGGCGAAAAATGGGCAAAGACCGATACAATAAATTTACTGAAAGAGATAAAATTCCTGATGGATAACAAGAAGTCATTTAACCTGTATGTTATTCATGGAGGCACAAACTTCGGCTACACAGCCGGAGCCAATTCAGGAGGCAAGGGTTATGAACCTGATGTTACAAGTTACGATTATGATGCCCCGATCACCGAACAGGGACAGCCAACACCAAAATATATGGCACTGCGGAGGTTTTTAGGTTCATATCTGCCCAAGGGAAAGAAACTTCCACCCGTTCCGGAGCCAGTTCCGGCATATGAAATACCTTCAATTGGTCTTACGAATTTTTCGTCAGTATGGGACAATCTTCCCCAACCGGTGAATTCGGTTCAACCTAAACCTTTTGAGGCTTATAACCAGGATTATGGTTTCATGCTTTACACTACCGAACTAATTGGTCATAAAAAGGGAAAACTCACTGTTACAGATCTGCACGATTATGCAACTGTATTTCTTAACGGTGAATACATAGGCACACTCGACAGGATGGAAGGTATTAATTCTATTGATATCCCTGAGAGTAAAGTTGTCCATCCGGTTCTTGAAATACTTGTCGAAGGAATGGGCCGGATAAATTTTGCCCAGAACCTTATCGACAGGAAAGGAATCACCGACAGGGTAACCCTAAACGGGATGACTCTGATGAACTGGAAAGTTTATAACCTGCCCATGGATGAAAAATTTATTTATAATCTGAGATCATCAAGCAGGAATCCGGGAAAGAGAGGTATTTTCTTTAAAGGCAACTTTTTCCTTGCAGGTACCGGCGACACATTCCTCGATATGTCGAATTTCAAGAAAGGAATAGCATGGGTAAACGGCCATAATCTTGGACGGTACTGGTCAATCGGACCGCAAAAAAGACTCTATTGTCCGGCTTCATTTTTAAGAAAGGGTACCAACGAAATGATCATATTTGACCTACTGCAGACTGAACCTCAGATTGTGGTAGGTTTTAAGACAGCTGAGTAGGAAATGAAACAAAAAAAGAAGTAGAGACGCCCAATTTGGGCGTCTCTACTTCAAGCGGGGTTGGGGGGTTAGACAAGTATTTTTGTTTTAAGATTAGTTATACTTGTCTTAATATCCTCAAATGGTGTTCCGTTCTTGCTTAAATCCTGCTCAACGACCATGTATTTCATTCCGGCTATATCCTTGGCAGCAAGTATCGCCTTGAAGTCTATTATACCCTCACCAACGGGAGCAAAATCTTTTTCGCCGACCGTTGTAAAATAAGGAGCTTCACGGGTGTACATATCTTTCATATGGAAAAGCTGGAACCTGCCTGGATACTTTTTGAATATATCAATCGGGTCGCGACCGGCTTTGGTTGTCCAGAACAGGTCGATTTCCATAGTAACAAGATCTTTATCAAGCTCTGCCAGCATAACATCAAAGTATGGTATTTTACCTTCAACCGGACCAAACTCAAAATTGTGGTTATGGTATCCGAACTGGATCCCGTGTTGTTTCATAATTCCGCCAACCTGGTTCCAGTCAGCTGCCATCTTCTGAAAGCTTGCAATTGTCGTCCGTGCTTCTTCCACAATCCATGGCTGTATACAGTACTTAACACCAATCTTGGCATGATCTTCAGCCATTTTCTGTGCATTATCAGGGGTTATCCCTGCTGCCTCAACCTGTGTATGGCTGCTTAGGATTTCCATCCCCAGTTCGTTTACAAGCTTTTTAAATTCCACAGGTTCATAGCCGTAAAACTTACCGTCAGCATAGCTGGCAAGTTCGAGATATTTATATCCGGTATCGGCAACTTTCTTTAACGATCCTGGTACATCCACTGCCATCGCATCACGGATAGTGTACAACTGAAGTCCGATTCCGGGCAGAGCAGCTTTACCGCAGCCGTACTGTGATACAACTATTGCTCCCAGTGTCCCGGCTGCTGATAATTTTAAGAATTCTCTTCTTGATTGTGATTTTTTCATAGTGCTGGTTCTGAATGATTATAGGTAGATAGTTTATTATTTGTCTGAAATCAGTTTTTAAAATTAATACATTTCCTTTTCATGATGACAGGAGAAGGCTATTTTTCTACTTTGTGTTTGCTCGGTGAATGGCCAAACTGAGCCTTAAACAGCTTACTGAAGTATTTTACATCAGAAAATCCTGTTTTATAAGCTGCCTCTGAAACATTGTACCCGTTATCCAAAAGCCTGGCAGCAATATTCAACTTCATCCTTCGAATGAATTCCATTGGACTGAATCCTGTAAGTCCTTTAATCTTGTTGTAGAGAACTGTCCGGCTCACATTGCAATGATCGGCAAGCATGTTAATTTGAAAATCAGTTCCATAGTTATCCTCAACATACTTAATTATCTTTTTCAGAAATGCTTCATCCTTCGAGCTTATTTTAAGGGTTTCTGCATCATCAGCTTTATTGTCCAGAAAATAGGCAAGCACCTTTGCTCTCTGATTTAAAAGATTGGCAGCGACAGTTCTCAGGTAGTCCATATTGAATGGCTTCACGATATATGCCTCAGCCCCTGTTTCTATTCCTTCAATCTGATCTTTAATATCACCTTTTGAAGTAAGCATTATTACCGGAATATGGCTGGTTGCAAAATCTTCCTTAAGCTGTCTGGTCATTTCCATACCATCAATTCCCGGCATCCTTATGTCCGTAATAATAATATCAGGATTCATAGTCTTTGCAAGATGAAGACCCTCTTCGCCATTCTTTGCTCCGATGGTTGTGAAAAATGACTTTAGCGACTGGCAGATATAATCCAGTATTTCATTATTATCCTCCACAACAAGCATAACATGCTTATCTGCCGGGTCAGAGACCGGCATCCGCCTGTCGTTCTCGGTATTCTCTTCCAAAACCCTTGAATGGGTATATTCTGTTACGGAAGAGGTCATTTCATCCATATCTATTCCCGGAGCATTTACTAAATGATCAATCCCTTTCAGAAGCCTGATCGTAAAGGTGCTTCCCTTGCCAACGGTCGAAGAAATAAGTATATCACCTTTATGTAACCGGGCAAGTTCGTACGAAAGGGACAACCCTATCCCGGTTCCGGCAAGATTCTGGCTGCTGAGAATTGTGTATCTGGTAAAAATATCTGAAAGGCTTTTTTGTGGGATCCCGGGTCCCTCGTCAGTTACTGAAATGTCGATAGAATTCGTTTTCTCCGATTCGGTGATCCTGACTGAGACCTTTTTTCCTGTGCTTGTAAATTTGATTGCATTGGAAATAATGTTGTAGATCATTATGTCAAGTTTACTTGGATCTGCAAACACTTTGAAGGATTCAAAATCAGAATTCAGGGTACAGATTATTCCCTTATGCCGTGCAAGCGGCCCGAAACTTTCAAAGATCTCTCTGGCAAAAGCAACTATATCAATCTCCCTGATTTTTAATATCATCTTATTGTTCTGGATCTTTCTGAAGTCAAGCAGCTGGTTTGTAAGATGCAGCATCCTTCTTGCATTTTTAAGCATTATTCCCATTTGGAGCTTCTTACCGGCCGGAAGTGTCTTCTCAGCCATCATATCCTCAAGGGGACCTATAATAAGAGTCAGAGGAGTTCTTATCTCATGAGATATATTGGTATAAAACTGAAGCTTGAGTTCATTCACCTTCTTTTCAATAGCCAGGTCATTTTTATATCTGTTGATTCTTGTAATCGCTTTATAAATCAATACTGCGATCGCCCCAATCAAAACTGTATATAAACAAAAAGCCAGCATTGTTTTCCACCATGGTGGGGTTATTCTGATATTAAGGATCCTCTCAGGTGAAGCAGATTTACTTTCGTTCATTATTGATTTTACCCTGAAAATATATCTGCCCGGTGACAGGTTCGTGTACGTTGCCCTGTGCTGATTGCCGATATTATTCCAGGTAGTTTCAAAATTGTCAAGCTTGTAGGTATACTGAATCTTCTGTGGATCGAGAAAATCAAGTGCAGAAAAATCAATACTGAAACTCGACTGAGAATATCTCAGCGTCAGTTCATCTGAGAATGAAATGCTTTTTCTTAAGGGGGAATCCTTCTGTCCTGTCGTTACCTCTTTGTTGAAAAGCAGGAATTTTGTCAGTTCAATATTTGAGATGTTCTGTTTTGGAATTAATCTCTCAGCATCGACAATTTCAAAGCCGAGATATCCTCCGAAAACAAGTTTTCCGTCACTCTTTCTGAAACAGGTGTTCTCTGAAAAGCTGTTAAACCCCAGGCCATTGACATTGTTAAAGATCTCTGTATTGCCTGTTTCCGGATCCAGGCATACAAGGCCATTCTCAGTGCTGAACCATATTTTGCCCGAACGGTCCTCAAGTATCCCGTATATAATTCCATAACTGATTGCGGCATCAGAACCATAATGCCTGAAAGAAGCGCTCTCGCCATTATACCCTTCAAACAGGTCAATACCTCCTCCGAAGGTACCAAGCCAGATCCTTTTCTTTGAATCTTCAAAGACGTGTATAACATCGTTGTATATAAGGCTTTTGTCATTAGCGGGATTCTTAAGGAAAACCTTGAATCTGTAGTTGCCTGATTCAATATCCTTTTTTTCAAGAAGATTAAGTCCAAAAGTGGTAGCTACCCAAAGGTTGCCCGAAGAATCAACAAGCAGGTGTCTGATGAGGTCGCTTGACAAATTGCTGTTTTCCTGATTGATCCTTATAAATTTAAGGTCTGTTTCCTCCTGGATTAAGCGCAAGGCTCAGACCATTGCCATAGGTTCCTATCCAGATATTGTTCATCTTGTCCTCGCATACTGAATAAATATTATTATTCCCGATGCTTGTGCTGTCGCTAGCAGAATATGTACATCTTCTGAAGCTTATGTCAGCGTAATCTGGAGCAAGCTTGTCAAGGGTCTGGTTGAAACACTCAGCCCGTAACCTTTTGACCCGATCCAGAGATATCCCCTGGAATCATTAAAAAGAGCATAGGTTATGTTCCTGAGCGACTCATGTCCTATGCCTGGCAGGTAGGTGAAGACCTTTTGTTGTTTTAACAGTACTGTCGAACAAGATGAATTTCGCCTGCTTTTGTAGCAGACCCATAAGTACCTGTTCTGATCTTCGAGGATCGCCCTTGAAACATTATCGAGCACATCAGCCGGTTCCTTCTCCAGCAGATGATGTTCAAATGCCTTGTTTTCAAGAATTACTTTTTCCACTCCACCTAGTACCTGACCTGTTCCGATCCAGAGCTGTCCTGATCTATCTTCAGTGATGCAGTGGATAAAATTCGAGGAAATAGTATTTGGATCTTTGGGGTCGTTCCTGTAGAATTTAAAATTATCCGTGCTTCTGTCATAAAGACCAAGCCCGTTTCCATGGAGCCCAAGCCAGAGGTTATCATGGGTATCCTCAAAGAACTGAGGTCTTTCAAGGTCCGTTAGTGGTTTTATCTCTTCGGGTGTCAGAACATAAAACCTGGTATCAAGGCTTTTCAGGTCAAGTCTTGTCACTCCGAACTCAACTGCTGTAAGCCACACCTGATTGTGCCTGTCCTCATAGATCTTATCCAGATTCTCTGAATGAAATTTTACATTTTGCCATTCTATGCCGGAATTTTGTGTGATCATCAGACCTTTGTTCCTGAATCCTGCAAGGATCTCTCCAGTCCGGGTACGATAAAGATGGGTGATTTTGTCTGATTTGAATCCAGGTACTGTCTGAACAGAGATCATCCTGGTATTACCCGTAGGTTTATCATAAACCATTATCCCGTTCTCTTCTGTTCCAAACCAGATCTCATCCGGACGTTTCACAAACCGATGTGAATGAAAGCTCCGGATACTTCCGGCTGATTACCGGATCGGGTTTCCCGACTAATTTCACCTGGAATAAAGTTAATTCCTTTTTGTGTCCCTATCCAGACGTTATTTTCAGAATCCTTGTGAATGAATTTTATACGGTTATCTGATATTGAATTATTTCCTTCAGCCGTAAATTGCTGAACGGTATAAGTTTTTCCCGGATCATCATATTTAAGAAGGTATAAACCTGATTCAGAAGAACCAAGAAGAATAATATCAGTGGAGTACTGAAGGAAAATTTTCATGGCTCCATTATGCACATCAGATCCTTCGTACAGGGGGATTGAATGAAAGACTTCAGTTACAGGATTGAAGAAATGATAGTAACCATCGTATGTCTCAAGCCAGATAAAGCCTCTTTTATCTTCCCAAAGTTTTATGACCCTGTTGTTAGTGAAACTTGAAGGATTTCCGGGACTGCTCCTGAAAATCTTGAATTCATACCCGTCGTACCTGTTAAGCCCGTTATAGGTACCGATCCACATGAATCCCTTACTGTCAAAAAGAATACTGAATCCCGTATTCTGTGAAAGCCCGTCTTCGGATCCTATATGGTCGAATCTGAAGATATTCTGTCCTTGATGCTGACAAGTGATTAAAGAATAGAATGATTAACACTATAATTCTCAGGGTTCTGTTCATTCACAGGGATTGTAATTTCAAAATTAGCATAATCAGAGCCATTTCAATCAATTTATCTCCCTAAAACTGATAATTTGTACACCACTGCTAATGGCAGTTAATGTGGTAATTTAGATCATGTAAATCTGACTTAACCGGTCCATTGTCATGAAAAGAACCCTTTCCTTCTTACTTCTGGTCACATTTCCTCTTCTTTTAAATTCCCAGCATGTCTGGACCAACATTGCTGATCATGGAGCTGACCGATCAGGCAAAATAAAGTGCACAAATATTATCAATAATCTGATTGACAGTCTTTCCGATTCAGGTGGTGGCACTCTCTTTTTCCCGGCAGGAACCTTTTTAACAGGACCAATTGTCATGAAGAGCAATATTACACTCTATCTTGATGCAGGATCTGTTGTAAGATTTTCTGACGATTTTGATGATTATCTGCCAATGGTCCAATCAAGATGGGAAGATGTCCGGGTCAGGAATTTTAAATCACAGGTCTATGCCTATCAGATGTGAGAATATTTCCATAAGGGGTGACGGACATTTTGAAGGACAGGGTAAAAAATGGTGGGATTTCATGAGGAGCGTAAATGCAAAACAGCCGGTCGACAATAAATGGCAGGAGATATTCGGGAAGGAAAACGAAACGCTGCTGTCGACAGAATCAGTATATTAAAGGTAAAAATAATTTCTTAAGACCACCCATGGTGACAACCTATGAATGTAAAAATGTACTGATTGAAGGAGTAAGCTTTTCAAATCCTCCGTTCTGGACAATAATGCCGGCTTTTTGCGAAAATGTTACTATTACAGGTATAACAATTGAAAATCCGGGCAATTCTCCAAATACTGACGGTATTGATCCTTCATCGTGCAGGAATGTTCATATTTCAGATTGCCATATTACTGTGGGTGATGATTGCATTGTTATAAAATCGGGCCGCGATGAGGACGGACGTGAAGCCGGCAAACCTACTGAAAACATTACAATTACCAACTGCACAATGCTTGAAGGCCATGGAGGAGTGGTTATTGGCAGTGAAATGAGCGGAGATGTCAGGAGAATTTCAATTTCCAATTGTGTATTTGAAGGAACTGATATTGGAATTAGGATAAAAACAATGAGGGGCAGGGGTGGTATTGTTGAAGATGTTAGGGTCTCAAATGTTACAATGTATAATATAGTGAATGAAGGTATTCTTATAACTCTTCGTTATCAGCCGACGCAGACTGAACCTCTTTCGGAAAGGACTCCGGCTGTAAGGAATGTTCATCTGTCAAACATCAATATCCGCGGATGCTCAGACGGCCTGTTGCAATTTATGGCCTGGAAGAACGGGCAGTTTCAAGAGTTTCATTTAATGATATACAGGAGCTTTTCAAGAAAAGGAGTTTTGCTTGAAAATACATCTGGTATAAGCTTCCATGATATTGAGATGGAAATTTCAGATGGTAGTCCGCTTGAAGCAAAAGACTCGCAGGGACATATCATGGGATAGGGTATCAGTAATTTCACCGGTCAAGGACTTCCTTATCTGAAACTTATAAATTGCCAGGATGTACAGGGTTACCAACTGTTACCAGCCGGAAATAATTAAAACTCTTTATAATGAAGGATGAAAAATGCAGGAATATTTATTTAATTAATAATATCACTGCCGGGTACAGTTCTTCCTGAAAAGGGAGAAAGTAAAGAAATAATCACAAATAACAATATAACTGTCAAAATCACTCTAACCCATTAATTTATGAAATAATATGAAAAAAATTCTCTTTAACCGCATTTTAGTCTTAATGCTGCTTATGATATTTTCAGCCGCGTCATTCGGACAGAATGCCAGAACAATTACCGGAAAGGTCACTGACTCGGGAGGAGCAGCTTTACCGGGTACAAACGTAATAGTGCAGGGTACAACGACAGGAGTTCAGACCGACTTAAACGGTAACTACACGATTACTGTTCAGGATCCTTCTTCTGCTATCCTGGAGTTCTCATTCATAGGCTATACAAAACTTCAGGTTCCTGTCGGAAACCAGAGTAAAGTTGATGCTGTCCTGAAGGAAGAATATACCGGGTTAGATGAGATTGTGGTGATCGGTTATGGAACCCAGAAAAAGAGTGATATTACCGGCTCTGTTGTTTCCGTTTCAAACGAACAAATAACCGCCCGCCCTGTAAACAACGTATTCCAGGCCCTCCAGGGTAAAGCAGCAGGTGTCGATATTACCACCTCTCTTCGCCCCGGTACACTGGGAAGCATTTCAATCCGCGGCGCGCGTTCGCTTACCGCTTCCAACTCGCCTCTTTATGTTGTTGACGGTATTCCCATTATGTCGAATTCCGGGATTGAAACACTGAACGAGCAGGATATACGAATCGATAGAGATACTGAAAGACGCTTCGGCAACCGCTATTTACGGTTCGAGGGGCGCTAACGGAGTTGTGCTTGTAACAACAAAACGCGGTACCGATGGACAATTTCAGCTTAACTACTCGGGTTCGCTTACAAACGAGCAGATGGTTTGGCGTTCTCAATACATGGACGTTGCGGAATTCATGGAATTCTCGCGCTGGGGCGCATATTATGCATCTTATGTTCCAGCCACCGGCACATACTCAAGATTGCCGGGTAACGCGCCAACCCTTGCCAACGATGCCACTATTAATTATTTTACAGCCGAACCCACTGCATGGCAGAACATCCAGAAAGGCTGGGCAAGCGGCACATGGGACCCCTCGCAAGTCGAAACATTCGACTGGTTGGGAGTGGTAACGCAGCCAAACTATACCCAGGAGCATACCCTCAGCGCGAGCGGCGGTACAAAAACAATGAAGGCTTACGGTTCGATAGGTTACCTGAACAACCAGGGTACAACAAAGGGACAGGAGTACCAGCGTTACACATTCAGGACAAATGTAGAGCTTAACCCCAAGAAATGGATTACATTCGGCGCAGGCATCAACGGATCATGGCAGTACCAGGATTACGGTCAGAGCGCAACGGGAGGAAGCTCCAACGTGACAGGCGACCTGATCGCGGCAGCAGCAAGGATTGAGCCTTATTCCCTTCCTTATGATGCAGATGGAAACCGTATCGTGCATCCCGGGGGAAAGGCACGCGTGTGGAATGTTATAGACGAATGGAAATACTCGACCAACCAGCGCGAGACACTCCGTATTCTTGGCAGCCTCTTTACAGAAGTAAATACTCTTTAAAGGCCTCAGGTACCGTATGAACTTTGGCCCCGACTTCCGCTTCTACAGGAACGGCTGGTATAACGACACTAAGTCAATTGTAAGGGAACTCAGCGCTTCCAATGCAAGTATCTCCAATACAAAAGACTTCTCCTATACTATCGATAACCTCCTTTATTACGACAATAAATTCGGTGCCCATACAATAGGTGTCACACTGCTCCAGACGGCATCGAAATGGACCAGCGAATCGTCGGCAATTACAGGACAGGGTGTTGAGCTGTCGAGCCAGATATGGTACGCCTTAGGTGCCCTTACCAGCGCCCAACTCTCCTCATGGAGCTCCGGGCTTCAGGAAAACCAGCTTGAATCGTACATGGCCCGCGTAAATTACAATTACAAAGACAAATACCTGCTTACATTATCAGGCCGCTGGGATGGTGCTTCACAGCTTGCAGAAGGGAACAAATGGGCATTCTTCCCGAGCGCTGCCATAGCATGGCGTTTAGACCAGGAGAGCTTCTTAAACGGTATTTCATGGCTCAACCAGTTAAAGCTGCGTTTAGGTGTCGGTACAGTAGGTAACTCTGCCGTAGGGCTTTACTCAACAAAAGGCGCTATCACCCAGGTTACCGTACCTTTTGGCACCGGAACCGAGACCGGTTATACATTTACAAGCGCTGTTGCAAACCAGGAGCTTGGATGGGAAAAGACAACCCAGTACAACCTTGGTGTCGATTTCTCTTTACTCGAAAGGGCGGGTTAACGGGACCATCGAAGGTTACAAGTCATATACTACCGATCTTCTTTTAACTGTAGCCCTTCCAAGCGTTTCGGGCTTTACCTCGATAATTGCAAATGTCGGTGAAACAAGCAACAGGGGTACTCGACATCACTATTAATTCCAACGTTATCGAAAAAGGAGACTTCGCATGGAATATAAATGCAACCGCCGCATGGCAGAAGGACAAGATCGAATCGCTCATGAACGGCAAGGAGGATATGGTCGGAAATAACTGGTTCATAGGTCAATCGATAGGTGTAATATATAATTACGAAAAGATCGGCATCTGGCAGGATACTCCTGAAGACCAGGCAGAGATGGCGAAATTCAATGCTAACGGATCCCAATTTGCACCAGGTAAAATAAAGGTCAAAGACCAGAATGGCGACTATCGTATCGACGGCAACTACGACAGGGTTATCATAGGCAACACACGCCCGCGCTGGACAGTGGGACTCACAAATACTTTCAGTTATAAAGGTATCGAGCTATCCGCGTTCCTTACCGGACGCCTCAAATATATGTCAGGTGTAGGTGAAGCTCTTACAGGGATGTATGGCGACCAGCGCGAACTTGATTACTGGACGCCCGACAATACCGGTGCCGAATACCAGAGACCGTTTATGAGCGAGGCAGGCGGCGACACTTATGCCGGCACCTATTATAAAGATGATTCATGGATCAAGATCAGAAACATATCGCTGGGATACCAGTTGCCAAATAGCCTGCTAAGCAAGGTTAAGATAAACAGCCTGAGGGTCTATGCACAGGTACAGAATGCCGGTATGCTCTGGTCGCGGAATAACTTCAGGGATTCCGAATATGGCACTCTCTATTATAACCGCGGGTTTGTATTCGGTGTTAACGTGGGATTCTGAGAAAATACTGAATGAATTTTTAACCATAAAAGAAAATACACGATATGAATAAGTCTATAAAAACCATATTAGCGCTTTGGGCAATTATCCTGCTTGTATCAGGTATCAGCTCATGCAAAAAGGATTTTCTCAACGAAGAGCTGAAGACCCAAAGAAACACCGATTATTTTAAGACTCCCGAGGGGATTACCGACCTCGCCGATGCGTTGTACAACCACTACAGGAATTTTTTCATGAGCAGGGAGCAGTCAGTTTCCACTAACCAGTGCGGTACTGACGAATTCATTGTAGGGGGCGACCAGGCTCAACAAACCTGGAACGATTATAACTCCAACCTGGGTTCAATAGTTCCTGATGTTCCAACCTCTAATGTTACAAAAACTTATGAGATATGGGACATGATGTACAAGGCTATCAGCGATGCCAACTTTCTTCTTGCAAATGTCGATGCAGTTATAACGGATGCCAATAAAAGCAAGCTGTTTACAGCCGAGGCGTCGTTCCTTCGCGCGATCTCATATTTCAGGCTTGTACAACAGTATGGGCCCGTTGTACTGAAACTGCAGCCATCCGAGGGCGTAGATAGGTTTTTTGTACGCGCAACGAAAGAGGAGTGCGTTAACCAGATCATCGCCGATTTAAGGACAGCTTATGCAGGGCTTCCAGCTGCCGAAGCTAAAGAGGGGAAGCTTTACAAGGATGTGGCAGCCCATTTCCTGGCAAAAGCGCTCCTTTACAGGTGTTCTGAAATAAACGACGACTGGAACTCTTCGTACAAAACAGCAGACCTTGCAGAGATAATAACACTTGCAGACGAGGTTATCGGACATCATGCGCTTGCAACAGATTATTCCGATATTTTCGCATTCACGGGGCCTGACGGCGCAAACGAGAAACTCCCTGAGGTGATTTTTGCCGCACAGTTCTCCAGCACAACTACCATCGCTGCTGATGGGAACGGGAACTACAACCATCTTCTTTTTCTTTCGGTATATCAAACACTTACCGGTTTTGTACGCGATATAGCCGGAGGGCGCGAGTACCAGAGATGCAGGACAAATGAATACGCTTACAGTGTGTTCGACATGGATAACGATTCGCGTTTCTGGAAAAGCTTTAAAACCAAGGCAAACCTGAACAATGTTTCAAACCTTGCCCAGCTTAACGGAACAGACCCGAATACAGCTACTAATGTAACTTATGCAAAGGGTGACCTGGGATTGATCTATATTATCAATAAGGCGGGCGACACCAGGTTTACCAATCCTACCAGTGGAGGAACTCCGTTGGTAAAAAGTACACATACCGGGGTCTATTTCAATAACCCTGTAACTGGTAAACCCACACCCCATACCTATCCACGCTACCTTGCCAATGGCAGCGGTTACTTAAGCTTAGCCGGCAATGTCAGCAGGTTCCCGTCGCTCAGCAAATGGCTTGACGGATCCCGCATAGCCGTAGCCGCAACTGCCGGCCGCCGCGATGGAATATATGCAAGGGTAGCCGAGACATATCTCATTAAAGCTGAAGCTCTTATCCGCCAAAACAAATATGCTGAGGCCATCACGGTTATGAATATTGTCCGTGCACGCGCACAGTTCAAGACCGGTGAAGACAGGGCTGCATACAAGGATGGCGGCGCCGCTGTTCTTACCAATTCAAATGCACCGAAAAATGCAGACGGCTCATTGATAAATTCGTATTGCACTTCAAATTCATACTACGAATCGCTTAATATTCCTGTAACAACCGCTGCCTCGGACATTACCACCGGGATCACCCCGGCAAGCCTTCCGGCTGTAGACGAGGCCATTATAACAAAACTCGGCCTTTCAAGCGACTACGACAGGATGATGTGCTTCCTGCTCAACGAGCGTTCACGCGAGCTCTACGGCGAGCTTTTCCGCTGGGAAGACCTTGCGCGCACTAAAACGCTTTTAAGCCGTGCCAGGACTTTCAACGAGGGAGCAGTAGCGGCTATCCAGGAGAAGCATTACCTGCGCCCGCTACCGCAGACTTTCCTCGATAACATTTATAATGCTGACGGGCATGCCCTTACTGCTGATGAAAAAGCAGCTATGCAAAATCCGGGCTACTAATTCAGAATTATTGGGTTAGTTTGGGTGTAAAAATGGTATTACTACAAAGATTCATAGGCAACTTTCAGTAATACCGGGTATGAAAAGAGACTCTGGCAGGGAGTCTCTTTTCTTTTTACCCCTCCTGAATGTTTGGAGTAACTAGACAAAACTAGAGGAATTATGTACAGAAATATTAATACCTGCTTAAATTATGTTGATAAAAGGATCTATTGTTTTATTAATCATGCTTTCAGCCTGTAGTTTACATTCGCAGGAAAAAAAGAACAAACCCGATAAATCAAAGTGGTCGGTCAGGATGGCAAATTCAGTTATGACCCGGTCCGACAGCCTTGTATATTATGTTGACAGAAATCCGAAATGGGCTTATGATGTCGCATTTCTGGGGATGGCGATTGACCGGCTCGGTAATGTCGATCCTAAGTATTCAAAATATATGGAAGACTGGGTAAATTATTTTGTCCAGCCAGATGGTTCTATAATTGATTACAGGAAAGAAGAATATAACCTTGACAGGATTTTTCCCGGGAGGAACGTAATGACACTTTACCAGAGGACTCACGAATTAAGATACAGATATGCACTTGATAGTTTAATCGATCAGCTTCACAGTCATCCAAAGACAAAATCAGGAGGCTACTGGCATAAGAAAATCTACCCGTGGCAGATGTGGCTCGACGGGATATTCATGGGATCAACATATATGGTCCAGTATGCAAAGGAATTTAATGCACCGGAATGGTTTGATGCAGCCACCGCGCAGGTAAAAATGATTTATGAAAAAACTTTGGATCAAAGTTCCGGGTTGCTTATGCATGCATGGGATGAGAGCAGGCAGCAAAAATGGTGCGACCCTGAAACAGGAAAATCACATTACCCGTGGAGCCGTGCCACAGGCTGGTACACGATGGCTATTATTGATATTCTTGAATACCTGCCTGTGGATCATCCTGATCGTGATGCCCTTATCGGAATTTTACAGAAAACATGTGCTGCTCTTCTGAAAGTGCAGGATCCGAAAACCGGCTTGTGGTTTCAGGTACTTAACCAGGGTGGGAGGGAAGGAAACTACATTGAAGGCTCCGGATCAGCAATGTTTGCTTATGTTTTTGCAAGAGGAGCCCATAATGGTTACCTCGACAGTAAATACCTCGGGATTGCTGATAAAGCTTTTGACTGTATAATTAAAGAGCTTTTAACAGCCGATGAAAAAGGATTTCTGACAATGCATAACATTTGCGGAGGATGCGGTCTTGGCGGTAATCCCTACAGGGACGGATCATATGAATATTATATTAGCGAGAAACGAGTCGATAACGATACAAAGGGAGTAGCGGCGTTCATACTCGCAGCTATCGAACTAAAAAAATAACCTGCAGATATGCCTGTCGTAGATATTCTCAAAAACACATTCTGAGACCACTTCCTTATGTTCCTCAAGAAGTCTGAAATACTTATCCATTTTTTCTGCAGCAAGCTTGTATGCAACATGAATTAGCTGTCGCATATTGGGATTATAATCCATATTGCCGCTTACATGTCTGAGTGAAGAGGCAAATTTCCTGCCATTCCAGCTCATAACCTCATTCCCCGAAGGCAGAGCATCTCCATTAATATCAATGACATCAGCATATGGAGCACATAGTTCTTCTATCTTTTCAAGAGATTTCGCATAGATCTCCTTAACAAGATCAAGTGCTTTACCTTCTGATTCTGCAAGCCCGATCACCTCTTCAAGCCAGGTTGTCCCTGCGGTTTTCAGGTGAACACCCTTATCATACTTTTTAAGCAGAGAACTGATATGAGGATATATTGCAAACTTATCAGATCCTGAGTGGATGCTGATCTTCAGATTTTCAGGAAGTTTGAATTCCTTAACAGCAAAGGCCACTACCATAAGATCTTCTTCAAACTCTGATGCAAATTTTAGTGGGTCGCCTGTATAGTCCACCCCTTTGTTGAATCTTCCGGAGAACTTGGGGGCTATAGTCTGAAGAGGAACTCCTTCATATCCTAGCATGGCCAGGATGAAAAATAATTCCACGGGTGTCTGAGGCTGAGAGACTTCATCCATCGATACTTCGGTAATGAAGTTTCCGGCGCCTTTCGATTTTTCTATCTTTCTGTAGATCTCTCCGGCTTTTTTTGCTGCGAAAAGATATTTTTCGGCTATATCAGCCAGCTGTTTTACGGAACATTTCATTGCTTTTGTAATTCCCGGAACATCCAGCCTGCCTGTATATTTACCGGCAATATCAATAAATACGCTGATGTCAGAATCATCGGTGCGCTTTCCTATATATGAAGCTACATCTACAGTAAAAAAATCCGAGCTCCTGATAAATTTGTCAACAGTATCCAGGTTTATATGGTCTGCATCAACAAAATATGGTTTTTTAAAGCCTGCGTCTTTGGTTACGGTATCTGCTTCCTTCCTTACATCTGATGGCTGGGTGCCGATTATCATATGCTCCCTGTTTGATTTGTTCCATACCGGGGTGATTTCGACACCTTTCCTGCCAGCCTCAATTATTGCTTTAAGCTGAGCATGACCCTGGTGTCCGAACCTGTCACCCAGTCCGATGGAATATTTTCCGAGCTTTTTCATTGTTTAAATAATTAATACTGATGGTCAGAATCAGAGTTCGATTTTTTTCCATTTTGGAACCAGAAAATGCATTACAGCCCAGGCAATCAGATATGCGATAGCGCAGAATACAAATACAAAGGTATAAGCTGTCGTCATATTACCATGAACGATAGGCATTTGAATATCTTTTAACTGGTCAAACCTGACCGGATCAATAGCCTGGAGTTGCTGAGCTATTGATGCAGGCAGATTACTCAGTTCTACCTTATCAAGATTAATGATATCATTATGTTGGTTCACCAAAGTCATGGATTTGATCTTTTCCAGAAACTCACCAAGGTTTTGACCCTGCGCTTCAAGCCACGATCTGGCGATACCGGAGCTGCGGTAACCATCGAAAATCCAGCCTGAGGCTTTATTAACAAAAATTCCACCAAGGCCGCCGGCCATGCCACCAATGCCTGTCACGCTGGCAATTGTCTTTTTAGGAAACATATCTGATACTGTGGTAAATATATTAGCCGACCACGCCTGGTGCGCCGCAGTGCCTATTCCAATTATAATAACAGGCATCCAGTAACTGATACTGCCAAGGTACTGGGCAGATAAAACAACCAGGGGAATCATGGCAATAAACAGCATAGCCTTCATGCGGCCAGCATAAGGTTCATATCCTTTCTTTATGAAATACATGGGAAACAAGCCACCGGTTATGCTGCCAACGGTCGATAATGTATAAAGGACAGCCAGGGGAAAGGCAACCTGCATCCCTGTCATTCCATACTGGGCTTTCAGATACGCAGGTAACCAGAACAAATAGAACCACCAGACTCCATCGGTCATGAATTTCCCAAAACTAAATGCCCAGGTCTGCTTAAATTGAAGGAGTTTAAGCCATGGCACTTTTTCAGTGTTTTCTGCAACGTAGTTATTCGATCCCTCAAGGTTATCAGCGTGAATATAATCGTATTCAGTCTTACTTATCCGTTTGCTTCTGGATGGAACTTCATACAGCCAGAACCAGAATATGAGCCATGAGAAGCCGATACCTCCAATAATTAAAAATGCAGCCTGCCAGCCAAGATTCTTGACAATCCAGGGAACGACCAAAGGTGCAAGAATTGCGCCAATATTTGTTCCGGAATTAAATATGCCAATAGCCAGGGCTCTTTCTTTCTTGGGGAACCATTCTGCAATTGCTTTGTTTGCAGCCGGGAAGTTGCCAGATTCTCCAAAACCCAGTAACCCACGGGCAACCATGAACCCGCCAGTACCTCTTGCCAGTGCATGTGACATAGCCGCCACCGACCAAATGATCAGGGACCATGCATATCCCAATTTGGTACCCAACCAGTCAACTATGCGACCGGCAAAAAGCATAGAAATGGCATAAACAAATTGAAAAGCAGAAACTATATTGGCGTAATCGGAATCACTCCAGTTAAACTGAACCTCCAGATTGCTTTTTAACAAGCTGAGTACCTGTCTGTCGAGATAATTAACAGTTGTGGCAAAGAATACGAGTGCACATATAGTCCATCTGTATTTGCTGATCTTTTTCTGAAATTCGAACATAATTGGTTTGGTTGTTTAATGAATTATACGTTATAGGTGGTCGAAGCTGTAGTTCCTCCGCGACCAGTCCAGTTGGTGTGGAAGAATTCGCCTCTTGGTTTATCAGTGCGCTCATAGGTATGTGCTCCAAAGTAATCCCTCTGAGCTTGTAATAGATTTGCCGGAAGCTTTTCACAGCGATAGCCGTCAAAGTAACCAAGCGCAGAGGATATTGCAGGAACAGGTATGCCGTTAATAGCCGCTGTCGAAACAAGATTTCTCCAGCCTTTTTGGGCTTTTTCGACTTTATCTTTAAAGAAAGGATCAAGAAGGAGGTTGGTTATTGCCGGATTATTATCAAATGCTTCCTTTATTTTTCCCAGGAATGCAGACCTGATAATACATCCGCCTCGCCACATAAGTGCAATTCCTCCATAGTTCAGTTTCCATCCATATTCCACAGCTGCAGCTTCCATGAGAGCATATCCCTGTGCATAGGATACGATCTTTGAAGCATAGAG
The DNA here is from genome assembly GCA_963746685.1 of uncultured Bacteroidales bacterium. Taxonomy (GTDB): domain Bacteria; phylum Bacteroidota; class Bacteroidia; order Bacteroidales; family VadinHA17; genus LD21. Next base: position 39,358 of record CAVVBY010000035.1, read on the forward strand.
AGCATCCTTAATATTACTAACAAATTCGGTTTTGTCTTTTGGGGTCATGGGTGAAGGTCCATGAAGTATTTCAGCAGCTTTCACCCTTTCATTTTTTACAGCTGACAGGCATCTTGAAAAAACAGCTTCACCTATAAGCGTCAGAGGAATACCGAGATCCAGAGCGGTTACAGCAGTCCATTTGCCTGTTCCTTTTTGTCCTGCCGTATCCAGTATCTTATCTACTAGCGGTTTACCATCAGTATCTTTGAATTCAAGAATGTCTCTTGTAATTTCAATGAGATAACTGTTAAGATCACCTTTATTCCACTCTTTGAATACATGATGCATCTCATCGGCGGTCATATGAAGAAGATCCCTCATTATCTGGTAAGCTTCGCAAATAAGCTGCATATCACCGTATTCTATACCGTTGTGAACCATTTTTACAAAATGGCCGGCCCCGTTTTCTCCTACCCAGTCACAACATGGCGTTCCATCTTCGACTTTAGCGGCAATTGCCTGGAATATTGGCTTCACTTCGGGCCAGGCTGCTTTTGAACCACCCGGCATGATTGACGGACCCAGGAGGGCACCTTCCTCACCTCCTGAAACTCCCGTGCCAATATATAGCAGTCCCTTGCTTTCAACCAATGCGGTACGCCTGTTTGTGTCGGGGAAGTGTGTATTGCCACCGTCAATAATTATATCGCCCTTTTCAAGATAAGGTATCAGGGTATCAATCATTTCATCTACTGCACTTCCCGCTTTGACCATGATCATTATTTTCCGGGGTTTATTCAGAGATTTTACAAGCTCTTCAACAGAATGAACCCCTGTTATCTTTTTGCCTTTTGCCCTGCCTGCCAGGAAATCATCTACTTTTTGTATTGTCCGGTTATAAACAGTTACCCGGAAACCTTTGCTCTCCATATTGAGCACCAGGTTTTCACCCATTACTGCCAGGCCTATTAATCCGATATCTGATAAAGTACTCATAGCTATGTAAATTTTATGGGGTTCATCATTTCTTTATTTCTTTATTTCTTTATTTCTTCCTAATACTTCATACCCCATACCCCATACCCCGCACCTCATACCTTTTTATAGTACTCTTTCACCACTTCATCCATAACCCAACTGGTTCTGGCCGCCGAAATGCCTGTGCTTGCAACATCTCCCTTACCTGAAAGCGCTTTTACAATCTGCTCAATAAGGTAAAACTGTATATTTTCAGGCCGTTCGTTAATAAATTCCTGGCGTCCGTTTCCGTTGACAAGAACAATAGGTTCGTAGGTAAATGTAGAGGTTTTTATTATACCTTTTTCACCAACAATCTCAAAATTATCCCTGTTAGCTTCACGCGAAGAGCTGAAGCTCCATATACCGGTGCCAACAATACTATCCCTGAATAAAAAGCTTGCTGAAACAAAATCTTCAGCATCGTAATTATTAGCCTGGTTGAGAACTATTGATGAAACTTTCAGAACCGGGCCTAACAGGAAATCCAGGTAATCAAGCTGGTGGGATGCAAGGTCAAAAAAATGTCCTGCACCGGAGATCTCCGGGATAACCCGCCAGGGAAGCCTTCCGGACTTTTCATCCTCGGACGGATAGCTGAATATCTGAAAATTTACAAATCTTGGTTTCCCGATCTCTCCTGCCTCGATCAGATCTTTGATCTTTATAAATCCGGGAAGAGTCCTGCGATAGTAGGCAACAAAGACAGGCAATTTGAATTTTTCTGCTGTTTCATTAATTCTTATACACTCTTTGTAATTCAAAGCCATTGGCTTCTCAATATAGACAGGCTTGCCTGCCTCAAGAACTTTTATTGCATATTCCGCATGGCTTCCCGGGGGTGTGGCTATATATACAGCATTAATCTCCGGGTCATTTATAAGATCATCGGCATTTGTATAGAACTTTGGAACATTGTGCCGTGATGCATAATCTTCAGCAAGTGCCGCGTTTCGCCTCATAACCGCAACCAGCCGTGAATCAGTTATCTTACTGAAAGCCGGACCGCTTTTAAGTTCTGTCACTTTTCCACAGCCAATAATTCCCCAATTTATCATTTAAGCTTATCTTTTGAAGCCCACAATCCCACTGCAGGATTTGAGATAAAGTAGATTTCTTCTCCGCTGGCAAGCTTGTTGAATCCTTCATGGAGCTTTACCGGATCATATTTTTTCATCATTGTTTTAAGATCTGAATACCTGAAATTGACAGATTCAATTTCGGCTTTCGTCAGATAACCAGGACAATATGTGATTGAAAACCTGCCCTCTGAGCTTCCGTGAATAAGATGTGCTGCTGCGCTCAGATTATTCTTCAGTTCTGCATTCTCATCAGTCGATTTTAACGTTGCAGGTGTTCCCCTGTAGCCGTATTTTCTTATGAGTCTGTCGATCTCCATGTCTTCTCCGAATTCTTTGAGCCCGGGTGCAAGAATTAACAACTCACCGTTATCAGCCATAGCCATCCTTGTCCTGTAAATGCTCTTGTTCCCAAGCCACGTGCTTTTAAATTCTGCAGGATCGAGATACACAACTGCTTTTTTCAGTGGTTTATCCAGCACTGTAAAATTGACTTTTAAGGAAAGGTCTGATGCCAGCTTGAATACGTCGTAGTCATCTCCGATAAACAGACCCCTGATCACCAGTTTTCCGGTTACGTCGCGACCGACCACTGTATGAATGTAAACAACAGGAAGATGTGCAATGAACTTTTCAGATGCATAATTAAGAAGTTTTCTGACCGGAGTATCTGCTTTTCCCATCATTCTTTCCATTCCGTAAACCGCTCCTATGAAATGGCTCTTATTGATCCCTTCAGGGCCTCCTGAACCTATAAAGAGGTTTTTATTATAGCTTGCCATTCCCGCCACTTCATGAGGCACTACCTGTCCGACCGACAATATCAGATCATGTCCGCCATTCATTACAAGCTTATTAAGCTGAGCTGGCCATGAATAGTTTAGCTTTCCCTCAGTGATTTCTGAAACAAATTCACCAGGAACGGTGCCGACAGTTACGATGTCTTTTCTCCAGTCATATACCCGGAAAAGATCCAACGGAATTCCCTTGTACATTTCCGATATTTCCTTTCCTGTCATAGGAGAATGAGTGCCAAGCGCCGGAAGTAGGTCTTTAAGATTTTCCTTATAATAATTATAGATCAGTGTGGTTATATCACCTGACCTGGAATGGAACCTGGTAAAATCGGGAGGAACAACAAGAACTTTTTTTCTCGGGCCAAGTTTTACTAGCGCCGAAAACACCCCATACTCGAGGTCATTGGGGCTCATTACCATATTTTCAGAACCAGATTGATAATATATCATTTTCCTTTAATTTTTATTTATGTCTTATGGGCTACAGGCGTCAGGCTAAAGACTTCAGGCCGAAATATTCGCTTTTTTGGCTCTAAACCTGTCGCCTGTCGCCTTAAACGCCAGAGTATGCACTGAATCCTCCATCTATAGGAATAACAATCCCTGTTACAAATTTTGACAGGTCCGAAACAAGGTAAAGAAGCGTTCCGGTAAGCTCTTCGGGAGTTCCGAACCGCTCCATCGGAGTGCCATTTATTATCTTAATAGCCCGGGGTGAAAGATCCCCCGTTTTTTCATCTATCAAAAGGAACTTATTCTGATTTGTAAGAAGAAATCCGGGAGCAATAGCATTTACTCTAATTCCGGTTTTTGAAAAATGAACTGCCAGCCATTGTGTGAAATTATTAACAGCAGCTTTTGCGGCTGAATAGGCAGCTATTTTAGTAAGCGGACGGTAAGAGTTCATAGATGAAATATTAATAATGACTCCGGATTTTTGTTTTACCATATCGGTGGTGTAGACCATGGATGGTAAAAGTGTCCCTTTAAAATTAAGATCGAATACCTTATCAAACCCTTCCAGCTTGAGTCCAAAGAAAGTATCATCAGGATTCTCAGAATCTGATCCATCCATTTTTTCAACCTTCGTGGTGGCAGCCGGAGAATTTCCTCCCGCTCCGTTGATAAGTATATCAATCATCCCGAACTTCTCATTAATAATCTTTTTTGATGCTTCAAGGGAAGATTTGTCAAGTACACTTGCTGAAAGACCCATTGAAGGCGTTTTAAACTCCTTTTCTATCTCCTTCGCCACTTTGCCTGCAGCTTCACCGCTGAGATCAATGATTACAGTCTTTACGCCCTGAAAAGCAAGAGATCTGGCCATTTCGGAACAGATCAGTCCGGCTCCGCCGGTAATAACTGCTATTTTGCCTTTTAGATTCAACTCGTTCATATTGATATATCAATTTAATTTTGTATGTCGATCACGCTATAGCGGGAGAGGAGTATCACTTTAAAATCCAAAATACTCTTTAGCATTTTTATACGATATCCCTTCAATCAGAGGTTTCACAAGTTCATCATCGTCAGGTATCAATCCTTTTCCGATTTCGTTTCCGACGAAATTGCAGACAATCCTTCTGAAATACTCATGCCGCGGATACGACATGAAGCTTCTTGAATCAGTAACCATACCGACAAATCTTCTCAGAAGCCCGAGTGCAGCAAGGTCCTTAAGATGCTTTTCCATTCCTGCTTTCTGATCAAGGAACCACCATGCGGCACCATATTGCACCTTCACTGGCCTGGTTCCGTCATTGAAATTCCCTGCCATTGTCGCCATCATTTCATTATCAGCAGGATTAAGATTATACAGAATTGTTTTTGTGAGCTGGTCAGAATCATCAAGGGTACTAAGAAATCCCGACATTTTCAAAGCATCCTGGGGAACACCTATCGAATCCCATCCGGTATCCGGTCCCATAAGCCTGAACATCCTTGAACTGTTGTTCCTCATTGCCCCGACATGAAACTGCTGAGTCCAACCTCTTTTGTGGTTCATCCTGCAGAGTTCAAGCATTACCGACGTCTTGTATTTTTCAGTCTCCTGAGCCGACAGGCTTTGTCCTTTCAGAAGACTCTTGAAAATCTTGTCTGCTTCACCGGTAGTACATGGAGAATAATAAAACCGGTCAAGTCCGTGATCAGAAAGTCGACCGCCCGTTTTATGGAAAAACTCATGCCTGCTATCTAGCGCTTTAATAAGAGTGGCGAAGTTGTCAATAGTCATCCCTGAAGCTTTATCAAGCCTGGCAATATATTCCTTGAATTTTGCCGGGTCCTCCGTTTTAACAATGTTGTCAGGACGAAATGTAGGAAGGACCCTGATTTCGGATAAACCTTTCAGTTTCTTATGATATTCGAGGGTGTCAGACGGATCGTCGGTTGTACAGATGATCTCAACATTCATTTTCCTGATAAGTGATCTTATGCTGAACTCCTTTGAATGAAGCATTTCTGAGGCTTTTTCATAAATTTTCCCGGATGTTGATGGAGAAAGGAGATCATATATGCCAAAATACCTGGCCAGTTCCAGATGAGTCCAGTGGTATAACGGATTTCCGATTGTGGCTGGAACTGTTTCAGCCCATTTGTCGAATTTCTCCCTGGGTGTTGCATTGCCGGTGCAGAATCTCTCATTTATTCCATTTGTTCTCATTGCACGCCATTTATAATGGTCACCCTCAAGCCATGCCTGTCCCAGGTTATCAAACTGCCGGTCATCCGCTATCATGGAAGGCGATAGATGACAATGGAAATCGATTATCGGCTGATGTTCCGAAAAATCGTGATAAAGTTTCCTGGAAGTCTTGTTTTCTAAAAGAAAGTCTTCATTAATAAATGGTTTCATCATTAAATACTTAAGAAGTTTAAAAGATTCGTAAATATTTATAAGTATATAACAATTGAACTAATAAAAATAACAAATTATTTGGCCGTTTTATATATAAATGCACAGGGAATTAATAATTTTTAATCTCATTTTTTGACACCCAGTCAGGTGTATCCATGAAATTGCATTCTTTATTTTGTGAAGTACTGACTAATTTATAATTGTCTTTCCCTTCAAAGATTGTACTTTTGAAGATAGAGAAAATCATTTTCAGGTAATTAAAAATCAGGATATGAAAATTGAACTCAGATATGCAGTACACCCTGACGATTTCAAAAAATATGACACGGTGAAACTCAGGAAGGAATTCCTGATTGAAAATATTTTTATCCCTGACGAGATTTCACTTGTATACTCGATGTACGACAGGTATATAGTAGGAGGGGCTATGCCTGTTGAAAAGACTCTTAAGCTTGAAACTGCCGATGATCTCAAAGCTGCATATTTTCTGGAACGCAGGGAAATGGGTATAATTAATGTCGGAGGCGAGGCTGAAATAGAGGCCGCGGGTACCATTTACGCCATTGGATTCAAGGAAGCTCTGTACCTCGGTAAAGAGACAAAGGATGTCATCTTTAAATCAATCGACAGGTTAAAACCCGCAAAGCTCTACATTAATTCAGCTCCTGCTCATCATAAATATCCATCACGAAAAGTTACACTTAAGGAAGCTGAAATTGTAACTCTTGGCTCTCCCGAAGCTTCCAATCACAGGACAATCAATAAATTGCTTGATTAACAGTGTTCTTCCAACCTGTCAGCTTCAGATGGGGATGACCGAACTTAAATCAGGCAGTGTCTGGAATACAATGCCGGTTCATACCCATAACCGAAGGATGGAAGCTTATTTTTATTTTGAGGTGCCGGAAAACCAGGGTATTTGTCATTTCATGGGCGATCCGGATGAGACACGCCATATCTGGATGAAAAATGAGCAGGCTGTTCTTTCACCATCATGGAGCATCCACAGCGCTGCCGGAACATCAAACTATACTTTTATCTGGGGTATGGCAGGGGAGAACCTTGATTACGGGGATATGGATATTCGGCAACCTGACACACTTAAATATCGCCTCGAATAAAATACATTACAGCAATGAAAGATTTATTTGATCTGACCGGCAAAGTTGCACTTGTAACCGGGGGCACCCATGGAATTGGTCTGGCAATAGGACTGATTCTTGCAAAAGCCGGAGCAAAAGTTTGTGTAAACGATCTTCAGGAAGAAAAACTTCTTTCCTGTAAAGAAGCCTTCAAAAAAGAGAGATTGGAAGTATATACCATTAAGTTCAATGTTACAGATGAGAATGATGTTGATAAAGGTATTACGCTGATAGAAAAGAATGTCGGAACAATCGACATTCTTGTTAATAATGCAGGGATAATAAAAAGAATACCAATCCTCGATATGCCTGTGGCAGACTATAGACAGGTGATCGATGTCGATCTTGTTGCACCTCTGATTGTATCAAAAAGAGTTGCGCCTAACATGATTGCGAAAAGAAGCGGTAAGATTATAAACATGTGTTCAATGATGAGTGTTTATGGCCGGAATACCGTTTCTGCATATGCTTCAGCAAAAGGAGGATTAAAACTGCTTACCCAGAATATGACCTGCGAATGGGCAAAGTATAATTTACAGATTAATGGGATCGGCCCCGGGTATATAGTTACTTCACAAACGGGCCCCATACGTGAAAATGGTCATCCTTTCAATGATCTTGTAATGACACGAACTCCTGCCGGCAGATGGGGACAGCCTGAGGATGTTGCTAATGCTGCACTTTTTCTCGCGTCAAAAGCAAGTGACTTCGTTAACGGGCACATACTTTATGTTGACGGGGGTATCCTTGCTAATTTCGGTTATGTAAAAGGGGAGAATGAAGTTTAAGTCATGCAGTCATGCAGTCATTGTCTCTAAACACTTTTTAATTTTGTCTTTTTCCTTTTATCTTTTATCTTTAAAAGCAGCCAGGCCATATTTTCTCCGACCACTTTCATTGTTTTCATACCTTCCTCATCCTTAAGTACCTCGCCTTTTTCCCTTCCGATACCGACGTTCCAGTATGATGAACCAGGGATTATCATTTCATTATTCAGAAAAAAGTGATTTATGCTGTCGAAAGCATGAATTGCCCCTGCTCTTCTGACCGCAACCACTGCAACTCCGACTTTTCGTTTTAATGGTTTTCCTGCGCCACCAAGTGCATAGCTGGCAACTTCCAAAAATGATTTTGCATTACCAGTAAGATCAGCCATATATACCGGTGACCCGATGATTATTGCATCAGCCTTTTCCATCTTTTCAATGCACTTATTGATGGCATCATTCTTCTGATGACATCTTTTGTCACCTTTTTTGCGGCATTTCATGCATGCAATACATCCTGCCACTTTCTTACCTCCGATCTGAAAGAGTTCAGTCTTTATTCCGGTTTCTTCAAGTGGCTTGAAGACTTCTTTTAAAAGAAGCTCAGTATTGCCTCCTTTTCTTGGACTGCAATTAATACCCAGTACTTTCATATTGTTTTTAATTAATTATTCTCAGGCTTCTCTGCATCATTTTCCGGAATCGGTTTGGCATAAAGATCTTCAACCCTTACTTTTCCGGTATACTCATCTTCCTCAGGTTGATTAAAAAACTGCTGATCTTCACGTGCTCTTCCGTTAAAATAAAGTATGCAGGCAAAAATTGGTAATAGCGGAAGAGTCAGTCCATTAAGCACGGCTGAAAGAATAATATAAAGAGGTTTCGAGGTCATATCCATTACCGCTGTGGCCTCTTCAGGGTTCTTAACAGTTGAAAAAAAACTGCCTGTAAAGGGAAGAAGAATAAGTCCGGACATAATCATTGTAATTACCAGAATAATAATAACAAAGACCGCTGTCCATCCGATGTTTGACCAAAAATCCCGATGCGCAAGCTTAATGGTTCTGGTTATTGTTTTAGCTATGTTTGGCCCCTCGACCATCATAATAGGAAGTATGAAAAGGTACAGTGTCATTATGTATATGCCAGCAAACAAAGCTCCAATAACCACTACAAGAAGCCCCAGAAATAGCGCAAATGATCCGACAAAGGCAAGTATTATCATAATCATCAGATAGGGGATAAAATATCTTAACGATTTTACAATGCACCTTAAGATATTATTCTCCTTATCAAGGGGATTAAAAATCACGTAGCAGTGCAGGATTGTTGTGAAAAGCAGACTTGTTAATGAAACTATGAGCATGGGCCATAAATATTCCCTGAGTTTCAGTATCATTTCATCAATGCTGAATGTCTTATAATCGCCGATGTCAATCCTGATCATCGAACTTAAATACTGCAGTATCAGTCCCATTACAAAGGAAACCAAAAACAGTGTGATGAATTTTTTAGTGTAAAACTCCCATAATGAGTTCATTGCACTGTCGATAGTATGAGCTTTATAAAGCGGATGGCTGCTTATCGGTTCCATAGAGATGAAAATTTTATCTGATGCCAAAAGTAAATTAATTACTAAAATATCCGAATTTTCTGACTTTAAACTTTTTTTTAGCTATCAGCTGTCAGCTATCAGCTATCAGCTATCAGCCGTCAGCTCTCCGCCCTTACTTTCCTTTTCTCCAATCCCTCAAAATACCTGCAAAAGGGAGCCCGGAATTCTGTTTCCTTGGATTAAAAATTCCCTCATTTACAGCCCTTACATCCTCTATTGTATAGAAAGCTCTTGGATTGAATGCATTTATGACCTCAAGCACCTTCTCCATCTCATTGCGGTGGACAATCGTATAAACCATATGTACCTTCTCTTTTGCTCCATGAGCTTCAACTGTTGTTGCACCGAATCCATTTCTGTTAAGTATCGTTACAAGTTCCAGCCCTTTCTCATTAATAAATATTCTTATCATCTGAATTCCGATAGCAAGCTTTTCTTCAATTATCATCCCAACCAGGTTCCCTGTGGCAAATCCAGCAGCGTATGCAACATAATTAATGTAGTTATCAAGATTCTGCATTATCTTGCTGATGGCTGTTATCCATATCAGAACCTCAAAAAAGCCAAGTATCGGGGCAATATTCCTTTTACCCTTCGAAACAAAAATTATTCGCAGAGTTCCAATGGAAACATCGCAGATGCGGGCCAGAAAAATTAAAAAAGGCAGAATTGCATAACTAAACAGGTCAGAATTGACGAAAGAACTTTCCATAATTATTGGGTTTTAACCTGCCAAAGATAAGAATTGTCCGATATGATAATTTCCTTTTTTCTTAACATCCCCCTATCCCTCTTCAAAGGGGGAGTTATATGCGCACACCGCGTCCCCCGAACCCCGTACCTCGCACCAATAACATAATTATGGTTACCTTAGCAAATTAATACTGTGATTAATGTCACGATACAAACTTACGATCGAATATGACGGTACCCGCTATTCCGGGTGGCAGATGCAAAAAGGATGCAAATCCATTCAGGGTGAGATCCTTGATGCCTGCAAGGATTTGTTCGGTAACGACAATATTGACCTTTACGGGGCCGGAAGAACCGACAGCGGTGTTCATGCAACAGGTCAGGTTGCACATCTTGAAGCTCAGACTGATCTGCCGCTTTTACGGATCAGATATGGAATAAACGACCGCCTTCCTTCTGATATTTGTATTCTGAATGTCGAAAATGCCAGTCCGGTATTTCATGCAAGGCACGATGCAGTCGCAAGAAGCTACATATACCAGATCAGTCGCAGGCGAACAGCCTTTGGCAAAAAGCAAGTATGGTGGATCAAGGATCAGCTCGATATCAATAGGATGAATGAAACTGCAAGATATTTTATCGGCCTGAAAAACTATAAATCATTCACTGACGAAAACCAGGAGCAGGGTTCAACAAAAGTCGAAATTAAACATGCGGCTGTTAATGATTTTGGCGATATGCTTGTTTTTCACGTGGTAGGTTCTCATTTTCTATGGAAACAGGTTCGCCGCATGACAGGCGTTATTGTCGAAACCGGACGCGGGAAACTGAATCCACAGGATGTCGTTTCATTCTTCAGGAATAAGTCTGATATTCCTGCAAAACTCACTGCACCGCCGAGCGGTCTCTTTCTGGAGAGAGTTTATTATAATGCGGCGGATATTGTGTATACAACAAAACCAGTTATTAACCTCAGTCAGCAGTATATTTGAGCCTGAGATCAATTTTCCTGTCGTATACAAAATAACAGGGCTCGTCACACTGATCCTCAGTATATTTTACTCTTGGAGTAGCAGTATCAACAGCAATATAAGTGTTGCTATTTATTTGATATTCAGCGGTTACAGTAAACTTTTTATTCAGCGGCACTGTAAAATTATATTCAGAGCTGCCTGTTTCAGTTGATTTATAAACTAAACCATCCTCCAGCTCTCCCTCATACACTATTATGAGCACTATGGCTTCAGTGTTGGTGAGCTTTATATTGATAGTTGCTGTCAAAGGTTCTTCCTGAGTGCATTCTTTGCATTGTAGAAACCATCCATTTTCCTCACAGGTATAACAGGTGGGATCTTCACACGAGAAGCAAATGATGAGCAGAATAAAGATGAATAATTTCAGAATTATTTTCATATCAGCTCCATTTGATAGTTTTACCCTGAGACTTTACTCTGCTTAAGAAATAATTATAAGAAATACCTAGTCTCACCCATATTGGACCTATATGGTAAAATCCGGAATTCATGTATTCCAGGTCTGTTCTAAATGCAAAGTTCTTTTGCTGGACTTTGAATCCGGCTGCTGGAATTATCTTAAACTTATTCTCAGGGGATAAGCTTGTTCCTTTGAATTTTCCTCCGAAGTTATAACCGGCAGATAAAGAGGCTGATATAATGAATTTCAGTCCGGAGGATTTTTCGGACAAGGTGAAATCCTTAAACAGACCGGCAAATACAATGGAACTTTTATCAAAATATTGATAATATGTATTTTCGCCACTTTTAACAAGAACTTTTGTATATGTGAGTTTCAGATCACATCCCGCAGCGAATCCGGCATTTATAAGTGGTTCCTTAAATGAAATGAATAAACCGGTGAAATATCCCCTTATATTAAATTTCGAAGAAGCAGTTATGGAAAACTCATCTATCCTCAACCCCTGTTTCCCGACAATATTTTTCTTTTCAAGCATCTCAATAATATTTTTCCGTCCGAATGCAGAAGCAACTGTATATGGATTTACTCCTTCTTTTTCTGGTGATGTCCATTTATCTCCCTTTTCCAGCAATAATCCGACTGCGGGTACGCGGTTTGATTCAATGGCCAAAGCCAAAGCATTATAATTTAAATTGTTCTTCTCGTACAAGTCAACTCCTTCCTTCAGGAGAAGGTTCATTACCATTGTGTCACCATTCTGAGAGGCAATCAGAAACGGAGTATAACCGGCATTGTCCCTGGCTTCCAGGTTGGCTCCGTTCTGAAACAAAAGATCAGTAATATCAGCATATCCGGCCAGTATTGCTGCCATTAACGGAGTCGTACCGTCATTTGCTTTTTTATTACAGTCTGCATCGTAGTAAAGGAGCAGGTCGGTCATTTCAAAGCTACCGGCAATTGAAGCATAGTGAAGGGCAGTTACCCCGTATTTATCTGCCAGATCAATATCCGCACCTCCCCTGATAAGGGCTTCAGCTATTTTCAGATTTTGGTTTTTAACTGAGATAAGGAGTGGAGTTTCATTGTTCGAAGTCACTTTATTTACATCAGGACCATGAGCTAAAAGAGCTAAAACCGAGCTGAGCTGGTTATTAGCTACAGCGAAAATAAGCGGAGTAGCACCCTGGTATGTTTCCCCGTCAATATCAGCTCCTTTTGAAATCAGCCTTTCAATCTCCTTATCAAAACCTTTTGATGCGGCTATCATCAGATTATTTTCGAGTGCACCCTCAATACTCAAAGGGAGATAATCCAAAGTGTCAATAAGTAACACTTCCTGACAGGATACCCTGACCTGGAACAAGCTGACAGATATTAGAATAAAGACCGTAATTAATAAGTTCCGTGTTGACAACATGTTCACAAAGTTAGCTTTTTGGCCCTATGCAATTTAATAATTCAATACAAAAAAACAATATTTGTAAAAACTGTAAGTTAAGAATTGAAGAAATATTTTGCAGGAATTCATTAACCTGATGAGAAAACTTTTTATTTTTATCCCGGAAAAAGTAAAATTTTTGATTAGATCAAAAAAAATATTATTAATAGTCCTTTTATCATTAATAGCGAGGTATAATCCCGGAGCTGTTGAAAAATCAGACGGTTTCCCCGATAGAATGGTTCCTGCCAGTATCCGTCTGACAAACTCAAATTCTTCAGGTGTTGAATTTGAGGAATGCGTAAAGATAGTCGGAGCTTTCATGAAGAAATGGACCATTGAAGGTGCCTCTATTGCTATTGCAAAGGATGGTAAACTGGTGTATGCTAAGGGATTTGGATTCGCCGACACAGCTGCAGGGATTGAGATCCAGCCATATAGTAAATTCAGGATTGCCAGTATTTCAAAGCTTGTGACAGCAGTTGCAATTATGAAACTTCAGGAAGAAGGAAGATTATCCCTTGATGATAAAGTTTTCGGACCTGAAGGGATCCTTAATGACTCCTGCTACTGCCATCCGAAAGACAAAAGAGTGTTTGATATAACAGTTGCTCATCTGCTAAGTCATGAAGGAGGATGGTCCCAACGATATGGCGATCAGATGTTCATGCCTCAGGTAATAGCAAGTCAGATGAAGACTGACCTTCCGATTGACACGAAAACAATAATCAGATTTGCCCTGAGCAAAAGGCTTCATTTTACTCCCGGAACCGGACGTTCCTACTCGAATCTTGGATATAGTATCCTGGGCCTTGTAATTGAAAAAAAATCAGGGTTGCCCTACGATGAATATTGCCGGAAATCCATATTCGAACCATTGGGCATTTATGATATGATGCCTGCCAGAAACATGCCGGATCAGAAAGCACCTTTTGAAGTAACATATTATGAACCTTACGGGATGCCTATGAGACCTTCCATTTATGGTACAGGCGAAATGGTTCCGGTCAGGTACGGAGGAAATGATATTGAAACCCTGGGAGCTGCAGGTTCCTGGCTGGCTACCGCTCCTGATCTTATGCGACTTCTTCTGGCGGTCGACGGATTAAACTACAATGAAGATCTGCTTTCTGAACAAAGTATCAGTTTCATGACAGATATCAATAATAATTTCGCTCCGATAGGCTGGAAAACTGCCTATATGGATGGGAACTGGATCAGGACAGGCTCATTTGCAGGTACTGCTGGAATGATGAAGAGGCAGCCTGACGGGATATCATGGGTTGTACTTCTGAATTCCAGTGCCTGGAACGGTCCGGAAATCCATTCCTACATCAACAGGATGATGTCAAAAATGGTATCGCAGATTGAGGAATGGCCGGAACAAGATTTGTTTGAAAATTCATTACCCCTGCCAATCAGACTGGAAATATCAGGAATTAATTGAAACAGCATGTGCTTTTCTGTTAATGTGAATCTGGTTAAGGATGAACTCGAAAACAGGTACGGCGCTTCTTTTCCCGATCGCGACAGATACCAGCCAAGTTACTATTACCACGCTTTTGGTCTCCCTGAACTACCGGCAATCTGTTCGGGTTCGCCTGACAAAGTTCAGCTTCTTAGATGGGGCCTAATCCCTTCGTGGACCAGGAATTCAGATGATGCAAATGAAATAAGGTATAAGACATTCAACGCCAGGGGAGAGAGTGTCAGCTCCAGGCCATCATTCTCAAAATCATTCAAATCCAAAAGATGTATTATTCCTGTAAAGGGATTTTTTGAGTGGCAGCATGCTGGAAACGAAAAGATCCCATGGTACATCTATCATGCAGATGAAGAAATATTTTCCATTGCAGGCCTGTATGATCAATGGATCGAGACAAGCACCGGCGAGACATTCGATACATTCTCAATTATCACTACTGATGCAAATGATCTTCTTGCCGTTATCCATAACACAAAGAAAAGAATGCCTGTAATTCTTGACAGGATCAATGAAAACAGATGGATAAGCCTTGATACATCACCTGATGAAGCTATTGTCATGCTTAAACCATGTCCGTCAGAAATCCTTAAGGCCCATACTATTAGCAATCTCGTAAACAATAAAACAGCCAACAGGAATTCCCCTGAAATCATACGTCCCTATAAATGGGAAAACAATTCCTTCTTATTTTAAGGATACCTCTTGGAATTTAAGGACTTTATAGACTTTAAAGACTTTAAGGACTTCTATGCCTTCCTACTGTGCTACGAAAATATAAGTAAGTGTGCCTTTCTGGATTTTTGGTGCATTCAGGTTGCTTTCAAATCTTGAAACAAGGGCAGTGCCCACAGCTGTTTCCAAAAGACATTCATCCCTGGTAGTGCTTTGACCTTCCACCACAGAAGCGTTTTCGACGTTCCCCCTTTGATTCACTTCTATAAGAAGAACCACTTTCCCTGATCCCTGACATTTATAAATAGGTATTGGCAGATATGTGTGATTGCGGCCCTGGAGATCATAGTATATCCTTGTAGGACCCTGAAAATTTGCCGCCATTTTTTGTGAATCAGTTGCCTGCTCCTCCTTCTTCTCTTTTAATAACTGATCTTCGAGAGCGAACTGGTCATCCTCCGTTGCCAGGTTGTTTCCTTTCTTTCTGTCAATGTAATTATCTGTGCCTAATTTCCCGCTCTGGATGAGTTCATCTTTTACTTTGTTGATATAATCGTTCGGATTTATCTTTTCTTCGCTCTTGCTGGAAAGGTTACGGGCTATGTTCAGCATTTCGACGTCGTCATGAAGGATATTTTCGACTGATGTAGGTGGCAGTTCGACCGGTTTCTGCACAGCCTTCTTTTCCGCGATTGAGGCAAATTCAATCTCAAATTTTTCGACTTGCTTCTCCTTTGTTTTTAAGGACTGCAACTGAAAAGACATGAAGATAATAGCTGCTATCAGGTGTACAATAACAGTTCCAAGAATACCGACTATTTTACCATCGTACTTCCTCACGATTTTTTCTTCTTCTGTTTTTTTTGTTTGATCCTGGTCGATTTGTCACCTTGCTGATTCTTTAAAAGTCCGTTCTTGAGACCGTTTATAAATTTAGCCCAGGCAAAGGGATTAAGAAGATTATTGACAGGGTACTGGTTCCTGGTGGATGTCATCCTGAAATTCTGCTCCATGGCGTAACGGTAGCCTGCTTCGGGAGTGATTCTCACACCTTTAGTATTTGAAACAGCATCCGCTATTGAAGCAATGTTTTTGTTCATATTCTCAATTTCAGGCTCTAAAGGTGCTGGTGTTGACATATCCTTTAAAAACTCGCTGTAGCTCTTCCAGGGCAGTACCACAACATTTTCAATGGGAATAGTATCGAGACTAAGTGCAATGTCAAGATTAAGATGGCGTCCTTCAAAATCCCGTGGAAGAATCACAAGCTTTCTCTTAAAACCAAGAGCTCTGAAAAATATTGTGTCGCCAGGGGTACTTGTAATGCTGAAAATACCTGTTTTTTCACTCAAAGTACCTCTTCTCAGCTTTAATGAAATAACCCCGACATTTGGTAGAGCATTGTTTTCCTCATCAGTAATAATTCCGCTAACCTGGAAAAACCTCTCTGTTTCCTGATTCTGGCCGGTCAATAAACTCAGGGGCAGTAAGAAGAGGATTAGAGTATATAGCGATCTGGTCAATCTAATATTTTGTAATATTCAATACCAATCAAACGTAATGAGTCTGCAAAATAAGCATTATTGAACGGAACGATAAAACTTTTAACTTATTTTTAAATAAATTTCAAATCTGAAGTTAATCAGGTATTTTTATGCTGACTCATTTTGTGGGTCTGATCTGAAAATATTTAGTATAAAAATATGCAAAAACTACTATTACTAGGTGATGAAGCTATTGCTTTGGGAGCAATTGATGCGGGACTGAGCGGAATGTATGCTTATCCTGGTACGCCTTCAACTGAAATTATGGAATATATACAATCCTCAGAAGAGGCAGTTGAAAGAGGTATTCACAGGGAATGGTCAGCCAATGAAAAAACCGCACTGGAGACGGCCCTTGGAATGTCATACGCCGGGAAAAGGGCAATGGCTGCAATGAAGCATGTCGGACTGAATGTCGCTGCAGATCCTTTTATCAATTCGGCAGTAACAGGAATTAACGGAGGCCTTATAGTAGTTGCTGCTGATGATCCCTCAATGCATTCATCCCAGAATGAACAGGATTCAAGGTTCTATGGAAAGTTTTCGTTTGTTCCTGTCTTTGAGCCATCTAACCAGCAGGAAGCATACGATATGGTCTTCGATGCATTTGATCTTTCGGAAAAATTCAAAATACCCGTCCTGTTCAGAATAACAACCCGTCTGGCTCATTCTCGTGCAGCAGTAAAACGCAGGTCTCCAGAACCCGAAAAACCTTTTCATCTTCCTTCTGATCTGCGGCAATTTGTCCTTCTGCCTGCAATTGCAAGAAGAAAATACAAGGCTCTTTTATCGACTTACGAATCATTGAAATATGATAACAGATTATCAAAATACAATTTCTTCAGAGATGGTAAGAATAGGAAGATAGGTGTTATTACATGCGGTATTGCATATAATTACCTCATGGAAAATTTCCCTGAAGGAGGACCTGATTTTCCGGTGCTCAAAATTACAACGTACCCATTCCCAAAGGACATAATAAAGGATTTGACCGGAAGATGCGAAGAAGTGCTTGTTCTCGAGGAAGGTTACCCGATTGTGGAAGAAGGTCTCAGGGGGATACTCGATAACAATCTGAAGATCATAGGTCGTCTCGATGGTGCGGTGCCGCGGGAAGGTGAACTGAATCCTTCAATTGTTGCCAAAGCTGTCGGAATTAAGTCAGACCCTCTTTTTAAAGTTCCTGAAGTTGTCAAAACAAGACCGCCTTCATTCTGCAAAGGATGCGGCCATTCAGATACCTTTAATGCCATAATCGAAGCTCTTAAACCATATAAAAGTGATGGTGTCTTTTCCGATATCGGATGTTACACCCTGGCCGCTCTGCCACCTTACAGCATAATAAATTCATGTGTTGATATGGGAGCTTCAGTTACAATGGCCATCGGTGCAGCTGATGCAGGATTGCACCCTTCAGTTGCAGTAATAGGTGATTCAACTTTTACCCATTCAGGTCTGACCGGACTTCTCGATGCAGTGGTTAAAAATTCGCCTGTCACAATTATAATATCAGATAATGGAACAACTGGTATGACCGGAGGGCAGAAATCCCATGCAACAGGACGTCTGGAGAAAATCTGCGAAGGTCTGGGAGTTGCTCCTGAACACATAAGGTCAATTATCCCGTTACGTAAATATCATGAGGATAATATACGTATAATGCAGGAAGAGTTTGATTTCAAAGGCGTTTCAGTAATTATTTCTACACGCGAATGCATCCAGACAGCTTCAAGACGCAATAAAGCGGAATCATCAGAAAACAAAGGCAAAGACTAATACTATGAAAAGCGATATAGTTTTATCAGGAGTAGGGGGGCAGGGGATCCTGTCAATTGCTACAATAATCGGCCTGGCAGCAATAGAGAATGACCTCTTTCTGAAACAATCTGAGGTCCACGGCATGAGCCAGAGGGGAGGAGATGTCCAATCTCACCTGAGGCTTTCAGACAAACCTATCTCTTCCGACCTAATCCCCTATGGAAAAGCTGACCTTATAATCTCGGTTGAACCCATGGAATCGCTTAGGCACCTTCCATGGCTTTCAAAATCAGGGTGGCTTGTGACAAATTCAACGCCTTTTATAAACATTGATGATTATCCTCCAGTTGAAGAAATACTGAAAGAGATCAGGAAAATAAAGAATCATAAAATCATTGATGCTGATGCTATTGCAAAAAATGCAGGCTCCTCCCGTTCCGGGAATATTGTAATTCTGGGTGCAGCATCAAATTATATTGATTTGCCATTTAAAAGCCTGGAAAACGCTGTGGCAAAGATTTTCGAGAAAAAAGGAGACGAAATTGCAGAGGTAAATATAAAAGCCCTTAGAGCAGGCAGGGAAGCCTGAATTTTATCTTCCAAACTTGAACAGGGCATTGACAAAAACTGCATCTGATCTTTCAATATCATTATCATAGGGATTGGTTCCCTGGTAATCAAGTGCAATTTTTACATTCTCACTGAATGCATACTGGATGCCCATTATCAGGAAACTGCCTTCGTTCAGATAATTCCACTTTTGAGAATCTTCAGGAATAAGTACCGACGTCGAATAGTCATACCTTGCAAAGAGTTCTGTTTTATCAGCAACCCTTATTGAGCCGGTTCCGGATACACCCCATGCATGATGCCCTTCAATGAGATCGAGGTTCGATTTATAAGTAACTTCTGCTCCAATAGTGAACTTTTCGTTCTTAAAACCTGCAAAACCCAGAAACATTGGCTGCCATAAGTTTTTCATGCGTGTAATGTCACCAAAAATCCTGAATGCAAAACCATTCTTCGGAGTTAATGTAAATCCAACCGAAGTCCTGAGACTATTGTCAAGCTGAATATTATTGTACCCTTCACCATTCATTAAAGTAAGATCAGCTTTTAAAATATCATTGATCTGATAGTCCACAACAAATCCAAGGTCAGCTACAAAACCATAACCATTAATAGACTGATAGGTATTGGCAATATATCTTTTCCCCCAAAATCTCTGCTGAAACTCAAAAAGTCTGGTACCTGTAATGCCGAAGGCGATTTTCACCTTTTCATTTGAATAAGATAAAGATGCCTCCCTTATATATGCGTATCTTTTTGGTACTGAGCCTGGAGCCAGATCTTCCGGATTTCCAGCATTGACTATTACTGAGCCGGAAAAATGATCATCATGGATGAAGTTGTATCCAAGATAGGCCCTGTTAAGGCCAAAGCCTGTCGTTTTTGAGGTGTCGTTCAAATTCAGATGGAAATCGGTAAATATCTCAGTAATCGGGTGGCTGGCTGAATTTACTGTTTGATTAAAAAGTATCTGCCATGTGAAAAACAAGATAATTCCTACAGAAATGAGCTTCTTCATGCTTTTGACAGGAACAAAGGATAATTAAATGATTTGGGCAAAAGTATAATTTATATATTTATAACTGATTTGATTCAGGTTTTTTCTGCTGCGTCATGATTGAAATTTTTTTAGTGCCTAAAATTTTATCAATTTGATCTTAAGATTAATATAACTACCTCTTTATGAAACGTTTTACTCTATTTGTGTTTATTGTCCTGTCTTTAAATACAGCGTACTCACAAAAAGCTGATTTCAAGACAGCTGAAAAATTCCGGGGTGACAATCTTACATCCCGTTACGGCGACCTTTCCGTAAATCCTACATGGATAGAAGAATCTGATATTTTCTGGTACTCATTCAAAACTTCATCAGGGAAGAATTATTACTATGTCAATGCTGCTTCAAGGTCAAAACAACTCATGTTCGACAGCAGATTCATGGCTGCGGAATTGAAGAAGCTTACGCGTCATCCGTACAATGAGCTTGACCTGCCAATCAACGAACTGAAATTTGAAAAAAAGAGTACCTCAAAATTTACCTTTAAGGTCGATTCGATCAAATTTCTTTATGATATGACAAATCAAAAGCTTAGCATAAAAGATACGATCAGAAAAGATAAGAAGCCATCCTGGGCCTCATATTCCCCCGACAGCACCTGGATAGCCTATGCCAAAAACCATAACCTTTACCTGATGAAGACCAAGGACAAGGATAGTGTTGAGATACAGCTCACTACGGATGGTGAAAGATACTACAGCTTTGCCGGTTATCGCAATACTGAAGATACCACAAAAAATAAGAAAGTAAGGGCAAATGTGGAATGGTTTAAAAATGAAAAGAAATTATATGTTATCCGGGAAGATGAACGCAAAGTGAAGGATCTTTTTGTAATTGATGTTCTGGCTCAGCCCCGGCCAAAGCTTGAGACATACCGCTATTCTATGCCCGGAGAGGAATTTGTGCCTCAGCCTGAACTTATAATATTTGATGTTGGTTCAAAAAGCCGTGTCAATGTTGATCTTAAGAAATGGAAGGACCAGACCATAAATGTGGAATGGTCATCCCGGGAAGAAGCAAAAAAACTGATCGTTGTCCGAAAGGATCGTCCACTTAAAAACCTCGATGTTTGCCTGGTGGATGCTGAGTCCGGTGCTGTATCTGTGCTTTTCAGTGAAGAGACATGGCCTTATTTTAATAATGAGTATTCAGGGCTGTCGGTATTGAATGAAGGTAACGACATAATCTGGTGGTCAGAAAGGACAGGCTGGGGCCAGTTATATCTTTATGATAAAGCCGGCAAGCTAAAAAGGCAGATAACCGATGGCTATTTTGTGACGGGAAGGATCAATCAGATTGACACTCTTGGCAGAGTTCTCTATTTTGAAGCTTTTGGCAAGGAGGATGGGGTTCATCCTTACTACAGCATGAAGTATAAAGCTTCTCTTGATAAACCAGGTATGATGCTTGTTACAAAAGAACCTGCAAACCATTCACTTTCAATGTCAAAATCATGTAAGTACTTTGTAGATACCTATTCCACTGTCGATATGGAGCCTCAGTCAGTACTTCGCGATAATAATGGCAATGTCATTATTAAGCTCGAAAAAGCAGATATCTCCCAGCTTTATCAGATGGGTTGGAAAATGCCCGAGACAATTAAAGTGAAAGCCAAGGACGGCGTGACAGACCTGTATGGTGTTATGTATAAACCGTTTAATTTTGATTCCACCAGGAAGTACCCTATAATTTCATTTGTATATCCCGGACCTCAGGACGAAGAAGTACCCTTTCAGTTTACAGTAACGGGGAGAAAAAATATTGCCCTGGCACAGCTTGGTTTCATAGTAGTTAATTTTGGTCACAGGGGAGGAAGTCCCCAAAGAAGCAACTACTACCACACCTTCGGTTATGAAAACCTTAGAGACTATGCACTTGCTGACGACAAGTACGGAATCGAACAACTGGCTGAAAAATATAAATTCATTGACATTGAGAGGGTGGGCATTTACGGTCATTCCGGTGGAGGATTTATGTCGACCGCAGCAATTCTTTCATATCCCGATTTTTATGACGTTGCTGTCTCTTCTTCCGGAAATCACGACAACAATATTTATAACCAGTGGTGGGGTGAAACACATAACGGAGTGACCGAGGTTGAAAAAAAGGTGAAGACTAAAGATGTTGTAAAAAAAGACACTCTGAAAAAAGACACTCTGAACAAAGTGATACAAAAAGATACTCTTGACAAAAAGAAAGAAGCAGATAAAGTTTTTAAAGCTCAGGTAGAGAAGAACCAGGATCTCGCAAAAAACCTGAAAGGACATCTGTTATTGGTCAGCGGTGATATCGATAATAATGTTCATCCCGGAAATACACTCAGGGTGGTTGATGCCCTGATAAAGGCCAATAAACGGTTTGACTTTATGATGCTTCCGGGACAAAGACATGGATACGGAAATGAAACTGCATATTTCGACAGGATGATGTGGTATTATTTTGCAGAACATCTCCTTGGTGATTACAGGACAAATGTTGAACTGACTGATTTTTAATTAATAACAAAATAGAATTATGAGAACTTTGATTTGCAAAGCAGGTCTGTTGTTTATTTTTTTGGGCCTGTCAGCTGGGTTATTTTCACAGGACAAAGTGAAGTTGTACGATCCTGCCCTCGACGGGATGAAGCAGATTAAGGAGGCAGTTTCAAAAGCCAAATCGCAGGGTAAGCATGTTTTAATCCAGTATGGCGGAAACTGGTGTTCGTGGTGTATAAAATTTGATGCCTTTTGCAAGGCAGATACTTCTATTATGAGGGTAATAAATAGCAGCTATTTTCCTGTCAAATTGAATTACAGTCCGGAAAACAAGAATGAGGCGGCCAATGCTTACCTGGGTAATCCGATGAGATTTGGTTTCCCTGTATTTATAATTGTGGATGGGAATGGTAAGGTGCTTCATATCCAGGACAGTGCACTGCTTGAAGAAGGGCAGGGCTATAATAATAAGAAGGTAACCGGCTTTTTCAGGAACTGGACAGCGTCTGCCATTGTACCTACCGTAGTTAAAGCGGCACCTGCCATGAAATAAACAGGAGAGGCTGTTCTTAACCGGAACAGCCTCTTTCACGATAGAACGCAGCGGCAGACAGGTCAGATGATTTCTTCATCCTTTTCCTTGTCCTTTGATGATCTCAGCAAAACAAGATCATTAAGTACAATTTCAGTGACATACCTGGTTGCTCCTTTCTTGTCTTCATAATTCCGGTACACAATTCTGCCCTCAACAAGAACTTCCCTGCCTTTCTTCAAAAATCTACCGGCAACATCAGCAAGACCATTCCAGGCGACAATATTATGCCATGTGGTCTCGGAGACTTTCTGTCCGTCACCGTTCTTGAAATCATCCTTTGTGGCAAGAGTGAAGTGAACTACCTTTTTCCCGTTTTCAAGAGTTTTTGTTTCCGGGTCCTGACCAAGGTTGCCAAGCAACTGTACTTTGTTTCTTAAATTGTTCATGACTTAAAGGTTTTAGTTTGACATATGAACTTATCTGACGCAAACATAAACCTGCTCGTAAAACTGAATCGGTTCATAAACATTTATACCTGTTTGTAAATCATTTATAGTCGTTTGCAACCGTTTGAAAACGTTTTTTTATATCTTTATCAAAACATTAGTGCTGTGGAAAAGAAATGTCTCGATTGTGGCGACACCATTCGTGGTCGCACCGATAAGAAATTCTGCTCTGATCAGTGCAGAAATAATTACAACAACAGGCTGAACCGTGATACAAACAATTTCGTCCGGAATGTTCACGGCTTACTCAGGAAAAACAGGAGGATACTTGCGGATCTTTATGAAGAAGGCAAATACAGGATCCATAAGGATGCCCTCTTTGCCCTGGGATATAATTTCAGCTTTTTTACTCATGTGATCGAAACATCAGATGGCACGAAAGTATCATTATTGTTTCGAATATGGTTACAGGGAAAAAGGTGATGATTTTATTGAGCTTAATCAGAACAGCCAGTATATTGAATATCAATAAAACGGAAAATAATATTTGATATTCTTTTCGGTCAGACGGGTTCCATAACCCGAATCCTGGAAAGCTTCACAGTATTTGATTTTTGATCCTTTTTCCTTGCCGTAATGCTCAATCAGCTTATCTCTGTAAGGTGATGCGCTTGAACCAACTACCCTGGTTGTACCGAGCCATTTTCTTCTCTCACTGTCAGTAGCGGGAACCTTATCGAGTTCTCCCCGGTTAAATGGGAGCCATTCATACATCTGCGATTTATGCTGATGATACATGTCAAGTTTCTTTTCTATCACATCATCAATATCTACGCAACATCGGCCTTAAAAGGTTCGGGATGAATGAACCCGTCGCTCATATAAAGAAAGACCGGATTCTTTTCCAGAAAAGGCACTTCAGGCAGAATTCTGGGTACAGTTACCATATATGCTGCGTCAAGAACCAGTGTACCTGTATACCTGTGATCAGGATGATAATCATAAGGGCGTGGAAAGATGACAATATCCGCTTTTTGTTCACGAATAAGTTTAATGACCTGCAGCCTGTTCTCATATGTGGGCATCAATTGTCCGTCATGGTTATCAAGTGTAATATATCTCACTCCAATTACCTCGCCAGCCTTTCGGGCTTCTTCTCTTCTTATTTTTGCCAGTTCTTCGGGCTGGAATAGTCTGATGACCAGCGTCCCCGTTTGTCAGTGAAACCATCAGAACATCATGGCCTGCCTGAGCCCATTTATAAGCTGTTCCCCCTACTTTATCCGGATCGTCAGGATGTGCACCGATAATAATTATATGTAGTTTGTAATTCTGTTTAGCCTGCTGCCCGCTTACAGCTGCACAAGCACAAGCATGATTGATATCAAAGCAATAGATTTTAGTATTTTCATAACATTGCAGTTTAAGTTGCCAATTTAAGAAAAGCATAAAACAATCAATCATTTTCCGGCGACAAAATATTCAATCAAAATATTAATATAAGTAAACCAATCACCAATCACCAATCACTATTTGCCAGCTCCCAGATATTGGCAAAGCTTATCTTAGTGATCTTTTCCATAATGTCCCAGTTAACTGTAGATATTTCATCAGCAGGTGTATGATATTGCTCCCTGTGCCCTGGTTTAAATCTCATTATCGGAATACCTTTCTCGACGAAAGAACGGTGATCACTGCCGCCGGGAGGATCCTTGGAAGGCTGAAAATCTACATTCAGGTCAATCCCGTATTTTTTAATGTTTTTCTCTGTAATTGATCTGAATCCGGGATAGGATTCCGTATAGATCATAGCTAACCTTTTTGGGATCATTATCTGACATATATCTTGAGATCATATCAAAATTTACATTCAGGCGAAGGTTTTTCAACGGGTATGAAAGATTTTCAACATAATATCGTGAACCCAATAATCCTTCTTCTTCAGCAGTCCATAATGCAATAACGATGGTTTTGTCAGGCTTTATTCCTGTTTCCATTATGGCCTTTGCTATTGTCATTACACCGACGGTTCCTGAACCATTATCATCAGCACCGTTCCATGTGTATCCGTTTGCTACTCCCCAGATGATCATAATGTGCCCCCAGTACTATAACCTGATCCGGATTCTTCCCTTCAATAACTCCGATCACATTCCTGACCCTCACAGTTTCTTTCTTAACCGTTGTTTTAAGATAAATGGTTTTTCCCTTAATTCAGGAACAGGATTGACGTTATTTGATTCAGACTTCTTGATATAATTCGTCTATGACAAATCCCGTTCCCTTAAGTATTTCATTTGCAGCTTTTACTGAAATAAAAATCCTTAGAAGATTATCCTGTACTGACTTTTTCCGGGAATGAGTAATCTGCCCAGTGTCGTCCGTATGTCGGATTGTTTTCGGAAGGTGACATATTCAGAAACTCATTTACTGGCTGGGTTCCGACAAGAGTTGAATTGGGATTAAATTCGATTATTCCGACTGCACCCATTTTTCTTGCTATGCTTTCCACCTCCCTGGATGAAGCTGATAATTCTGACGGAGTCAGCAGGTTCCTTTGCAAATCCTGGATTTCCTGAAGATTTTCAAAATGAATTTCCCTTTTAGATCGAGCTTACTGAAATCGTCATACCTGAGCTTATCATTTTTGAATCCATATCCGACAAAAACAACCGGAGCTTCAATCTCAACATCCTGATCTGCGGTCCTTATCGAAAAGTCGATATTATTTGTAAAACTGATGGTTTTAGAAGTTTTTCCGTCAGATGTTCTGACTTTCATTACCTGTTCTTCGCCGGGAGAAGTTTTAATGAGAAGGAAATTCTGGAAATAGGTTTTATCCATGCTTCCGGAAGGGCTTTGGGAAACTCTTCCCCTGGAAATATCTCCCCATGGTTTAACTCCATAGAGTTGAAGAAGGCTTGCAATATAATCAGCGGCCAGGTATTCTCCTTTTGTGCCGGCTTCCCTGCCTTCAGTCCAGTCAGAGGCCAGAAATCCGAGCTGAGCTTTCAGTACAGATTGATTTATATTATTCAGGGCCTTTCTGAAACTGTCATTATGATTCTGTCCTGCTTAGTGACCAGACACTTGCAATGAACAAGGAAAAAATTATGCTAACTTCCTTTTCATTTTCACGTCTCTTACTTTATTTCACCGTTTGCTGCCTCCCATAATTGGAGGTAGCCCGAGTTTTATTATATCGAGCATCTTGTTCCAGTTGACAAGGCTCACTTCATCTGAAGGCTGGTGATAATCGGAGTGCATAGCTGCCATCCAGGCTATTACAGGAATTTTGTTTTCAGTGAACGCAGTATAATCACTTCCGCCGGTAGGTGCCTCCTGACTTCTTATATTAAGCTTAAGATTTAGTTTATATTGTTCAGATTTGATTTGGTTATTTCCTCAAGCCTCGGATAAGCTTTGGTGTATGTTATTCCTGCCATATTCTTTGCCGTATCATTCATCGCATCTCTGGCTATCATATCGAAATTCAAATAGAATTTATAATCTGATATTTTTCCAACTGCAGGATAGAGTAGTAAAATATTCAGATCCGTACAATCCTTTTTCTTCTCCTGTCCAGGCACAGAATACAATACTCCTTTTGGGTTTGACACCGCTTGCTGCAAATGCTTTTGCGATTGTCATTACACCTACTGTTCCTGAAGCATTGTCATCAGCTCCGTTCCATATCTTTCCGTTATCCATTCCCATGTGATCCATGTGAGCTCCAACTGCCACAAATTCATTTGGATTTTCTCCCTCGATAATTGCAATTACATTCCTGGCATTCACTCTCTTTGAATTTACATTTACTGAAAGTGCTGCATTCATACCCTTGAATTAATAACCGGTTTGAATTTCAATGTTCCGGCTGCTGCTTCTTTTTCATATTTTGCAATATCCAGACCTCCTTCTTTTATGATCAGGTTGGATACTCTTTCTGTTATTGTAATTGTTACAGGATTGGAGGATATCTCTTTCCCGTCGAGTCTCATTGATGACCAGTTGGTACGCGGACCACTCTCCGCCGGAGCCATATTGTTATTGAAACTTATAAACTCCCCATCTTTTGGCCACATCATTGTTTATTGTCAGATCAATAATACCAAGAACACCCAGTTTACTGACCGATTCGGATTTTTTCCTTGACATTTCAAATTGCGCCCTTATGTTGTCACCAATTAGTTTTTTATACATTGGTGATGTATTGTCGGTATATCCGGGAAATCCTGTCAGTCTGACAATAACTTTTCCCTTTACATCAATTCCGGCAAAATCGTCAATACCGTTGGCTTTGTCAACAAGACCGTAACCGACAAAAACCAAGGGAGCATCAAATTTTACGTCCATTGTTGCCCTTGATATTGAAAAATCGACTCCTTCATCAAAAGTATATTCCTGGCCGCCTTTTTTTATTGTAAAGGTTTGATCCTCCTGAAGGCTGGCTTTCAATCAGTGTAAAATTCTGGAAATAAGATTTTTGGGGAAAGAATTGCGATCCTCCCGGACCACCGGAAGCTGCAGGCCCCTGGGCAGCAGGAGGAGCCATTCTGGGCATTCTTCCTCCAAAACCTGCAGCATCACCTGCCGGGGCTGCACCAAAAACCTTGAACATGCTTGCAATATAATCAGCTGCCAGGTAAGCCCCTTTTTCACCGGTTGCCCTTCCTTCCATCCAGTCGGACGAAAGGAACTCAAGCTGTCCTTTTATGGCATCAACAGTAATCGCCTGAAGTCCTTTTTCTTTCGGGGTTACCTGGGATAATAAATTTGTCGAGAAAAACAGACATACAATGAATGTTGAAAATAAAAACTTTTTCATTTGGCTCAGATTTTTAAATATTATTGCGAAATTCATCTATCAATATTAATTAATTTTTTCTCAATTATCTTTGCGAAAAAAAGATATGAAAAAAGTACTCATCATAATCTTCTCAATCTTTCTTGCCAGTGATTGTTTAAATTCACAGGAAAAGAAGGTTTACAAAGACGACTATATTGTTAAAACCGGCGATCAGGCTCCTGATTTTGTGATAAACGAAGCCGGTGGTAAATCGTACAAACTTTCGGATCTCAGGGGTAAGGTTGTTATGCTTCAGTTGACTGCAAGCTGGTGTTCTGTCTGCCGGAAGGAAATGCCTTTTATTGAAAAGGAGGTTTGGATACCAGGCAGGGAATCAGGCCTGGCCGTGATTGGTATTGACCGGGACGAGCCTCTCGAAAAAGTATTGAAATTCAAAAAGGATATTGGCGTTACCTATCCACTGGCACTTGATCCGGAGCAGATATTTTCGGTCTTTATTGCTCTCAGAAGCCGGAGGTAACCAGGAATGTAATCATCGACCGTTCAGGTAAGATTATCTTTCTCACAAGGCTGTTCAACAGGGAAGAATTTGACAGTATGAAGAAAGTAATATTCGCGGAACTTGGTTCAAAATAGTTCAAATTCTCTGTTGTTCCCGGCTTCTTTCTGAAATTAAAATTACGGAATAACTGAAACTTTTTTAGGGTTTTGTCCGTTATACATCAAAATGATGTCTGTGTATTTATTCGGTGATCTGAATGACATGTAAAACTAAAACAAAAAATGATGAAGAAAATTATTTTAATCGTATTATCAGTATTTATAGTGCTTCCGGCTTTTTCGCAGGTGAAATTCGGACTTAAAGCAGGTCTGAGTACAACAAGCCTGAAAATGGAGGATGTTAAGACCCTGATATCAGGTGAGACAGAATACGTTGTTGATGTCCTTAAAGGTGCTAACTATGGTTTCCATGGCGGTGCCTTTGTAAGGTTCGGTCTAAGTTGGGATTTTATATTCAGCCTGAGCTTCTGTTTGCATCAAGGACAGATGAATATACGGCAGCAGATATTGAAAATCCGGCTGCAGCAATTATCAAAAAACAGCAGTTCAATCAGCTCGATCTTCCGGTTATGCTTGGCTTCAGATTAGGTCCGGTACGGTTACATGGAGGGCCCTCAGCCCGTCTTCTTATCAATTCCCCAAAGGATCTGATTGACGATCCCGATCTTAAAACTGTGTATAATAACCTGACATTTGGTTACCAGGCTGGTATGGGTAGTTGATTTACTTAAAAGGATCACCCTTGATCTCAGGTATGAAGGCAGTCTGCAGAAGTACCAGACAGCAGATTCAGAATCTGACCGGAGATAAATTTAACCTCGACGACAGGCCAAGTGCATTCCTGTTTGAGTGTCGGCATAATGTTCTAGGGACAAATGAGGTAAAAGAGGCCATAAAAATGACCTCTTTTTTATTTTGAGAAGAGCATCTTTGCAGCAACAAGAATCAATAATATCCCAAATATCTTTTTAAGTACAGGCTGGGGAATATTAATAGCTATTTTTGAGCCAAAGTAGGACCCGATAATAAAGGCGGCAGCTAGGATTAATGCAAATTTGATATTGACCTGCCCTGCTTTGTAGTAATTATAAGCTGCAATTATCCCGATGGGAGGGAGCATAACGGCAAGGCTCGTTCCCTGGGCAGTCTGCTGAGTTAATCCCATGAAGAAAACGAGGGCGGGGATCATGATTATCGCTCCACCTATTCCAAGCATTCCGGCCATGAAACCTGTAATTATGCCAATAACGACAAGTATTAGTAAAACAGATGTTGACATTTTCATATGAGTTAGGTTCTTACATATTATTCATCAGGTTGCTAAATTATAAATTAATCATTGAAAAGTTAAATTTTGGCAGTTTCTGACACTATTTTTAAATTTGTAATTGAACTGAAAGACAATGAATAAAAAATGGCTAAAATATATCATACTTCTATTGGCTTTTGTCATTGTTATTTGCTTATATCTTCTATATAATCAGTTTTTTGGCTTAAGATGTAAGGCCAAAGGGAGATAAAGCAACTATTTATATACCGGAAGAGGCTTCATATGAGCAGGCAATGGATTCTGTTGAAGCTAGATCTGGATAATCAGGAATAAAAAGTTGCTTGAATGGTTGGCTGAAAAGAAGAAGTATCCGAAATTAGTCAAACCAGGGAAATATGTAATCGACAGACCTCTGAACTATAACGAGTTAATAAACATACTGAGAGGCGGTAAACAAACACCGATTAAAATAACAATCAACAATATCAGAACATTGAATGAACTGGCCGGAAGGATTGGGGGACAGATTGAAGCTGATTCGGCAGAGATTATCAGCTTTTTTTCAGATCCTGAAAACTACAGCAAGGATGGTTTTAAACTGGAAGATGTGATCTCTGTCTTTATCCCTGATACTTATGAGTTCTACTGGAACACTGGCGCCGGGAAACTTTATAACAGGATGCTCAGGGAATACAGGAAATTCTGGTCCAGGGAGCGACTTCAGAAAAGTAAGGAAATAGGACTTACACCTGTCGAAATCTCAACGCTTGCATCTATAGTTGATGAGGAAGCTTTAAAGCCTGAAGAGAAGCCCAGGATTGCCGGAGTTTATTTGAACAGGCTTAAAAGAGATATCCCTTTGCAGGCTGATCCGACAATCAAATTCGCTATTAATAATTTTAAGGTGAACAGGATCTTATTTAAGCATCTGGAAACAGATTCTCCTTATAATACCTATAAGCATACCGGCTTGCCTCCGGGTCCGATCGGATGTCCTTCAATTGATGGAATAGACGCAGTTTTAAACGCCGAAAAACACGACTATATCTATTTTGCAGCCAAATCCGACTTTTCAGGATATCATAACTTTTCAAGGACACTTTCCGAGCACAACAGGTATGCTAACCAGTATCAGAGAGAATTGAATAAAAGAAGGATATACAGGTAATTCAGATGACTTCAACCTCCCGTTCGAGAGTAATTCCGAATTTTTCAGCAACCGATTTCTTTATCTGCTCAGACAAATCGAACAACTCCTTCCCGGTTGCATTGCCGTGATTAACAATAACAAGAGCCTGTTTGTCGTGAACAGCGGCATCTCCGATTCGCTTTCCCTTCCATCCACTCTGCTCTATAAGCCAACCTGCAGCAATTTTCATTCCACCCGAATGATCTTTGAAAACAGGCAATTTCGGGTATTTTGTTTTCAAATCATTAACAACGGAATCGTTCACAACAGGATTCTTAAAGAAACTGCCGGCATTGCCTATCTGATCAGGATCAGGAAGTTTGCTTTGCCTCGTGCTGATCACAATCTTTCTTACATTTCCAAGGGATGTGGAGCCCAGCTTGTTGATCTCTTCCTTCAATGATCCGTATTCAAGACACAGCCTGGGGTGAGTTGAAAGCCTGAAATATACTTTTGTAATGAGATATTTGCCTTTGAGTTCTCCCTTGAAAATACTGTCCCTGTAACCGAATGCGCATTCATCATTTGCAAACTCTCTTACAGAACCATCCTCAAGGGAGATTGCCCTTACCTTTTCAATTGTATCTTTTACCTCCGCTCCATATGCCCCAATATTCTGAACAGGTGTTGCCCCCACTAGTCCCGGGATGAAAGAAAGGTTTTCAAGTCCTCCAAGGCCATTGTTAACAGTCGATTCCACCAGTTTATCCCATATCACACCTGCCCCCGCTGAGACAACTATCATCGTTGCCCTTCTTGCCTTCCAGAGTTATTCCATCCATTTCAGGGTGAATGATCGTACCATGGAAATCCTGTGTAAAAAGAATGTTGCTTCCCCGGCCAAGTACAAGATAGTTCTGACCTGATCCCTTATGCTGCTTAAAGAAATGAATTGCATTTTCCTCCAGCTTAAACGCGGCAAGATGATCTGCCCTTACATTAAGGCCGAATGAATTGAATTTCTTTAGTGAAATATTCTCGTAGATCATATTATCAGAGTATCCGGTGTAAAAGTATAAAAACAGAGGATAAAGAATAATGTGTTATAAAATATTTTTAGGGATTTTAATGCCATAATTAATCCCTTTCTTCTGTAATAAGGTTGGCTGTAATCAATAAAATTGTATTTTCGGGAGGACTTAAAAATTAACTAACCTGAATATTATCTCTTTATGAAAAGTAATCGCCGTGATTTTCTGAAACACGCAACAGTAGCCGGTGCTGGCGCATTTGCCGGTGGACTGCTGTCGGGCTGTGCTCCGAAACAACCTGAATCAAATCTTGCAGCTGTACTCGGATCCGCTAAAAAACCTCATGTCCAGAAATTTAATATGTCGGGATATGCAGCTCTTGCACTTCCGGTTGTAAGGATTGGTATCATTGGATTAGGTGATCGCGGAAGCGGTGCAGTCACAAGGTTATCAAAAATAGAAGGAGTGGAGATAAAAGCTTTATGCGATAAAAGAGAGGTTGCCGTAAAAGAATCACAAAAATACCTCCAGCGGATTGGCAGACCGGCAGCACAGCAGTTTTTTGGTGATGAAAATGTCTGGAAGAAACTTGTTGAATTACCTGATCTTGACCTTATTTATACATGTACTCCATGGATCCTGCACACACCGATCTCGGTTTATGCGATGGAAAACGGAAAACATATAGCGTGCGAAGTACCTATTGCACGAACAATTGATGAAGCCTGGCAGCTTGTTGAAACATCTGAAAGAACAAGGAAGCATTGTATGATGCTTGAAAACTGCTGTTATGATTTCTTTGAACTTCTGACTCTCAATATGGCGCGCCAGGGTATGTTTGGCGACATTGTGCACGGCGAGGGTGCTTATATTCACAACCTGATGGGACTCAACTTCAAAAAGCCTCTGGATGATCGTCAGGTTGACGGAGCGTACACTGATATGTGGCGGCTTAAGGAGAATGCTTCCAGAAATGGGAATCTGTATCCTACTCACGGACTTGGCCCTATATGCCAGATAATGAATATCAACAGGGGAGATAAAATGGAATATCTTACTTCAATGTCTTCTATTGATTTCACAATGGGCAAGCATGCTAATGCGCTTGCGGCCGGAGATAAATTCTTTGCTCCTTATGCAAACAAAAGCTACCGTGGCAATATGAACACTTCCCTTGTCAGAACAAACCTGGGCAGGACGATCATGATCCAGCATGATGTATCATCTGTGAATATTTATTCAAGGCTGCATGTTATTCATGGAACTTCGGGCTCAGCCATGAAATATCCCGAACCTGAACGGATTGCCCTGGGAGAAAGTTGGCTGAATGATGAAGAATTAAAAGCAGTTACCGAGAAATTTACTCCTGAAATCGTGAAACGGGTAGGGGAGATGGCAAAGAAGGTGGGAGGCCATGGCGGTATGGATTTTATCATGGACTGGAGGATGATCGACTGTCTGAGAAACGGACTTCCGCTCGATCAGAATGTGTATGATGGTGCTTTGTGGAGTTCAATTGCTCCTTTAAGTGAATGGTCGGTTGCAAACAGGTCACAATCAATTGATGTGCCGGATTTTACCTGCGGTTCATGGAAGACCAATATGCCTCATGATATAAACCTCGAAAAGGGAGGGAATACACAGGTACTTGAAGCTGTCGAGGCTAAAGAGAAAATGCAGCTAAATGTAAAATAGTTGCATGTTGCCTGTTGTTTCATCTTTTGACTAAAGATATTTTAAATTCCCCCTTTGAAGGGGGTAGGGGGATGTAAACCTGAGTAACATATTCTTATTTCCTTCGGGATATTAGCATTTGCCAGAATACAATTCCCAGGATCACAGGAATGCCAATTGCAAAAGCATGCTGAAGAAGAGACATATTTGTTGCTCCGAGGACAGCATAAGTTACCTGAGTCAGTCCAAACACTGATAGTGCAAACAGAATCATATTCAGCTTTTTATCATATTGCTTTTCAATCTCATCATGCTTTTCGACCTCATCTTCATGGAACTGGCGCTGGAGATTGTTTAATTCGTGAAGCTCCTCCTTCAATTCTGTCTGTAATTCATTTATCTGAAGGTTATGTATGATAAGGTCATAATAGTCATTATGCTGGTGAAATACCGACACTTTTGAAAAAATAGCTTTAAGTGATATGCTTGTATATCTTCTGAGATATTCTTTTACTTTCTCATGATCATCCGGGTTGATGTCAGAAACTTCTTTCATCAGTTGCAGAAAGATAGAGCGCTGTATAAATCCCAATATAGTCAGCCACAGAGTTTTATGGAAAGAATTGGAATAGAAGGTCCTGATAAATTCAGGATCTTCAGGGCCGCAATTATTTAATACCACTGCCCCTTCCAGACTTGAGGCATAGTATATTTGTCTGTAGGGATGAAGCAGCTCTTCTTCGCGCTGAAGCACAGCTGTTGCCGGAGTATAATCAAAATCATACACTTTCCTCAGATGGAACAGTGTAAGGTCAATAATATTTTTATCCTGTATCTCATCTGATGGCTGTACATAGCAAACAGGTGAAAAATGAGAATGATCGAAGAATTCAACTGAATACCTTGTATTTATATCCTGAAGCAGATAATTTATAAGTTGTCTTGGTCTCCAACCCTCTTGTTCGATATTCCCGTTGTCAGTTTTTTTAAATACATCAGATTTTCCAGTTATAAGCTGCGAAGTCTTGTTTCTCTCTTCCGGCCTTTCATTCTGTGATATAAAGAATGCCTCATCATGCCTGTTGAATAACCTGAGCAGATAATTCATCCTGATGAAATCATCCAGATTTGGCTGATTGCCATTCTTGCTTTCTTTTACCAGTTCGATGCTATACATCAGGATCCCGACACTGGTAAATGGATGAATAATGATCCTGAATGTTCCAGGATCAATATTCACGGCAAATTTCAGCAGGTTTTTGATTTTCTGCTGGTTTTCGATTGGCTTGTTGCTGAGCCAGAAAGTCTTGTTGTTAAACATTTTTACCGGAACGGAATCCGCCTTCAGCCTCATAATAATGCATGCTGATTCGTTAATCTTCTCCTTATCAGTATTATTTGCAAAGAACTTTCTTACATGTTCCAGAAGGAAGTCAAGTCTTGGAATATCTTCACTGGTCCTTGTCCAGACTTCATTTTCGATCTTCCCGAAATCCGACGATTCTCCTGAGCTTAACCGGAAAGGAAGCATGAGGTGGATGATGCCTTTTTCGAGTTGAATAGTAGTCATTGAAATCTGTTTTTCAATCTGAGAGTTGATGTTTAATGTTGCAAGTTGCAAGTTACAAGTTATCAACCTAAACTGCAACCTTAACGATATATAACCCTAAACACTAAACGCCAAACATCTAAAACCTGAACGTATAAGTATATTTGAGCAATATCGTTCTTCCCGATGAGTGGGGCAGGAAGGGAGTTTCCCTCCGGAGATCAGTATTTAGTCCCTCGTCATATACAAGCCAGAAATCATTTCCTTCCCGTGGATTATACCTGAACCTGATGTTTGAATTTATCTTATCAACAGCTGTATTATACTGAATGAAAGCTGATAAGGAGGTTTTTGTTGTAAGTGTCATCAATCCCCTGATACCTGCAATATGATTCGTGAATTTCACTGACCGTGTCGGAAAATTAAGAAAATCGAGATTGTAAATAAGTTTAAGACTAAACCCTGAACCGATATTCAGTAATGGAGATGCAGAAAATGATAGTTTCTTTCCGTCGTAGAAGCTTCCGGCTTCAGCAGAGAAAATGGCTGATAACGCATGGCTGTACGAGGTGCTGTACTGAGCAGTGATGTATGCAAATGAATATCGTCCGGTTAGAACAGACGCCTGGTCATTTCCAAGATAAAGTATGTCAGCCAGATCTTCAAGCTCCCAGGTAGCACTGACTAATCCCGAGAATCCCTTTTTAGCATCAAAGGACCAGGCGAGTGCTGCACTTGTCGTCTCATGCAAGCTGCTCGCTGTATTTCTGAAATTATAGGTTGTCAGTGATATGCTGTGATATCTGATAGGAATATTACCCTCAGGAAGCCATCCCTGCCGCAGAATACCCCTCACTCCCTGATAGTTATCCTTAACCTCAAAGCCGATACCAGGATTGAACCGGTCGCCTGACCATGTATAGACAAAATCATAACCGAATCCTGTCTGATTACGGTGCTCCCAGTTTACAAGAAGTCGGGAAGGAGACATATCAAAAACCTTATTAACTGAATCATTTTCGAACGTTTGGGCCCATCTTACTGTAAGGTATTCATCCCCAATCACTCTTACAACTCCGTCAAGCCCATAACCCAGATTATAGGATCCGTTCATTCCAAGACGGCTGGTCAAAATTCCGCCCAGATATGAGTTCTGGTTAAAGACGCTTCTTTTAGTTCTGAACACTCCGAAGTTTTCGGCAGGATTTTCTTCATACTTAGCAGTTTGCATATCGAGGATCCCGATATCCCACTTGTTTATTCTCCCTGTCATTCTGACTCCTCCAAAGATCCTCACAGGGTTTCCATCATAAAGGCCTATCCTTCTGCTATAAAACATATTATTGCCACCCAGGAGAGGAAAATCAAATACATCAGATTTTTCCTGGAAAAAAATCCTTTTCTCAGGAAAGTATAATGAATAGCGTGTAAGGTTTATCTTCTGATCATCAGCTTCAACCTGAGCAAAATCAGTGTTCACAGTGAGGTCAGCCGTTAAATTATTTGTAATACTGTATTTTAAATCGACACCGGCATCAAATTTTGGTGTGGTTTTCATCTTATAGGCCGTACCTGATTCAATTAGATCGTTTGCCTGACCCACTCCCGCTGTAAGGTAGGGAGCGACATAGACAGGGTTTTTTGGTTTCAATCCGGAGAATTCAATTATCGATGTATTTGAAGGTTTCCATAAAGAATAAGTGAAATTGGGAGGAATAGCAGGAAAAGTTGCAAACTCAGATTTTGCCGGGGAGTATCTCACAATTGTTATCCCCATCAGAGTCTTTTCCTCCTGCACCTGGAATCTCAGGCTTGAAAACGGTATCCTGAATTCAGCCGACCATCCCTGGTCAGTAATCTCTGTTTTAACATCCCAGAATGTATTCCAGCTGAAACTAAGATCTGTCTGTTGATCACTGACATCATTTTGAGCTGTTCCGTCTGTCCGTAATCCGTTAGGATTCGTCCAGAAGGAAACTGCATTCTTCCTGTCGTTGAAAGAATCGAGAATTATGCCGAGCCAGTCACACGTTCCCTCTGAATAGTCTCTCTTCCGGCTGGTTGCCCTCATATCAGCCGGATTCTTATAGTTCAGAAAACCGGAGACATAAAAATACTGATCATCATAGGCAATTTTAATGATGCTTGTCTCAGAAGGATCGTTACCGAATACCGGTGTATGCATTATCATCGGCAGGGAAGGAATTGCCTGCCAGGCAGTTTCATCAGGAACGCCATCAAAGATTATGGGATTTGTTAATTTATTGACAACCAATGGTGTCTGCGACCATATTTCAGCGGAAAAAACCAGAAATAGACCACTAAAAATAATTCTGAACATGTTGGCAGTTAAGTTCGTTTAACAAATTTATGTTAAACCTGATAATAAAGCAACTTCAATATCCTGCCGCCTGCCCGTCTTTACGGGACTCGGAAGCTCCATACCAGACCTTGTTCTTTTCATCCCACATTATAGCCTGGTATCCTCCGTATCCACCAAGGTTCCACTCGATCCTGTGACCCATTGAAAGTAATTTCTGAATGACTTCCCAGCGGAATCCGTTCTCAAGGTACAGTATTCCTCCGGTCGTCATCACTTCACCAGTTGGTTCGGATGATCCCGTATGATATATCCTGGGTGCGTCGCCTGCTTCCTGCAGGTTCATTTTAAAGTCAATAAGATTAATTATTATCTGTGCATGACCCTGGGGCTGCATGTCTCCGCCCATAACTCCGAAACTGATCCATGGCTTGCCATCCTTTGTAATGAATCCAGGTATTATAGTGTGAAATGGCCTTTTTCCCGGAGCGTAAACGTTGGCATGTCCTTTATCAAGACTGAACATCTCCCCTCTGTCCTGAAGAACAAAACCCAGTCCTGTGGGGCACATTCCTGAACCCATACCCCTGTAATTACTTTGTATTAACGACACCATATTGCCATATTTATCCGCAACAGTAAGATAAATAGTATTCCCAGCCTCTATTTTCCCCGGGTCAAATATTTTCGAAGCTTTCTCGGGGTTTATGAGTTTCCTGCGTTCAGCAGCGTACTTCTTCGAGATAAGTTGTGTCACGGGTACTGAACTGTACCGTGGATCTGCATAATATTTAGCCCTGTCTTCAAAAGCCAGTTTTTTTGCCTCCGTGAAAAGATGAATATACTCAGCAGATCCAAACCCCATTTTCTCGAGGTCAAAACCTTCAAGAATATTAAGTATCTGAAGTGTCGCTATACCTTGTCCATTGGGTGGAAGCTCCCATATATCATAGCCCCTGTATGATGAACTGACCGGTTCGACCCATTCGGAACTATGGCGTGAAAGATCGTCATAGGATAGAAATCCGCCATGCGACTTCATAAAAGCATCAATAGCTTTAGCTATGCTTCCCCTGTAAAATTCGTTTCTGCCGCCTTTTGCGATTTTATCAAGCGTATTGGCAAGTCTTGGATTCTTGAATATTTCACCTTTGGCCGGAGCTTTGCCACCAGGCATATAGGTTTCCTTTATGTTCGGAAAATCCTTAAGCGCCTGTGTACCTCTGTCGAGGTAATAAGCAATAACTTCTGTTACGGGAAAACCGTCCCTTGCATAATTAATCGCTGGCTGTAAAATATCTCTTATGGGAAGTCGTCCGAACATGTCGTGCATCTCAAACCAGCCGTCTACACATCCCGGAACTGAAACAGGAAGCGGACCTGTGGAGGGAATAAATTCGTAGCCCTGGTTTTTAAGATAATCAAGCTTCAGCGAACGCGGAGATCTTCCGCTGGCATTCAGTCCATACAGCTTTTGCTTTTCAGCGCTCCAGATTATTGCAAAAAGATCGCCTCCGACACCGCAGCCTGTCGGTTCGACAACTCCAAGAACGGCATTGGCTGCAATAGCAGCATCAATTGCATTTCCTCCTTTTTTAAGAATGTCAAGTGCCACCTGAGTGGCAAGCGGCTGGCTGGTTGCAGCCATTCCGTACTGTGCAATTACTTCCGATCGTGTGGCAAAATCCCTTCCTGTTATCCTGTCCTGTGAAAATAATAAGACAGGTGAAAATAAAATGAGAATAGCAAATAATATCCTTTTCACAATAATCAGTATTTAGTTTAAATAAATAGCAAAGTTAATAGAATGACTGCATTATTTAGCCATTGCTTTTTTCTTTAACTCCTGAGGCATTTTTTCAATGGCATATCTTAATGAGGTCCTTGGCATTATCGTCTTATTCCTGATCACATAATCAAATACCTCCTTCTGATAAGCCTGGCTTGCTGCTTTTAGCATCCAGCCATATCCTTTCTGAACCATATCGTCCTTATCCAGTAGAAGTATACCGGCTATCTCAAATATGTCGTTGATAAACAGTCCCTTTCGTGCAGGAACTATAAGTGTTACTGCAGAT
This sequence comes from uncultured Bacteroidales bacterium, assembly GCA_963746685.1. Classification (GTDB taxonomy): domain Bacteria; phylum Bacteroidota; class Bacteroidia; order Bacteroidales; family VadinHA17; genus LD21. The sequence continues at coordinate 79,149 of CAVVBY010000035.1, forward strand.
GCCCTCTTCATCCATCTGCCTTGCAGTTTTGCCCATTTTTTAAGATATGATACTTTCTCCGGAAACATTTCAACAAGAGTGCCTACCGTATGGTTACATAATGTATCGCATGTTGCCCAGTTGGTTACATATTTGCTGATCCATCTTTCGAATATCTTAATATCGTCAGGAACATATTCCTTTCTTGCATTATATGACCAGTTGCAAGCAATAATAGCTTCCTCCATAAAACCTGATTGCCATAATTCTTCACACAATTTAAATATTTCTGATTTTGGCTTTTCCTTGATCTTTGCATAATGTTCTTTTCCAATGTTTTCGGTGACTGCTGATTTTAATCCATGGAGCTTTACGGGCTCTTTGAAGAATCTCTCACCTGAGATCCTGGTTTTTTCGTCAGAATTTGAAATTAAATCATGTCTGACTTCTTCAATTATGTTACTCATATTTTACTATATATTTCTGTCATTGCGAACGAGCGAAGCGAGAGAAGCAATCTTATTCTACCCACCCCAAAGCCCCTCCCGGGAGGGGATCTATACCATTTCTACTGTAATTGCGATCACGCATAGCGTGGGAAGCAATCCTTATCTTAATATCCCCCCACCACCACAAAACCTTACCCTGCAGGCTGGCTCCGTCGCTAAAATAGCCCACCGGGCTATTTCTTAACGCTCGGCCCTCTTCAAAGGGGGACTAGTTTATATAACCCTGTCGCCTGCCGCCTCTTGCCTGTAGCCTTTCGCCATTATTCCTCCAGCAGATTAACTTCTTTTACGTCCCGTGTTTTGCAATTCAACCTCAGACTCTTTATTTCACACGGTTTGAAATTGCCTGTCCATTTTCTGTTTGTAAAGGAAAAATCAACCGTTGCAGAAGTTTCTGTACCTGATGTTTCAACACAGCGTATTATGAGATCATCACCTTCCTCTGATTGTTTTATTGCTGAAACGATAATATTCTCATTGTCAACCGAGAGGAACGATCCGGCTTTGGGCATGGATCCGCCATGTATTCCCTGGTAGATAACGATAGCAGGGGAGAGGAATTCTTCAGCTTTCCTTACAATATTGCTTTTTTGCCATGTATCCTTGTGTGGGACCAGCAGCATTCTGAATGTATGTATGCCCTGATCCTGCCATATATGTTCCGCATTCATATCAAGGACTCTCGGATTATGATGTGCATACACAGCCGAACGAATAACTGAGATCCGCATATCATTGCCATTGACACTATACCCATATTTTGCGTTATTTATGACAGCCAGCCCGTAGGGATTCCCCTTGCTGGTTCCTGTTATGTCGATCCACCTTTGTCCCGGATCCTCATTCCCGTTTGTTGCACGTTTTATGAATCCATAGGGAGTTTCATAAGTTGCAACTGGTGATTCAATGTTTACAGGAAATGAGAACTTAACCATTTTCAGGTGTTCGTTCCAGTTAAGTGTGATTTTTGATTCAACAGTTCTGGAGCCTGCATAAAGTATCCAGTCAATGGTCAGTGCTGAAGCGCCATATGTTGTTGTGACTCTTACTATACTGCGAAGTGGTCCTTTTTCCAGCACTTTGATGGAAGCATTCCCGAATGAACCGATCTCTTTTGAGAACGTTTTTATGTCGTGGCTCCATGTATCGCTTGGATCATCAATAACTACAGCCCTGCAGCCTGTTTTTCCACCTTCAAATAATTCCATGCCATTTTCTTTATCCAGGATTCCAATCGTTCCTGAATCTGAAAAACTTACTTTTAGGAACTCATTTTCCATTGTTTGGTTTTCAGCAGTAACACCAGGTCTTGATTCTTCTGTATCACCAGCCCTGATCCTTATCTGTCTGTAACCGAAAGCAGGAACAGAAGTTCTGACTATTAATCCCTTGCGGCTTCCGGTTTCAGTTGTTCCGGAACTCCACTGATGCCTGAGAAGATTTCCCTTCTCATCTTCCGCCAGTGACGGATTCCTGGTATCCCAGTTAAGATCATATTCCAGGTTCCCCTTTATTTCCCACGCATGAGGATTGAAAACCAGAAGATACTGAGATGCAGGATCTTCTGAGGCAACCTGCCATTCGAGCTTCTGTATGGAAGTATATACAGCCTGATGGGCAACATCCAGATGCATGGCCGAAACCTTCCCGAGCTGTTGCTGAGTGTTCGGGGACGGATGTTCCGGCCAGACTGTCGTGAAACTGAAGGAACAGTACTCTTTTCCATGCAGAGGTAAAATCCTCTTTCGGATATTTATAATCCCAGATTACTGATCCAAGCGCAGATATTTTTTCAGCGGTCACAAGCGCAGTTTCTGAAAGTCTGTTGCTTTTTTTGATCTCAGCCTCAGCAGTATAGCAGCCGACTGCGTGATGCTGGAGATCATCCTTTATAACCGGAAGAGTGAGATTCTTATTATTACGAATCTCATTGAAATACTTTTCAGGCGTGCTGAACAGAAGTGTGGGAGCACCATTCTCAGCCTGAATTTCCTCAATAGATGCAATGTTCTCTTTGGTTGCTCCGCCTCCATGATCGCCTGCTCCGTAATATGTCATAAAAGTTTGGAACGGCTGATCCTTAAATTGGCTTAAAACCTGTTCAACGCGGGTTCTGACGGATCTGCTGTCAGTATAGCTGATCGGGATACGATAAGTCAGAACTCTCGACCCGTCAGGCCCTTCCCACCAGAACATATCAGCAGGAATGGTTTTTTCTTTCGGTCCCGGACGCATAAAAACGTAATTCTCCATGCCCTGCAATTTGATTATCTGGGGCAATGTACCTGCATGTCCGAATGAATCGGGATTAAAAGCGACAGTAGCACGATGTCCAAGAAGTCTTTGAAGAGTTAATTGTCCGTACAATCCCTGTCTTACCATTGCTTCGCCACCGGGTATGTTCATATCAGGCTCCACCCACCAGCCTCCCACAACATTCCATCGTCCCTCTTCAACACGCTTTCTTATTTCCTGGAGCATTCCGGGATCATTGTCTGCAACCCATTGATAAAATTGTGCTGAGCTTGCTGTAAAAGCAAAGTCGGGTGTCTCATTCATCCTGTCAAGTGCTGAACGGAATGTGCTATGAACCACCGCAATTCCTTCGGACCATGGCCAGAGCCAGACCGGATCAATATGAGCCTGCCCGATAAGGTGAAATCTGTATTTTCCAGCGTCAAGGGGCCATTTGCCCACCTGCTGTTTTTCAAGTGGCAGGCTATCCAGCAATGGAACGAAAGCTATACCTGCTGTTCCTGCTGCTGCTTTACCTATAAAGCTCCTGCGGTTGATGATTTTACCTTTTTTCGACATATTTATTTTCCATTTTGGACCATTGCTACGCTAAGACTTGCATAATCGCCAACCTCTTCCCCCAGTGCCGCCGGTACAATACTGCAGACAGCTCTTGCCGGCTCAAGTGCTTCCTGCCTTATCATTTCAAGACACGCAGGTTCAATGAATTGCCTGCAGCGAACATATATGCTGCCAATAACTATCTTCTGCGGGTTAAGGATATCTATAAGCAAAGAAAGACCCTTGCCAAGATATTCACCCGAGATTTCGAGTATTTTGATTGCTGTTTTATCTCCTGAAAATGCTGCTTCAGCAACATCCTTAGCGGTTATTTGGTTTATATTCTCAGGAGTATCACAAAATGAAACGGACTGCTTCAGGGCAAATTTTTCTCTTATTATTTGCTTTGCGAGGAGAGCAATCCCTGTACCACTGCAAAAACCTTCAAATGAGCCTTTTTTGCCATATGCCCTGGGGCCTTCATCAGCCAGGCGAATGTGACCAACTTCGCCTGCAAGATCATTTGTGCCTGAATAGAGTCGGCCGTTAATGATTATTCCTCCGCCCATTCCTGTTCCGAAAGTCAGGAAAACCATATTCTGAGTGCCTCTTCCTGCTCCGAATTTCCACTCGGCAAGTGCACAGGCATTTGCATCGTTCTGCAAAAAGACAGGAACGTTGAACTTATCCTTGAATAAATTTACAATAGGGATATCATTCCATCCGGGAAGATTGGGAGGAGACTGCACAATTCCTTTTGTGCTGTCAAGAGGACCACCACAGCTTATTCCTATTGCTTTTAACTGGTTTAGACCGAAATTGTCAACAATTTCGGATGCAGACTTCAACAACAGACTAATTGCATGGCCGGGACCTTTGCTTGTCTCAGTGGGGAAACCGGTTTTTTTAAGAATTTGCATATCCTCTGTTCCGGCTATAACAGAGCATTTGGTTCCTCCAATGTCAATTCCAAGATAATATGGGTTCATAAATTCAGCTTATTTAATGTTCTTCCAGAATTTCTCCTCCGATTTATTAAGTTCAATTTTCTTCTTTCTTTCGAGGAAATAATAAAATAATAATGCTACTATACCTGTAACCAGCAGCCCAAGAATGAGATGCTGCATAATATTCGAAATATGTGGATCTGCCGGAGTTGCCTGGTTATTCCGAAAGGTAACATCAGTGACGCTTTCAGCTTTTCTTCCAACCTCAATACCGAAAATATTTTTTGCAAAAAACAATGAGAAAAAGGCTAAAAGACCTGAGAAAATGGGTGTGGCTACCCATCCGGCAGAAATTTCACCAAGTATTCTGAAATTAATGTTCCTGGCTCCTCTGTATAATCCGATTCCGATTACACAGCCAATTATCACCTGTGAAGAGGATACCGGTACCATCGGAATAGGAGGCAATCCGATTTTGACAAATACCGAAGAAAGCCAGGAGGATGAGAATATAAAGAGTACCAGTGTCAGCGCAAGAACAGTTACAAGGGCAGCTTCGGAAGAGAGTTCTACAATATTGTTCCCGACTGTCTCCATTACTTTTTTAGAATAGGTCAATATTCCGGATGCAATAGCTAATCCGCCAAGCAGAAAAAGTTGTTGGGCGGAAGAAAGTGTGAATAATCCCAAATTAAGGTCCTGAAGGTTAAATGCAGGAACAAACACTCCCATCACATTGGCGATATTGTTTGCACCCAGGCTGAAGGCGCCAAATGCTCCGACAATTAAAAGACCGGTCCGGATATATGCCTCAAAGCGGATAAGGTGTAATGATGAATTTTTCTTGATAGTTTTGAGAATTATGTACAAAAGGATTGCAAAAACAGCACCCAACACCGGACCAGATATCCATGTCGAAATTATCTGGGTCAATACCCTGCTGTCCGTATGATTTCCGGTGAAGAGGTTCCATCCAATAATTGCGCCTACAATTGCCTGTGTGGTTGATACAGGAAGACCAAATTTAGTCATAATATAAACTGTTATTGCGGCTGCCAGAGCCACAGTAAATGAACCTCCGATTGCATTGACAGCGCCAAGTTTGCCAAGAGTGTCAGAAGTTCCTGCTCCCTGTATAACGGCACCCAATATGACAAATACTGATGCAATAATTGCGGCCTTTCTGAAGCTCACCATCTTTGAACCTACAGCTGAGCCAAAGACATTAGCAGCATCGTTGGCGCCAAGTGACCATCCCAGGAAGAGACCGCTGGTTAAGAAAAGTATTATCATAGATCAGAACTAAATATTATTCTTTTGACTCACGACTCATGGAAATCATTTTTCCGGGCATCTTGCGCCGTGTGCCCTGTGTCGTTTTTACATCACAATCTTAATCGCCATTGCTGAGAGGAGATCCGCTGCCTTCTGGGCATTGTCAGAAATATTCTCGATATGATGAATAATATATCTGAGATGTGCTTTATGCGCCAGATCCAGATCCTTCATTTCCTGAAATATAATCCTGGTGGTGTTTCTTGATACCTTATCAGTCTCACTTTCGAAATAGTAGACTTTAAGTAGTTTTTCCCTGACTGTATAGGGCGATTTGAAATATGCCCTTGCAGCAGGTATAAGCTCTTCCCCCGCGCAGACAGAAGCTTCCATAATACTTATGAAATTGTGGTTAAGCGATGCCGGAATTTCAGGCATTTCAATACTGAATTCATTTAGTGAAGATTTCAGAGTATCGATAATTTCATCGAGGGAGTCAATAAGTGAACTTACCTCGCTCCTGTGCTGCGGAAGGATTGAATGGGTTATCATTTCATTCTCTATTGATCGCTGGAGTTTATCTGCATTGCTTTCAAGCAATTCTACCTTCTGAATATGTCTGTTAAATGTTTCCATATCTTTTTCGAGGTAGGCTTTCACACCTTCCCTGAAAACAAGCAGTCCCAGATCAATATTATCAAAAAACTCATCAATCTTTATAATGAGATTTTTTGTGGTCCTCGTAAATACAGCCATCTGATTAAAATAAGTATTGTTTATTATTAAATTCTATTATCAATATTGTCAGACTAAGGATTAAAGATTCCTCACTACGTTCGGAATGACAGGTGTTAGGGAGTTTTATATGAGAGAGGGGCGAGCGGAGGCTCAACCTCCGCTCGCCCCTCTCTCATATATCATAAGCATTTGTCATTCTGAGCGAAACGAAGTGAAGCGAAGAATCTTTTTATCATATTTTAAATATAACCGACCACTAGTGAAAAAATAGGATTTGATGCTTTAACAAATATAACCTTTTGCTCATCAGAATTCAATGATCTTCTCTATTTTGTATCCCTTAAGATATTGTTTTAATATTACCTGAATATCGCGATTATCTCCCGAAGATTTTATGCAGTCGTGAACTGCTGTCAATCCGAATCCCATTTCATTTATATTGAAGTACCCGAAACCTGAGAATTTACCGTTTACCACTTTTATTGCGCTTCTTTCTTCTTCATCCCTTCCCTTGTCGATGATAAAAAAGTTACGACGCGAAAAAACAAACTCTTCAGCTGCTTTTCTTGCCCGTTCATTATAAGAATCAGACGACTCTTTACCACAGCAGGCTCCCCTGCAGACGCCAACATGATAATGAAAACAAGGTCCATTGGTTTCATAGAGTCCGGTAAGCTTCTGACACAGTTCATATTTTTCAACAAGCGACATCAGCATCGACTTAGCCCTCTCTTTTCCGGTGAATACCGATACCGGATTATCGTCACAGTCGAGTTTGCCGTAATTGAAATTTATATAACCGCTATGATCTGTAAAGCTGAAAATACCCCATTGAAAACCGGTACGGCGCTGAGCCCTGTTATATACAGGCTTGTTTTTCTTGATTTCAGAAGATTCCATAAGAAGGGCAATCAGCTCACTCCCTGTAACTTCCCAGTCAATATCGGCAATGAAATCACGCATTTCCATCGCACGGTTTGTAGTATTGTTTGACAGATGGGTCCTGATCCTTTGCTGAAGATTCCTGCTCTTGCCGATATAGATCAGATCACCCTTTTCATTGTAGAAATAATAAACCCCGGGTTCTTCAGGTATTGATTCCACCTTTTCAACATCAAGGTTCGGATTCAGCTTCGAAAGCCTTGTGTTCTTCATCAGACCTGAATATCGTCCCGTGATCTCTTTATCTTTCTTCAGGAGTAATTCAAAGAGTCTTACTGTAGCCAGTGCATCGCCTGCTGCCCTGTGCCTGCCATTGATCATAATGCCGAGATCCTTACAAATGTTCCCGAGACTGTACGACCTGTGACCAGGTATCAGCTTCCTTCCCAGTGTCACTGTGTCGAGGAGGCTTCTCCTGTAGTTATAACCTAATGATTTGAACTCCTGTCGTATAAATGAATAGTCAAACTTTGCATTATGGGCAACCAGCGTTCTTCCCTGTGTCAGCTCTATAATTGCTTTTGCAACCTCAAAGAACCGTGGTGCATCCTCAACCATTTCGTTTGTAATTCCCGTAAGGTTGGTAATAAAGTAGGGGATATTCCTTTCCGGATTTACAAGTGTAACAAACTCTCCTGTTATTTTTTCTCCATCATGCTGAAATATAGCAATTTCAGTGATTTTTTCAATTCTGGAACTCCCTCCTGTGGTTTCAATATCAACAATCGCATACATGAATTGAGAAGTCAATTGATATGACATCTGCTAATATATGCAGAAATGCTGGCTGATAGCCTTATTGTTTGTATTTTTGTATAGAAAAAACTCCTGATCATGAACGAATGCTACGGTAAAAAATTCATTCTTAACGGTGAGTTGCTTCCCTCTGACCAATTTGATAATTCACTCGTTTACGAAGGCGATTCCATATATGAAGTAATACGGATGATCAAGGGCAATCCTGTCTTTTTTCATGACCATATGGAACGGCTTGAATCAAGCATCAGGATCCGGCAGAAAGAACCCCTTGCAAAAATGGGCGACCTGCGAAAGGATATTATTAATCTGGTGAAGACTGAAAAACGGAAAGATATCAACCTGAAAATCGTCTTTAACTATAACCAGGAATCGAACAATTACCTTATATATTTTATTGAACCAATCTATCCTTCAGAGGAGCAATCCAAAAAAGGAGTTAAAGGGATACTCTTTTATGCTGAAAGAAAAAATCCGGAATCAAAGGTGATAAATCATAAGCTTCGTTCATCGATCTATCATAAACTTATACTGGAAGGAGGATATGAAGCTCTTCTTGTAAATGAAGAGAATCAGATAACAGAGGGAAGCAGGTCAAATATATTTTTTCTGAAAGGAGAGACCCTGACAACTGCACCAGACGATAAAATTCTTAACGGGATAACCAGAAAATATATACTTGACATCTGCCATGACCATAAGATCAAGGTAAAATTCATGTGCGTGCCTGTTGATTCAATTCAGGATTATGATGCTGCATTCATGACCGGAACATCTCCAATGGTATTGCAGTTTTATTGCATAGGAAATATTTACTTCAATGTCCGCATTGCGTTGATTGAAAACCTCCGCAAACTATATTTCGAAAAAGCCGAGGAGAGCATAAAATGGTTTACGGCTGACAAATGAGTTCATAAGTAATTTATTTTACTAACTTTGCGGCTTATTAAATAATCCGCTATTATGCCAAGCATCAGAAAGCTTAAAAAGAGTATTGATTCGCTGATTTTCGAGGTGATCTCAGATTGTTTTACTTTTGGCACCCTTCATCCCGAGGACAAGGCAGAAGAGGTATCGGGCATAATTGCAGATGCCGTCTCATTGAGAAATAACCTCATTAAGCGGGTAAACAATCCTGAAAAAAACGATGATCCAAAATCAGTGAGGTCTCATTTTCAGCTCGTGGAAAAGGATTTGTTTACTGGTACTGATAAACTTTGCGGAAGGCTCAGCGAACTGCACGGGAAGGTAAAATAAAATATCTGTATACCTGATTACCGCAACCGATGCATTTGCCCATCCCATCAAGGTTCATTAATCTTGTATTATAACCTGATCTTCTGGTAACAACTTTGCCACATTTACTGCAAAGGGTATCCTGCCCGGTATCATTGGCAGTATTCCCCATGTAGACATATTTCAGATTTCCCGAGGCTGTTTCGAACAACCTTGTAAGCGTTTCCAGCGATGTTGCCGGATCATTTCTTTTATACATCGGAAAATACCTGCTCAGGTGAAAAGGCGTCTCATTTCCGAGCTCTTCTGAAATCCATTTTGTTTGTGCTTCCATTTCCTCAATGGAATCGTTCCTCCCGGGAATTATCAAAGTGGTGATCTCAAGATGATTTCCAGCCTTTGCTATCTGTTTTAGAGATTCTTTTACAGGTTCAAGTTCAGCACCGGTCAGTTTTTTGTAGAATAATTCATTAAATGCCTTGAGGTCTATATTGAATGCATCGATAAATCCCAGCATTTCATTTAGGGGATCTCTGTTTACAAAACCATTGCTGACCATTACGGTGTACAATCCCTTTTCTTTAATTTTGATAGCTGTATCTCTCATGAATTCGAACCATATCACCGGTTCATTATATGTAAATGCCAGTCCGGTGTTCTTCGAGGCATAAACAGCCTCCGCTGTAATTTTGTCCGGATCAGTTTCAGGTGAAAAACTTTCGGCACTTTTTTGTGAAATATGCCAGTTCTGGCAGAAATCGCATTTCATATTGCAGCCATAGGATCCGATAGAAAGAATGTTGCAACCGGGAAAAAAGTGGTATAAAGGCTTCTTTTCAACAGGATCAAGGGAATGACCCGAAATGACACCATAAGTCATCAGCTCAATCTTCTCTCCCGTGTTTTTTCTTACGCCGCATATTCCCCTCCTGCCGGGGGCTAGTTTACAGAAATGAGGGCACAGCCTGCACTCCAAGTAACCTTCATATTTCAGATAAAGCGGTCTCAGATTAATGATATTAAGTCAGGATAAAATTACATCAAATCCCTTAAATCAGTTAGAAAAAGATATACTTTTATGTATGAAAACTAACCTTGTTTTTTCACAGGCCTCCACAGGCTGGCAGGCTTAAAAGACATAGTACTGAAATGACGATTTCTGTAACTTTTAAGAATATGAAATCCGAATTTGTTAGGATCCTTACAAATTCGGGTTTTACTGAAAGCAAAGCTGACCAGTGCGCTGATATATTTGCTCTAAACAGTCTCGAAGGAGTTTATTCACATGGAGTAAACCGGTTTCCAAGGTTTGTCATGAACGTTAAAAATGGATATGTGAAACCAGATGCTGCACCAGCACTGATTAAAAGCTTAGGATCACTCGAGCAATGGAACGGGAACCTGGGTCCTGGACCATTAAATGCCTTGTTTGCAACCGAAAGAGCTATGGAACTGGCTTCCCTATACGGCGTCGGACTGGTGGCTATGGGAAACACCAACCATTGGATGAGAGGAGGTACCTATGGATGGAAAGCAGCCAGAAAAGGATTCTCATTTTTAGGATGGACTAACACCGAAGCTAATATGCCTGCATGGGGTGCAAAAGATTTTCGTCTTGGCAATAATCCGCTTGTTTTTGCGGTACCATATGGAAATGAGGCTATTGTACTGGACTTTGCAATGTCTCAGTTTTCTTATGGCAAACTCGAAATTTATCAGCTTGAAGGGAAACAACTGCCGTATCCCGGAGGATTTAATAAAAAAGGTAATCTTACAACTTGTCCAGGGGAAATCATCGAAACCAGACGTGCCCTTCCGATAGGATATTGGAAAGGATCCGGACTTTCCCTTCTCCTGGATATTTTGGCTTCCATTGTTTCAGGTGGGTTTTCAACCTTTGAAATTTCCCAAAAGGAAGCAGAATATTCACTTTCGCAAGTATTTATCGCAATAAGCCTTGAAAACCTTTCCAATCGTGAGCACATTGAAACAACTGTCCATGATATTCTTAAGAACTATAAGGAATCGGATCCTGCAGAATCAGGGATTGAAATAAGATTCCCTGGAGAAAATGTGGTTAAAGTGAGGGAGGACAATACAAAAAATGGGATCCCTGTAAACCAGACTGTTTGGGAAGCAATACTGGCCTTGTAAAGTCCTAAAGCTCTTCTTTCCTGAATTCTAATTTTAAGTCATTGAGTGTGCAAAAGTTCTCAATCCCTTTTTTAATGGGTTCTATAATATCGGTATAGGTGGTTCCGAATCTCATTATGCTCTTTTTTCCTGATTTCAGGAAAATAACCATACTGAGAGGGAATATCTCAACTTTCTTAATGTCAGATGCGTTTAACTCCTTAGATGGAAGCAGCGAATTCTTCTTGAACTTCAGGGTCGACTGACCGATCTCGATGAATTTATCTCCTTTTCCAAGACCTGAATTTATCTGGTACCAGGCAAATCCAAGGAGGAAAATAATTGAGAACCAAAGGGTGCTGTTCGACTTCAGTGAATCAAGATTCAGAATTAACCAGATAACAGCCAGTACAGCGCAGATTAAACCAAAAACAATCTGAAATATCCTGATAAACCTGTTGTTTCTGTTTACTTCAAGTGAAAAAAAAGTATTCTCCATTTGCCTTTTATTACAATTTTTTCTTTTTCATCTATAGCTCAAAAATACTTTATTTGTTGGTTATAACAGGTAAAACTTATCTCTGAATAAATTTGAGGTACTGTAAATATAATTAATTTTAAAGGCAGTAAACTCTGACGAAATTCCATCACCCATCAACCTTATACAAACTTATATCCATGAAACGTAACTACTACCTCATCTTCCTCATTTTCCTGATCTTTTTTGCCATCTCCTTTCTTACAAATATTCTGGGATCGATCAATCCCAATGTAAGTGACAGTTTCTCACTAACCGGAACAATGACAGGTATGCTGCCATTCTCATTCTTTATTGCATATGGCTTAATGTCAATACCTGCCGGGATGATAATTCAGAAATACCATGAAAAAAAGAGCCTGACATTTTCCTGGATCCTCTCATTTGCTGGAGCTATGCTGTTTTCTCTTTTCCCGACTTTTCCGGTTTTCTTATGTTCTTTGTTTATGATTGGTTGCGGAATGGCAATCATGCAGGTTGCTATTTATCCACTGTTGAGGACTGCCGGCGGTGAAGAGCATTTTGCTTTTAATTCGGTGATTGCCCAGCTTGTCTTTGGTGCTGCTTCTTTTCTGAGTCCTTTCGTTTATTCATATCTGGTTCTTGGCCTCGGAAATCAGCAGGCAAATGATGCATTTTTGATCAGGCTTATGGCGTCCCTGACACCACAAAAACTGCCGTGGGTCTCAATATACCTGCTTTTTACGATAATAAGTCTTTTAATGGCCACAATAATTCTTGTAACACGCTTTCCCAGGGTGCAGCTTAAGGAGGAAGAAATTGTAGGGGCATGGGATACACATGTTGAATTATTCAAACAGAAAAAGGTATTACTTTTCTTTTTCGGTATATTCTGCTATGTGGGTACTGAACAGGGAATTGCGAACTGGATCTCTGAATTTCTGAGAACCTACCATGGTCTGACACCTGAAGTTGAAGGGGCAAGAGCAGTCGGACTCTTCTGGGGTATGATGACAGTCGGCTGTGTTCTGGGATTGTTCTTACTAAAGGTAATGGACAGCAAGATCGTATTACGGATATTTACTCTGGCAGCTCTGATTATACTGACATTCACGCTTTTCGGCAGGGTTGAATTTGCCCTTTTCGGTTTCCCTGCTCTCGGCTTTTGCCTGTCGGTGATGTACGCAATCATTTTCTCACTTGCACTTAACAGTGTTTCAAAGTCGCACGGATCATTTGCAGGCATACTATGTACAGGAATTGCCGGAGGTGCAATAGTCTCTTTGCTTATCGGGAAGCTAAAGGATGTTATTGGACTTCAGGCCGGAATGACCGTACTGTATCTTACTTTAGGTTATATTCTGAGCCTCAGCTTCTGGGCAAAACCGATAATAACGAATGCAACTATAAAAAGGAAGAAGTAATTTAATAATACATCCCATGGAAAAAACATGGCAGTAAAGCCGCTTGGGAAATCTTCAAAATAGTCTATAATTAATTGTAATGAAATCAAATAATAAAACAGGTTTTTCAAGGCGTAATTTTGTAAAAACTGCTGCAACAGGGACTGCTGCAATAACTCTTCTTCCAAACTTTACTGTCAGTGGACTGGGACATGTCGCTCCCAGTGATAAACTTCTTATTGCAGCCGTCGGTTGCGGTGGTGAAGGAGCTGATGACATCCGGCATTATTCTATTGCACCAAAGAAAAATGCAGAGATTGCTTTTCTCTGCGATGTTGATGACAGGCAGGCTGCACCAAGAATCAAGGAGTTTCCTAAAGCGAAGTTCTATCATGACTGGCGAGAAATGTTCGACAAGGAGAGCAAAAACTTTGATGCTGTCTCTGTCGCTATCCCTGACCACAATCATGCGATTGTTGGCTTGAGTGCCATGCAGCTTAAAAAACACCTGTATCTTCAGAAACCTCTTACTCATGATATTTATGAAGCCCGTATTCTTACACGAGGCTTCTGAAAAATATCAGGTAGTTACGCAAATGGGTGATCAGGGTGCTTCATGTGATGGTATGCGAACTCTTAGAGAATGGATTGAAGCAGATGTACTTGGAGATATTGAAAAAGTATATTGCTGGACTGACCGTCCTGTCTGGCCACAGGGAATTCCCTGGCCGACAAACGCATCCTGCAGTACCCACAGAACTAAAATGGGATCTCTGGCTGGGAACTGCCGAAGAAACCGATTATATTGATAATCTGGTTCCTTTTAACTGGAGAGGCTGGTGGCGGTTTGGAACAGGTGCACTCGGCGATATGGGTTGTCATATTATGGGACCTCCGTTCAAACTTCTTAAACTTGGATATCCCACTGAAGTATCATGCAGTGCAAGCACTGTTTATAATGGCATTTTTACTGAAGGTATATATCCTGAAAGCGGACCTGTATCAAGTTCAGTCCGCTTTAAGTACGAGTTGAAAAACGGAAAGAGCCTTGATCTTTACTGGATGGATGGTGGAATAACTCCTGAACGTCCTTTGAAATTGATCCGGATATGAATATGAATGATATTATGGGTGATTGGCCGGGTCTGAATGATTATGAAGGAGCAACATTATTTATCGGAACAAAAGGAAAAGCTGCCTGTGGTTGGGGTGGACGCAATCCGATTCTCTTGCCGCTTTCAAGAAATAAAGATATAAATATCCCAAAAAAATATCCGCGTGTGAAGGTGATATGGATGGCCACTGGTGGCAGTGGATTGATGCCTGCATAGCTGGATATGGAAATGCTGAAGTTGATTCTCCTTTTGTAGGATATGCCGGTCCACTGACTGAAACCGTTCTGATGGGTAACCTGTTACTGAGAAGCTTCAATATCCGGAAAAAGATAACAAGAAAGGATCCTGTTTACGGAGAAATGGAAGGATTGATTTTCCCGGGCCGTTATATTTCATATAAGTGGGATGGTGCAAATATGAGAATTACAAATTTCGAACAGGCCAACCAGTTTGTCAAAAGAGAATACAGAAAAGGCTGGGGTGAGATCAAAATCTGAGGAACAATAGCCGCGGCACGCTTGTTTTTACCAATCCCGTTAACTGCAATTAATGCCAATCCAAACCTGACACAGAATCCAGGTTATTAAAAAAGGTTAAAACAGTATCCTTTTAGATACTTTGTCCAAAATGTAATTAAATTTGAGAGGGTGTTTCGAGAACACCCTCTTAATTATTTAATGAGAACCTGTTTATCAAACGTGTTTATCGTAAATCGAATTTATAAATCTTAACCAATGTTATTCAAATGAAAAAATCAGTGATTTTTGGATTAATGCTGTTACCTGGTCTTTTATGCCTTGGACAGCGTCCGACGCAGCAACCTCCTGCAACCAGACAGCAAACAACTACAGCTGCGACAGAGTCAGCGTGTACCTGAGGATTCAACAGTAAAGATGACTCACTTTCAGACAGAAATTTGGGATCCGGAAATCCCAATGGTGCAACCAGCTGCTAAAATTGGTGATCCACCAGCTGATGCGATCATTTATTTGATGGAACGGACATTAATAAAGAATGGGAAGAAGCTCCGAGGTGGTGTTAAGCCAGCAACCTGGATTATAAATGATGGAGCAATGGTGTCGGTTAAGGGTTCCGGCTCATTAAAAACAAAGCGTGTTTTTAACGATTTCCAGCTGCATGTAGAATGGAAAACTCCTTCTGAAATAACAGGTTCAAGTCAGGGCAGGGGAAACAGCGGTGTTTATTTTACAGGATTTGTACGAAGTGCAGGTACTGGATAGCTGGCATAATCGTACATATCGTAATGGCCAGGCCGGAGCTTTTTACAAGCAATATGCTCCGCTTGTAAATGCCAGCAGAAAACCAGGAGAATGGCAGACCTACGATATCGTGTACACTGCTCCCCGCTTTGGTAAAGACAGCACCACTTATTTTACTCCGCCAAGGGCAACTGTATTTCACAATGGCATATTAATTCAGAACAATGTAGCTTTGCGTGGTCCGACTACGTTTGTTGGAATTCCGGAATATCTTATCAGGAAACATGGTGCCGGCAGTATACAATTGCAGCAGCATGGAAATCCGGTTGCATTCAGAAATATCTGGATAAGGGAACTTTAAATTGTATGACCAGTTGCTGGGTCTGGGTGCTGGTTGCTAGTTGGATAAATTGAGATTAATGATTTTTATTAATTATATAATTAAAACATTCAACTTGTTGAAAAACAACAAGCAACGAGCAACAAGCAACAAGCTACTTTTATTTGTTAATTGAAATCATATAAGAAATTATTAATTTTACAGAATAAATCCAACTTAACAACAAATTTAAAATACCTGACAATGAAAGAAAATTCAAAACACATTTACACGCCGCGAATTTATTGGAGCAACCGGTGCTATTGCAGCAGGGTTGACAATACTTCCGAGCTCCGTTGTAAGCGGATTAGGCCACAGGGCTCCGAGCGACAAGCTTAATATTGCTGTTGTCGGAATCGGTGGAATGGGAAATTCAAACCTGAAGAATGTTGCCCCTACAGAGAATATAGTAGCTCTATGCGATGTTGACTGGGGATACGCCAAAAAAGTCTTTGAAGCAAATCCCAACGCAAAGGCATACTGGGACTGGCGCAAGATGTTTGATGAAATGGGTAAATCAATTGATGCAGTTATTGTTGCAACTGCCGACCACTCTCACTGTGTCGTAGCTTCCAATGCAATAACTTTGGGCAAACATGTCTACGTCCAGAAACCTTTGACTCATTCAGTTTATGAATCAAGGTTGCTTACCAAACTTGCCGCAAAATACAAGGTTGCAACCCAGATGGGCAACCAGGGTTCCTCCGACGAGGGAGTGAATCAGACTATTGAATGGCTGCAAGCTGGCGAAATTGGTGATGTCAGAAAGGTAGAAGCATTTACCGACCGGCCTATCTGGCCACAGGGACTTAATGTTCCAAAAGGTGAGTGGGTTCCCGAAACACTTAACTGGGATCTCTTTATTGGTCCGGCAAAAATGCGTCCATATAATAGTCTTTACACTCCGTGGAACTGGAGAGGATGGTGGGACTTTGGGACTGGTGCACTTGGTGACATGGCCTGCCATATTCTTCATCCTGTTTTCAAGGGACTTCAACTTCAATATCCAATAAAAGCACAGGGTAGTTCAACATTACTTCTAACAGATTGTGCACCAAATGCTCAGATGGTTACTCTGATTTATCCTGAACGGGTTACAGCGAAAAATGCTAAAATGAAACTTCCACAGGTTGAGGTTACGTGGTATGATGGTGGTCTTCAACCTACAAAACCAACCGGTTGGCCTGCAGGTAAAAATATGAATGACGGTGGTGGCGCTGTAATTTTCCATGGCACAAAAGATAAACTGATATGTGGATGCTACGGCAAAGATCCATGGCTCCTGTCTGGCCGTAAACCTGTAGTTCCCAAGACTGAAAGAAGAATTGAGAATGCAATGAGAGGCGGACATGAAATGGATTGGGTACGTGCCTGCAAAGAGAGTGCTGATAGCAGAGTTAAAACAAAATCTGATTTCTCAGAAGCTGGTCCATTCAACGAAATGGTTGTTATGGGCGTTCTTGCTGTAAGACTTCAGGGACTGAATAAAGAACTCGAATGGAATGGTGAAAAAATGGAATTCACAAATATCGGCGCAGAGGACAAGGTAAGGCTTACCATCTCAGATAATTTCACAATCATTGATGGCGATCCTAAATTCAACAGACCAAACCTCACTCTGGATGCCAGACAGTTCGCATCAGAAATGATTAAGCATACTTATCGTCCGGGATTTACATTACCCCCAATGCCTGCTTAAGTAATTCAATAATTTAAATGATAGAGACGGAATGAATTCCGTCTCTATCTCATTATAAACATTAATTTATTTATTATGAAACAGATAAACATAATTCTTTCATGTGTTCTGGTTCTCGGACTTGCAGCATCATGCGGTTCAAAAGGTAAAAAAGTGGAAAAAGAAGCTGCTAAAACAGAACAGGCAGCAGCTCCGGCAGATAACTGGATGGTACTTTTTGACGGGACTTCAACTGCAGGTTGGCGGGGTTACGAAAAGACCACATTCCCTCCGCTGGGATGGGAGGTAGTTGATGGCACTCTGCATTGTATCGCCTCTGGTAATGGTGAAGCTGGCGGACCCGGAGGTGATCTCATCTACGACAAAAAGTTCAGCAATTTTGAACTCTCTTTTGAATGGAAAATAGGTCAGGGTGGAAACAGCGGAGTCTTTATCTTGGCTCAGGAGATACCAAATGAACCTATCTGGAAGTCTGGCCTTGAGATGCAGATCCTGGATAATGACAAACATCCTGACGCTCTGCTGGGTATAAACGGAAACCGAAAGGCAGGATCTCTTTATGACCTGTTACCTGCCAATCCGCAAAATACTAAACCAGCAGGTGAATGGAATCAGGCTGGCATTTTATGCTACCAGGGAACTGTTGTATTTAAACAAAACAGTGCAAATGTTGTTGAATTCCACCTCTGGACAGAAGACTGGAAGAAAATGGTTGAAGCTTCAAAATTCAAAGAATTTCCAGCATTTCTTAATCCTGCACATGAAGGTTACATAGGCCTTCAGGATCATGGCAGCGATGTATGGTTCAGGAATATTAAAATCAAGGAAATGTAATTTTATCCTGAATATAATTTATGATGATAGGGGTGTTGCATGCAACACCCTTTAGTATTTTACACCCTAACCCAATCTTCTCTGCCACCTCCCTCATCCCCATTATACAATCGGTTATCAACTCATCAAGACTGACACCGAGCATAGCTGCACCTTTTTCTATCACCGTCCTGTCAACGCCGGCTGCAAACCTTTTGTCGTTCCATTTCTTTCTGACCGACCGTGTCTCCATGTCAAGAACACTTTTAGATGGCCTGACAAGTGCGCTGGTAGCCACCAGTCCTGTCAGTTCATCAATTGCATAAATAGTCTTTTCAAGCTTCGATACCGGTACAATATCTGACGCGAGCTCCCATCCATGGCTTAATACAGCTCTTATGTACTCTTCCGGCCACCTGTTTTCTTTCAGAATTTTTTCAGTCATTTTGCAGTGCTGTTCCGGATACATTTCATAATCAAGATCATGTATCAATCCTATGATTCCCCACTTTTCTTCATCCTCACCTGCTTTTCTTGCCATATACTTCATAACGCCTTCCACAGCAAAGGCATGCTTTAACAGGCTTTCAGACTTATTGTATTTTCTAAGGAGAGCTAAAGCCTCTTCATGCGTGGGAATGATTTCACTCATGACACTCTATTTTTTAAGTTTTATAAGGGGATAAGCTTTTGAGAAGCCGGCGCCATGAATATTCAAAATGTAAAGGGCCGGACTTAGCTGATAAGTATTTATGAAGATCTGGTTTTCACCCTCTGTTAATTCCTTGTCGGTCATAAAAACCTGTTTCCCAACGGAATTTGACAGGGTTAAACGTATTGTTTTGTCGGCTTTTGAGTTAATTATAATATTCAGCTGATCCGTAAATGGATTTGGGAATATAGTCACTGATTCTTCTATTTCAGTGTTCTCAACTCTAATCATTAATGTGTCGTTCAGCAGATAATCATCATCATTATCATATCCGAAAACTGAAATGTTGTAAATCCCGCTAAGATCCATATCTGCTCTCCTGTCGAAATCGACAGTGACTGAATCGTGGTAAGGCATAAGTACGGTTTTAAAATGCTGAACCACAGGAAATCTTCCATTTATTGAATAGGCAAGATTGAAACCTTTCAGGGTATCTCTTCCAACATTAAGCACTTTTACCGAGACCAATTCCTGTCCGTAAACCTCCTTTTGCACAGGAGTAATAATACGTGCCACTTCAATATCTTTTTGTATATAATTGACCTTGACAGATCCTGAAAAATCAATCAGGTCTATCCATGCACCGTCAGCTCCCTGCGAAACAGAGTTGTCTTTCTTGTATGACCATTCCATAATGTTCAGGCCTGCCGGTACTGCAACTTTCTTAATCTCCCAGTTTGTTTCTCCTGATTTCCTCATTATTTCAGTGTCATTCAGCTTAAAAAAGAAATAGTCATAATTTGGTTCCGAAGAGACTTTGCTGTAAAATTTCAGGGTATCAGCTTCCGGAAAATATGTTCTCATTATTAACGAGGAGGTAGCGTTGTGGCCTATGGCTCCGGAACGTGCTGAAACAACACCATCAATGGAATTTGTTCCAGTGATCGTCCACGGCTTATTACTCAGGTTGATCCATGGAAACACCTTAAATGTTGATGATTCAAAGCTCTCCCTGATTCTGCCGACCCTGAACGAAAAGTTTTTATTAACGATGAAAGGGGAGCAGTCAAGTGTTGATAATAGTGAGATAAAATCACCGTATAGAGCCGATTCAGACAGTTTTACCAACACAGGTATATCTGATATCTCTCCGAACTGAAGCAGTCCGGATTTGATGTTGTGATCAATAATTTGAAGTTCAGTCTCCTGGCTGGCAATAATAAATTGTCCCGATGTATTGCTGGTTCCCCGATTCCTGACCTGGAAAATAAGGCTGAAATTCTCCCCCGGCTCCGCTACAAAGTTGTTATTGCCGTAAACTGAATCATCAATAATACAGTTTATTATCTCAAGCCTGGGCGCATGGACCGTAATATCTATCTTGTATTTCTTTTCAATCTTATTGTCCTTCAGCGTGAGATCAATTGTAACTATACCAAGATCAGGCACATTGTCATCAAGCGTCAACTGAAGAACGTTATCAAGAATTACTTCTGACTTTCCAGGAAGAGTTCCGATGGTTGCATTGTAATTATCCACAGTAACCCATGGAGATGTTGAAGAAATGGATGCCGTAAGGTTTGAGGCACTAGTAAGTCCCAGATTGCCAATCTTGAGCTTAAGGTAAAAGGTTTCACCAAAATCAGCTTTGCCATCATTATTTTCTGCTATGTCATTAATTCCTGACGATGAAAGGTTTATAAATTCCTTATTGACATCTGAGAAATAAATGGTTTTCATGAGGGGGATCCTGTTCTGACCTGTAACCACCACAAGACAGGAATCATTTGATGAACCCGGAAGATTAAGAACAACAGATCCCGAGGGGCTTGCAAATGAAGCATCCCATAGAGAGTTAAAATCAGAAACTGCAATATAGGCAAACGGATCTATTGAAATTGACCATGACCTGATTCCCTTTGGCAGCGTGTCGGGCAGTGAAATATTGAATTTTTCAGGAGTTCCAATCACAGGTATAACACTGGGATCACCCAGAACAGCATATGTTTCCCAGTAATACTTCTTTCTAAGTGAAGTGGTTGAGCTTACTGCAAGATTTCCGGCAAAATTGACCTGACCCATTGTAATGTACCAGTCAGAAGGTAATTCCTTGTGAGTATGAAATAACCTGTCAAGAGCGCCAAGTCCTGTTTCTGCATACTTTGGATCGGCATTAGGAGTACCTGATCCGACAGCCCAGATAAAATCTTCATCCCAGTAAGAATCATTTGTGCATCCAATAAATCCGATTGCCCCTTTCCCGGATGACAGGAGCATTTTGTTTCCAAAGGAAGTGGTGTCGTTAAATTGTGCTGTCCGGCATGCATTGCTGATTATAAAAGGATACATGCTCTTGTTGCTTAAGCTCTTTATATCCGGCGATTTTATGTCAATGTGCAGCCAGCCGGCAGATGAACCGTGACCTGAATAATTAATAAACGAAAGCCCCTTTGAAATCAGCTTCATCACTGAATCTTTTTTTGTGGAACCTTCCGGATAGTAAAAGTGAAACTCTTTGATTTTATTTGCAGCAGTAAGGTAATTTGAAACGCCATATTTTACCTGGCCGTTCATATAGTTCGCGTAGCTGGCATCCTTTCCTGCGAAAGTCAATGCATTAGTGTAGAATTTATTGGTGTCGGCGAACTGGAATTTTTCATATTCAATTAACTTTTGCACGACCGACTTTACCGAAGTGGTATCCTTCGCTGGAATTCTTCCGATAAACATGTCGGGCAAATAGTCTCCGTTGCCGTCAAATTCTCCATAGTACATGTCAGTTACGTTGCCTGAACCTGAACCATAGTATGGAATTTTCACGGCATCTCCGATAATAAGCAAATATTCCGGAGCGTGTCCGTTGGCAGAAGACGTAGTATATATTTTCGATATTGATTCTTTCAATTCCGTGAAATTCTTTCCGGCCAGTCCATCCCCGTAGTAAAGTACATCAAGCTTGAATCCCTTTTGTCTCTTCCACCTGTAAAATGGCTCAAGGTATTTCCTGTAGGTGGTGTCAGTCACTATGATCATCTCGACAGGCTGGTCAGAATATCCTGTTATAAGGTCTTCGGGATAATAGTTAAGTACGCCCTTGTCAAAAGTCTCATTAAACAATGCAGATTCGGAAGCTGAAGATTTGGAATTATTTCTGATATCTTCAGAAAATGTTATCTCAATCTTCATTGACGTTATCACCTCCAGAAAATTTGATCCCGGGTTGTACGAAACGGGAGCAATGACCAGGCTTGAAAGATTCCTGCCCCTTATCTTTCCGATGGATTCGATCTTTACAGTGTCGGTTTTAACAATGCCGCGTCTTGAATATAATTCCCTGTCAATTACAAATCCCTGTTTCTGAGTATCTTTCTGCTTGGTTTCGCCATGCTGGGAAGGATACAGGAGCCCTTTGAAATCATTTTGAGAAGGATTTATTCTGGAAGATTCCACGTCCGAAATTCTTATCTTGTATATGGACCCCTCGGGGATGGCTATAAGCCGGCTTAATACCGGAAGCTCTGGTTTGCCAGGATCGGATGTAAGTGTATGACCAGGGACCGCCAATCTGTAGAATGTTCCATTCTCATTAATTAAGTTATCAATGGTAAGCTCTGATAATCTATAGTTTATTGTAATGGAACGGTCTCCGGTAATAACATTTTTCTCCTGCAAATCACCGTTGAACCGGTACTTGAAACTTTTTCCTGTCTGCGCTGAAGCAGAGATCGATATTAACAGGAAACAAGATAATATTTTAATCAGCTTGCTTTTCCCTAAATACATCAATGTTAATTAATTAACACTGTAACCTAAATTCTGCCTGAAAGATATTCAAATTTTCAATACATTGATAAACACCAAAATAAAATTTGACCAACAACTCAAGGCAATATATCAACAGTGCAATGGTTTAAATATTCTTAACATTTAAACAACCAATACTGTTCATCGAATAAAACAAATATTTGTATATTCGGATTTTAATAAAAGGACTGAATCGAGGTTAATCAACTGGAAATGAAAAATATCCTTATAACTTTAATATTTGTTGCTATGACTGCTCCGGTTTTTTCCCAGGATCTGCCGGAAGTTGACAAGGTCAGCACTTCGGCGGGAGATGTTGAAATGTTTTTTATCGGACACGGATCACTGATGTTCAGGATTAATGATTTTGTTATTCATATTGACCCTGTAAAGAGTTCTGGTAAATATGATAATCTTCCAAAAGCCGACCTGATACTGGTCACACATGAGCATTACGATCATCTTGATACTGAACTTATTAACACTCTGCGTAAACAAACGACAGTAATGTTCTGCAACAGTGCCACCGCTTCAAAGGTTCCATGGGCTCAGATTATGAAGCCGGGAGATATTAAAACTGTCGGGAATGTTACAGTCGAAGCAGTACCTGCCTATAACATTGTTAATGAGCGCGCCAAAGGTCAGCCTTTCCATCCTAAAGGAGTCGGCAATGGTTATATTGTCAAAATAGGGGATAAGAAATTCTATATTGCCGGTGATACTGAAAACACTCCGGAAATGAAAGCGCTGAAAGGAATTGATGTCGCTTTCCTGCCAATGAACCTTCCTTACACTATGACACCCGCAATGGTTGCTGATGCTGCCAAAGCCTTCAGGCCCAAAATATTGTACCCGTATCATTACGGCGATACTAATACTGATGAAATTGTCAGATTAATGAAAGGTACAAATACAGAAGTAAGAATAAGAAAACTGAAATAAATTGAAATAAACAGAATTAGGCAAAATAAATGAGAAATATAGACAGAAGAGGGTTTCTTAAAACAGGGATAGCCGGGGCTGCAGGCATCGCTTTATCCACTGCTGTATGCACCAGCTGTTATGCAGACCGGTAATGAAAATATAATTTACCGGACGCTTGGCAGGACAGGAATTAAGGTTCCTGTTGTAAGCTTTGGAGTAATGCGTGCTGATAATCCTGCTTTGTGTAAGGCAGCCTATGAAAAAGGTATAAAACTTTTTGATACGGCAAACGGGTACCAGAATGGCAATAATGAAACCATGCTTGGAAATCTTTTAAAGAATTACCACAGGGATTCTTTCTATCTCGCTACAAAAGTCAAACCAGCCGGAATCTCAAGGGAAGGAGTGCCATCTTCCGAAACAACGGCAGAAGATTTCCTTTCGAATTTTAACATAAGTCTTACACGTCTTCAGATGGACTATGTCGACATACTTTATGTTCACGACATAAGCAATCTTGAGCTCCTTCAATATAAGCCTGTAATTGATGCACTTAAAAAGCTTAAAAAAGATGGGAAAGTCAGATTTGTGGGATTCTCAACACACAGAAATGAAGCTGCTGTTATTGACGCAGCTGCTTCAGCAGGTAATTGGGATGTTATTCTGACTTCATACAATTTCCAGCAGGCTTACAGAAAGGAGCTTGATGCTGCAGTTCATAAGGCAGCTGAAGCCGGAATAGGAATTGTTGCAATGAAAACCCTTGCGGGAGGAGGGTTCCTTGACAGAGAAAGAACAAAGCCAATGAACACTACTGCAGCAATTAAGTGGGTTTTATCAAACCCCGATATTCCTACAATTATCGCTGGAATGACACAATTTGATCAGCTTGATCTTAATGTGAAGATACTTGCTGATGTAACTCTGACTGAACAGGAGAAGAAGGATATCCTGATTGCCAGTGCACAGCCTGGTCTGTTTTGTTCGGGTTGCCAGGAATGTATCCCTGCATGTCCGATGAAACTCCATGTTCCAGATCTTATGCGGGCATATATGTATGCTTACGGATACTCAAACCCATCCCAGGCATATTCACTTCTGACCGAACTCGGATATGGCTCAGATCCATGCAAAAACTGCGGGAGTTCATGCAGTGTGAAGTGTTCAAGGAACTTTAATGTCAGGGAAAAAATTGCTGATATATCGAGACTTGTGGATGTTCCGGCTGACTTTCTGACTTAAATATTTATAAGTTGTAAATCTGAACCCATGCGAAACAGAATTATGCTTTTACTTGCAATTGGATTTATTTCAACTTCGTCTCTTGCTCAGGATATAGTGTTCCCTCAGCTGAAGGGCTACAAGATAAAGACCGATTATCCTGTATATCTTCCTGATAACCTATGGGATTTCATTAACGGGGCAGCTGACAATTATCTGGCAAACGGATTTGTCGATCTGCATGTTGCTGAGTACAAAAAAGGCAAAGCTGTTATAAAACTGGAGGTCTACAGGCACAGCGAGAATACTCTGGCATTTGGGATCTATTCATCAGAACGTTCTCCTTCTTTCAGATTTATGAGTCTCGGAGCTCAGGGATATGTTGCCGATGGGTCAATAAACTTCTTTAAAGGAAATTATTACGTGAAGATCAGGACATACTCTAAAAAGGAAAAAGTACTGCAGGCCGAAGAAACACTTGCAAACAGGGTTGCAGGAATGCTGACCGGAGAAGCAGCAATGCCGGCAATGCTTACCCAGTTTCCGGCTGAAGGGAGGAAAGTCAACGAAGAGACTTTCATCAATGAAAGCGTACTTGGCCACAGTTTCCTTAACAAAGCTTTCAAAGCTGTTTACCAGGTTGGAAGTGATGAATTCTCAATCTTTATTTCTGATGCCAGTTCTCCTGAAGCTGCAAAAAAGACTGCTGAGACATATATTGCTTCCACTGGAATAAGTCCCGTCGAGACCGGCGACAGCAAATTTATGCTGATGGACGGGTACAACGGTACAATTTTCCTTGCATGGAAAGATAAAAGGATTGTTATAATTTCAGGTCTTGGCGAAAGATCAGTCTGAGATAGCTGACAGGTACACTTCTGAAATTCTTAAATAAGGGGATAAATCAGGATTTTTATGTTTATCATGTTTCATAGGCCCCTCTATTTAAGGGGCAATGAACTGTTTGCCATTTCTACAACTGAAACAAACAATAACTGAGAGAGATCCTCCATAATTTCAGGTTTAATGATTTCCAGATTATCCAGAGGAATGTGGTAGTAATTTACAGATCCGAAAGTTGAAAAGCTTAAAGAAGGAACTCCTGCACGCAGGAAGATTGCTGCATCAAGACGGGGTCTTCCAAGATTTGAGAAGGATCCTGTGACAAGTGTTCTGTGAATATATTTTTTATTTGCCTCCTCTATAAAGGACCATAAAACAGGAAAATCCTTTCCGGCTGCTGCATTTATTCCCTGACCAATTCCGACTCCGTCCATATTCAGAAGAATACTTTTTTCCAACGGAATTACAGGGTTAGAAATGAACGCTTTTGATCCAAGCAAGCCTTGTTCTTCTGATCCGAAAGCAACAAATATGACCGACCGCTTCAAAGGTATCTTATTTAAGGCTATGGCTTTTGCAACGCCCATCATTACAGCAACTGCTGAAGCATTATCGTTTGCGCCGGGAATCAATTCATAACACATACCAAGGTGGTCGAGATGTGCTCCTATAATTATAACCTCTTTGCTCAGATCAGGATCAGAACCTTTTAATAATCCGATAACATTGCTTCCTCTGCCTTCAGGAAAATGGCTGGTGCTCATTTTAATTGTGACAATTTTCCCTGTATTAAACGATTGCGGCTTCAGGGTTTTGTTGATTTTATCAACTATTTCCTGGTGTACTTTACCTGTTCCTGAAAAGATGTCCTTCACTGCTGAATCACCTACATGAACATATATGAAGTTTTCATTGTAGGCATTGTTGGGATTTCCTATTGGTCCGTAATTGTAAAGCATTCCTATTGCGCCATGCTTTATTGCGTTTTCATGTTTATACTGGTGAAAAGAATATTCATACCATGGATTGAATTTTTCAGCGCCTGCTGCAGGATTTACAGGAGCCTCCCTTTCGATCATTATTATCTTGCCTTTTACATCAATCCCTTTATAATCGTCATAGCCAAGTTCCGGAGCTGTTATCCCGTATCCGGCATATACAACTTCTGCTGTAATTTCTCCATTCCCTGATGTTGATCCAGGCATGAATTCGGTGATATATTTATAATGTTTCTGAATATCGCCCCCGTTCCTGACAGGGATATGAAGAGTTACTCCGCAATCGGGCAGAACCATCGTGTAAGACACATTGAACCACTGAAACCATGTTCCTTTTTCACCTGCAGGTGAAATTCCCCATCCGGAAAATTCATCAGCGAGCCATTCAGCACATGCCTGATATCCGGAAGTTCCGGTCAGCCTTCCCTGGTACTTTTCGTCACACTGAATTTCAACATATTTAAGAAGGTCATGGCTTGAAATGGAGTGCATCGCATTGACAATGCTGGTTTCTGACAATTCCTGGGAATTGACTGGTACAAAAAATGAAACCAGAAACAGGAGAATTCCTATCTTCTTCATAAACATCAGATACTAATATTATATATTTCAGAAATAAATCTTACAAGCTGTCTTCCTCAAGTATCCCCGATACCAAATGCTTAAGCTGGGAATATGAGTTTACAACACTGATATCCGGGTTGTCGTCAATAACGTTCTGGGGGGGTCTGTAAAGTATCCCGTGCTCAGCCTGGCGCAGCATCGAAACATCATTGTATGAATCACCAACTGCAATTACCTTAAAATTCAGGTTTTGGAGGGCTTCCACAACCCTTTTCTTTGCTTCGGTCTGACGCAGGTTAAAATCTGTTATATTACCCTCCTTATCTATCGTAAGATGGTGGCAGAATAGAACGGGCCATCCGATTTTCTCAAGGAGCGGATCAGCAAATTCCCGGAATGTATCAGAAACCACCACCATCTGGACACGGCCGTGAAGCCAGTTTGTAAAGTCCAGGGCACCCGGCATCAGCTCAAGGAGAGCTATAACTTTCTGGATGTCATTTATTGTTATTCCATGCTGCTTTAAAATTTCCAGCCTTCGCTTCATCAGCGCGTTATAATCACTGATATCACGTGTTGTAAGCTTTAATTCATCAATACCGGTCCATCTTGCTACATTAATCCAAACCTCTGGAACAAGTACTCCTTCAAGATCACTGCAAAGCATATACATTTCTTACAACAATTAAGTATTAGTAATTCTGAATTATGAACTTCTTGAGCACATTGTAATTATTTTCTAAAGATATATATTCTTCAGTTCGGGATTCAATTTTGCGGAGCGAATCGGGAAGTTTTGGCTCAATATTGAGTATACTTTTGATTTCATCGCGGAATTTTGCAGGGTGGGCAGTTTCAAGACATATACAGAATTCTTCCTTATGATCAGAATCCGGGCGATTCTTTATATATTCCTGCAGACCCGTCCATGCAACTGCACCGTGAGGTTCAAGAAGTTTCCCGTACTGATTATAAAATGACCGGATAGTTTTGCGGGTTTTGCTGTCAGATATACTTATTGCAGAAAATTCCTGCCTCATTCTGTTTATGTCCGGAGCTTCAAGGATTGCACCTTTCTCATCCATCCTTCCGCCATACATTGAAATTATCCTTGCCAGATTACTTGGGTGCCCGACATTCATAGCGCTGGATATACAGTTTCTGGACGGAGATATTGGATTATATTCTCCGGTTCTGAAGAACATTGGAACCTCGTCATTATCATTGGTGGAAATAACAAAGCGCTTTACCGGCAATCCCATCTTTTTAGCAAAAAGACCTCCGGCAAGATTCCCGAAATTTCCGCACGGCACGCTGAAGATAAACTCATCTCCGGTTTTGCCGGACAATTGCGCCCAAGCCCAGAAATAATAAACTGACTGGGGAAGAAGCCTTCCTATGTTAATTGAATTGGCAGAAGAAAGGTTTTTCCCTGACAACCGGGGATCCATAAATGCAGTTTTGACAAGTCTCTGACAATCATCAAATTTACCATCAATTTCAATAACCTTTATATTGTCATGAAATGTGGTCATCTGTTTTCTCTGCATTTCAGTAACTTCTCCGGAAGGAAACAATATTAACACCCTGATATTTTCCAATCCGTGAAATGCATTGGCAACGGCGCTTCCGGTATCACCCGATGTCGCGGTAAGAATTGTAATATGCTTATCCTCCTGGCAAAGAAAATACTGCATCAGCTTTCCCATCAGTAGTGCTGCAAAATCCTTGAACGAAGCTGTGGGTCCCTGGTCGAGGCGCATCAGATAATTTTTTTCAGAAACATATTCCAGGGGAATGCTGAAAGTATAGGTCTCATTGCAGATGTTTCTCAGGTCAGCTTTACTTATCTCATTTCCAATAATTCTGCTGATAATTTCAGTGGTCAGTTCCGGGTATGTTTCTTTTGATATAGCCTCAAGTTCCCCCGAAGTCAGCTTAGGCAGATAAAGCGGCATATAAAGTCCGCTATCAGGTGCAAGTCCCTTGAGAAGGGCTTCTCTGAATGTGACATGGGGTGCCTTAAGGTTTGTTGAATAATATAGAGTTCCCGCTTCCAATTCTTTTTGTACTAAACATTCACCACTCTCATGATATCGGCAAAGACGCCTGCAGCAGTGACGTCAGCACCTGCACCGTATCCTTTGATTACCATTGGGAGCTCACGATATCTTTCGGTTGTAAGCAAAACGATATTGTTGCTTCCTTCAAGATCAAAAGTGGGATGGCTTGAATCGACGGAAATAAGTTCAACCCTGGCTTTCCCGCGGTCCATTGATGCAAAGAACCGCCATTTTTTATTCTGTTTAACCAGATCTTTTCTCTGCCTTTCAAATTCGTCATCATATTGACGGACTTTATCATAAAAACTCTCCAGGTCACCTTCAAAACACTCTTCCGGAAGAAATCTGTTTACAATAACATCTTCTTTTTCAATTGTATAACCTGCTTCACGTGACAGGATAAGTATCTTTCTGACAACATCAATGCCACTCAGGTCAACGCGGGGATCCGGTTCTGAAATCCCTTTTTCCTTTGCTATCCTTATAGTCGCACTTAAAGGCTTTTCCGGACCCAGTGTATTGAAGATGAAATTCAGGGTTCCTGAAAGGACGGCTTCAATTTTAAGGATCTTATCACCGCTTACCACCAGATCCTGGATAGTTTTTATGACAGGAAGCCCGGCACCAACAGTTGTTTCGTACATGAAACGAACACCTCTGTCGCTGGCAATCGATTTAAGAAGGTGATAATATGAGTATTCAGATGAACATGCGATCTTGCTGGCCGTTACAACTGAAACATATTTCTGCAGGGCTTCTTTGTATGTTGTTGCTACTCTTTCGTCAGCAGTGCAATCAATAAAAACTGAGTTCCTTAGATTAAGTTTCGTCATCTGGCTTATGAAAACATCTATATCGCTTTTTTCACCTGTAGTACTTAATGATTCTTTACAGGTTTCAAGAGGAATTGGTTTGTTTCCAAGGAGCATCTTTCTTGAGTTGGTAATTCCCAGAAGATTAATATTAAGGTTATGCTCCTTTAAAAGAGTCTCTCTCTGTTTCTGAAGCTGACTGATCAGGCTGGAGCCCACAAATCCTGTACCCGCAAGGAACAAGTGCAGTTCTTTAAATTTTGAGAGGAAGAAACCGTCATGGATTACGTTAAGGGCCTTTTTCAGGTTCTCATTTTTAATGACTACTGAAATATTCAGCTCCGAAGAACCTTGTGCCGTGGCAATGACGTTGATCCCGTTTCTTCCAAGCGACCAGAAAAGAGTTGCCGAAATGCCAGGGGTATTCTTCATCCTTTCACCGACAATGGCAATGATCGACAGATCTTTTTCAATAACTATCTTAAGCTCTTTCTTGAAGTTTATCTCTCTTTCAAACTCCTGGTTTATTGCTTCCACCGCCTTTTTGGTGTCGGGAGGATTGACTGCAAAAGTGATCGAGTATTCTGATGAAGCTTGTGTTATGAGGATGATATTCACATTTCGTTTAGCCAGCGATCCGAAGAGTCTCATGGAGGTTCCTGTTACCCCAACCATCGAGGGCCCCTGAAGGGTTATAAGGTCGATGTGATCAATTGATGAGATTCCCTTGATAGGGCTCCTGCTTCCATTTGAAGACTTTTCACTTATAAGGGTACCTTTTGCGTCGGGATTGAAGGAATTTCTTACTAAGACAGGGATCAATTTTTTATAGACCGGACGAAGGGTAGGGGTGTAGATTACTTTTGCGCCAAAGTGTGACAGTTCAATTGCTTCCGAATAAGTGAGTGCCCCAATGGCATAAGCTTTTTCGACCTTTCTGGGATCGGCTGTCATAAAACCATCAGTATCAGTCCAGATTTCGAGCATATCTGCATTGATGGCAGCAGCAATTATGGCGGCAGTGTAGTCTGATCCGCCTCTCCCAAGGGTTGTAGGTTCGTTTTCAGCAGTGCTTGAAATAAAACCCGGAACAATTATCAGTTTGTTTTTTTTCAGGATTTTCTTCCTGATCAGGAAATTTGTAAGAGTAAAATCGACATTGGCATTACCGTAATTGTTATCTGTTTTAATTATTTCCCTTGCATCGATGAGCAGGGAATTTTTAAAAAAAGCAGAAATGATGACTGATGACACTCTTTCACCCGTGCTGAGAGTCTTGTCGAGAGAATATTTGCTCAGCTCCCTGAGAAGGAACAGGCCGCTGAGTGTTTCACTGAGTTCCTGAAATATCTGGTCAACTTTCGAAAGTGTCTTTTTCAGGGAATCCCCGTCAAGAAGTTCCTCGCATACAACCCTGTGTTTTTTAATAAGATCTTTAAGCTTTGGCTTATATCCGGCATCATGGCTGGCTGCAGACTCACTGATATTTTTCAGTGAATCGGTAACGCCCTGAAAGGCAGAAACCACAAGCACCACGGGTAATGGTTCAGATGCAATTATCTTTTTTACTGTTCTGATCCTTTCAGAATTGCCAACGGAGGATCCTCCAAATTTCAGGACCTTCATAAAAGATTATGTTTAATTCCCGGATTGCATATCCGATTTGTTTAAAAAATCAAGGTGCAAAAATAATAAAAATCAGGAATATGCCTTAATTCTGAGGTATTATTAGAAAAGTCAGACTTATTTATGAATACTATTAAGCGGAAAATTAGAAATGCTTAATAAATTGATCCCCTCTTAACTTGCTGCTGCTTTTTCGAGACGTTTCAGAATTGAGAAAATGAACGTTGCAGAAAGGAGACAGCATACAATAAACACAAGCCAGAGAGTGCTCAATGATACTTTATCCCACAGCAATGTACCAACAAACAGCAGTTTGTTCCCAATGGCGGTTGCTAGCAACCAGCCCCCCTGCATCAGTCCCTGGAAACGCGACGGTGCAACTTTTGAAACAAATGATAATCCCATTGGACTCAGGAATAGTTCTGCGATGGTAAGGACAAGATAACTGCTCATCAGCCAGTAGGGGGAAACCCTGTCGCTGTCGGCTGCCGGAACTCCCGCAAGAGAATGAGGCGATGGTGCTCCGATTGAAGCAATAAGTATTATTATGAATCCGATTGCTGCAATGGTCATTCCTATTCCGATCTTCTTTGGAGTTGAAGGTTCGATTCCTTTTTTGTTCATCCAGGCAAAGACTCCCATAACCGGAAAAGTAAGCGCTACAATAAACAGCGGATTGAAGGACTGGAAAATCTCCGGAGCAATTGAGTTTTGCTGACCAAATGAGGTCATACTTTTGCTGAGTATTGTGGTAAGGTCAAAACCTGTAAGAAAGAATGCAGCCACCCAAAATGAGATCAGAAATAACAAGCCTCCAATGATCCTTGTTTTTGTTTTTAAATCTTTATACAAGAGGATTATAATCCCGGCTATTGAACCTATTACTGCAAGCATCGATGGCAGGGTAAAGAAGAGGTTGGTGATAGGTCCCACCTGCTTTACAGTGTAATCCCTGGCAAAAAGAGTAAGAGTAAGTCCGTTCTGATGAAACGACATCCAGAAGAAAACAACGACGAAAAAGACAAGGACAAGAGCTGTAATACGGGCCCTTTCTTCCTTCCGCGAAGTAAGGATGATCCAGGTGACAAATGCAGCAAACAGACCAAATGCTGAACCATTCGCCCAACCCACCTGCCTGATAAAATGGAGTCCGAAGGCAGTTACACCCATGGCAAGAATTGCAGCGATAAGCGGTACGGGTTTAAAATCAATTTTTTCTGATGCTGCAGTTCCAACTTTCACTTCCTTTGTGGGCAGTAATTTGTTAAAAATTATATATACTAGGAGTGAGATCACCATTGCTCCTGCAGCAATGCCAAAGGCATAGTTGTAACCTTTTGAGAAGACATCAAGGTAGTTATGGGAAAATGATGACAAATCAGTTACCGGTCCCGACAGGTTAACCTTATCGGCAAGCTGCTGAAAAACTCCTGTATCGGCAAGCGTTCCGTTGATATATTGATGACAGAGGGAAGGAACGCTTCCATCATGTGCATATCCGTTGGTTTTCAGCCACCAGTTGCGCATGCCGTTGGCTGCATACGGGGCAAAAAAAGCTCCTACATTTATTCCCATATAAAAAATCATAAACGCGGTATCCCTTAGCTTGGAATATTTTGGATCGTCATACATCTGTCCGACCACTGCCTGAAGGTTGCCTTTAAAAAGCCCGTTCCCCAGGGCTATTGTCATAAGGCCAACAACAGTTATTGTCAGCGACATTCCCGGGACCGCCATTATTACATACCCGGCAAACATTATAATAATGCCTGCAAGTATTACAAGTTTGTACTTTTTCGTGGAATCAGCGAGGATACCGCCAAGCAGGGCAAGTGCATAAATACCGAAATAGAACCAGCTGTAGATTCCTCCTGCCTTTTCTGCCGAGAGCCCGAATTTGGCCTGCAGGAAAAGAACCAGAATTGCCATCATTGTATAAAAACCGAATCTTTCTCCCATATTTGAGAAAAATGCCACCAGCAGACCTTTGGGATGATTTTTTAGCATATTCCTGCGGATTTATAATTTATTAATTGTAAAACCGGATTGAAGTCTATCTGACAGATTTCTGTATTATATCGCAGATATCTGTAATTTTTGATAAGTAACAAATATATTAATCTTTTTAACATTTGAATAAAAAGATATAATATTGCCATCAGGGTTACAAAACCAGTTCAGAAAAACTGAATGAAAAGATCAGAATTCTCAACAGTCCTGATCATTCTTATAATGATACTTGCGGGGTGTGAAAAACCTCTCAAACAGGATCCTGTTCCCATTTATCATCCGCATGAACCTCCCTATTCATCTCTTGAAAAGCGGATCAGGGAAGAGTACGATTACAGGGCTGTTTTTACCTGGGGGCAATATAATGATCTCCTGCTTGAACTTTCAAAGGAAAAATATCTGGTTTTGCCATTAAATGAAATGAGGAATACTTTTAATGATTCGAAAGTCGTCATAGGATTACGTCATGATATCGACATGAATCCATTTAAAGCACTGGAAATGGCGAAAATGGAAAAGGATTTCAGGATCAGGGCCACTTATTTTATTCTTCCCACTGCTGATTATTACGGATATATTTTCATGACAGGACTGAACAGGAATATCGGACTGGATTCTCTGATAAGGGAATTGTATGATACCGGAGCAGAAATAGGTATTCATAACGATATGCTTACCGCAATGATCAGTTATGGGTTTGATCCGCTCACTTTCAACTACAATGAGCTGGCTTTTATAAATTCACTTGGTATTCCCGTTTTCGGCACTGCATCACATGGTTCTCCAATTGCAAAGAAAACTGTTCCCAATTACCAGATATTCAGCGATTATGCAAAAAGTGATTCGATCTTATATGAGGGGAAAAAATACCCGATCGGCAAACACAGTCTAAGGGATTTTGGATTCGAATATGAAGCATACTTTTTAAACTTCAATTATTATTATTCTGAATCAGGAGGCAAATGGAATGATAATAACGGATTTGCCGGTACTTTACAGAAACTTGATAAAAGTGTCCCGGGCGACCGAATCCAGATACTGGCTCACCCTGATTGGTGGGGAAGAGTGAGCAATTAGATTAATTGGGATTGATTGTTTAATTTTATGGATCAGAAATTTAATAACTCCTGCAGCCAGAGATGAAAATATTCAGTACCCGGCAGATAAAAGAATTGGATGATTTAACGATCAGGAACGAGCCGATAGCTTCTGCAGATCTTATGGAAAGAGCTGCGGATCAACTGCTGAGATGGTATGTGAGGAACTTTGACAGATCGAGAAGGGTTATCATTTTTGCTGGTCCCGGTAATAATGGGGGAGATGGACTTGCACTGGCAAGACTGTTGTCTGTTAACAGGTTCAACACCGAGGTTTTTTTCGTTAAGGTCTCCGGGAACACATCGGATGACTGGAATAATAACTATCAGCGGCTGGAGAAAGAAACTACAGTTCTGTTCAACACTATCGGGAGTATCGAACATTTCCCATTCATAAGTTCTGATGATATTGTGATTGATGCAATATTCGGTTCAGGACTGACACGGCCGCCAGAAGGGCTTGCCGGTCTGTTAATAAAGAAATTGAATCAGACTGGCAGTGTTGTTATTTCAATTGATATCCCTTCTGGACTATTTGGAGAAGATAACAGCTCAAACAATCCTGACTATATTGTTCATGCAGATTTCACCCTGAGTTTTGAATTTCCGAAACTATGCTTCATGTTTGCCGAAAATGCAATGTTCACCGGTAATTGGCAAATTCTGCCGATAGGCCTGAGCAGCAATGCTATCCGGAATACAACAACTCCATATTATTTTCTGGAGAATGACTATATATTTTCCTTACTTAAGGAAAGAAAGAAGTTTGACCATAAAGGGAAATACGGACACGGACTTCTTATCGCCGGATCTTATGGAAAAATGGGAGCTTCAGTTCTTGGTGCCAGGGCTGCACTCAAAACCGGGATTGGGCTTATTACCTGCCATGTCCCCGGATGTGGTTACCAGGTAATTCAGACAACAGTCCCGGAAGCCATGGCACGGGTTGACAAAAATGAAACATACACTTCAGATATTGAAACTGTTGATCCCTTCGATGTCGTGGGGATAGGACCGGGGATCGGAACTGATCCTGTTACACAGAATGCTTTCCATACTCTTCTTATGGACAACGGTAAACCAATGGTAATAGATGCCGATGGTATAAATATTCTGGGATTGAATAAGGATTGGCTCTCAGAATTGCATGGTGAGACAATTCTTACTCCTCATATCAGGGAGTTTGAAAGGGTCTCGGAGAAGACTGAAAACAGTTATGCACGGCTGGAAAAACAGGTAGAATTTGCATCAAAATACAACTGTATTGTTGTACTTAAAGGAGCATATACATCAATAGCAACTCCGCAGGGAAATGTTTTTTTCAATAGCACCGGGAATCCGGGTATGGCAACTGCAGGAAGCGGAGATGTTTTGACAGGAATGATCCTTTCGCTTCTTGCCCAGGGCTATTCGCCTGAAAATGCCTCTGTTATCGGTGTGTATTTACATGGTCTGGCAGGCGATATAGCTGCTGTAAAATCAGGTTATGAATCAATTATTGCTTCCGACATAATTGACAATATCGGTAATGCGTTTCTAAGGATAAAGAATGATGGTATCTGAGTTAAATCTCGTAAAAAACAAGATTATGCAAAAAAGTCTGAAGCTGATTCATCTTGTGGTGATCGTGTTGGCAGCGACATCGTGCGCCCTGAACAGAAATTTTGCAGGTTCAAAAAGTGTTGTGACATCTCTTTCAGATAAAACAACTGTATACAGAAGGAAGCCTTGTATATGGTCTTCCTCTTACTGTTGTGGATGTTGAAATCGAAGCAGAACGGGTGATTGAAAAACCCGGACCTTATTCGCGCTTCGCAGGGGACTTGCTCGGACTAACTGATGTTATAAAGGCAGAAAATGAGTTCTGGACTATTACCGGGATAACTGTAAACACTCATGAGGAACTCGATCCGGAAGAGTTTTATGTTATTGAAGCAAACTCTATTTTTCAGACAAATGTTCTTGCCCTGAAGAAATCCGGATTAATACTTGACTTGAATCCCGGATTATATAATACATTTAAAGACAAGGATCAGAATGATCTGAATGATTTAAGCAATTTAAGCATCTATGATCTGGGTTCAGATGAGTATTTTCAGGACAGAAGAGATACTCTTTATAAAATTGTAAGCCTCGACACTGCTTTTGTGAGGATCCCATATCTTGTCGAAAAAAAACAAAAACTGACCATTGATCAGCTTGCTGAGAAGGCTGCCATTCGTCTTATGGAACTGAGAGACGGTAAACATCTGATCCTGACAGGAGAGACCAATGTATTTCCACAAAATGAAGCTGCAATAAATGAAATGAATCGTCTTGAAAAAGAGTACACTGAACTCTTTACAGGAAAAATACTGAAGGAGAAGCGGATATTTAGTTATCAGGTAATTCCCCGTAAAGATTTAACTGACAAACAGGTCACTTTGTGTACGTTTTCAGAATTGACCGGTCCGGCTGAATCATCTGAAAAGTCTGGCTCTCCGGTTATTATGGAATTCAATCCTGAGATGAAAACCAGGAATCTCAATATTATTTCCGGGAAATCGGGAGCCTCCCCGGCTCAAAAATATGACAAGCTGTTTTACAGGGTGCCTGATGTTGTTAACGTAAGGATTATGATCGGGAATGAAGTCCTTAATAAATCACGTAAATTAATTTATCAGTTTGGAGAAATTATCAGGTTACCAGCAAATTACATAATCGGAAAGTAATTACATTGTAATTACAGGTTGCGGGCTTCAGGCTTCAGGCAACAGGAAAGCCAATATTTTCATTGCGGGCATTGATTTGCATGTCGCCTGACGCCAGCTGCCAGACGCCTTTTATTCTATTCTCCCTTTAAAAGTACTTTGATATTCCTCCCACTTCTGGGTTTCGTATGCCTTGTCGGCAAAATATGTCAGGAGCATCTCCATCTCTTTTGGCTGTCTGAATCCGGGTACAGGTTGGACCTGAAATTTATCACCCTGCTTTATAAAGAATACCACTGTAGGATACGAAAGCTGGCCATTAAGTAAAGCAACAGCAAGCTGATGGGCTTTTCCGGCTTTGCCGTCATTGATGAAAGTCTGTCCAAAGAAATTGATGCTCTCTTTTCCTTCCGCATCAAACTTGACAGGATAGAATCTATTATTAAGGATGTCAGCAATCACTGAGTTGGAGAAAGTCTCCTGGTCCATCTTCTTACACCATCCGCACCAGTCAGTATATGTATCAATGAAGATTGGACGAAATGATTGTTTGCTGAGCTTTTCGGCTTCCTGAATAGTATACCATTTTACTGCTTTATTCTGGGAATATGATGAAATGGTCAGAGTAATAAGTAAAATAAACGAAAATGCCTTTTTCATAAATTCATTTTAATAATTGCTGCAACAAATTTTGTGCAAAATAAGTAATTTAATTTCAGCCCATAAAAGATGAGCTAAAATTTCATCTGTATAACGTGAAAACAATGTTTTATGTTCAATTTAACTTGTTTATTTACGGATTTACATTAAAATATTTTTCTACATTTACCGGTCTTTAAAAAATATCTAAACTATCTATATGGAAACAATAACCAATACTTTGCGCGACTCAAAGGCAGCCCGGTGGACTGCACTTGCTGTTGTTGCATTTACGATGTTATGCGGATATTGGCTGACCGACGTAATGGCGCCTCTTAAACCGATGCTTGAAAAAGAACTGCTTTGGAACAGTGCCGAATATGGATTTTTTACAAGTGCGTATGGTTGGTTCAATGTATTCCTGCTGATGCTTATTCTTGGGGGAATAATTCTTGATAAAATGGGTGTCAGATTTACCGGTGTCATGGCGACATCAGTAATGGTAATAGGAACTGCCATTAAATACTGGGCCATTTCAACACATTCGCTTGACGGACATTTGATTCTGGGAATGAAAGCGCAGGTGGTTGTAGCCGGACTTGGATTTGCAACATTTGGCGTTGGCGTTGAAACCGCCGGTATTACCGTATCAAAAATCATAGTCAAATGGTTCAAGGGAAAGGAGATGGCTCTTGCCATGGGGCTTGAAATGGCAACAGCCAGAATAGGAACTACAATGGCAATGGTAACATCTGTTCCAATTGCGAGAGCACTTCATGGAGTTTCCAAACCCATACTTGTATGCCTTATTATGTTATGCATAGGCATGATATCTTTCATTGTCTATACTTTTATGGATAAAAAACTGGATAAATCAATTGCAGCAGAAGCCGAACGGAGTAATGTTGCAGAAAGTGAAGAATCATTCAGCGTTAAAGATATCTGGTACATAATTTCCAATAAAGGCTGGTGGT
This sequence comes from uncultured Bacteroidales bacterium, assembly GCA_963746685.1. Taxonomy (GTDB): domain Bacteria; phylum Bacteroidota; class Bacteroidia; order Bacteroidales; family VadinHA17; genus LD21. The sequence continues at coordinate 118,505 of CAVVBY010000035.1, forward strand.
ATATTGCATTGCTCTGTGTGTTGTTTTATTCGGCAGTTTTTCCATTCCTGAAATATGCTGCCGATCTGATGGTTAACAAATTCCAGGTCGATCCTGAATTGGCAGGAATCATTCCGGGTATGCTTCCTTTTGGGACCATGATCCTGACTCCTCTTTTTGGCAATCTCTATGACCGGAAGGGGAAAGGAGCCTCAATAATGATCCTTGGTGCTGTTCTTCTGATCTTCGTTCATGCGATGTATTCCATACCTTTCCTGAGAGCCACGCCCATTGCAATCGTACTTATCATTATCCTTGGAATAGGATTTTCACTTGTACCATCCGCAATGTGGCCTTCAGTGCCGAAGATCATTCCTGAAAAGCAGCTGGGTACAGCTTATGCTTTGATTTTTTGGGTTCAGAATATCGGACTGATGGGCGTTCCGGCACTTATCGGCTGGGTATTGGATAAATACTGCATAACAGGCACACATCTTATTGATGGTTCTCCTGTTCCGAGCTATAATTACACCCTTCCGATGTTAATATTTACCTGCTTCGGAGTTATTGCTCTTGTATTTGCTTTGCTGCTGAAAGCAGAAGACAAGAAGAAAGGGTACGGACTTGAATTGCCAAATATTAAGAAACTGGAATAATCAGCACCGACAGAGACACATAAACCGGACATTAAAGAGGCTGTATCAAAAGTACATTGAACTATGTTACCACCAATATTGTTCAATTGTTAAATAATTAACAGACAGTTTATGGGATCCAACGAATTTGAGAAAGGTAAAGCCTTCAGTTTTAATGATTCAATTGAATACTCGGATGGAGGTATTGTAAGCAAAACGGTACTGAATAAGGAAACCGGGAATATCTCTCTCTTTTCTTTTGACAAGGGAGAAGCACTTAGCGAACATACTGCACCATTTGATGCTATGATTCAGGTAGTCGAGGGGGAAGGCGAGATAATAATAGGAGGGAAGTCAAATATTCTTGCTGCCGGTCAGAGCATCATTATGCCTGCCAATATACCACATGAAGTTAAGGCATTGGAGAAATTTAAGATGGTACTGACTATGATTAAAAGTAAATAAATGGTTTGCGGTACGGGGTGCGGGGTATGGGGAAAACCAATCCGCTTTTATTATGTTTTTCCTCATACCCCTACCACGTACCCCGGACCATTCTTATGCCATCTTAATCAGAATTGCTCTTATAACATCTGTTACATCCTCTTCTTCATCGACTGTCCTTTCAAGGATTTCCAGTATCTTGTTATTTTTCAGGAGCTCGGCAGCGTCTTTCTCTTTGTCAAAAAGCTCAGCAACTGCGACGTAATAGTACTCATCAGTTTTGTGCTCAATTTCCTTTACTTTGGCACAAGCCTGCAGAATCTCTTTCTTGTTTGCAGCAACATCGTTCAGGGAATGGACACAAACCTCAATTTCAAGGGCTGCGGCATGGATCATTTCTGCCATTTCTTTATAAACTTCCATAAGTTTCTTGGGTTTGTAAAGGCAGATCCTCCGGCTTACTCCGTCAATTGAATCCACAACATCATCAATACTTGCTGTCAGTTCATGAATATCCTCCCTGTCAAAAGGAGTAATGAATGATTTGTTAAGGGCCTGAAATGATCTGTCAGTTATCTCATCGCCAATATGCTCCACTTCCTTGATCTCCTTATGCAGCTTTTCATGAGTTTCAGGATCAGTGCTTGACATTTGTTTTCTGAGAAGTTCTGTAGCTTTTACGAGATTTCTTGCATCCTCTTCAAAAAGCGGGTAAAACGAATGGTCTTTAGGAACAAAAAATTTAAGAAACTTATCTATGTTCATATATTGGTTTATTTTATTGGTTTATTTTAATAATTACATGTCTTTTAATATTTATTACATAGCTGGAAAAACCAAAGTAAAAAAGAAATACATTGTACCCCCAATGACCGCTGATACGGGAATTGTGAGTATCCATGCCCAGAAGATTTTTCTAGTTACTCCCCATTTAACTGCAGAAAGACCTTTTCTGGCTCCCACTCCCATAATGGCTCCAGTAATCGTATGCGTTGTACTGACAGGTATCCCCAAAGAAGTAGCGCCAAAAAGAGTAAGAGTTCCCGCTGTCTCAGCGCAAAAACCTTCAAAAGGTTTTAGTTTAGTTATCTTCTGTCCCATGGTCTTGACAATTCTCCATCCTCCGAATAATGTGCCCAAAGCAATCGCTGCCTGGCATGATAGAATGACCCACATAGCAGGACGTCCATCAGTTGGGGAGGCCAGGCCTTTGACTATCAGGGCTGCCCAGATTATTCCCATGGATTTCTGGGCATCATTACCTCCATGACCTAAACTAAATAATGAAGAAGAAATAAGCTGAAGCCGCCGGAACAATTTGTCAATTTTAAATGGAGCCATTTTTCGGCATAAATAGACAACGGTGGTTGAGATGATAAATGACAAAACCATACCAAGAAACGGAGCAATAAAAATAAATGCAACTATTTTCAAAACGCCTGATACAACTACGGAACTGGTTCCCGAATGTACAATTGAAGCACCAACAAGTCCACCAACCAATGTATGTGATGAGCTTGACGGAAGCCCCCACCACCAGGTTACGAGGTTCCAGGTTATTGCAGCAAATAGGGCTCCGGCAATTACCGTATGATTAAGGACATCAACATTAACTACTCCTTTCCCAATAGTGTGAGCTACTTTCATCGGAAATACGGTAAATGCAATGAAATTGAAAAATGCTGCCATGGAGACTGCTGCCAGTGGAGAAAGAACTTTTGTTGAAACAACAGTTGCTATGGAGTTGGCAGAATCATGAAACCCATTTATGAAGTCAAAAATTATAGCTAAGGTAACAACAATATACAGAGAGGTCATTTTTCACAGATTAGAAACTACATAAGAACTTAATTATAATGATTTGGTTAAAATAGGAGGACTTATGATATGACCTCATGAGATTCTGGTATTTTAATCAGGTGACCAAAATTATAAAAATATTTGTATTTTTATAAGTTAATCAATCTAATTTTTAAAAACAATTACTATGAACGACATACGCAAACTTGAGCCTGTGCAGGTATGGAATTATTTCCATGAAATTACACAGATTCCTCGTCCTTCAAAAAAAGAAAAGAAAATTGCAGAATTTGTTGTCAAATTTGCCAAAGATCATAAACTTGAAGTAATAGTTGACAAAGTCGGCAATGTTATTGTAAGAAAACAGGCAACAAAAGGAATGGAGAATCGCAAAGGAGTGATCCTCCAGGTTCACCTTGACATGGTCCCTCAGAAAAACAGCGATAAAAAACATGATTTTGAGAAGGACCCTATTGAAACATTGATCGACGGAGATTGGGTCAAAGCTAATGGCACAACGCTCGGTTCAGACAACGGGATAGGAGTCTCTGCTGCCCTGGCAGTTCTGGCAGCAAAAGATATCCAGCATGGTCCGCTGGAAGCACTTTTTACCATAGATGAAGAAACCGGGATGACTGGCGCTTTCGGACTTAAAAAAGGTCTTCTCCACGGCGACATTCTTATGAATCTGGATTCAGAAGATGAGGGTGAACTTTATGTAGGTTGTGCCGGAGGAATTGATGTAAGTGCCACTAAAAAATATCAGGAAGAAAAATCTCCCAGAGGAATGGTTGCATATCGAATTACTGCGAAAGGACTGAAGGGAGGCCATTCAGGTGTTGACATTGCTCTTGCCAGGGCTAATTCAAATAAAATAATGTTCAGATTCCTGATGCAGGCAGAATCTGATTTTAAAATCAGACTTTCTGAAGCAGCAGGGGGTGACCTTCGCAATGCAATTCCGCGTGAATCTTATTCAGTTGTTCTTGTTACAGGTGTAAAAGCAAAGGAATTTGAAAAATTTGTGAAGGGATACGATAAAATGTACAAAGCTGAATTCGCCGAAACTGAACCAACAATATCTTTTACATGCAAGAAGGTTGAGCTTCCGGAAAAGGTAATGAACAAGGATGATCAGTTCAAAATCATCCGTGCTGTATTCGCTTGCCCTAATGGCGTGCAAAGGATGAGCCAGGCGATGAAGGGGCTGGTGGAGACATCAAATAATCTTGCAATAGTAAAATGTAAGGATGGCAAGTTTGAGGCCCATAACCTTACCCGGAGTTCGGTTGACTCATCAAAGATATCGACTGCATGGCGAATTGCCGCTGTGTTTCATCTGATTGATGCCAAGGTCACACTGACAGGCAGCTATCCTGGATGGAAACCTAATATGGAATCTCCGATATTGAAAACGATGAGTGGAATCTATAAAAAAATGTACGGTAAAGTTCCTGAAATTAAGGCGATACATGCCGGTCTCGAGTGCGGCTTACTTGGAGGAGTTTATCCGAATCTCGATATGATTTCATTCGGGCCGACAATAAAGTATCCGCACAGTCCGGATGAAAAAGTGTTTATACCATCGGTTAAGAAGTTTTTTGATTTTCTCTGCGAAACTTTGAAGCAGGTACCAGTAAAATAAATCGGCCTCACCCCATAGGGGGTGTCTAAAAAGTCAAAGCTACGTTGTTAATAAATAGATAATAAAATGGGGATGAAATGGCTGTTTCATCCCCTTGTTTATTCTCTAATTTGTTATAAATTAGAGATATAACAAACATCTTATGGCTAAGATAGTATTTAAAAAAGACAAAAGCAATCAAATGTTGCTATTTCCACCGGATATTGGAAGTTTAATTCCCGATAAATCATTTAGTTAGAGTGGTTGATAAAGTTATTAACCAGATTAAGTTAGCACCTCTTTTTGATACTTATAAGGGAGGAGGCGCGAGCAGCTATTCTCCAAGGATGATGTTAAAAGTACTCACCTATGCCTACATAGAGAAGATCTATACAACCCGCAGGATAGAAAAAGCGCTGAGAGAGAATGTAAATTTTATGTGGATAAGCGGGATGAGTACTCCTGACCACGGGACAATACACAACTTTCAGGGCAAAAAGGATGAAAGAAGCGGTAGAAGATGTTTTTAGCTCAGTGGTGGGAGTTTTAATAGAGTCAGGATATGTAAAGGCTGAAAATCTTTTTGTTGACGGGACTAAGATAGAGGCTAATGCAAACAGGTACAGTTACATATGGAAGAAGAATGTAGAAAGGCAAGCATCCATGACTAAAGAAAAAGTAAAAAAGCTGTTATCTCACATTGAACAACTTCAGAAAGAAGAAGATGAAGAATATGGGACAAATAACCTGGAAGAGCTGGAGGGAGACATTACATCGGATCAGGTTGAAAAACTTGTAGAAGATATAAACCAGAAACTAAGTAAAAAGGTAAAATCAAAGCAAGCAGCCTCTGATGTTGCAAAACTGAAAAAGGAATATGTTCCAAGGCTGAAGAAGTATGAGCAGCAGAAAGATATGCTTCAACAACGCAACAGTTGTTCAAAGACTGACAGAGATGCTACTTTCTTCAGGATGAAAGAGGACCATTTGGGAACGAGTCAGTTGAAACCAGGTTACAATGTTCAGATAGCAACAGAGAATCAGTTTATTTTAGGCTACGGGGTATATCAAAAAGCCGCAGACACATCTGTATTTATACCTTTCATGAACAGGGTAAAGACACAATTAAAAATAAAACCTGAAAATATTATAGCAGATGCAGGATATGGGAGCATAGAAAACTACGATTTTATATCAGATGATAACATCGGTAACTATGTAAAATACAACAATTTTGACTACGAGAAAAGGAAGGGCTCATAAAAACAAGGCCTTCCTTTCAGATCATTTTGAGTATGACCAGAAGAAAGATCAATATAAATGTCCTGCAGGACAAATCCTGGATTATATCGGTATAAAAGAAACTAAAAATGACAGTGGTTATAAAATCAGGCGAAAAGTATATAAATCAAGATGTTGTGACAAATGTCCATTCAAAAGCTTATGCTGCAAAGGGAAAAATGACAGAACAATAGAGATCAGTCCAAGGCTTATTTATTATAAGGAAATAGTAAGACATAATCTGGAATCAGAAAAGGGAATAAAACTACGCTCTCAGAGAGGTGTTGATGTCGAATCTGTCTTTGGCCAAATAAAACATAATAACCAGTTCAGACGATTTTATACCCGTGGGCTTAAGAATGTAAATACAGAATGGGGAATTATCAGTATTGCACATAATATAAAGAAGATGGCCAACTAGCCATCTCCTTTTTTATCCATGATCATAGGAATATTAAAAAGTTTATCCTGAAAAAGTATTACAAAAGTTAAATCTGTACTTTTACTTTTTCAACACCCCTTGTCATGCCCGCCAGCTGGCGGGTCATGACGGGGTGGTTCAATTGACTTTTTCGACATCCCCTTATGGATTTCAGCAGAATAAAAAAGAATTGTAAATTTACTTTCTTTCAAAACATGCTGAAAAATGGCTGACAAAGTTCTAATAACCTATGCAAGCCGCACAGGATCAACTGCCGGAGTTGCTGATGCCATTGGCAAAACTCTTGCCGATCTCGGAGAAGAGGTTGACATCCTCCGGATGCGGGATGTTAAAGATTTAGCTGTTTATAAAGCTGTCGTTGCCGGCAGCGCCATCCAGGCAGGGAAATGGCTGCCTGAGGCAATGGAATTTGTTCAGAAGAATCGCAATGCCCTTGCTCAGAAGCCTTTTGCTGCATTCCTGGTCTGCATGACCCTGGCAATGCCAAAAGCTGATGAATACCGGCAAACTGTTTCAGCATGGTTCGATCCAGTAAGGTCGCTGGTGAAACCGGTAAGTGAAGGACTCTTTGCCGGAGCGCTCAGTACCAGCAAAATCCGCTCCTTAAGCGACAGACTTAAATTTCGGCTGAGCGTTATACTCGGAGTATGGAAAGAAGGTGATCACCGCGACTGGAAAGCAATTAACGACTGGGCAAAAAGCCTGGTTCCGCATTTCAATAAAATTTAATTTCAAATATATGGCTGAAGAATATCCTGAATATTTTGCCAGGTTTTATGATCTGATCTACCATCAGATTCGTGACGGAGTTGATAACAAATTCTATCTCGGGAAAATAGAGAATACGAAAGGGAAAGTTTTGGAGGTCGGTACAGGAACAGGCCGCCTGCTGATCGAAGCCCTTGAAAACGGTGCTGATATTTATGGCATCGACATAAGCCCTTCAATGCTGGATTTCCTGAAAGCAAAACTTACTCCTGAGCACAGGGAAAGAATAAGCCTTCAGAATATTGTTGATTTTAAGCTTGACACAAAGTTTGACCTGATAATTGCCCCCTTCAGGGTGTTTATGCATCTGATTGAAAAAGAGGACCAGCTAAATGCTTTGAATAATGTGTTTGATCATTTAAGCCAGGATGGACAATTCATTTTAGATGTGTTTGTCCCGGACTTAAAGCCGCTCATCACAGGACTTAACAATGTAATTGATTTCGTGGGGGAATATGAACCGGGAAACAGGATCAAAAGAACCACTTCAACAAAACCAGATATCATAAATCAAATCATAAATATCACCTTCAGGTTTGAATGGAATGAAGGGTCCTCAAACTACAGCAAGGAATGGAAAACTCCCATGAGGTTCTTTTTCAGGTTTGAGCTTGAGCATCTGATAGAGCGTTCAAAATTTAATAAATACAGGATTGAAGGAGACTTTAGGGGAAATGAACTTGATTATGATTCAAAGGAGTTTGTTATAACATGCACAAAATAATTACGGATTCAATGAAATCAAAATTTATTCTTCTTACAGTTTTATTTTCTTTAGCTGGGTTAGTCTCATGTACAGACAAAAGGAATGAACCTGTTGATTATGTCAATCCTTACATGGGTAATATCAGCCATCTGCTTGTTCCTACATACCCAACGGTGAGCCTGCCAAACAGCATGTTGCGATTCTACCCGAACAGGGATAATTTTACTACCGGCAATATACAGGGATTTCCACTTAATGTGGTTTCGCACCGTTCAGGGAAGGTTTTTAACCTGAGTCCATTTGAAGGAGATATAAGAGAAATAAATGGGAATATATTGTACACATATGATAATGAAATCATTACTCCGTACAGCTATTCTGTTGTACTTGATGAACCTGACATTGATGTAAAATTCATCCCTGCCGAAAAATCAGGTATTTATTCTTTCCGTTTCAATGAAGGCAGTGATCCGGGCATTATCCTGAAAACCATGAATCAGGGAGAACTTTCATTTGAAGAAAACTCTATATCAGGATATGATACTTTTAATGAAGTCAAAGCGTACCTGTATCTTGAATTTGACAGGAAGCCTGAAAATGTAAAAGTTCGCGACAGGGATGTTGTTTCTGATTATACTTCCGTCAAGGGTAACAGGATCGCAATAATTGCTAGTTTTAATAATGGAAGCACATCCGAAATAAAAATCCGTTACGGTTTATCCTACATCAGCGCTGAACAAGCCAGAAAGAACCTGCAGAATGATATCTCAGGCTGGAACCTGAATGAAATATCCGAAATTGCAAAGGCAAAATGGAATTCGGTCCTTTCAAAAGTAGAGATAGAAGGAGGTTCTGAAAACCAGAAGAGCGTATTTTATACTTCTCTTTACCGCTGTTTTGAAAGAATGGTTGATATTACCGAGGACGGAAAATACTTCAGCATTTGGAGCAACAAGGTCGAACCATCAAATGACACCGCTTTTTATACTGACGACTGGGTGTGGGATACCCATCTTGCATTGCACCCATTGCAGGTTATCCTGAATCCTGCTAAACAGGATGCAAAAATCTCTTCATATATCCGGATGGCAAGACAATCGGGATGGATGCCGACATTCCCGACAATTTCAGGTGATAACCATGCGATGAACGGGAATCATTCAGCAGCAGTTTTCCTTGATGCATGGAACAAAGGGATCCGCAGTTTTAATCTCGAGGAAGCATATAATCACCTTAAAAATACGATCCTTCATGAAACAAAGCTTCCCTGGGTAAGGGACAGCTCAACCTGGCTTGATGCATTTTATGATAAAAAAGGATACTTCCCCGCACTCAGAAAAGACGAACCTGAAACATGTCCAAAGGTCCACTCCTTTGAGAAACGGCAGGCAGTTGCCATAACCCTTGCATCGAGTTACGACGACTGGTGCATGGCACAGATGGCAAAAGAGCTCGGTAAAGACGATGATTACAGCTTCTTTATTAAAAGGAGCCTTAATTACAGAAACCTGTTTAAGAATGATACCGGATTTTATCATCCAAAAGACAGTACCGGAAATTGGATTGAGCCTTTCGATTACCGGTATGACGGCGGTATGGGGGCGCGTGATTACTACGATGAAAACAACGGCTGGACATATATCTGGCAGCCTTATCATGCATTCAATGATCTCATAAAAATGATGGGAGGACCAGATAAATTTGAGAGTAAACTCGACAGGCTGTTCAGCGAGGGACTGGGAAAATCAAAATGGCAGTATTATTCTACCATGCCCGATGCCACAGGAAACGTAGGGCAGTTTGTTATGGGCAATGAACCATCGATGCACATAGCCTACCTTTACAACCTTGCTGGTAAGCCCTGGAAAACCCAGAAAAGGGTCCGGATGCTCATGGATACCTGGTTCAGGAATGACCTTATGGGTGTTCCGGGTGACGAAGACGGAGGAGGCTTATCGGCATTCTATGTCTTCTCAGCAATGGGTTTCTATCCGATCACACCCGGCGTTCCCGAATACCAGATCGGAAGTCCGCTTTTCAGCAAAGTAAAAATCCGGCTTCAGAATGGAAAAACCTTTACTGTGGTCGCAAAAAATAACAGTGCAGTCAATAAGTACATTCAGTCGGCAAAGCTGAATGGGAAGGAATTGACAAAACCTGTTTTCACTCATACCGATCTTACCAATGGCGGGACACTTATTCTCGAAATGGGAAGCAAGCCAAACAAAATTTGGGGTACTTTGCAATGACATCAGATTTTGACGTGATAATTTCCGGGGCCGGTCCTGCAGGATGCACTGCTGCACTTGCACTTGGTTCGTCAGGACTTAAAGTTGCATTGATCGAAAAGGACAAATTCCCCCGTGAAAAAGTTTGTGGTGATGCTATTCCTGCATATGTGCCAAAAGTCCTGAATACAATTAATCCTGCATATGCCGGAGCTTTTAAGGGATTAGCTGAAAAGAAAGAGGCTTATGTGTGCCGTTTTACGGCTCCCAACGGAAAATTTCTTGATCTGAAATTCTCAGAGAATGGATTCGTTTGTAAACGCCTGATTTTTGATAATTTTCTTTTTGAGCTTGTATGTAAGCTTCAAAACATTACCGTTTACCCGGAGACTGCTGTCAGAGAAATTAATTTAAACGGGAATGGAGTATCAGTCATTGCCGGTGATAATCTTAAACTGAAGTCAAGCGTGGTGATAGGCTGTGATGGAGCTACCAGCATAATTAGAAAAAATCTGGCCGGAGCTAAAATCGATACAATTAAAGGTTCCGTTGCTTTCCGGGCGTATTTTAAAAACGTAAAGGGTAATCCCCCGGGAACTCTTGAGTTTCATTTTCTGAAAGATTTGCTCCCTGGATATTTCTGGATATTTCCCATGTCGGATAACAAGTTCAATGTAGGACTGGGTATGCCTTCAAAAGTCGTTTCTGAAAAAAAAATCAATCTCAGAAATGAGCTGCTAAGGATTATTGAAACGGACCCAAATTTGAGTCCACGGTTTTCAGGCGCAGAAATGACAGGCGAAATCAAAGGACATATTTTACCTGTGTGCAGTCGAAAAATTTCCTTATCAGGAAATAGCTACATGCTTTGTGGCGACGCGGCATCACTTGTTAATCCTGCAACCGGAGCCGGAATCGGACAGGCAATGCAATCAGGAAGGTTTGCCGGCTGGCAGGTTCTGAAATGTTTTGAAAAGAATGACTTCTCAGCAAATTTTATGAGTTCTTATGATAATATGGTTTATGACAAATTATGGCACGAAAACAAAAACTGCCTGTTGATACGGGATCATATTTTAAAATATCCGTGGAGGTTGAATAAGGTTATCAGTACAGGGTCAAAGAGCAAATTTGTTTACAACACAATTTTAAAAGCGTTGAAATAATACAATATAATGCAGCATTCCTGAAAACTGTCCGTATTTTGTTTATCATTTAATTACCTAACCTGAACAAATGAAAAAAAACACCTGTTTCAGACTTCTGGCATTAATTTTAATGTTTGGAATTCAATTTAATTTTGTTTTAGCACAAAACCTTACTGAAGTCAAGGATTCGATCTATTCAGACATACTGAAAGAACAGCGGTCAATCAGAGTATTTCTGCCCGAGACCTATAAACCAGGATCCGGGGAGAAATATGAAACCATTTATCTGACCGACGGAGAATGGGCTGCAGGAGTATTCCCGTTCATAAACAATTTCGCAAGAAATGAGAAATTCATTCCTCAGGTTATGCTGGTGGCTTTGCCAAACAGGTATATCGAGAAAGCAAATCAGCGCGACAGAGATTTATTACCTGTTCATGTTGCTGACAATGCTATTTCAGGAGGTGCTGACAAGTTTCTCTCCTTTTTAAAAAATGAACTTATCCCGTATATCAACAAAACTTATCCGGCTAATGGAACCAATACACTTTATGGACATTCATACGGAGGATTGTTTTGCATGTACGCATTGCTTGCTGAACCCCGAATTGTTTGAATCTTATTTAGCTACTGATCCGTCTTTCTGGTGGAATAAAGATTTTGTGATAAAGCTAGCTTCTGAAAAACTGGAAAACCTTCCTCCGGACAAGCTCCTATGGATTGCCGGTATAGAATCGACTTATAAGGGCATGGGAATCAATCGGATGGATTCAGTTCTTAAGCTTAAAGCCCCTATAAGTCTCAAATGGAAGATTGGTCTTTTTCCAAATGAAACCCATAATTCCGTCAGACTTAAAGCAATATATGACGGATTGAAATTCTCATATTCAGGTTATCCTGGCACACCACCGGTTTATCACCCAATGAATGGCATTCTGTTGAAAGACAAACCGGCAATGATTTATATTATGAATCAGTACTCCGATCTAAGATATAGTATTGATGGTACTGATCCGGATGAAACATCCCCGAAAGCCGGTCAGAAATTTACAATTACAGGGCCAGCTCAATTAGTATTAAAATCATTTTCATCAAGCGGTAAATTTGAAGGTGTGGCAAAAGGTAATTTTGAGCTGGGAGATATGCTTCCATCCCTTTCAAAGCCTAAAAAGGTTTCAGCCGGAGGATTTAAGTACTCATATTATGAGGGGAGCTGGGAAAAGTTACCTGATTTTAAAGAATTAAAACCTGTCAAGACAGGTGTCACCGACTCTCTCTTTCAAATTAACAAACTCCCATCAAAAACCAATTTTGCATGTTTGTTTGAAGGTTACATTGAAATAACTTCCGACGGTTATTATCTTTTTGGATTGGGTTCAAATGATGGTGCAAAACTATACCTCAGAGACAAGCTTGTAATTGATAATGATGGCCTGAAAAAAGAAGAAAGCACGAAGTCATTTGTCCTGCCTTTGCAAAAAGGATTTTACCCTATCCGCATTGAATACTTTCAGAAAGATGAAAGTTGCAGCCTTAATCTGGTTTACTTAATTCCGGATGCTGACAATCCAACTAATATTCCGGCAAAGTACCAGTACCATAAATAAAAATAGGTGCTACCGGATATAAGATGATTTGGTTTTCTTTTCTTCTTTAATTAACTTCAACCGGTTAACGATCAGTAACCTGCTTTGATTTAGTTAAACCTTTCTTTATCGTTCCCTAAAAAATTAAAACCATGAATACAAAATCAATTATCTATTTCGGACTATGTTTAATTTCTGTAGTTGTTGCACTGATTATCTTCTTCCGCGGTCTTGACATTAAAGCGCTGCTATTTCTGATTTTCGGAGTTGCTTCTGTTTTACTATTCAGGCAGGGACTGGCTGAAATGAAAAAGAAAAAAGAATAAATGGCAGTTATTATTATTTTGAACAATTTTAAAATAAATTGGTTATCCTTTAAATAAAAATCCACCTCCATGAAGAAATCGCTATTGGGTTTGGCTGTCCTGACATTTCTAATGTCATATCCCCTTGAATCACAGGGTTTATTGAATAAAGTGAAGAATGCCGTTGCAAAGGAAATAATCGGATCTGACAAAGATGGAAGCAACAGTAACTCTTCAAAACCCGGACCCGAGCCTGCATGTGCCTGCAATGATGCAAAACTCGTTTTGGATCTCGGAAAATATAAAATTACTTATAATGAAATCACTATCTGTACGAAAGATGATGGGAGTATACTGGTTTATGATAAACTTGAAAGCAGGTATTATATTTCAAAGAATGGAGGATCGGAAGGACCTTACAAGGAGGGAGATCCAAGAATAGTTGGATTTTGCTCAGATAGAGCCGTAAGTAACAGTGATGAAAAAGCCGATGCCTGGGTGACAAAATACCCGGAGTTTATTTCCAGGTCGGGTGATAAATACATTATCAAATTCGACGGAAAAAACTATGGCCCATATGCTTTATTAAGCGATTTTGCTGTTTCAAGAGGCAAAGACAAGTTTGCAGCAATTGTAACCGAGAATCTGGCCGTTACTGAAGATCAGGGCAAGAAAATGGAAGAGGCGATGAAAAATGCAAAAACCGATCAGGAACGAATGGATATTGCAATGAAAATGAGCCAGCAGATGCAGAATCAGATAATGCAGGGCGGTGGTCCTGGCTCACTGCAATCAAAACTGATTTCTAATGTACCAGGGGCTATTTACGATCCGGTAACCTGGATGGGAGGCAGATTGAACGGCTCAGTCAAATTTGATGATTTACTTGTGATTGCTCCGGACAAAATTTTGGATATGCAGGGAAAAACTGTAATGAAACTTCCTCAAAACAGTTATAGCACGGAAGGATTGTTTGTCAATACATCCAATACGAAATATGCAAGGTATAATTATGGAGCACTGACATTTAGCGACAATACGACTCTGGCTGAAGTATTTAATCCATATATGGTCAAAACTGACGGGAAAGTATTTTTGACCTATATGTACTACTCACCCGGGAAAAATGCAATTATGCAATGTTCAATACCATTCTGAGAATTCGTAACAGTTAAATAATTCCAGTTATACGGGAACTTGTGTCTGATAAAATAAATTGGAAGAGATTTCCTGTTTTCATTACTATATTCTGTATTGAGTTAATTTTATTTTCGCAGCAGGCAGATTATAAAAAAATCTTTGGCAGCGACTGGGAAAAAGCAGAAGTATTTGTTTCAGAGAATGAGACATGGATGAAACAACTTTCTGAGAGGTACAATGTTTCATATCCGGAAGCAATTGCAGTGGTTTTTCCTGAACTGGTAAGGTACTCAGCTCTACGTGATAAAATGGAGATCACACTGTTGAAAGCATTGTACATAAACCTTGGCGAAGATTATGCAAACTTTTCAATAGGTCAGTTTCAGATGAAACCATCATTTGCTGAATCTATCCACCAGAATGTGCTATTGTTGAAGGGCAGGCTAAGAAATCAGTTCAGGGAAAAGATAAGAAACAACGATATCAGAAAGTACAGAGCATCAATTGTTAAGGATCTTGAACAGCCGGAATCGCAGTTTATTTATCTTATTGCATTTTTAAAGATATGCGGGACTATTTATAACCTGGAGGAAATGAATGAGGACTACAGGTTAAAATTTCTGGCTACAGCATATAATTACAGCTTTCAGAAGAGCTTTGACGAAGTTGAAAAAATGACCGATAAAAAGTTTTTTTATACAAAGCTCATTAAGGGAGAAAGCTATTCATATGCTGATATTTCAGTTTGCTGGTTCAGAAATTTTCAAAATAACAAATAGAGGCTGTATCAAAAGTCCACCACCTCCCCCTGGCACTTCGGCCAGGGTACTCCTCCTCAGTGAGGAGGAGAAAGTTAATGCATTGTTAATCTTCACTTTCCCCTCCTTTGCAAAGGAGTGGTGTCATGCCCGAAGGGTCATGACGGGGTGGTTAAAACACTTATGATACAGTCTCCTACTATATTAATTCCTGTATAAATTTTAGAACCTGTATCCAACAGAAAGTCCGAATCCCAAATTCTTTTTTGATGTCGGATCATTGGAAATATCATAGCTAGGATTCACTTTCAGCAAACCCATTTGCCCGTTCAGGTGAAGGAATATTCCACTGTAAAATTCATAACCGAATAAAATGTTAACACCGGCATCGGGGGCCCTGTAATATGCATAAGTAGCTGGTTCTTCAGAGGCATCGGACAGAAACCTGACAGAAAGTTCTGTGGTAATAGTTTCAATTTTGACCCTTTCCTTTCCCATTATCCCATAAGCTGCATATGGGCCAACGCCAAGAAGAATGTGCCCATCTCCAAGTTGTGGTCTGTAAAGAATATTTAGAGGCATTTCAATATAGGAAAGTCTGATGGTTCGTATCATATCTTCAAGTAGCTCTTGTTTTGCGCCTTTAGTTATATATGATAAACCTAGTTGGAAAAATAAGTCAGGAGCTAAATTTAGGCTTGCATTCACCCCAATATGAAAACTAGGAGTTAGATTATAATTGAGCTTATTCCCATTAAAGTCTTTTCCAATAAAACTCTGCATCCCAATCCCTCCCAATATTCCGAATTGTATTCCTGAATCAATTTTTGTCCTCCTTTTCTGAGCAAATGTCTGAGGAACAAGCACAGTAAAAATCAGTATAAAAGCTAAAAGTTTTGTTTTCATAATTAATTTAATTTTTTCACTGTATCAAAGTTTTTATTCAATTCACCAGAAATTACCTGCCTGATGTCAGTTGCTGTAAATGTAACAAACAAAACAGAACTTCAGACACCATATTTAACCGTTTATTCAAAAATTATGCTTAAATTACTAACAATTAAATACTCATGGTAAAAAGATATTAACAACATTATTTAATTAATTTCAAATCATTAACTAAACTATTTAGATCATGGCCGTATTAAAAGTAATTGAAATCATGGCATCCTCAGAAAAAAGCTGGGAAGATGCAGCTGCCTCTGCCGTTAAAACAGCAGGCAAGACCGTAAAGGAAATCCGTTCTGTTTATATCCAGGACATGAGCGCTGTAGTTGCCAAGAACAAGATCACGGAATTCCGAGTTACTGCGAAAATTTCATTTGAAGTTCTAAACTAAATCGTTAGGACGTTATTGTTAACAGGAAATCCTCATGCAGGGACTAAAATTTCATTTATTAAAAACGCTGGTGATAAACTATTTAAATCTGAAGAAAAAAGAGAACAGGAAAAAGCTGACTTAATTACAGCTCATATTAAAAAATTCGGGTTCGATACCAGTGACATCCAGGTAAAGGTGGATAATGACAAAGTGACGTTAATGGGCAGTATTGATACAATTGAAAACAAAAACAAGGTTGTCGTAACTGCAGGCAATGTTGAAGGAATCGCCTCTGTCGACGACTGGCTGGTTGTTAAGAATCCTCCGGTTATAGCTCCGCCTGCTCCTGAAAAACAGTTTTACACAGTTAAAAAAGGCGATTACCTTTCAAAGATCGCAAAAGAGGTCTATGGGAATGCCAACAAATACAACGTTATTTTTGAGGCAAACAAGCCTATGCTTAAAGATCCAAACCTGATTTATCCTGGCCAGGTGCTTGTAATTCCGCCGCTGGATAAATAACTGAGACCCGTCTGTTTCAAATAGTAATGGCGCAGCATCATGCTGCGCCATTATTATTATAGTTTTAGTAACTCCTTATTTTTCAAGTATTCTCCGGCTTCTCTGGGTCGTCTGTTTTCTTCTTTAAATTCGCTGCTATATCTTCCAGCTTATCGGCAGTTTTATCGGCAGCTTTTTTACCGAATTCTTTCATCTTTGCCACTGTATCTTCTGCCTTATCCTCAACTTTGTCAGCAAACTTTTCGAGTTTTTCTTTCACCCCACTTTCCTTGATTTCTTCAATTTTGTCTTCAACATAATCCTCTGCCTTTTCATAAGTCTCCTTGACTTTCTTAAAGGCTTCGCTACGTTTAGCATCCTCGACTTTGTCATCAACAAAATCATCGGCTTTACGAAAAAGCTTTTTTGCCTTGTCCAGCAAACTTTCCTTTTTCGGTTTTACTGGTTCCTGTGTTTTATTTTCTTCCATTTGAATAAAGTTTTATAAAAGAAATAATTATAACAATTTCTCAGATTTTAGTTTGAATTATCTATAAAGGTAGCAAAATATTTAATATCCGGATTGACTAATATTTATATTTCGTTAATCTGGCCTATCTTTAGGAAAATGTTTTAAAATAATGGAGAAAGAAATAATTACAGCTGTCGCAATTGGTATCGGATTAAGCGCCAGCTGCGGATTCAGGGTATTTGTCCCGATGCTTGTGGCCAGCATTGCCGCAAAGATTGGCATATTCTCTGTAAATGAAGGATTTCAGTGGATTGGAAGCTGGCCCGCCATAATCTGCTTCGGTACAGCCACTGTTGCAGAGATACTCGCATATTATATCCCTTTCATCGATAATCTCCTCGATACTGTAACCACTCCTATGGCTGTAGGAGGCGGAACGCTTCTATTGACGTCAGTTCTTCCAATTGACAACGATTTCTTCAAATGGGCAGCAGGTTTTCTCTTTGGCGGAGGGGCAGCTGCCACTGTACAGGGGGGAACAGTCCTGACAAGGCTTGCCTCAACAAAACTCACTGCCGGAACCGGGAATGCAGTTGTAGCGACCGGAGAACATGCAGCTGCTTTTGGAACCTCTGCCCTGGCAGTACTTATTCCTCTTATTTTTGCCGCGCTTGTTATACTTCTGATTATTTACTTAATAACAAAATTCGGGGGAAAAATATTTATGCGAAAAACTTCTTAATTTTTAATAAATAGCCCGGGCGCTCGTTACTGATTCCTGATTGCTGGTTGTTTGAAAATGAGAATTCAAAAATGGATGAGATATTGCCGATTAATACCTGAAATTTTATTCCTTGTTTTGGTTTTGATCTTATTCCTGGTAACTGGAAATATCTGCCTGTCCCAGGATTCCGTCAGGTCATCTGCGGATACGATAAGCATTAACGGGCAATTATCGTTATGGGCTAATTACAATGTTAATAATCCTTTGCCTGTTATAGCCGGGGGCCGTTATATCCCTTCAATTTATTATGGGATCAGAACCGACGGGAATAAGCTTATTGATTTTGAAGCATCTGCCAATCTTTATGGCACTTTTGCCTTTCACCCCTTTGATGAAGCCAGCTCTGATGGCGGCATCAGGCCTTACAGGCTATGGACGCGGTATTCTACCGATCAGTTTGAACTACGTCTTGGATTGCAGAAAATCAATTTTGGTTCGGCATCAATGTTGCGTCCCCTGATGTGGTTCGACCAGATGGATCCGCGCGATCCGCTTCACCTTACTAATGGCGTCTGGGCCCTGCTTGCCCGTTACTATTTTCTGAATAATGCAAATGTTTGGCTGTGGGGCCTTTACGGGAACTATGATCCCAGAGCCTGGGAAATGATCCCCACAAACAAAAAAATTCCTGAGTTCGGAGGAAGGATCCAGTTACCTGTTCCGCATGGCGAGGCAGCATTTTCATACCATCACCGGAACGCAGATAACAGGGGAATGACAATGTTTAATGATTACCTTGAAAAGATACCTGAGGACCGGTTCGGTCTTGATGCACGGTGGGATCTGGAAGCCGGTTTCTGGATAGAAGGCTCCTGGACCAGGAAAAGGATCAACATCGGTACACTGACAAATCAGGAGATATTCAACGCTGGTATAGATTATACATTCGGACTGGGTAATGGATTGTATGCAGCCTATGAACATCTTTTTTTTTCATATGATCAGAAAGCTTTCGAATTTGCAAACAGAACCTCATTCTCTCTTATAACACTAAGTTACCCGACTGGGCTTTTCGGCAAATTAAGTGCTATTGTCTATTTTAACTGGACAAATAAGACCATTTACAATTTTGTAACATGGCAGAAACAATTTGATAACTTAGTACTGTATTTAATGGGATACTGGAACCCTGACACATACGAGCTCCCGTCACAGACTGGATCACGGAATATGTTTTCCGGAAAAGGTATTCAGCTTATGTTAGTATTCAATCACTAAATAATTTATAATGGAAATTTCTCCGATCATCAAAATTGAAAAACTGGTAAAAAAATTCCCGATTGGAAAGGGAGAGTTTACAGCTCTGGACGGTATTGAACTCCAGTTTTCCAGAGGTGAATTTGCAGGTCTGGTCGGACCAAGCGGATCAGGAAAGACCACACTTTTGAATATTGTGGGGTCTCTCGATGTTCCTTCATCGGGCGAGGTTATCGTATTAGGTAAATCAATAGGCAGCCTTTCTGCAAAAGAGGCGGCAAAGCTGAGAAAGCAAAATCTGGGATTTATTTTTCAGAACTACAACCTGCTTGCAGTTCATACTGTATATGAAAATGTTGAATTTCCGCTTTTACTTCTGAATTATACCTCTTCCGAAAGGAATAAGATGGTCATTGATGCTCTCGAATGGGTAGGGCTGACTGATAAAATCGGATCAAAGCCCCCTCAGCTTTCCGGAGGCGAATGCCAGCGAGTCGCCATAGCAAGGGCAATGGTAAAGAAGCCATCTCTTGTCCTGGCCGACGAACCGACTGCCAACCTCGATGCTGCCAATTCCCATAACATCCTGAAAACCATGGAGACTCTTAACAGGGAACTGAAGACAACTTTTCTCTTTGCCACCCACGATGAGAAGGTTATAAGCTATTTGCGCAGAAAGATCTTTCTGCTCGATGGTAAAGTCGACAGGGATGAGATTAAACCCAATTAAATAATGATACCATGAGACTTGCAATCAGGCTTGCATACAGAAACCTTATCGGAGCAGGATTAAGAACATGGCTCAATGTGATCGTACTGTCATTCTCTTTCGTGGTGATCATTTTTATGAAAGGGGTAATGACTGGATGGGATCACCAGGCAAAGACAGATATGAAAAACTGGGAAATAGGAGGCGGACAATACTGGCAAAAAATCTATGATCCTCTCGATCCGTTTACCCTGACAGATAGTCACGCCCCTATTCCGGCGGAAGTAAAAGACGAAATCGCCCGCGGTGAGATGGAACCTTTTCTGATAGTTCCTGGAACCATTTATCCCCAGGGACGGCTTCAGTCAACTGTTATTAAGGGCATTAATCCCCGACAGAACCTGTTCATGCTACCTTCGCACAAGCTGGACACGATCACCGAAGCCATACCGGCAGTAATCGGTTCATTGATGGCCAAAAGTATCAAAGCATCTGTCGGAGATGAGATGATGGTCCGCTGGCGCGATGCAAACGGAACATTTGATGCAGGGAACATCGTGATAACCGGGATCTTTTCAACCAATGTCCCTGAAGTTGAAACAGGCCAGATCTATATTCCGCTTGAGAAGCTCCAGGCAATGATGATGATGCCGGGAGAAGCTACCATTCTTACCTTCAGTGACGGCGAAAAAAACCGACCGGCGGTCAGCGGATGGACACTGAAAACCAGTGAAGAACTGACTGCATCAGTTGATGCAATGATCAAAACTAAGAGCGCCGGACAAACAATTATGTTTTTTATTCTGCTTCTGCTGGCTATGCTGGCCATCTTCGACACACAGGTATTGTCAATTTTCCGCAGACAAAAAGAGATTGGGACATATGTTGCCCTTGGCTATACACGTCAGCAGGTCGTTGGTCTTTTTACAGTAGAGGGAACAATGCATGCAATTCTGGCTGCCCTTTTATCGGCGGCGTATGGATTGCCCTTTCTGGCATGGATGGCAAAAACCGGATGGACCATGCCTATCGACACAAGTGAATTTGGAATGGCGATAGCTCAAACCCTGTATCCGGTTTACACTGCCGGACTGGTAATATCAACTGTCCTGATAGTGACAATTGTTACAGCTATTGTGAGCTACTGGCCATCGCGCAGAATAGCTAAAATGAATCCAACAGACGCATTAAGGGGAAAACTGCAATGATAAAATTTCTGCTTAAAGGCCTGATACGCGACAAAAGCCGGAGCCGGCTGCCTGTAATTGTTGTCGCAATTGGTGTAATGCTTACGGTTCTGATGCATGCTTACATAAAAGGCATCATGGGAGATATTATCGAAATGAATGCGAGATTTTCGTACGGGCATATAAAAGTAATGACAAAAGCTTACGCTGAAAACATGAACCAGATGCCAAATGATCTGGCTTTGCTCAACTCCGGAGAACTGCTCATAGATCTGGAAAAGAAGTATCCTGATATTGAATGGTCGCCGAGGATCCAGTTTGGTGGATTAATTGATGCCCCGGATGATAATGGTGACACAAAAGCCCAGGGCCCTGCATTTGGTATCGGGCTCGATCTTCTCTCAACCGCAACAAAAGAACCTCAGCGGCTTAATCTGATAAAATCGCTTATTCGCGGGAAAATGCCTGCAAAAAGAGGAGAGGTCCTGATAAGTGAAGAGTTTTCCCGTAAGCTGAATGTAAATCCGGGAGAGAAGATCACTTTAATCGGCTCTACGATGAATGGCAGCATGGCAGTTTACAATATTATTGTTTCAGGCACCTTGCTATTCGGCACTGAAGTACTTGACCGGGGAGCTGTTATTGCTGACATTAATGACGTCAGGAGTGCCCTGGATATGGCCGATGCTTCAGGTGAGATTTTAGGATTTTTCCGGAACGAATTCTATAATGATGAGTCAGCACTGGCACATGCTGTCAAATTCAATTCAGTTCTTTCGGGAAATTCAGATGAGTTTGCACCGGTCATGAAAACCCTGAGCCAGCAGGGAAACATGGGGCAGTATGTAAAAATGTCCGGTGTACTGGCAGGTTATATTTCCATGATATTTGTAATTGCCATGTCGCTTGTACTATGGAATGCCGGATTGCTTGGAGGCCTCCGGCGATATGGTGAGGTTGGTCTGAGACTGGCAATGGGAGAAGAAAAAGGGCACGTTTACATTTCAATGATCTATGAATCTGTAATGATAGGTCTTATTGGATCCGTGATTGGCACTTTCTTTGGACTATTTTTTGCATGGCTTATCCAAAAGTATGGTATTGATATTTCAACACTGATGAAAAGCTCTTCTCTTATGGTACCCACTATAATAAGAACCAATATAACACCTGTGGATTTTTATATTGGATTTGTACCTGGTCTGTTATCCACAGTAATTGGTACCATGCTTTCAGGTGTAGGAATTTACAGGAGGCAAACTGCAAGGCTGTTCAAGGAACTTGAAGCCTGAGAAACAAAAGAAAATCATGAAAACTTATATTATACCAACAATCTGTTTCACAATAATATCCCTGACCTGTCTGAGTCAGCCAAGTGCAGATGATATATTGAAAAAAGTTGAAAAGAACATATCATCCGATAACCGGATTTTTGAATCTACAATGACTATCCGCGGGACGAGGACAAGCAGGACAATTACATCAAGGACCTATTCCGTGGGAGACAAAAAATCATTTACCGAGTATTTATCGCCTGCCCGCGAGCAGGGTACAAAAATGCTGAAGCTCGAAAACCAGCTCTGGATATATTCGCCTTCGACCGACAGGACTATACAGATCTCAGGACATATGCTCAGGCAGTCAGTTATGGGTTCGGATCTCTCATACGAAGATATGATGGACGATCGAAAACTTTCCGATATTTATACAGCAAAAGTAATCGGAGATGAGGTAATTGACGGCAGGAAAACCTACATCCTCGATCTTACGGCAAAAGTTTCTGATGCAGC
This sequence comes from uncultured Bacteroidales bacterium, assembly GCA_963746685.1. Taxonomy (GTDB): domain Bacteria; phylum Bacteroidota; class Bacteroidia; order Bacteroidales; family VadinHA17; genus LD21. The sequence continues at coordinate 141,310 of CAVVBY010000035.1, forward strand.
TTATCACTCCAGAAAAATGTGGATCGATACCGAAAGACTTGTTCCTCTTAAGGAGGAGTTATTTGCCAAAAGCGGTCAATCGCTTAAGCGTACCACATTGTCGGATGTAAAGCAGATTGAAGGACGCTGGTTCCCGGAAACGTTAGTCTACAAGGATATGCTGAAACAGGGCGGAGGAACTGAATTTAAAATTACAAGCATAAAATTCAACCAGAAAATTCCTGATTATATTTTTACAAAAGCCGCATTAAAACAATAGCCAAAAAATAATCCCAAACATTCAGATCTATGAAACAATGGTATGAAGAACTATTTCAGGATTTTGCAGATAAATATGACAGGGAAATCTTCACTGCCGGTACCATGGGCGAAGTCGATTTTATAGAAAGGGAAATTAATTTCAATAAGGGTGCACTCATCCTTGATATCGGATGTGGAACCGGCAGGCACTCCATCGAGCTGTCAAGGCGCGGTTACAGAGTTACAGGAATTGATCTGTCGGCCTCAATGATTGGAAAGGCAAAAGCTTTAACACTGAAGGAGGGTTTGAAAATCGATTTTCAGGTCATGGATGCCAGGGATTTTAATTTCGGGGAATCATTTGATCTCGCAATTATGATTTGCGAAGGGGCCTTCCCTTTAATGGAAAGCGATGAGATGAATTTTTCAATCCTTCAGAATGCCTGCAACTCGCTTAAGCCGGGCGGGAAACAAATTTTTACCACGCTTAATGGTTTGTTTCCGCTTTTCCATTCTGTAAAGGAATTTATGGAAAAGAGTGGAGAGCAGGGTCAGATGTCCGGCATTACATTCGATCTGATGACCTTCAGGGACCATTCAGTATATGAACTTGAAGATGATCACGGAAATAAAAAGAGCCTTAAATGCAATGAAAGGTACTATGTCCCTTCTGAGATCTCATGGCTCGTGAAATCAGCAGGTTTTAAAAAGTCTGAAATCTTTGGATGTAAACTGGGTGCGTTCAGTAGAAAGGATGTCCTGACAACTGAAGATTTTGAGATGCTTATTATTGCCGAGAAATAATAATAACCAGGTTCCCATTTTTTAAAAAGAAATAATTTAACTTTAGTAGTTGATTTTTTACTAAAAATCCAGCAATAGAAGCGATAGCTACTTTTAAAATATTGAAATAATGGCAGAAACAACATCGGCAAAACCTTCAAGATGGGCAGGAGCCGTAAAACAGACAAAAAGAATTCTTAAGTGGATATTAACCCTTCTTATTATCTTTTTGTGTACATTTCTATACTGGAAGTATTTTTATACCTACAGCGAAGGCTATCGGGCAGGTCTGCTGCAGAAATTTTCAAACAAAGGAACTTTCTTTAAAACATATGAAGGAGAAATGATCCTAAGTAGTGTTTCAAGCACATCAAATGTTACTCTTGCATCTGATAAATTCTTTTTTTCAGTGCCCAGAAAGAATTTGTCTATACAGTTTGATACACTCCAGGGAAGGAATGTGATTGTGCATTATATCCAAAAAAATGGTTCAGTTTTCTGGCGTGGAGATTCAGAATACCTTGTCGACAGTATTGCAGTGCGAAAATAACTTTCCCTTTAAAAGGTCAGGGCAGACGGACCATATTATCATAATTTCATAAGATGTCTTTAGCTGTTAAAGAAAATATTAAGAGCATCATCCTCATTATTCTTGGAATATTTTCTGCGAGCTTCGGGCTTAAAGGATTTCTTATACCCAATCATTTTATCGACGGTGGCGTGACAGGTATTTCACTGCTCATATCCTTTACCACGGATATGCCCTTGTCACTGTTGATATTTATTATTAATGTTCCATTCATTATACTGGGCTTCAGTCAGATATCCAAAACTTTTGCAATAAAAGCTCTTGCAGCAATTGCCGGGCTTTCAATTGTGCTTGCCACTGTAAATTTTCCGGTGATTACTCACGATAAACTGTTAATAGCAATTTTCGGAGGAATATTTCTTGGAGCAGGGGTTGGTTTATCAGTGCGCGGAGGAGGAGTGCTCGACGGTACGGAAATACTTGCGCTTTACATCTGGAGAAGGAGTGAAACATCAATCGGCGACATGATAATGGTCTTTAATTTAGTAATATTCAGCTGTGCTGCTTTCATACTCGGTATTGAACCGGCTTTATATTCAATACTCACCTATCTGGCTGCATCAAAGACAATTGATTATCTCGTTGAAGGAGTTGAAGAATATACAGGAGTTACGATAATTTCAGAAAATAGCAGCAAGGTAAAGCGTATCCTGATGACAAAATTTGGCCGGGGAATTACTATTTACAAGGGGAAACGCAGTATGATAGGTAAAAATGCTGATCTGGAAGGTGTTGCTGATATGGAAATCATTTTCACAATCGTTACCAAGCTTGAGATTGGAAAAGTTAAAAAGCTTGTGAACGAAGTAGATGAAAATGCCTTTATCTATTGTTCCCCGATAAGCAATACCAAAGGAGGGGTACTAAAGAAAAGACCTCTTCATGATTAGAAGGAACATCTGAAAAAGCTTATTATCTTATCACTTTCTTCATTATTCCAAATAAGCCCCTAATAAAAGTTGCGCTTGTAAGCACTTTTACTACCGGGTTTCTGAGAACGCTTCCTCCTCTGGAAGAGTCTGATGTTCTCCTCCCTTCTCCCCATCTTCCCTTTTCGCTTTCCTTTCTATCAGCTTCCTCTTTAGCCTGTTTCTGAATATCGTCAATCTTACCTGAAAGAAGCTCAAAAGCGCTTTCCCGATCAATCGTCTCGCTGTATTTGCGGACCAGGTCCGAACCTCTGTTGATCGAATCAATTTCGGACTGCGATAAAATATCCATTCTGCTCATCGGGGCTCGCATCATGGTCGCTGCTAATGGTGTCGGTATACCCTTTTCATTAAGTGCAGTTACAAGAGCTTCACCTATTCCGAGCGATGTAAGGGTTTCGTCAGTCTTATAATAATCAGATAAGGGGAAGTTTTCCGCCGTCAGCTTGATTGCCTGCCTGTCGATGGCAGTAAAAGCCCTCAGGGCATGCTGAACTTTCAGTCCCAGCTGGGCAAGAACTTCATTGGGTACATCCATCGGGTTCTGCGTAACAAAAAATACTCCAACCCCCTTTGAACGTACAAGCTTGACAATATTTTCAATCTCGTCCAGAAGCGATTTGCTTGCCTGGTTGAAAACAAGATGTGCCTCATCGATGAATATCACAAGTTCGGGCTTTTCAACATCGCCTCTCTCAGGCATTGTATCATAAACCTCTGCAAGAAGGCAGAGCATGAAGGTTGAAAAAAGCTTCGGCCGGTCCTGTATATCGGTCAGCCTGATTATGTTTATATAGCCATTCCCGTTCCTGTCGTGTCTCATCAGATCTTTAATGTCGAATGAGATTTCACCGAAAAACAGCTCGGCATCCTGCTGCTCAAGCTCAATGAGTTTTCTGAGAATTATTCCCGTCGATGCGGTTGATATCTTACCATACTCACGTTCCATCTCAGTTTTGCCTTCTTCAGTTACAAACTGAATAACCTTTTTAAGATCCTTCAGATCAAGAAGTGGCATATGCTTATCATCGCAGTATTTGAAAATCACTGCAAGCACACCTCCCTGCGTATCGTTAAGGTCCAGAATTCTTGACAGGAGCACCGGGCCAAATTCAGATACAGTCGCACGGAGCCTTACCCCGTCCTGCTTTGAGATTGTCAGCAGCTCAACAGGACATCCTTTCACTGAGTAGGGCAATCCAATTTTTGCATGTCTTTCTGTAATGAAAGGTTTCTCCTCACCAGGCATCGCGATCCCGCTGAGGTCGCCCTTTACATCCATCAGCAGAACCGGAACTCCAAGCTGGGAAAGCTGTTCTGCTATTACCTGCAATGATTTTGTCTTGCCTGTTCCTGTTGCACCGGCAATAAGACCATGCCTGTTCATTGTTTTAAGAGGAACCTTTACCTGTGCATTTGCAAGAGGAGCGCCGTCAATCATGGCACCACCCAGGATTATTGATTCCCCTTTGCAGGCATATCCATCATTAATATAAGCTGAAAACATTTCTTTTCTATCCATAATTTTTAATTTAAGCCGTGAAAACCAAGGTATGCAATTTAGCAGTTTAGGTCCAATTTTCAAACAGGAAAGAATGTTCAAATTATTAAACAGATATATTAAAAAATGTTAAATAGTACTATATTTGAAAGGTAATTAACTGCTTAGTACTCATATCAAATTATAATCAATTAACTAAAACCTTATTACAATGGCAAAGTTTGAAGTTTACCAAAGTGGCAAAAACAAAGAATTCCGCTTTCGTCTGAAAGCCGACAATGGCCAGACAATTCTTAGCAGCGAAGGTTACACAAGCAAAGCATCATGCCTGAACGGGATCGAATCAGTAAAGAAAAATGCTGGTGATGCAAAAAGATTCAACAAGACCAAAACCCCTACCAAAATGTTCCGTTTTTCAATAACAGCTGCAAACAGCCAGATAATCGGAACAAGTCAGAACTACAAAACTGAAAGCGGCCGTGATAATGGAATCGAATCAGTAAAAAGAAATGCTGCTAAAGCCGAACTAAAAGAGGTGGCGAAATAATTGACTTCAAGTATCTTTAACCGCAGAGAGTGATTCTTTGCGGTTTTATTATTTTACCTTTATCATGTCTGTTTAGTTAAATTCATTTAATATGAAGGTTAAATTATTCTCAATAATCTTAATATCCACACTCTTTTTCTCTGTATCCTTCGCACAGGTAACTGATGCTGAAAAGAAATTAAAAGCAGTCAATGCCGACACAGTTATGGGCTGGAAAAAAGGGGGACTGGTTGCATTAAACATTGCACAGACATCCCTGACAAACTGGGCGGCCGGCGGCCAGAACTCAGCTGCGGTCAACGGAATTTTCAGTGCCTTTGCCAACTATAAACAAGGCAAATCGGCATGGGATAATTCACTGGATATCGGCTATGGGATCCTCAAGCAGGGTAAGAATACCGACCCTATGAAAACCGATGACAAATTCGATTTTTTTTCCAAATACGGCAGAGAAGCATTCAAGAACTTTTATTATTCAGCTCTTCTGAATTTCAGGACACAGATGAGACCCGGGTACAAATACCCTGACACGAATAATAAAATCTCTGATATTTTTGCCCCCGCATACCTTATTCTAGCCGCTGGTATGGATTATAAGCCCAGTGCTTATTTCAGTGCTTTCATTGCACCGCTGACAGCAAAATTTACTTTTGTAAATGATCCGGTACTTTCGGCAGCAGGTGCATTCGGGGTAAAGCCGGGAGAAAATTCAAGGGGAGAATTCGGAGGATATATCAGAGCCATCTTTACCAGGAATGATTTCAAGGATGAATTCATGAAGAATGTTTCTTTCACAACAAAAATTGATCTTTTCTCTAATTATGCCCATAATCCCCAGAATATTGATGTAACATGGGAAAATCTTATAGGCCTCAAAGTGAACAAATTCCTTTCAGTGAATTTCAACACGGTCCTGATATATGATGACGACATCAAAGTCCCTGTAGACAGGAACGGGAATGGTCTGTTTGAATCAACCGAGGCTCCGGGTTCAAGAACCCAGTTTAAAGAAATTTTAGGTGTAGGATTTTCTTACAAATTTTGATATTAACCAACTAAAACCTGACAAAATGAAATTTTTAGACGAATTCAAAAAGTTTGCAGTAAAAGGCAATATGATCGACATGGCTGTAGGTATCATTATTGGTGCTGCATTTGGGAAGATTGTATCTTCGCTTGTAAATGACATCATCATGCCACCGATTGGTTTGCTTCTCGGTGGTGTCAACTTTACAGATCTTAAAGTTGTGATGAAAGCGGCTACAGACACCGTTCCTGCCGTTACATGGAATTATGGAAGTTTTATCCAGGTTGCAATTGATTTCCTGATTGTTGCTTTTGTTGTTTTTATGCTCATTAAAGGGATTAATGCCCTGAAGAAGAAAGAAGAAGCAGCTCCTGCCGCTCCTCCTGCTCCTACAAAGGACCAGGTTCTTCTTACAGAGATCAGGGATCTGCTGAAGAAATAATATCTTTAGATTATATGAATTTATTGTTCGTAGGGGCGTTGCATGCAACGCCCCTACTATTTTTATAATATATTTAACCTGTAAAATATATTGTATGAAATCCAGAACAATCCTTCTGCACGTATTCATTTTCTATCCTGATTTTTCTTCCCTCACCCATTACATATAGCCAGACTCTCGCCTTCAGGTATGAAGATCTGGTTCAACAGACCTGCTGAGTCATGGAATGATGCACTTCCTGTTGGTAATGGCAGGCTGGGAGCAATGATCTTCGGGGGAGCAGAGAAGGAAAGGCTTCAGCTGAATGAAGAATCGGTTTGGACAGGAGCTCCCCGATGGGATGCCAATCCGGATGCATTGAAGAACCTTCCGAAAGTGCGGAAGCTACTTTTCGAAGGGAAATACGCTGAAGCTGAAAAACTTGCCCAGAGTGGCATCATGGGAGCCTTCCGGCGCGATAACGCTTCGAGCTACCAGACCCTCGGTGATCTTACACTGGATTTCACTCCTTTACGGGGAGTATCCGGCTACCGCCGCGAACTGGATATCGAAGAAGCAATATCAACGGTGACCTACACTGCCAATCAGGTTAACTACACACGTGAAGTATTTTCGAGTGCTCCGGACCAGGCCCTGATAATGAGGATCACGGCAGACAAACCAGGGGCGGTTACTTTTTCAGCCCGGCTTTCGAGGCCAGGGAATAAAGCAGTCATAAAAGCTGTCAATAATGAAATTCTAATGAATGAGCATGTTGGCAACGGGACCGGAGTCAGGATGGAAACCCGGCTCAAGCTCATAAATGATGGCGGTAAAATAGTATCGGGAGGTGACAGCATAAGAATTGAAAAAGCAAATTCAGTTCTGATCTTCCTGACAGCTGCAACTGATTATTTTGGAAATGATCCTGCTGTTATTTCGGGCAGTCAGTTGGAACAATGTTTCAAAGCGTTCATATTCAGACATCAGGAAGGATCATATTGCTGATTATCAAAAATATTTTAAAAGGGTTTCCCTCGACCTGGGATCAGGCGACGGGAATTATTTTACAACTGATGCCAGGATCACTGCGATGCAGAACGGTTATGTTGATACAGACCTGATAGAACTATATTATCAGTTTGGCCGCTATCTGCTTATCAGCAGTTCACGGCCGGGTGACCTGCCGGCAAACCTGCAGGGAATATGGGCTGATGGATTGAATCCACCGTGGAGCGCTGACTATCACATCAATATCAATATCCAGATGAATTACTGGCCTTCGGAAATAACGAATCTGGGAGAGCTGCAAATGCCATTTGTTGATTTCATCGATGCCATGCGTCCGAGTGCCAGGCGAACGGCTAAGGAAGTGTACGGATTGAAAGGGATAGTGGCCCATTACACAACCGATGTCTGGCATTACACGGAGCCATTGGGAGCTGTGGGATATGGAATGTGGCCTATGGGAATTGCATGGAGCTGTCAGAATATCTTTGATCATTACCTGTTCGGAGGTGATATTGATTATCTCAGGAATAAAGCTTATCCTATCATGAAGGAAGCAGCTGAATTTTGTATTGGCTGGCTGGTTGTCAATCCTAAAACAGGTTATCTTGTTTCAGGTCCGTCAATTTCACCGGAGAATAGATTCAAAATTCCCGGCGGAGGGGGAAATGCCAGCATTGTAATGGGTCCCACAATGGATCATATGATAATCCGTGATCTGCTTCAGAACACTATTGAGGCAAGTGTTGTTCTTGATACGGATAAAGCCTTTCGCAGGAAAATGGAGAAGACACTTGAGAAGCTGACACCTATAAAAACCGGGTCGGACGGCCGGATCCTTGAATGGTCGGAGGAATTTGAGGAACCTGAACCAGGCCATCGTCACATCTCGCATCTCTACGGCCTCCATCCCGGAAATCAGATAACAGAGCAAAAGAATCCCGAATTGCTTGAGGCGGCCAGAAAAACCATCGAGTACAGGCTTGCACACGGAGGAGGACATACAGGATGGAGCAGGGCATGGATTATAAATTTCTTTGCACGTCTTAAGGATGGGGAAAAAGCATATGAGAATGTTCTTGCTCTTATCAGGATATCAACGCTTTACAACCTATTTGACAATCATCCCCCGTTCCAGATCGATGGCAATTTCGGGGCTACCGCAGGCATTACTGAAATGCTTCTTCAGAGCCATGCAGGTGAAGTGGAATTGCTTCCTGCCCTGCCTTCTGCATGGGGAACAGGATATATCCATGGACTAATGGCCCGCGGTGGTTTTGAAGTTGATATCGATTGGGAAAACGGCGTACTGAAACAGGCAACGGTCATTTCAAAGCTTGGAAACCCTTTGAAACTGAGTTACAAAGGAAAAACCGTGGAGTTGAAGACGACTGAAAAAGGGATTTCTTATACGTTTCATGAAGATGCCTCGGGATTAATCCTCAAACTACGGCCTTAAGGCCGTGGTTTTTACAAATACCTACTCCTTTCCCCTGGTCATCTTCTCCTGCCACTGCTTCAGCTCGCTCCATTTGCCGAGATAAGCAAGTTCACACTGTTTTGGCCAGGTAGCGGGTCTGTGGATCCTGTATTTTTCACCTGCATTATCGAGGATCTGCTGACATTTTTCAACAGATGCTTCAGATAAGGCCTTCCAGGTTCTTATCCCTGCATTGTTGAACAATTCTTCGATCTTCGGACCTATTCCTTCCACAATCTTCAGATCATTCTCGGTTATCTTCTTTAAAAAAACACTTGATGCCAGTTCTGAATCAAAGGGTATCGACAACGAAACTGCAGAGGTGAATTTAAGCTTGTATGCATCAAAATCAGACTGCAATGAGTTGTATTTATTCCTCCAGCCATCAATGTCGCTTTTAAATGAACTGTTCAAAGAAAATTGCTTTTCCCTTTCTTTTCTGCAGGCTTCCAGATCATCCCGTAGCTTATCAAGTTCATCAGTCCTCTTTAATGACAGCCGGCCTGACAGAAAGCCCAGAATGGCACAAATCAAGCCGACCAAAACGGGTAATAAAATGCAATGGATAACACATATCTTTAAATTTTAGGAATTACTTAATCCTTTTAAACTTACAAAAAAAATAGTACAATGCAAATTATTTTAGCCAAACATCAAGATACTACAGGAATTATAAATTGATCATACACAATTTTTTTGCTTTTACAGAACATTATTAGATATATCTAACTATGTTTACAGATGGAAAAAGAAGTATGGTCAGTAAACTGTTCAAAATGAAAAGCACATCAAATCTTAAGGAAACAATTACTTTTCTGTCTGATCTTTTTGAGAATATACTCGAGGAAACACTTGATGCGTCTGATTTCAGCGATCTTACCCGGCAGCAGCTGCACTACCTCAAGGTATTAGTTAAAATGAAAAATCCCACCCTGACTGAACTGGCAAACGAAATAAACCTTACAAAGCCAACGGTAACGGTCCTCGTCGACAAGCTGGCAGAGAAAGGTTATATAATGAGGGTAAAATCGGATGAGGACAGGAGGGTAATGCATCTGTATATCGATAAGAAGGGAGCAAAAGTCAATGCTTTGCGTGAAATAGCACATGAAAAGATGGCTGAAAAAATAAGGTCAGGATTAAGTTCTGCAGAAACAGCAAAATTGGATGAATTAATCAGGAAAATTTTAAAACATTCCTGAGAACAGGGCAATTTACAAAAGGATAGGGATTTATAATGTGGACACATTCATTATGCATTATTTCTGATGATACAATTTTATAACCAGGAGATCAGCGAAATAATTTCCGGCCTGAAAACCGATACAAGCCACAGGGTTGCGGACAGATGAGGTCAAACGAAGGCTTGTGGAATACGGATATAATCAGCTGGCTTCAAAACGAAGGAAAAGCTTTGCACAGATGTTCTTTGAGCAGTTTAAAAGCTTTATGATAATTATTCTGCTTATCGCAGCTGTAATATCCGGAGTGGTAGGTGTAATGGAAGGGGAAGGACTGCTCGACACATATGTAATATTGGGTATTCTGGTACTGAATGCTTTTGTCGGAGCGTTCCAGGAGCGGAAAGCGGAAACTTCACTTGAGGCTCTGAAAAGCCTGGCTGCACCACTTACCAAGGTACTTCGCGACGGAGTTATAAAAGAGGTTCTGACAAGAGAGCTCGTACCAGGTGATATTATAATTCTTGAAACCGGTGCTGTTATTCCTGCTGATTTGCGGCTGACAGAGGCAGTCAATCTGAAAATACAGGAATCAGCGCTTACAGGAGAATCTGTTCCTGTTGAAAAGCATACCGGCAGTTTTGCGCGGTGATGATATTGCTCTTGGCGACCGGATAAACATGGCCTTTTCGAGCGGTATGGTGACTTATGGTCGTGGACGTGGTATTGTAATTGGAACAGGCATGAAGACTGAAGTGGGGAAAATAGCAAATATGCTTCAGGAGACTGTTGAAACTGAAACACCTATGAGCAGGCGCCTGGAACAGCTTGGAAAGGTCCTTGGAATTGCAGCACTTATCATATGTGCTGTGATCTTTATTGTAGGTGTTCTCTATGGCAACTCTGTTATCAGCATGTTCATGACTGCCGTAAGTCTTGCCGTTGCTGCTATTCCGGAAGGCTTGCCTGCAGTTTCGACAGTTGTTCTGGCGATCGGCGTTCAGCGTATGGTAAAAAGGAATGCCATAATACGTACACTTCCCTCAGTTGAGACTCTCGGAAGTGCAACCGTGATTTGCTCTGATAAGACGGGGACCCTTACCCAGAACAAAATGACAGTTGTTGAAGCTTATGTCAATCACAAAAAGGATGTCATAAACAGGGCTGCTCCTGCCACTGTTCTGAATAAAGAGGAGAACAGGCTCCTTGCAATAGCCGTATTATGCGCCGATGCCCAGGTCAGGACCAATGAGGATGGCAAGTTTGAATTTACCGGTGATCCCACTGAAACAGCCCTTCTTGATTTTGGGATCCTGTACGGTATGTACAAGGATGATGTTGAAAAAAAGTTTCCAAGGATTGCTGAGATTCCGTTTGACTCAGAAAGAAAACGAATGACAACAGTCAACCGGATGTCTGAAACAAGCACCCGTATAAATGTAAAAGGAGGACTCGATGAGGTTCTGAGTGTATGTGACAAAATTATAATCCACGGCAAGATACGACCAATTGCTGCTGACGATAAACATCAGATACTGCAGGCAAATGAGACTATGGCCAATTCGGCATTGCGCGTTCTGGCGATGGCATACAAGGATCTGCCTGAGGTTCCGCGCAAAATGTTCATATAGGTGAACTTGAAAACGGGCTTATTTTTATTGGCTTGCTTGGAATGATCGATCCGGCAAGGCCGGAGGTTATTGATGCAGTTGTAAAATGCAACAGTGCAGGCATTAAGCCTGTTATGATAACCGGTGACCATAAAAGCACAGCAATGGCTATTGCCCGTGAGATCGGCATCTACAAGGAAGGAGACACAGCCATAACCGGTGCGGAACTTGAAAAGCTAAGCGAAGAAGAGTTCACTAAAAACGTTGCAAAGTATTCAGTATATGCAAGAGTGGCTCCGGAACATAAAGTCAGGATTGTAAAAGCCTGGCAGAGTCATGATGAGGTTGTGGCTATGACCGGTGATGGCGTGAATGATGCTCCGGCTCTTAAACAGGCTGATATCGGAGCCGCAATGGGAATCGTTGGCACAGATGTGGCAAAGGGTGCAGCAGATATGGTCCTCACCGATGATAATTTTGCAACGATAGTATCGGCAGTTGAAGAAGGCAGGAGGATCTATGACAATATACTCAAGGCTATTCAGTTTCTGCTCTCAACAAATATAGGTGAGATATTCCTTCTGCTTGTAACATCGATTTTCAATCTGGGAACTCCCCTCCTTCCGATCCATATACTGTGGGTGAATCTTGTGACTGACAGTCTTCCGGCACTGGCATTGAGTGTTGATCCGGCTGAAAAAGGAATTATGAACAGGAAACCGAGGAATTCAAAGAAAGGTTTTATGACAAATGGCATGGTTTGGCGCATAATGTACCAGGGTATAATGATCGGTGCAATCCCTCTGGCAGCTTTCATGATTGGCTTGCGCGAGCAGGGCGTGGTCCTTGGTCAGACAATGGCTTTTGCAACACTTATGTTTGCACAGCTTGTTCATGTACGCAACCTGCACTCAAATACAAGGTCATCACTGGCAATCAGTCCGTTTAAGAATATACCGCTCATCGGAGCTATTGCTGCTTCTGCCGCTTTAGCTCTGATAGTACTGCTCATCCCTCCAATACGCGATGCTTTCAGTCTGACAGCACTGGACGGTAAGCATTGGCTTGCTGTGATATTGATGTCACTGATTCCGCTTGTGGTGGTCGACATTTTCAAATTATTCAGGATCAATACCACCAGGGATGAAAGAGACAACTAAAGGGGAAAAAGAAAAAAGGTTTTTCGGATATAGCAGGAATATCCTGTTTACCGGCTTCACAAGCTTTCTGACAGACACATCTGTAAAGATGGTCTATTCGGTAATGCCAATGTTCCTGATGTCGATAGGCGCTTCAAAAACCAGTCTGGCATTAATCGAGGGCATTGCCGAAAGCACTTCAGCGCTTATCAAAGCACTATCAGGTTTCTGGAGCGACAAGATAGGAAAGAACAAACCATTCATGCTGATAGGATACGGTCTGTCAGCCCTGATAATTCCACTGTATACTTTTGTGGTTTCTCCAATTCAGGTACTTATTCTGCGATTCGTTGAACGGTTTGGCAAAGGTATCAGGACAGCCCCGCGCGACAGTCTTATTGCCGGCTCGATTACAGATGGAGACAGCGGAAGGAGCTTCGGATTGCAGAAAGCCATGGATAACAGCGGTGCAATAGTTGGTCCGCTGATTGCATTTGCAATGTTGTCATCACTTCCCGGAAACTACAGGATGATATTCCTTATTGCAGGCATACCTGCCATACTGGGTATTTTCGTATTAATTTTCGGGATAAAGGAAGCAAGAAAGAACAAGCAGGAACTGTTCGCAAAATTTCATTTTAAAGAGTTTCCGGCAAAGTATTATTTCTTTCTGGGCATCATTTTTGTTTTTACCCTTGGCAATTCAACTGATGCCCTGCTTATGGTGAAGGCAAACGATGTGGGTGTGAAAGTTGCCCTGATACCCCTGGTTTACCTGGTTACAAATGTCGTTTCCGTCTTTGCATCAATTCCGGTAGGGTCGCTTGCTGACAGAGTCGGCAAGGAGAAGATACTTATCGTCGGATTCCTGATTTATGCAGTTGTTTATTACGGATTTGGAATTACGACGAGTACGGGGGCCATAATTGCACTTTTCGCACTTTATGGATTGTATTCAGCTGCAACAGATGGCATACAGAAAGCTTTTATTTCCGATATGATCGACAAGAATAAGAAAGGTACAGGACTGGGAATTTATAATGCACTGTTAGGAATTACACTGCTGCCTGCCAGTCTGATTGCTGGTTCACTTTATGACAAGGTCAATTCATCGGTTCCTTTCTATTTCGGAGCAGTAACAGCATCTATTTCAGCGATATTGATGCTGATTTATTCTCTGAAATACAAAAAGCATATATTATCCTCTATCTGACAGATTAATTATCGAGATTTTTAACCGCAAAGGGCGCAAAGCATTCAAGCAAAGTTCGCAAAGGAATTTTATACTTTTTCAAACTTTGCGTGCTTTGCAATAACTTTGCGTTCTTAGCGGTTAATTTTTCTTATTTTTATGAATTATAAACCAAATTATTCATGAAACAGATCCTTAAATACACCGGGTACATTTTAGTCCTGGTGATCATCGGATACATGATCTGGCGTTTCTCTTACATAATTGCCTGGGTGCTGGTAGCAGCAGTTCTTTCATTTATTGGTCAACCGCTTGTACGGTTTTTTGACAAGATTCATATTAAAAAGCTCAGGATGCCTCATTTTCTAAGTGCATTATTATCTCTTATTGTAATTGTTCTGGTATTGCTGGGATTGATAGCCATTTTTGTCCCCCTCATAATCAACCAGGCAGAGACAATTTCCAGGATCGATGTGGGCCAGCTTGCTCAAAACCTGCAGGGGCCTCTGCAATGGCTCGATGAAAAGCTTCATCTTACTCGGGGCTATCCCTGCCGGACAGACAATCCAGGATTTTCTTGTCGACAAAGCCAAAACGCTTGTCAATCTCGGAAGTGTTGGTTCCCTGCTCGGCAATTTCATAAGTGTGGCAGGAAATATATTTATCGGATTGTTCTCAATACTTTTTATAGCTTTCTTTTTCCTGAAAGACGAAAATATGTTCGAGGAAGGTCTTCTTCTTTTTGTTCCCACTAAACATCATCTTGCAACCCGTAAAGTGGTTGCTGAATCCAAAAATCTGCTTGTCCGTTATTATATAGGCGTTGTACTGGAATTAATTGGTGTGATGTCGCTTATTGCTATAGGACTCTGGATATTTGGTGTTAAAAATGCGCTGCTCATAGGGTTTTTCGGAGGGTTAATGAATATAATCCCATATCTGGGTCCGATAATAGGTTCTGCGATCGGATTAATGCTGGGTGTTACATCAACCCTGGCTGCCGGTTCATATAACGAATTACTGCCTGTGATATTAAAACTTGCAGGGGTATTTGTAGTTGTGAATTTCATTGATAACAATATTCTTGTTCCGGTAATTTATTCGAAAAGCGTAAAATCACATCCGCTTGAGATCTTCCTTGTAATAATCATCGGTGGCGGAATTGCGGGTTTGCTCGGAATGCTGCTGGCTGTTCCGGTTTATACCCTGCTAAGGGTCATTGCAAAGGAATTCTTCCAGCAGTTCAGAGTTGTTAAAAAGCTTACTGAAACTATCGACCAGGATTGATTAGAAGGCGTAAAGGCGTAACGGCTTAAAGGCTAAATGGATTAACAAGGAAGTCCCCCTTTGAAGGGGGTAGGGGGATGTAAGGATAAAGATTGCTTCCCACGCCTTGCGTGGTCGCAATGACTGAAAATGTAAGATGACTTCCCTCCTGGAGGGGCTGGGGTGGGTTGGTTTTAGGCTCCCCTCCTGGGAGGGGTTGGGGGTGGGTTTCTTAAGGCATAACAGCAAAACGGTATAATTCTCTGATATTTAACTTAGCAGATATTATGAAACATTTTAGGAATAATCTTTCTTTCACCCGGTTAGTTGCTTTAATTATTGCAGTCTTTCTGATCTTATTGCCAGCCTGCCGCAGGTCAGGGGTTAATAAATCAACCAAAGCAGATGTGTCAGAAAAAAAGATCACTAATGCAGAAAAGCTTGGATTTCCTGCCGGAAGCAAGGTAATTCTTCTTCACTGCGATGATGCCGGCATGTGCGATGAGGCAAATATTGCGATCAGGCATTATTTCGAGACCGGGGATCTGCAGTCGACAGCTGTCATGGTTCCCTGCCCATATGCCATGGAGCTGGTTGAGTGGGCAAAGAAACAGGAATCCCCTGATGTCGGAATTCATCTTACCCTGACAAGCGAATGGAAAACCTACCGCTGGGGACCGGTGTCGGATCCTGCAATAGTCCCCGGATTGATAGATCCTGAAGGGAAAATGTGGCATGATGTACCTGACGTTGTTACCCATGCTTCAGCAGCTGAAGTTGAAACAGAAGTGCGTGCCCAGATCGACAAGGTTATTGAAGCAGGCTTCAGGCCATCCCACATCGACACGCATATGGGGACACTTTATGGCTCCACAGAATATCTGAAGGTCTTTCTTAAGATCGCAGAAGAATATAAAATTCCGGCTAATGCAATTGATCTTTCTGACACTGCAATTGCCTCTAACTTCAGGAAAGGGGGATATCCGATCACAAATGATGTTGTGGAATTATTAAATCAATATTCTCTGCCCAGACTCGACAATTTTTCAAGTGTTCCCGATGGGGATACTTATGAGCATAAAAGAGCCAATTTTTTCGCATTGGTAAATTCCCTGAAGCCCGGATTGACAGAGATAATCTTTCACCCATCGGTTGAAACGGATAACCTGAAAACCATTACCGGCTCGTGGCAGCAGAGAGTATGGGAGTCTCAGCTGTTTTCCGATCCTGTGGTAAAGCAATTCTTCAAGGAAAATGGCATTGTCATTACAACCTGGAGAGACATAATGAACAGGTTTAAAAAAGCCACGGATTAAAACTTACCATAAACGGGCCCTGATAAGGCGATTGGTACCGAAAACATGTAATTACATTGTAATTACATTAATTCAGGTATATGCTGAAGAACTCCGTCATTTTCTCCTGGCAGAAATCATGGACCCTCTGCACAATGTCCATAGTATGCGGCCATAATGGGAGCCGGTAATATGCGTGTTCCTTCATTGGTTCAGTATGAAAACGCCATTTTTGTCGGTACCTACCCAGATATTATTGTCACTGTCGGTCTCAATCGTTGTAATTTTATCATTCAGAAATAGTCCTCCGGGAGGTTCTGCCAGGAATTTCCGTTATAAACATGCAGGACATATGAGTTATCCATTTATACTTGCTGCCAGCAATAGTTTCGCCTGTCGGCTTTAATAGCAGGGAAGAAAGTAAGCCGTGGAGGTCATAAAATCTGCCACCAGTTTTTTCCAGGTATTATCTTTATATTCAAATAAGGTATTGTAGTCTGTGTTGGATGAAGACAACATAAAATCCTCAAGCAGGTAAATAATACCTGCCGGACCAACAGTAAATGCACTAACCCAATAAAAAGTCCCGTTTTCGTTACCCAGGCATTCCCATGAATCATCAGAAATACGGTAGATATTTGTTTTGCCTACTGTTCCCATCGTAATAACATATAAAGAACCATTGTGGTCGATTCCAATATCATCAATGACATGCTGATTTAATTTAGAATTTTCAGGAGTAAATAGTGTAAACTTTTTACCATTATAAACAACTAGTCCTCCCAAGTCATGTGCAGCACTCGAAAACCATACCCGCCCATCCAATCCGACTTCAACGTTGTTTATATAATCTCTCGGTAAACCGAAGAATTAGCTTTAGTATACCAGGTCATCCCGTTTTTCGAAAGATGTCCCAGACCTCCTCCATTGGTACCTATCCATAATGTTTCATCTCCTGCAATGGAAATATCAAGAATTGGAAAGTCAAGAGTATAAGTCTTCTCCTCACTGCCATTTTTGTAAATAAAGCTCCTTCCCGGACGCTACCCAGATGTTACCCTTATAGTCAGGTTCAATACAATCAATATGCTTCCCTTCCAGCAGCCTGCTGGTAATATCAAACCGAACTACCGGAGAATAGTTTTTAAGGGTATCTTCCTTTCTTATCAGAGGATAATCATCAGTGACCGGAGGATCATCCTTTTTACAGGAACTGATCACAAGGAGGTACAAGATGAAAAACAATGAGATCTTAAAATACTTACCATGATTTTTTTGGGCAGGCATTTAACTAATTGATTTTTCTTGTTAATACCAAAGTTAAGCAATTCGACAGAGAAATATCTGCAAAAAATCGGAAGCTTTATTACTTGGGCGCGAGGGAGAAAATTTTTTAAATTCCTTAGGTTCTTAAGATTGGCAAGCTCTTTGACAAAGCTTTGGTCGAGGGTTGGCTCGTGGGGCTTCGGTAATGTGCTTGCAAATACAGTTTATCGTGAACCAACTTTGAGTCAATTCTAGAATGAAAAGAAAATAATCGTTTAAAATGCAGGAAGTTCCAATAAAAAGCAAAAGAAAATTTATTTTTGTTTTTCATAACGGGGAAACAAATCAGTTTTTTGCCCGTCTTTTACGAGAATTTTATTTGTTACACCTGAGAAATAATATATGGGTAAAAGCAGGACGGCAGTTATTATAGGCGCAGGCATCGGAGGTTTAACCACTGCCGTTTATCTTGCCGGTAACGGATACAGATGTCAGTGTGTATGAAAAGAATTCTGCACCGGGAGGGCGCTGCGGGCAGCTGATACGCGAAGGACACCGGTTTGACCTGGGCGCAACAATGCTGATGATGCCCGGAATATACCATGAGGTATTTGATTCGCTTGGAATAACGCTTAAAGAAGGAAGTGACATAGTACCCCTGGATGATCTTTATACGATCTTCTTCGATGATTGCAGTCATCTGGCGTTTACATCCGACAGGGAGAGGATGAAGCAGCAGCTGGAGAAGATCGAGCCCGGGAGTTATAAAAAATCAGAGGAATATATTTCCAAAGGATACAGAATTTTCAGGCTCGGCATTGACAGACTGATCGGACGGAATTTTTACAATATCTTCCAGATGGTAAATCTGAAAAACATTCCGCTGCTGTTCAGAATAAAAGCCTTCACTCCCCATTACAGATATGCCAGGAAGTTCTTTAATCATCCTCATCTGCTTATGGCATATACTTTTCAGAATATTTATGTGGGGCAAAGCGCATTTGATGCCCCGGCACTTTTTTCAATGGTGCCGGCAGCTGAGCTGACGGAAGGTTCGTTTTTCCCTTCCGGGGGAGGAATGTTCAGAATCGTTGAAAAAATGCTGGCAGCAGCAGAAGAAAAAGGTGTTCAAATCCATTACGACAATCCTGTAAAACAAATAATTATCTCAGGGGATAAAACAAGTGGCATTATTCTTCAGGACGAAACTGAGATCAAAGCCGATATAGTTGTTGCCAATGCTGATCTTCCTTATGTTTACCGGAATCTCCTGCCTGACAAAAGAAAATCAATCCATCTCGATAAATTAAAATATTCATGTTCTGCCATCTGTTTTCACTGGGGTCTGGATAAGGTTTATCCCCAGCTGGATCATCATAATGTTTTTCTTTCTGACGGATTCCGGGAAGGTCTCGACCGGATCTTCAGGGATAAATCAGTCAGCGACAATCCATGCTTTTATGTCCATGCACCTGTAAGGACTGATCCTGCTGCTGCTCCCGCGAATCACGATACCCTTTCAATTGCTGTGGCAACCGGGCACATAGATAAAAACTACAGACAGGATTGGGACATGATCAGTGAAAAAACAAGGCGGGCAGTAATTGATCGGCTGAAACGGCAGGGACTGGAGGACATTGAGAACCATATTAAATTTGAAATATGCTATTCGCCGGAAAGCTGGGAAAATGCCTGCAATATTTCAAGGGGTTCTGTCTTCGGGAGTCTGGGTCATAATATTTTCCAGATGGGATATTTTCGTCCCCATAACCGTCATGATAAATACAAAAACCTTTATTTTGTAGGAGGAAGCACGCATCCCGGGAACGGAATTCCAAATGTACTGTTATCGGCAAAACTTGTATCAGAACGTATTTTTAAAGAAAACCACGCTGAAGAGTGATGACAAATTCACACAGGGAACAATTCATTGAGATATTCAACTCAATTGATTTCAATAAGATAATTGATCATCCCAATATACTTATTGCCGCCAATTTCTGGGATGACGACAGGTATTGTGCAGCTAAAACCTGCTACAGATTTATGCGGGCGATCGATGATCTTATTGACAATTATAAAGCAGCCAACAGGATGATCGCTGCTGAGAAAAGAAAAGAGTTTGTCGCTGATGTCAATGAATGGCTGAAGACGATCATCATTTCAGAAGACTGCAATCCTGAAAAGGTAGAGCTGATAAAAACCATTGAAAGGTTCAATATCCCGTTATGGCCCCTGGAAGCATTTGCAAAATCGATGATCTACGACATAAATAATGATGGATTTGCATCTCTTGAGGCATTTCTCGACTATGCACAGGGAGCTTCGGTTGCTCCGGCATCAGTCTTTGTACATCTGAGCGGGCTTACATCAAAAAATGGTCAATATAAGAATCCTTCCTTCGATGTTAAGGAAGCTGCAACACCTTGCGCCATTTTCAGCTACCTTGTACATATTATCCGTGATTTTCAAAAGGATCAGTTTAATAATCTCAATTATTTTGCTGATGACCTAATCAGGAAAAACGGACTTACAAGGCACGATCTTAATAGCATTGCTCATGGCAGTCCTGTCCCGGACGGATTCCGTAACCTGATCAGGGAATATTATTCACTTGCAGATGAATACAGGAAGAAAACCGCTGGAAGTTATTAGAGAAAATTGGCCCAGCTATGGAACCAAGGTATCAGCTGAGCCTTGAAATTATATTCAGTCTTTACCTGATGGTGTTTGAGAGGATCAATGTGGAAAAAGGTGACTTTACGTCTTACGAATTAAACCCGACATCAGAAGAAACAAAAAATAGGGTTTATGAAACAATCATAAAGTTCGGATCTGATAATTAATTATATTAATACCGTAAGACTTGTGCTTGATTGAAGGTATTTTTAAACCCAAAGAGCGCTAAGAAGGCGCAAAGAACGCAAAGTCAAATCCAAATAATTAATTCCTTTGCGAACTTTGCGTAGACGCTTTGCGAGCTTTGCGGTTAATAGATTTTTTTTTCAATAATTCCTTTTTTTAATATAAATGAAAAAAATTCTGCTTGCGGCATTGTTAATTCTTTCACAATGGAATCATTCTTGAAGTTGATGAGCAAATATTTCAAAACCTTTTAAATAATGGGAAAATACGTTAATAATCACCTCATTAAAGACGAATCGGTAGCTTTTGAAACAAAGTACCACTGGGTAATCTTTCTGACCCTGAAATCTCTTTTTACACTGACAATTGCCCCCATGCTTCAAAGAGCGCTATCCGAATTTGTTATTACCAACCGCAGGATTATCATCAAAACAGGGTTTATTGCCAGGAGGACTTTTGAAATGAATTTATCAAAGATCGAAACTGTGAATGTTGATCAGACAGTGATTGGACGGATCCTGAACTACGGATCAATAACCATAATTGGTACCGGAGGAACGAAAGAGATACTTTCACAATATTTCAAAACCGCTTGAATTCAGGAAAGCCTTTCAGGAATTGTGCTGAAAACTATGTAATCATATAATTATTAATCCAATGGCAAGCAAAACAAAACTGTTATTCTTTATATTCATTTTATCTGCATTTTCTTTTGCCTGGAGATCAGGTACAGGAAATGATGGCAAAACAATTTCATTCCGAACCTTTAAAAACGCTGACATAGGGGTGCGGACAAAACCAGGATCAGCTACATTAATTAATGATGAACTTGAAATTGTAGCCGGAGGTAATGACATCTGGGGAAAACACGATGAGTTTCATTTTAGCTATAAAAAGTTAAAGGGGGATTTCGATCTGAGTGTTCAAATTAAAAATCTTGGTGCAGCCAATAAATATACAAAAGCCGGATTAATGGCGCGAACCAGTCTGAGTGATAGTAGTCAGCACGTTTTCTTTCAGGTTTTTCCGGATAATAGTCCACGGAATAAAAACAACGGCGGTTGCGAATTTCAGTACCGGTCTGAAATTGCTGCTGAAATGAAGGCTATTTATCCCGATCCAAAAACGGCGGGCAATCAATTTGATGTCTCTTTTCCCAATACCTGGATTCGGCTTAAACGTGAGGGGAATGTTTTTGAGTCGTATTTCAGCAATGATGCGAAAAACTGGAGGCTCTATTCATCATTCACGTTAAATATGCCGCGGGAATTGTTTGTCGGATTAGCGGTAACGTCACATAATATAAACGATTTTACAAAATCGAGGTTCGCAGCGATCAGGTTGAAAAAGTAAAAGCTTCACTTCCCGGGCAATGCTTTCCCTTAAAAATCCCCGTAATGATATCATTTATACAACGGCAGTATGTATCAAAAAGATTATATCCTTCGGATGATTGAAATGCTGGGTGATCTCTTAGCTGCTGTTCTCGGGCTGATAAAGAAAGGGGATTACAAAAAGGCATCTGAACAGCTCGGAAAAATCTATTATGATATGCTGAAAGAGGATGCCGCATTCTTCAGGGCTATACCTGCAGATGAACTGACCTTTAAATTGCTGAAAGAACATAATTATTCAAATGGTCATCTTGAGATCCTTGCAGAGCTCTTTAATGCAGAAGCTGAGCTGGATATTGCTCAGGGAAACAGATCCGGTTGTCTTGAATACTCGACGAAATCGTTGATATTATTTGAGTTCATCGACAATGAGCAAAAAACTTACTCCCTGGCAAGAATCGAAAAGATGAATGCCATAAGAAACAGGATTGAAACTCTCAGGGCTGATTGATTTCGCCTGAACTATACTGGTTACATAAATCTGATCGCACAATATTTTTACAGATTGTCCGCTTTTTATACATTGGCATAAGTTTTGCCATTGATTGGTTGTAAACAAGTTCTTTTAACAATTAACGTCATGAAAAGATTCTTAATCACCTCGATACTCGCAACAATGCTTGCAGCCGGGACCGCTCTTATGGCTCAGGATTATCCGGAAGAATATCTGGGTCTGCCCGGAGACAATTTAAATCTGTACGCAGTAATGAATTTATTCCAGCAATCCGAAACCATTGAAGGTTTTGAAAGAAGCCTGAACGATGAGAACTCCAGGATTAATAACCTCGATCTCAATAACGATAACAATATCGATTACATTAAGGTAAATGACTATGTCGACGGAGATGTCCATACAATAGTTCTGCAGGATGTACTTGACCGGAATGAAAATCAGGATGTAGCTGTCTTTACGGTTCAGAAGCTCCGCGACGGATCGGTACAGATACAGCTGATAGGTGATGAAGCTTTGTACGGAAAAAACTACATTGTCGAACCCATATATGCTGAGACCCCGAATCCGGGTTATACCGGAAGGTCAAACAGGCAGAATGTAAGCGTGGTTACTAATAATTATGTTCAGGTTGATGCCTGGCCGCTTGTAAGATTTATTTATCTTCCAAATTATTCAATATGGCACTCTTCGTGGTACTGGGGTTATTACCCTTCTTACTGGCACCCATGGCGTCCATACTACTGGCACTACTATTACGGTTATCAATATAACTGGTTCCCTGAATACTATAGTCACTTCCACCGCTATGACCATCCGCGGTATGACCGCTGGAACGATTTCTACTACCGCGATAAGAGGGTCTACTCAAGAAACGTCACTATCAATATAAATGACGGGCGTTATAAGAACACTTATTCACGTCCCGAACAGAGAAAAGATGGTGAAGCGCTGTACGCCAAAGTACATCCTGAAAGGGCATCCAGCATTTCGACAGGAAACATTACCGGCAGAAGATCAGCTTCAGAAGCTTCTCCCAACAGGCAGTCGGCCGGAGCAAATAATGGAACAGACAAGACGATCAACTACAACTGTCAACAACAGGGCAAATACAAATTCAACTGCCGGACAGAGTACGGTTTCCAACAGGAGATCATCTGAAACTGTCAGCTCGAGACCTGCTTCAAGCTCACAGTCAAGCAAGAGAGCTGAACCTGCAAGGGCATCAAGGCAGCAGTCAACAGGCGAACGCTCCTCCAGCCCGCAGAAGCACCGAAAAAGTCCATAAAGAAACTGTTATGAAGAAGAGCACTTCTACCAGTAAAGAATCGGAAAGCAAGTCTTCACGCAGAAAATAAAGAAGCTTTAGAATCATAGCCCCCTTCCCCCGGAAGGGGGTTTTTTTTGACATCTCTCTGCCCCTTCTTTGTTAATCGGCCTCACCCCCTAAATCTCCCTCTCCCAAGAGAGAGGGGGACTTAATTTGCTGAAAAAGCCCCTCCCTCTCCGGGGGAGGGGTTTGCATGCCTGCCGGCAGGCAGGGGGAGAGGCCGACTATCGGGGGTTGGGATTTTACTTTTTTTTTCATATTTTTATATTCTTTCTTAAATAATTGTCAGACTATGTTACGATATTTATCTATGCTATTAACTCTGTTTATTTTATCAGCAGGAATTGCTCCCGAAAAAAAACCAAAACCAACTATTTACCTTATCGGCGATTCAACGGTTAAAAACGGAAGCGGTAAAGGTGATGGAGGATTATGGGGCTGGGGCGCTTATCTGCATACTCAGTTCGATACGTCAAAAGTTTCAATCAGAAATTATGCACTTGGAGGAAGGAGCAGCAGAACATTTATTAGTGAAGGACTGTGGGATAAAGTACTGGCAAAAATGAAACCCGGCGATTATGTTTTTATCCAGTTCGGGCATAACGACAGCAGCCCGGTAAATGATAACAGCCGCGCACGTGGAACCCTGAAGGGAACCGGTGAAGAGACCGGAGAGATTGATAACCTCCTTACAAAGAAACATGAGATAGTCCATACATACGGTTGGTATCTCCGGAAATATGTTTCTGATTCAAAAGCAAAGGGAGCCATTCCTGTTATCTGCTCTCTGGTTCCGAGGAATATGTGGGAAAACGAAAAGGTTGTCCGAGCATCAGAGGATTACGGGAAGTGGGCAAAGGAGTCT
This sequence comes from uncultured Bacteroidales bacterium, assembly GCA_963746685.1. Lineage (GTDB taxonomy): Bacteria > Bacteroidota > Bacteroidia > Bacteroidales > VadinHA17 > LD21. The sequence goes on from CAVVBY010000035.1 coordinate 165,689, forward strand.
GCTGAGGAAGGAAAAGCTTATTTTATCGATCTGAATGAGAATTATTGCAGGTAGATATGATGCTCATGGGACAGAAGGAAGTTACGACAAAGCTTTTTCATTACTGACATACGCATACTAATGAAGCCGGAGCAATTATAAATGCACAGGCAGTGGCTGAAGGAATAAGACATTGAAAAGTTGTAAGTTAAAGAAATACCTGAAAAACTGAAAAATGAACTGTATCTAATGAAAAATATCAGTCTCTTCTGTTATACAATGTTCTTTATTTTAATTTCTGGTTGTACTCCATTTGATAAAATATACTCTCATGAATTTGGTTCAGGTTATTTTGAACTTAAAGCACCTGATGCGAATCCTGAGTTTGTGTATTTAAATTTACATGAAGATTCACTGGTAGTATTTCCGGTTATCAGGAATGTGAAGGACTGGATTCCTGATAAATCCAAATCTCAGGGGACAAGAATTAATTCAATTACCCCAGGGAGTTATTTATACAATAGCACTTTTATCAAAACCTCCGCTGATATTGATTTATCAACAGTTATTCTCAAGTTCAGACCTGCTGCAGGAGATGTTCCATCCCAATTAAGTTCAAATATTAACGGAATATTTTACACTGGATTCAGAAAAGATTTTTTTAAATTGAAATCTTCTTTGTCCGAACTTAATGAAATATCTTCAATTGTCAGACATACCGGATTTGATTTTGGTTTTTTTGCCGGAATAGGAATGACACCTGTAACTCCTACTGTAACTATGTTCCGAACAATTCAGGAATATGATGGAATAGTTTTTCAAAAAGGATTCTCTGTTTTCGGAACATTTGAAAATATGTCGGTCGGATTAGCTTTCGGATTTGATAATCTTCTTGATAAAAATAAAGCCATTTGGATTTTTAATAATAAACCCTGGTTTGGTCTGGTGCTTGGGATTGCCAATTTCTGAGATTTCCATTGGAAAGGTCAAAACATAGCCTGATTTTTACCTGGTCTTCACTGTACCTTTCAGATGGATATTAATTATACCGTTAGCTCCCTGAAATCCATAGACAGAATACGCATAATCAAACAGGATAATACAGATATTTGAAGCTTGACAATATGGTTCATTTTGCGTACTTTTCATCCAAATCAGCGGCAGGGGCACTCAGATTCTGACAAAAAAGGAATCAGCACTGACTCAAAAAGTAATGGACAATACTGGTGTTGCAGTAACTGAAATGGATCTTACAAGGTTCACCGATGGACAAAAAGCAGGCCTTTGCCGTATGGTGGGGTAAAAACACAAACCTGCCGGGAGTTATGAGAAAAAGAGGAATCGGTTCCTTTGAAATTTCGTTCAAAGAAAAAAATGTTTTCTAAAAATACTTCTGACCGAATATTTAAAACATTTGATTGATTCTTTTAATTAACCACACATCTTAAATACTATCTTGTTTTGAAAAATAAGCCTGTTTGATTCTAAAATTATTTAAAAAAATCGTTTAATTTCTAACCAAAACCTATCTTACTATGAAGAAAAGCTGTTTTAATTTTATGACCTATTGTTTTCCGCATGGGAAACTAAGATTACTGCTTCTCCCTTTAAAACTGACTGTTATTTTAAGCATTTTAACCGCTTTTAATGCCTTAGCACTGGATTTGGGCGTTAACTAATACTCCGGCGATTAATGATCAGCAACAGAAAGTTGTTGTTACAGGTACTATTGTGGATGCCAGGAATAATCCCATGGCCGGGGTCAATGTATTGGAAAAAGGTACGACAAATGGTGTAATAACCGGCATGGATGGTAAATATTCCATAACAGTGTCTTCACAAAAATCGGTCCTGGTCTTTTCATTTGTCGGTTATGAGCTACAGGAGGTTACTGTTGGCACTCAAGTAATTGTTAATGTAACACTTCAAGAAAGCATTACCGGGCTGAATGAGGTAGTGGTTACAGGTTATGGCACTGCAAGGAGAAGAGATGTTACCGGATCTATTGTATCAGTTAACAGAGAAGAAATGTTGAAAAAAGATCCTACGAACATTTTACAAGGTTTAAAAGGAGCAGCTGCGGGTGTAATGGTTACAGCACAAGACGGTGCTCCTGATGCAAACTCAGCCATTCGTATTCGTGGTGTTGCAACTATTAACGGTAGCGCCAATCCGCTGTATGTAGTAGATGGTGTACAGGTAGGTACAAACGTCAATTTTCTTAACCCAAATGACTTAGAGAGCATTGAAATATTGAAAGATGCTTCTGCTACTGCTATATACGGTGCAGCCGGGGCAAATGGTGTTATCATGATTACTACCAAACATGGTACGGTAGGTACTACACATATTACTTTTTCAGCAGACTTTGGGGTCCAAACTTTAGCCTCAAGATTGGATGTTGGTGATGTAGACCAGTATGCAGCAAATATTCGTCAGGCACGGGCTAACGATGGTGGAATCCTGGCTAATCAAATTTTCTCTGCGCAATATGACGGTCAAAGAAAGAACATTGACTGGCAAAAGGAAATGACACGCGTTTCCCTTAAACAGCAATATAATCTTTCAGCTTCAGGAGGTACGGAAAAGACCCAGTCTTTGCTCTCATTAAGTTATTTGAATAATGACGGTATTGTTATCAATTCAAATTACAAGCGTCTGACCGGTCGTGCCAATATAACTACCAAAGTGGCTGAATTCCTTGAGTTCGGTGGTGATATCAATTTCGTTCATACAGAATCACTCGGTAGTAATGCAAATCTCGGTAATAACGGTAACCTTTCTTCTCTCCGTGACTGGGCTTTCACAGCTCCCACTATGGATTATGTAAACCCGGTGACTAATAAGATAGTAAGTCCTAACGTTAAAAACCCGGACGGGACTTATGGTGCTCCTGAACAAGGTGATGTAGGTTCAAACGATTCATATTTGGGAAATAACATTTTTGCTGAACAGATGGAAAATACTGGTATTTCCAAAAATAACCAGGTACTTCTCAATGCAAATGCCAATATTAAATTGTTTAAAGGTTTAACTTTCAAATCAATAGCATCTTATAATTTTACCGCAGGCAACTGGTATAACTTTTGGGGCAACAAAAAACGTTACTTTCCTGACGGAACACAGGTGATATTGTATAATTACGATACCAAATATTATTTAGGAATCAGCAATAGCAATTATAACAATCTTGCTATTGAAAATTATTTGACTTACAATTGGAAGAATGATATTCACAATTTGACTTTAATGGCAGGTAATTCTGTAAGCAAAGGCTTCGGAAACTGGAGTAGTGCTTCTGGAAATGGTTTCCCCGGGGATAATATCCGTGATATTAGTTTGACTAATGATCCTACTGCAAGAAGTGGTACTGGTGCTTATAACCTTCAATCTCGTGGATTATCTTATTTTGGTCGTGCCATATATACTTTGAAGGATCGTTACATCTTAACTGGTACTGTACGTCGTGACGGTTCTTCTAACTTCGGTGCCGAAAACAGGTGGGGTACTTTCCCGTCAGTAGCTGTAGCATGGCGTATTTCAGAAGAGAATTTCCTGAAAGGCAATCCGACTATCAGTAATTTGAAACTTCGTTTAGGTTGGGGACAGACCGGTAACTCAGGAGGTCCGACAGATCTATCTGTTACAGCATTGACTACAAATAAAATTCAATACTTTTTTTATGGACAGAATGGACAATCAGGTATGAATACTACAAGACAATTAGCTACCGGTTATGCTCCTACATTAACTGATCCCAGGTTGAAATGGGAGACCAATGAACAAAGTAACGTAGGTATTGACCTGGGTTTATTGAAAAATGAATTGACTGTTACCGTAGATTATTTCATCCGGAAATCTAAAGATTTGTTGTTGTACCAGTCAATACGCCCTTCATCCGGTTATACCCAGGTATATACCAACTACGGTGATATTGAGAATAAAGGTATTGAATTCAGCGTAAACTATAAGAAGCAAATTAATCAGGATTGGTCTATCGGTGCCACATTGACAGGTTCAACCTTAAAAAACAAAATTATAAAAATGGGTGCTGATTTGTTCAGTGAAAACACATGGTGCTACCAATGATGGTTCTAATGTGGGTGCAATAGGTGCTCCTTCAGGCACGCACTGGAACGGTCACTCAATATGTCGCGAAGGTTATGCCGTAGGTTCTTTCTGGGGTTACCAGGTAGATGGTATATACCAATCTCAGGCCGAAATAGATGCTGCCAACGCTGCAGCTATAGCTGCAGGTCACTCTGGTGGATACAATAATGGGTCAAAGACTGTTCCTGGTGATTTTAAGTATAAAGACTTTAATGGTGATGGATTTCTTAGTGATAAGGATATGACCATCTTAGGTAATGGTTTCCCTAAGTTAAACTACGGTTTGACCTTAAACGCTTCTTATAAGAATTGGGATATCTCAATTTACTCTTATGGAGTACTTGGAGCAAAAATCTATTCATACTCTGCAATGACATTATCTAACATGTTCCCGAGTGATAACGGTACTACTCCTAACGTCTTAAAAGAGGTTGCAGCAAAATGCCTGGACTCCTGATAATCATAGCACCACTATGTCCAGATTGTCATTCCTGGATTTGAATTACAACATGCGTGGTTCTGACAAATGGATTAAAAAAGGTGATTTCCTGAAAATCAGTAATGTTCAGATTGGTTATAATTTTGACAGAACATTGTTGAAGTCAATACACCTTGAAGGTGCACGTCTCTACGCTTCTATTCAAAACTTGTTCTGCTTCTCCAGTTACAACAAATATGGTGACCCTGAAGCCGGACAAGGAAGTGTGCTCTATACCGGTTTGGATACAGGCCGTTACCCTAACCCACGAATTTATTCAGTAGGTCTGAACTTTCAGTTCTAATTGTTACACATAAATATAGATTAACATTATGAAAAATATATCAAAAATATTTTTTACAGTTGCCGGGGTTCTATTTCTGTTAGGAATAACCTCCTGCAAAAAGGACTTTTTGTCAGTGGATCACTATTCCATTCTGGCTGCTGATCAAATGTTTAAGTCAGACGCTGATGCTAAGGCTGGTCTTGTTGGTTGCTACACTATGATGCTTCCGACAGATATCGACGGAGACTGGGGTATTAAACCGAACTTGTTTATAGGTGGCCACCCAACAATGGATACTCAGGCAACAGGATGGGACAAAGACTGGAACACGCAAAGCTGGACTCCAGGTAGCCCGGAACTATTGGGTGGTTGGAAACAGGCCTATACAGCAATTTCCCGTTGCAACGATTTCCTTGCCGGTCTTGCTAATGCAGATAAAGTTTCTGCCAGTTTAAAAACTTCACTTGATGGTCAGGCCAGGTGCATCCGTGCTTTCTACTATATGTGGCTGGCAAAAGCTTTCGGTCGTGTACCTATGCTGGCAACAGGAGAAAACTATATTAACACTCCGGAAAAAGCCCGTGCTGCAACATTCGCTGAAATGTGGGATTTCATCATTAATGATTTGAAAGCAGCAGTTGATGAACTTGACTGGGATCCATTGGGCGGACAGTATGGACGTTGTACTAAAGGTTTTGCTCTTTCATACCTTGGCGAAGCTTATATGTGGAAAGCATATCGTGTTCCTGATCAGGCTGCAGCGAACTACACATTAGCATCAGCTGCTTTATTACAAGTAATTCAGAGCGGTAAATACGAATTAAATGCTTCATACACTACTTTGTATGATCCGGGAGCTGTCTGGACAAAAGAATGTATCTGGGAAGAAGTTCTTGACGAAGGTTCGCAATGGAACCAATGGTCCAATCTATCCCAGGCTCACAACTGGATGGTCCATTTTGTAGCTCCTCCATCTGTCGGTGGATGGGGTACCTTGTACCTTTCATGGGAATGGTGGAGTTGTTATGAACCAGGCGATAAACGTCGTGAAGCTTCAGCTGTTACCGGTAAAGTAACAAATATTGATCCTGCATGGAGATCTGCCACTAACTATGGTTACAATCCATATAATCAGGTAAAATATTCAGTTGGTGATTCATTAAATACTCATTATCATTTTTTAATGGGTGGTGAAGCTGCTCCTTCCATCTGGACTTTAAAATATTTCCGTACAACCCGTGCAAACTATCAGGCACCATGGGCCCCTCAACAGATTTATTACAAACGTTATGCAAATGTTTTATTAGACCGCGCAGAATGCCTGTTCCATTTGAATGGTGCCAATGATGCAACTGCCTGGGGCTATATTAATCAAATTCGTGACCGTGCCTGGGGTAATCAGGAAGTTGGTAAGGCAGCTGCTTTAACTGCTACTTACCTTCCTTATTATCAAAACATGGCTCAATTCTTTATCGGTAACGGCGCTACGGATATAGTGAAACCTACCACTTATCCTCTTCCATTCAATACAGCCACAGTAACTGTTCCTGATGCGCAGACTTATTATACCTCGTTAAAAGCTACTAAAGGTTTTGCTTCTCCGGTATGGTTGGTAGCCCTGGGCCAGGAACGTCGTAAGGAATTCAATGCTGAATGGTGTCTTGCCCAGGATTTGATTCGTTCCGGGTTTATTGAGGATCACATTAACATCAATTATCCAAAAGGGGTAGGTTATCCAAACACTAACCCTCTGGTACAAGATTCATGGCATACTAACCGTACTTTTGATTTCGTTCTTAAAAAGATGGATATGCCAATTCCAACTGATGAGATATTGAAAAACAAATTGTGCGATCAAAATGAGGCTTACCAATAATGCAAAGAAATCAGATTACATTTTTAGTAATGTAATTTTATCCTGACATTATGTAAAAATTGGAGGGGGAATACCAGTGAGTATTCCCCTTTTTTTGTTCTCTAAAAATACTCCTGACCGATTATTTAAAACATTTGGCTGATTCTTTTAATTTACTACTGATGTTTAATCGTAATTTGTTTTTGCTAGTTATACCAAAACAATGCTTGTGTAGTTAGTGTTGTTTTGTATTGGTTAGTTAGTCTTGGGTTGGATTAGAAAGAGGCTGTCTTTTAAGGGTGAACAGCCTCTTTTTTCATTTAAGGTTAGAATTTTACGTTTAATGTTAATCCATAAATTATCTTTGAGTAATCTTCAATCCTCCATTAGAAGTTTTATAAATTACAGGAATGAGATTTTTCATTATATCATTTATTGTTTCATTATTATCCTTAGTGACGAGTGGAAGAACCTATTATTTCCGACATTACAGGAATGATAGCGGATTGTCGAATAACACTGTCATGGCCTGCCTGCAGGATAGGAGAGGTTTTATCTGGTTTGGCACCAAAGAGGGACTAAGCAGGTTTGATGGATTTCAGTTTAAAATATTCCTTCACAACCCATCGGTCTCAAATTGCCTTTTAAACAATTTCATTATATCAATGTGCGAAGATGGAGATGGCTGTATCTGGATTGGCACCTCAGAGGGAATCTGTTATTATTTACCTGATAATGATTGTTTTGGGACAATTGAATCTGAAAATCCCAAAATTGGAGGAATGGTAATTGATGTTAAGGCTGATAATAAAAATTGTATATGGATAGCGACTTACACAGGGCTATACAGATATGATAAAAGGAGTAAAAAGCTTAGCTTTTATCCTTCAGTTAAATACTTTGAACCAAGAAATATTTCATTGACCAATGCGGGAGATGTCTGGCTATCGGCCACTGATGGTAAGATTTATAAATATGATGCACGAAATGATAGTTTTATCGGTTACCAGATTCTTACCAAAAAAGAAATATCTGCTTCTGTTCAACTTGGAAACATTCTGGATGCAGGCAATTTTGGACTGATAGTTTCGACCAATATTGCAGGCTTAAGGCAATTTGAACCAAATACCGGAAACGTTATAAATTTATTCGAAAAAAATAATAGATGGAATAATATCTTTATACGAACAACATTTTTGTATAGTGACGATGAAATCTGGATTGGTACAGAAACAGGTATTTATATTTATAACCTGAAGACAGGCTTTGTCATAAATCTTCATAAGGTTAGTACAGATCCTTTTTCCCTTTCAAACAATGCAGTTCGAACAATTGTAAGGGATAGGGAAGGAGGAATCTGGATAGGAACATTTTACGGAGGTGTTAATTACCTTGCCCAGGAAAACAAATCGTTTGAAAAGTTTTACCCGACAGGATTGTCAGGTGCACTTAACGGAAGTGTGGTACGAGAGATCCGTGCAGACTCATATGGCAGTCTCTGGATTGGTACCGAAGATGCCGGTTTGATGAAACTTGATAATCAAACAGGGCTGTTTTCCAGCTTTGCGGATGGTTATAATCATGTAAAAATTGACAGCAGAAATATCCAGGGGATCCTGGTTGATGCTGATGACCTCTGGATTGGAACCTATGATAATGGAATATATATCATGAACATTCCTGCCCAAAAGTTAAAAAGTCATTTTGAGATGAAGAATAAGAGCAGCGGTTTTAAAACAAATTCATTTGTTACATTCCTGAAAACAACTGATGGGACAATTTATGCGGGAAGCGTCATAGGATTATATCAGTTTAACCGGGAGACATCGTCATTCAGATTCCTGGATGATGTGGCAGCAGGAACCTTTATCCATTGTTTATTTGAGGATTCCCAAAAAAATATCTGGATAGGAACTTATGGAAAAGGGTTGTATAAATATGACAGATTATCAGGGATATGTAAAAAAATATTGTCTGAAAAAGGAGATTATGAAGGTCTGAGGGATGAGCATGTTACCTCAATTTATGAGGATACCAACCATAAGATCTGGTTCACTACAGAAGGTAATGGTTTCAGCTATATTAACGGGGTAACAGAAGAAATTACCAGGTACGTACCTGGTAAGGATATTGATTTTGCAATATATTGTGCTATGCTGCAGGATGGTCGCGGAAATCTTTGGATAACATCAACCAGGGGTCTTCTGCGTCTCGATCCTTCCTCAAATAAATTTATAACATATACAAAAGACAATGGCCTTTTGGACAATATGTTCAGTTATAATTCAGCTTATGAGGATAAACATGGTAAAATGTATTTCGGCACAGTTAGCGGCCTGGTATCATTTTATCCTTCTGATATAAAAGAAAACACTTACAATCCGCCTGTCTATTTTACAGGATTCCAGGTTAATGGTAAAGAATATATTGATAATTCCACAGGTTCCCCCGATTTCAAATCAGTTCTTGTGACCAGACGGATTTCGTTAAGATATAATCAATCTTCTTTTAGTATTGACTTTGTATCTCCAACTTTTACGAGTCCTAATCTGACAAAGTATAAATATAGAATGGAAGGCTCTGATCCTGATTGGGTTCTGATATCAGGCAACAGAAAGGTTTACTATACCAATCTTTCTCCCGGAGAATACAGGTTCAGGGTTATTTCTTCTTCTGATGGCGATATATGGAGCTCTGATGAAGCCCTTTTGGATATTAAAATTTCTCCTCCATTCTGGCTCTCATTTCCAGCTTATGCTTTGTACATTCTTATTTCAGCATTTATCATATATATGCTGATTAGCTTTTATTTAAAAAAGAAAATCCTGGAACATCAAAGAAAGATAGATATCCTGGAAACCAATAAGGAGAAGGAGATACTTAATGCAAAAATTAATTTTTTTACTAATATTACTCATGAGGTCCGTACCCCTTTAACTTTAATCAAGGGACCCCTGGACAGAATATTACAGTCGGGGATTATAAATTCAAAGGATACTGAAGAAAACCTTTCAATTATTAATAGAAATACCGACAGGCTACTGAGCCTTACCAACCAGCTGCTTGATTTCCGGAAAACTGAGAAAGAAATGTTTAAACTCAATTTTATTAAGACTGATTTATTTGAGCTGGTTGATTCAACATTCAATTTATTCCTCTCATACAGTGAAGAAAAACGGATATCAGTTCAGCTGCATTCGGCGGTAAATCATTATGATCTGGCTGTGGACAGGGAAGCAATAACGAAGATATTAAGTAATCTTTTATCAAATGCCCTTAAATTTGCCGAATCGAAGGTTGACTTATTTTTCGAAACAGAAACAGATCAGGAAAAAATAATAAGGATACGTGTAAATAGCGATGGTAAATTAATACCAAAAGAACTTGGTGAAAGAATCTTCGAGCCATTTTATCAGATAGACTTTGATAAGCCGGGGGAAAAAGGTACAGGACTTGGACTTTCTCTTGCCCGGTCACTCGCGGAACTTCATAATGGCAGACTTTTTCTTGATACTAATGTGAGGCAGTATAATTCATTTGTTCTGGAACTGACCCAGGTACCAGGAAGAATCAGTTTCCAGGAATATGTATGAGTCTGATGAATTGAATCCGAGTGAACATAATGAGTTTGAAATTTTTGGCTCTCTTGAAAGCACTTCCCCTAATATACTTCTTGTAGAGGATGAAGTTGAAATGGGGAAATTTATAGCTAAAGAAATATCCGGTGATTATAACGTTATCCTCACTCGTAATGGCGACGAAGCACTGAAGGCACTTAAGAAATATAATATAATTCTGGTTGTCAGTGATGTTATTATGCCAGTTATAAATGGATATGAACTTTGCAGGCAGATTAAATCTAACATAGAATTCAGCCATATACCTGTTATACTCCTTACTGCCACCATACATCTGAATGCAAGGATCGAAGGCCTTGATTCAGGTGCAGATGCTTATATCGAAAAACCATTCACAACAGAACTTTTAAAAGCCCAGATTCATAATCTCATCAAAAACAGGAGTCTCGACCGGCAAAATTTCATAAATTCTCCCCTTGCTCATTTCAAATCAGTTGCAATAAATAAAACTGACGAGGAATTCCTTAGAAAACTGAATTCCATCCTGATGGATAATATTTCTGAGAATGATTTAAGTGTGGAAAAGATTGCAGAGATAATGGGAACCAGCGTTTCAACTCTTTACAGAAAGGTAAAAGCCCTGACAGACCTGAATTCGGTTGAATATATCAGGCTGGTCAAGCTTAAAAAAGCAGCAGAATTATTGTCGGAAGGAAATTACAGAATCAATGAAATATCATACCTTGTCGGATTCTCATCTCCATCATATTTCGCAACCAGTTTCCAGAAGCAATTCGGGATTTCTCCTTCTCAATTTATCAGGAAACGGATTGCTGATCTAATTGGAATCAGTGTTTCAACTCTGTATAGAAAGGTTAAAGCCCTGACAGACCTGAATTCTGTTGAATATATCAGGTTGACAAGGCTTAAAAAAGCTGCAGAATTATTGTCGGAAGGAAATTACAGAATCAATGAAATATCATACCTGGTTGGTTTCTCCTCTCCATCCTATTTTGCAACCAGTTTCCAGAAGCAATTCGGGATTTCTCCCTCTCAATTTATAAGGAAACTAAAATAAGAAGGATGTTGTTGCAGAATAAATTTGGCCATTAATAATTAATCATATAGGATGAAACACACAATTATTAACCACTTAAGACTAAAAGGAATTATTATTGCTTTAGTTTATCTTGTTACAGGTTTCTCTCTTTTTTCTCAAACCGAAAAACAACTCGTAATAGGACAACAACCAGTATATAAAGTTTCAAGAGCCAGGGAACCTATAATAGTTGACGGTAAAATGGATGAAGCAGGCTGGAAGAATGCTGAAGTCCAGCCATTAAGTTATTTTTACAGAGGCGATAAACCTGTTGAAAAACAGAATTCTAAATTCAGAATGCTATGGGATGATGAAAATCTGTATCTGTTTTACGAATGCGAAGACACCTCACTCACAGCACGCGAAACAAATTTTGATGCCCGGCCTTATCTGGACGATTGTGCCGAGTTCTTTTGTGTTCCTGTTCCCGACAGTCTCTATATGCATTTTGGATTTGAAATCAATATAACCAAAGCAGCCGTATGACTATATTGTGCTGTGGAGGTATTATAACAACAGGACTATCTTTATTAAGGTCCTATAATCCTGTATATAAAGTGGAAGTGACATATGATGGTACAATAAATAATGACAAAGACAAGGATAAGATGTGGCAGATGGAATTTGCAATTCCATTTACGGCATTCAGCGATTTCCATTTTATTTCACGCCCGAAAGCCGGTGTAAGATGGGCTTTCCAGGCGGTCCGACAGGACAGGAATTATGTGGAAGACAGATTCCGTTCAACATCAACACTCTTCCCGATATATAACATACGGCTAGATGTTCACCAACCTTCACGTTTCGGATTACTGGAATTTACAGATAAATAATCTAATATATCATTTGTTTTATTTTAAACCATTATCGAATAATTTAAAACATTCTTATTTTAATAATTTCCTTATAAACCAGCGAAAATTATCTGAATTATGAAAAACCTGATTATAAAGTCTTTGGTTATTTCTATCATTTTCCTGACAGGTTGCTCCGGTCCTGTCAAAAAGACCTCAAGATTTGATTTTACAGGACCCAGGGATCCTTCTCTTATCAGGGGTTTCAACTATACTCCGGCAGGAGTAGCTTCTCCCCGGCATCATATTGATACCTGGGTAAAATATGATTCGGCTGCGATTGAATTTGACCTTGATCTGGCTAAAAGTCTCAATCTGAATCAGGTGCGCATTTTTGTTCCTTATGCAGTTTTTATTGGAAGACAAGGAAGCGCTTCCGGCTAAACTTAGGCATTTCGTACGCGAATGCCACAAGAGGGGCATAGGTGTTATGCCTGTCGTCGGAAGCGGATCATGGATTAGGGATACATCACTGCGCGCCCAGGGAAAAGAATGGGCTCAGTTTCTTGTAAATGCGATATCGGATGAACCAGGACTTGCATTCTGGGATGTCATGAATGAGCCTGACTGGCCTACAACTCCCAGGGAGAGGGTTTTAAGGAATTTTGAAAACTGTAAATTCCTGGCTAACACCTTTCATGAACTTGACCCAAATACACCTGTTACAATCGGTATGGCATTTGTCGATGGCATGATTGAATTAGCCGATTATGTTGACGTGTTGCAATTTCATGATTACATGCAGACACGGGAACAGATAAGTGATACTTTAACACGGGCCAAAGAATATGCTTTAAAGGTGAATAAGCCTTTGATAAATGGTGAACTTGGTTGCATCGCCCGTGCCAATCCATATGATATTACCCTTCAGGAACATATGAATGCAAAAGTTGGATGGTATATCTGGGAATTGATGATTGTCCGTAAAGGATGGGGAACTGTCCACGGTGTTTTTTATGAAGACGGTAGCGTTCGTGATCCATCTATTGCCGCTGCTATTATGGGATTTTTCCGTAAACGGACCCCGGATATACTTCCGTCTGATCCGGACAAAGAAGGTTGGGTTACAAAGGTGATAGACGAGAGTAATAAGTGGCTTAAAGATCCTGTAGGAACATGGAAAGACGGATTGGATCTTGCAGAAACCTCTGCTCACCTCTTAGAAGCGGGAGAACTTACTGCAATGAGAATTCCACCCACCTGGGAAGTTGAAATGATGCGGAAGGGGGAAGTTAATCTTAAAGCTCTGAAAGAGCTGATTATCAAATTTAAAAATCAGCTTGAATCCTATAGAAAACCACCGGCTCGGAGTAGTTGATTGGTTCATAAATCCTGAAGACTTAAGTATGCATCTTTTAAGGTATTACTCATAAATATCTGTCGGAATTGATTTTTAAGTCCTATTTCTTTTTCTTCTTTTAATTTTCTGTCATCATTTGCATAAAATTTAAACGATTCTTCGATAATTAATTGTGAATTTTACAATTATTAGAATTCGTCTTATCTCTTTTTTACTTAAAAACTCTTAATTACATTTTACAATGAAAAAAGGATTGACATTTTTTTTGATTATGGCGTTTACTGTCAATCATCTCTGTTCAGGGCAGATACCTGAATATCCACCTGATTCAAAGCCGGCATCGACAAATATTCAGAATGCCCAGTACCCAAGGGTAACTTCCGATCTTAGGGCAATTTTCAGGATCGGTGTACCCGTCAGTGACCCGGCCGGCGAAACATTTTCCAAATCATAGTGATTTTTAGAATAAATGTAATGAATTTCAATCCATTAAGATATGCTTTTTCTGCTTCGGTTTTATTCTTTTTGATTTTCTTCTGCCAGCTTCTAAATGGCCAGGAAAATCAAAAAAACGAGAGCAATTATTCTTACAGACATTGAGGCTGATGCTGATGATACACAATCGCTGATACGGTTACTTTTATATTCAAATGTAATTGACATTAAGGGAATAATTGCAACAACCTCTACTCATCAGAAAGATGAATGTATATCCTGAATCAATTCAGAAAATTATCAGGGCTTATGGTAAGGTGCAGGCAAACCTGTTAAAGCACGAAACAGGATTTCCCCGATGCAAGCTCTCTTTGCAATTATTGTTAAGCAGGGGCTTGCCGGAATATGGAATGAAAGGAGTTGGAGATGGAAAAGATTCACAGGGGTCTGACTGGATTATTAAAGTTCTTGAAGAAAATGATGATCGTCCTTTATGGATTTGTGTCTGGGGCGGACCGAATACACTTGCTCAGGCACTTTACAAATTAAGAAAGACAAAATCTGAAACTGAAGTCAGAAAACTGATTGCCAGACTCAGAGTCTATACAATTTCCGATCAGGATGACAGCGGTACCTGGATCCGTAAGAATTTCACTGATCTGTTTTATATTGTTAGTCCGGGGGGTTATGAAGTTCAACATGGGATGCAATTCTTACTTATTATAAAGGAATAAATAATGAAACAATAAGCAACAGCTGGCTTGCACAAAACATTCAGCAAAATCATGGTCCTCTTGGTGCCCTCTATCCCGATGTTGCTTATGGTATGGAAGGGGATACCCCTTCATGGTTATCATTAATACCCAATGGATTGAACAATTCTGAACATCCCGACTGGGGTGGTTGGGGAGGTCGTTATGAGTTTTACCAGCCTGAGTATTCAACTCTTAATACCAAAGGATTTACCGGAGGCGTACCTGTTGATCCCGAACCAAGGGCAATATGGACAAATGCATCTGACAAATTATGTTCCATATGTATTTAATGAATATGGACGGGCAATCAGAAGAGATACTGTTTCTTTCAATAATAACAAAGCTACTTTGTTCCGCTGGAGAGATGATTTTCAGAATGATTTTGCTGCCAGAATGGATTGGACAATCAAACCATTTGAGGAAGCTAACCATCCTCCTGTTCCTGCTATTGGGACATCCAGATCAGATTACCGTAAAATCGGGTGAAGTTTTTGTTCTGGATGCAAGCGGTACCACTGATCCGGATGAATGACAATCTCAGTTACCTCTGGTTTCATTATCCTGAGGCTGGTTCCTACAAGAAACCAATACGATTTGACCTGGCTGAAAATCTTTACAAAATTTTTTATATAAAAGCTCCTGTTGTTGAAAAAAGTGAAACGGTCCATTTCATTTTAAAAGTTACCGATAAGGGAATGCCTCCGTTAACAAGATATAAACGTGTAATAGTGAATATTATTACCATAATAATTAATATTTAGTTGAAAGACACTTATCACAATTTTAACTTTAATTAAAGATATGGAGGTTAAAAATGAGAAAAACGTTACCAGGTATTTTATTACTGTCGTTACTTGATCAGCATGCAGTTTAATCCAGTCGAAGGGTAAGGGTTCAAATGTTTTTAATGCTGATATTTGAAGCACATCCTTCGCCTTACAATCTCAATAGGGCTCAGTTTCCTCGTATTGAATCTGATTTGCAGGGTTACTTTCCGGTTTAACGCTCCCAATGCCCAGAAAGTGCAGGTTTCCATCGTTAATGTTCCCTTTGATATGGTCAAAGGAGACAGCTGGTGTATGGACCTACACCAGTGAACCACAGGATACAGGTTATCACAACTACTGGATGATTGTTGATGGTGACTATTGTTGTCGATCCGGCTAACAACGCATTTATTGGCTATAGCCATATGTGCAATGGTTTTGAAATTCCTGATCCGGATGGTGGGTTTTATGAGTTGAAAGATGTGCCTCATGGCAATGTATTGATAAAGAATTATTATTCTGCTGTGGCTAAATCCTGGAGGCATATCTTCGTTTATACCCCTCCGGATTATGAGAAAAACACCAAAAACCGTTACCCGGTGCTTTATCTTCAGCATGGTGGCGGTGAGGATGAAAGAGTGTGGATTGAAATGGGACGCACCAATTTAATTCTTGACAACCTTATTGCAGAAGGAAAAATCAAACCATTTATTGTTGTTATGGAAACCAGTGCTGTAGGACCTCAGTTCCCGATGGGGCCCCGTCCTGCTGCTCCGGCTGCAGGTGCTCCACCTGCAGGTGCTCCGCCTGCTGGCGCCCGTCCCCGTTTCTCATTTGACACTTATGCAGATCTTATGATCAACGATATGATCCCCTGGGTTGATAAAAACTTCCGTACAATGCCCGATCAGGCACATCGAGCCATGTCAGGCCTGTCGATGGGTGCCATGTGCACAAAATCAGTGACGCTGGCTCACCTTGATAGTTTCGCATATATAGGTCTTTTCAGCGGTGGCACCATTGCTCCGACAGAAATTTCTGACAAATCAAAGGTCAAACTGGTATTTATGTCCTATGGCAGCCGCGAAAGAGGCTCTGACGGCGTCAAAGCTGCCGCAGATGTTCTGAACCAGGCCGGGATAAAGAGCGTTTCATATGTTTCCCCGCTTACTGCACATGAATGGCAATCCTGGAGAAGGAGCCTGCATGAATTTGCGATGCTCCTGTTTAAAGATTGAATATCAGACTGATATTAAAATATTCCAATAAAAATTTTAAGTATAATCATCTAAAAAACAAACAAATGAAATACAGACATTTATTAACGGTACTGGTAATCATGATTACAGGCGGTATATGTTCAGCACAAACTGACAAACCAACGATCTTTGACGATTTCAAACCTTCAACCCTGAACCAGCCGGGACAGGAATACCCGCAGGTCAACTCACAGGGTTATGCAAGATTTCGTATAATAGCACCCGATGCTAAAAGTGTCGTTGTGAGCCTTGGACTTGGCGGGACAAGGGGTGGAACACCTCTCGCAAAAGACACAGCAGGAGTCTGGGTTGGTACCACAGCAGGTCCACTGGAAGAGGGTTTTCACTATTACCACCTTACAATTGACGGGGGTGTTTTTAATGATCCCGGCACAAACAATTACTACGGCTCAACACGCTGGGAAAGCGGTATTGAAATACCTGCTCACGACCAGGATTTCTATGCATTAAAAGATGTTCCTCATGGTAAAGTTGAGCAGATTCTTTTCCCTTCAAAGAGCACAAAAACTGACCGCAGGGCATTCGTATATACTCCGCCCAGCTACAACAAAGATCAGAATACCCGTTACCCGGTATTGTATCTGCAGCATGGCTGGGGTGAGGATGAAACAGCATGGAGTAACCAGGGTCACGCCAACCTTATCATGGACAACCTGATTGCTGAAGGCAAAATCAAGCCATTCATTATTGTTATGACCTATGGTATGACTAACGAAGGCTTCAGGCCAGGCGCTATGAGACGTCCGGCCGGCGCTCCAGGTGCTGCTCCTGCTGCTGCTCCCGGTGCTGCTCCTGCTCCCGGACAAGCTCCTGCTGCTACCCCAGGTGCCCGCCCTGCTGGCGGCATGGCTGGAATGATGAACAACGGCTTTGAGAAAGTCCTTGTTGATGAACTGATTCCTTATGTTGACGCTAACTTCCGCACAATAGCCGCCCAGGCTTATCGTGCAATGGCCGGTCTGTCGATGGGTGGCATGGAAACAAAAACAATCACCCTTGCCCGTCCTGAAGTATTTTCGCATTTCGGTCTTTTAAGCGGTGGCACCTATGCACCGGCTGATATAAAGGATAAATCGAAGGTCAAACTTATCTTTTTGAGCTGCGGAAGCTTCGAGAATCCCGATGGTGTAAAAAAAGCAGCAGTAGACCTGAAAGATGCCGGAATTAACGCAGTATCCTATGTATCTGAGAATACACGTCATGAATTCCAGACATGGAGAAGAAGCCTTTACCAGATGGCACAGCTTATGTTCCTTGAAAAAAAATAAAAAATGGTATCAATTAAATAATTAAAAAACTTTAAATGAGATCCAGGTATTTATGTCTGTTATCATCGCTCATGATAACAGGTGGAATGTGTATAGCACAAACTAATCAGTCAAAGGTCGTTGAGGATTTCAAAGTATCATCAACAACCCAGCCGGGTAAACAGTATCCTCAGGTAAATTCGGAAGGTCGTGTCCGGACAAGCATTCTGGCGCCCCAGGCCCTGAAAGTTCAGATAGATATCGGTGCAGTGAGATACGATTTGATTAAGGATGAAAAAGGAGTCTGGACCGGTGAATCTTCGCCACAGGATGAAGGATTCCATTACTACCAGCTCAACATCGACGGAGCGC